>NZ_JBHUFW010000004.1:0-1057656 GCF_042681545.1 Planococcus chinensis
CAAGGCTGGCATTACCAGCACCGGTTGTGGGTAAGAACGTTAAAGCGGAACGGGATTTTCCAAAGCATGTCCCGAAAGGCGACGTGTGCTGACAATGCAGCCATGGAGAATTTCTTTGGCTTGTTTAAACAGGAGATGTATTTCGGAGAAGCCCTGGTCCCGTATGAAGAATTGAAGCTGAACATTGAACGCTACGTCCACTATTACAATCACGAACGCATTAAACAAAAATTGGCCGGCATGAGCCCGGTGAACTACCGAATTCATGCCAGCCAATTAGCTGCATAACTGAAACTCTAACTTTAAGGGGTCACTACCCGGGCGCCTCTTTTTTATTACCATTTTGCATAATGCTCTTCAACCGTTCCGAGAAGCTGCATGATTTTCTGCTTGCGCCCATCCGGATGCCGGACATGGCCGTTGAAATAGCCGACCAATTGATGGGTCTCCGATTTCACGAGCTTCATGTCCGTCTTGGACTCCCGTTCAAAGAAGGGAGTGAACGTCAATTTCACATCATCGGAAAATTTGGTCTGGATAAACCAAGGATCATTGTAATCTTCGGAATTGTAATGGAACTGCACATCTTCGTGGATCTTGGTCATTTTGCCATTAACGAAAAAGGCGTTTTCCGTCATTCCGGTGCCGTCTGTCCATTTGCCGCCGAAGTTCAAAGCGATGGTCTGTCCGTCCGAACGCTGTGAAGCCATCGCCCAATTCCAGGAAGTTTCCCGCGGCCAAACCCCCCGTCCGTAATCAAGCACCGCAAAGCTTTCGAAAGGATCAAATGTGTACTCCCGGCTGCCGAGGCTGATTTTTCCGGTTACCGGAAGCAGGTGGTGCTTGCCGGTAAACTGGAATGTCTGGCGGTTCCAAGGAATGACCACATTGAGCGATTCATTTTCCGCCGGATGCTCAATCTGGAGGGTGGCCTGAAGTGGTTCGCCATCGAAATCGCCGACTTCCACAAGCATTTCGGTCTGGTTATGCTTATAGTCGATCGTAATGGACATGTCTTCGTGGCGGAAGTGGCAGCGGCCGAGCACTTCGTTGGACAGTTTGACCTGCCGCGTGAACGGAACCAAAACCGTTTTTTCATAAAAACGCTGGGTTTCGTAGTTGAGAAAATACACAAAGCAGACAGTGGCATAGTCAAGATGGCTGATTGTCGCGGAAAACATCACTTCTTCGCCGAAAATGCACCAGTAATTCCACTTTTTCTTGCGCATGAAATTTCCGCGCAGATTGCTGACAACCAATGGCTGGCGGGCAAAACCGATCGCGTTTGGATTTAATTGCCCTTTTGCGTCACAAAGCATCACATGTTCTGTAATTTCGCGTTCCAAATGTTGCATTAAATCCACCTCACCCTTACCGCTCATTTCTGAATTCTATTTCCATTGTAGCAAAGATTCCCAGAAATAGCCGTTCAGAAGAGGGAAGATGGGACGAATGTATCGCAATTTTCTGCTTTTACGGCATTTACTGTTGAGGCGGTTTTCTCCACAACAAAGCAATGGTGCCTTCTCCTGCATGGACTGCAAGGGAGGAGCTGAGATCGCCGATCAGCACTTTGGCGTCCGGCGCGATTTTCAGGATTTCCTGCTTCAGGCTCTCCGCTTCGCCGTGGACATTGCCGTGCATGATCTGGAAGTAATTGATGCCGTATTGCTGATGGTCTTTCTTCAAGTGGTCGAGCAAATACTGGACCGCTTTTTTATGCGAACGGACTTTGTCGATCGGCACCAATTCGCCTTCGGCACTCAATTGGACAATCGGCTTCACTTTGAGGAGGCTCCCCAGGTAGTACTGGGCGCCGCTCATCCGGCCGCCTTTGTACAGTTGCGACAAATTGCCGATCAGGATGTAATTGCGGAAATCATGGACTTCCTTCTGCAGGCGCTCGGCGATCGCTTCAGCGTCCATGCCTTGTTTCTCCAGCTCCAGTCCCCGGTCGATCAACCCGGATAATCCGTAGGAAAGGGCCAATGAATCGATGGCATATACCTTGAAGCCCGTCATTTCAGCAGCCGCAGTGGAAGAGGCGATCGTGCCGCTGAGTTTGGCGGACGCGTGGACGGCGATCGCGCATTCGTATTCTTCTTTCAGCTTTTCGTAAAGCTCCGCGAATTTCCCGGCAGAAGGCTGGGAAGTTTTCGGAAATTCCGAAGCGGATTTGATGCGGGCGTATAATTGCTCATTCGTCAAATCCACGCCGTCATCAATAAATTCCTCCTGGCCGAAATGGATATTCAGCGGCACCATGTAAACATCGGGATGGGCTTTGAACTCTTCAGTGACAAATCCGGTGGAATCCAGTACCCAGGCAATCGGCTTTTTCATTTAAACAACATCCTGTCTTTAGAGTATTTTGAATAAACTATAACATTAATAGCTTTTCTTGACACTAAATTCATTAAAACGCTTACATGAGAGTGGATGTTTATCCGGAAAGCTGTAAATCCAATAATATTTATGATTGTCCAAACCGGTTGTGGAACGATTCCTTGATATCCGGTACATGTTTCCTCAAGATGAGCGCCATTGCGGCGAGGAGCGGCCAGGCAGCCGGGAATTCCCCAGAGTGGATCATGAACACGGCAAAAGCGGCAAAACCTGCCAACATCGCAAGCGTTGCACTTCTGATCAGCAGGAGTCCAGCTGCGAATCCAATTGCCATCGCAAGAAAAAGCTTTGGGGCAATGAACAGAGAAGCGCCGATAAATGCCGCAATCCCTTTGCCGCCGCGGCCTTTGAGCCAAAAAGGGAATAAATGTCCAGCCACCACCGCAAACCCGCCGAAGGCCACGGCCCATGGACTGAAATCCAGGCAACGGCCAAGCCAGACAGCCAGTGCCGCTTTCGAGGCATCCCCGAAAAACGTTATGAAGAAGGCGGTTTTACCGAGGACGGCGCCTGCATTGCGCGCCCCCAAATTGCCGCTTCGCTCCTGGCGCAAGTCCGTACCTCTCCTTTTGCCTACCCACCAGGCGGTTAATATAGTTCCAATCAAATAACAGGCAATCCAATAAATGACCATGGCGGCCTCCAATAGTTTCTAGAATGGGGGAAGCGTTAAGAAAAGCCTCTCCGCAGCAAGGAGAGGCTTCTTCATACTTCTTATAATTGAGCTGCTTCGTAGAGGTAATCGCTGATGACGCGCAGCCCTTTGTCGAAGTTCTCCAGATGGAAATGTTCGTTTGGCGCATGGAAGTTTTCGGATGACAGACCGAAGCCCATCAATACGACCGGCAAACCGAGCACTTGATCGAATACTGCAACAATCGGAACCGAACCGCCCATGCGGGTGAATGCGGTCTTGACGTTATAGACCCTCTCATATGAACGTCCGGCAGCTTGGATTGCCGGATGGTCGTACGGCGTCAGGAACGGCTGTCCTTTGTCAAAGTCGCTGATCGTTACTGTTACGCCAGCAGGCTTGTTCGCTTCCACATGAGCGCGCAGCTTCGCAACAATATCATCCGGATCCTGGTTCGGCACAAGGCGGCAAGTGATTTTTGCGCTCGCTTGGGCAGGCAGGACCGTTTTGATGCCTTCGCCGGAAAAGCCGCCGGTGATGCCGTTGATTTCAAGCGTCGGACGGATCCATGTGCGCTCGACAAACGAATAGCCCTTCTCGCCGAAGTCTTCTATAATGCCGAGTTCCTGTTTCTCTTTTTCCAGGTCGAATTCGAGCGCTGCAAACTCGGCGCGTTCTGCATCGGAGACTTCGAGCACGTCGTCGTAAAAGCCGTCCACTTGGATAACGCCTTCTTTATCCCGGAAGGATTGCAGGATTTCCACAATGGCATGGAGCGGATTCTGGACAGCGCCTCCGTAAAGGCCCGAATGCAGGTCGCCTTTCGGCCCTTGGACGTCGATCTGGATGCCGGCAAGACCGCGCAATCCGTAGCATACTGCCGGGCGTCCCGGCCCTTGCATGCCGGTGTCGGAAATGACGATCAAATCCGCTTTCAGCTGTTCCTGGTTCTGTTCCACGTACTTCGGCAAGGTCGGGCTGCCGATTTCTTCTTCGCCTTCAACGATGAATTTGATGTTGACGGGGAGTTCGCCTTCAAGCTTCAGCAGCGCTTCGACCGCTTTGACATGCATGAACGTTTGGCCTTTATCGTCGCTTGCGCCGCGGGCATACAATTTATTGTCGCGCACATGCGGGTCAAACGGCGGCGTTTCCCAAAGGTTCAACGGGTCCACCGGCTGTACATCGTAATGGCCATAGACAAGAACGGTCGGTTTGCCTTCAGCATGAAGCCAGTCCGCGTAGACGACCGGATGGCCGTCTGTTTCGAATACTTCTGCATTTTCCAGGCCGGCTTTTTCCATGGCTTCCTTCAGCCATTCAGCCGCTTTGCGGACATCTCCTTTGTGTTCAGTCAGCGAGCTGATTGAAGGGATGCGCAAAAATGCCTTCAATTCTTCAAGATGGTCGGTGCGATGGTCTTTGAAATACTGATCGATTTTTTCGGCGTTCATAAGATCCCTCATTCCAATTTTTTTTATAATGGAAAAATTATAACATACAAGCTGTGGTTTTCGACATATCGAAAAACCCTGTGATATAATTATCGATACGGAAATAGCTCGTAAAAATGTGTTCTTAACACTGGAGGAAATAGATTTGTTTATCGCACTAGGATTCTTTTTGATGTTGTCGTTCTTCTTCTCAGGAAGCGAAACGGCATTGACAGCAGTAAATAGGATGAAGGTCCATCTTCGCGCTGAGCAGGGCGATGTGAAAGCACAGCGGCTGCAAAAGTTGATCGCGAAGCCGGACCGTATGATCACCACTCTTTTAATCGGAAACAATATTGCCAACATCATGCTGCCGACGCTGGTTACGACAATCGCATTGACGCGCGGCTGGGAAGTCGGCGTCGCTACGGCGATCCTAACATTGGTCCTCATCATTTTCGGGGAAGTTTTGCCGAAGACGATCGCGGCGACCTTCTCGGACCGTGTGGCCTACTTGGTTTTCCCGGTCATCTCGGTATTGGTCGTTCTATTCAAGCCGCTTACGTGGCTCTTGGCGCAGTTCACGAATATCTTTATCCGCATCATTTCCAAAGGCACGGTAAAAGAAGCGACGATGACAAAAGAAGAACTCCGCACCATGGTCGATATCGCTTCCACTGAAGGGACCTTCGAGGAAGAGGAATCGGAACGGATCAAAGGGGTCCTGGATTTCCCGCACAAGGATGTATCGGACGTCATGTCCACCCACCGTACGGATATCGTCGGGATTTCCATCGATTCCACTTACGAAGAAGTGCGCGATTTGATCCTGGATTCCTCGTACACGCGTTACCCGGTGTATGAAGAAAGCATGGACAATATCGTCGGCCTGTTCTATTCGAAAAAGCTTATCGAATGGTCGATGAACCCGAACCTGACGCTGACGGAACTGATGGATGACAACCCGGTGTTCGTCGTCCAATCGGTCAGCGTCGAGAAAGTGTTCAAAATGATGATGGCCAAGAAAAAGCACATGGCGGTCATCCTGGATGAATACGGCGGGACGCTCGGAATCGTGACGCATGAAGACATCATCGAAGAAATGATCGGCCAGGATATCGAAGACGAGACAGACGTCGAGGACGACGAGCTTGTTTTTGAAATGACCGATAACGTATTGATGTGCCACGGCCGCCTGGAGATCGAAGACGTCAACGAGATGTTCGAGGTCGAAGTGCCTGACGACCACGATACGATTGCCGGATTCGTCATGCAGCAATTGGGCCATGTGCCGGAAGAAGGCGAAGAGTTCACCTATGAGAACCTTCATGTCAAGATCAACGAGATGGATCGGAACCGGATCATCCGACTGACGATCACCAAAAATGCTGATGAAGAAATGATAGCGAATTCTATATAATAAAAGACAAAAGCCTGCTGCGGATCTCTTGATCCGCAGCAGGCTTTTTTTTGTGCCTAGAAATTGGCGGGTGCCTGGAAGTTATAAGCGAAAAAAGCCTGATTTTGAAGGTACAGGCCGTCTTCTTGTTTATCACGGATTTTAAAAGGTATAAGAATAAGAAAGGTCTGTAAAAACATTCGGAATTTATTATTTTAACATAATAAGGGGAGAGGGCTATGAAAAAAAGTTTGAAGATCGCAAGTGCATTTATTGGGATCGTGGTCGGAGCGGGTTTTGCATCCGGCCAGGAGATTCTGCAGTATTATACAAGTTTCGGCTACTGGGGGCTCGCAGGCGTTGCGCTAGCTGCGGTCCTGTTCGGCTACTTGGGGAAAGTGCTGACTGGCCTTGGCAGCCGCCTGCAGACAGTATCTCATGAAGAGGTCGTCTACAAAATCGGCGGGAAAGTCATCGGGAGAATCATCGACTACACGCTGATCCTGACCTTGTTCGGCATTCTGGTGGTCATGATTGCAGGGGCAGGTTCGATTTTTTCACAGCAATTCGGATTAGCCCCTGCATTCGGCCGGTCCGTGATGACAGTTCTCGTCATCCTTACCATCATGCTCAACGTGAAAAAAGTCATCACGATCATCGGCAGCATCACGCCATTCCTGATTGTAATGGTCATCGGGATTTCTGCCTACAGCCTGTTGACGATGGACGCCAGCTTTACGGAACTGGACCCGATTGCAAAAGACCAATTATCGGCCGCGCCGAATTGGTTCATTTCAGCTGTTAACTATGTATCCTTGGCGATCGCCTTGACGACGTCCATGGCGCTGGTTATGGGCGGAGCGGAAAAAGATGATAAAGTCGCAGCGCGCGGCGGCATGATCGGCGGGATCGTCTTCGGCATATTGATCCTGCTCAGCTATTTGGCGATTTTCTCGAAAGTGGATATTGTCGGAGGGACCGATCTGCCGATGCTGCGCTTGGCGGACAATATTTCGCCTTTCCTCGGCATTGTCATGGCGATTGTGATTTTCAGCATGATCTACAACACGGCTGTCAGCCTGCTGCTGTCGTTTTCTGCGCGATTCACTGAAATGGGCACGAATCGATTCCGGATTTTCGTGATTGTTTCAGGGATCATCGCATTCGGCTTAAGTTTCCTTGGCTTTACACAATTGGTCAACTGGTTCTATCCGTTCGTCGGCTATCTGGGGCTGGTCCTGGTAGGGGCCTTGATCTTAGCCGATATCCGGAAAGTAGGGAAGGAACGGGAGCAATAATCTAATAAAAAGAAACAGTGCTGCGAACCACTCCATTATAGGGAGTTTGCGGCACTGTTTTTTTATGCGCAGATTTGCTGTTGTTCTTTATTACAAAAGTGTAAGTGAAATGAAAGTGAATGCGATAGAGGGAAAGGTTGGGTTTTGGCACAATTAGGATAACAAGAAGAGCAAATGACCTGAACAACAATCGGACGGAGGAATCGATCATGGAAAATCTATATGTAGAATATAACCGTTATATCTATCATTTATGCCTGAAGCTTACGCGCAATAAAGCGGAAGCTGAAGATCTGATGCAGGAAGTATGGCTGAAGGTAGTCCGCTATGAATCTTCGATTGCTGAAGTGGATCATGTAAAAGCCTGGCTGACAACCATCTGTATGAATACGTTCCGTGATCGTTACCGCAAAAACGTCCGCCGCAGCAAACATATGGTACAGCAGCCGGAAGGATTGGATGTTTCGTTGCTGGACTTGATCCCTTCCGATTCAGCAGGAGCAGCGGAAATTCTGGAACAGCAGGATGTTTCAGTCATGATCCGCAGCAAGATTTCCGAATTGGATTCGATCTATCGCACGACGATCATGTACTTCTATGTGCATCAATTGTCGCTGATCGAGATTGCAGAGACGATGAAAGTATCGATCGGCACAGTGAAGTCCCGCTTGTTCCGCGGCAAGCAGCGCTTGAAAGACATGCTGATGGAAGATGCCCGTACACGCGAATACGTCTTGACTGCCTAATATGAAGTTTTCAACCAGCCGTTATGACGGCTGGTTTTTTATTCCATAAAAATAATAAATTTCTTTTCTCTTCTTCTTGTTATAATGAGGGCGAGGGGGAACGCAAGATGATTAGAAAGAGATACAAGCAATGGAGCAAGCGCCGCAGGATCGTCTATACGACTGCTGGTATTCTGGCAATCCTGTATTTAATCGTGATTTTGTGGCATACGTTCAAACCGTTGCCTGAAGGCATTTCCTATAAGGGGGACATGCACCAGTTGGAAGATGTGGAATTGCTGTACGATTTGTCCTATGCACAGGACACCGAAGGCACGAATAAAGAATATCATCTGGAAATATTCGATGAAATTTATGACACGATAGATGAAGCAGAGGAGTTTATTGTGCTGGATTTATTCCTTTTTGACAATAACAACGACCAGAAAATCGAGTTTCCGGCAGTTTCGGAACTGCTGACGGAGCATTTGCTGAAAAAGAAAGCGGAAAATCCGGAGATGCCGATCTACTTTATCACGGATCCGCTCAACACCGGCTACGGATCTTATGAAAATCGGTTTCTCGATACGATGGACAAAGCAGGGATTGAAATCATCATTACCGATTTGAACCAGCTCCGCGATTCGATGCCGCTGTATTCGGGGTTTTACCGGGTCCTGTTCCAATGGTTCGACAACAGCGGCGAAGGCTGGATTCCCAATGGGATGTCGAGCGATGCCCCGGATTTGTCTTTGGCGTCTTATCTGGAGATGCTGAATATCAAGGCGAACCACCGGAAAGCAGTGATCACCGAAAAAGCGGCCATTATCAGTTCGGCCAATCCGCATAATGCGAGCGGCTTGCATGGCAATATGGCATTCAAAGTAAGCGGGCCGATCATCAACGATATGCTAGAAGCGGAAGAGGCGGTTTCGAAGTTTTCCGGCGGACCGGATTTTCCGCGGATCGAAGCCGAGCCGCAGCAGGGCGACTACGAGGCGCAGTATCTGACCGAAAAGCGGATTTTCGATGCCTTGATTGCCGACATTGACCGGACGCGAATAGGCGACAGCATTTCGCTGGCCATGTTCTATATTGCCGAAAGCGAAATATTGGAGGCATTATCGCAAGCGGCGAACCGCGGCGTCGACGTCCGCATCGTCCTTGATCCGAACGAGAACGCGTTCGGGACAGAAAAGACCGGCCTGCCGAATCGGCCGGTCGCCCAGGAATTGATGGAAGAGTCCAGCGACAACCTGGACATCCGCTGGTACAATGCCGTAGTCGGCCAGTTCCACACAAAATCGATTCTCATCAAAACAGCCGACAAAGCCTTTATCTATGGCGGTTCCGCGAATTATACAGAGCGGACCCTGGACAATTACAACCTGGAAAGCGATATCCGCATCACCGCACCGCCGGACAGTGACCTGGTCGGCGAATTCGAAGCATACTTCGATCCGATGTGGAACAACGAAGGCGCGATGTATACGCTCGATGTCGAGAAGTACCAGGATGAATTCACCTTCTGGCAGCGCGGAATCTACGGCTTCCAGAAACTGTTCAAACTGACGACGTATTAAAAAACAGCCTCTCCGGATTTTCGGGGGAGGCTGGGACCTTTTAGACAAAAGAATATTTGTTTCTCTTCAAGAATGAAGATACATTCAGGAGAAGCTATCTCAAATCCTCCACTTCAGGCGGACGCTTTCCGTGGGCTCGCGCCGAAATCCCGCAGTCAAAACCGGTGCTCCTGCATCGCTGCGCTGCTTCGTCGCAAGCAAGTCGGCCGAACTGCCTTCGGCCAACTTGCTCGCCGCCTTCCGTTCCGGATCCTGAAGACAGCGGCTTATTCCCGATAGATTAAAGCAGGATCAGCGTCCTTATCTTATCTATTAGTTACAGGTGACGCTCCCGACCGTGCTGGCCGCGAGACTCCTGTGGGACCAGTTCGAGCTGAAGGCCCCGCAGGAACGCAGTGACGAGGAGACTGAAGCCGAACCCACGGAAAGCGAAGTGGCCAGCACGGTCGGGCTTATAGATCTCTATTCATTCAAAATGGCCTTTTTATACAGTCAAACAGCCTCTCCATTTTCGGAGAGGCTGTTTTGGTGTTTTATTAGAGGGATTGTTTCCCGGCATTGATCCATTCTTCGACGTTCCAGACTTTTGTCGCCAGGCCTTCATAGAAATCAGGCTCGTGGCTGACCAGAACGATCGTGCCTTTATAGGCTTGCATCGCGCGCTTCAATTCCGCTTTGGCGTCGATGTCCAAGTGGTTCGTCGGTTCATCGAAAATGAGCCAGTTGCTTTCTTCGAGCATGAGCTTGCACAGGCGGACTTTCGCCTGCTCTCCGCCGCTGAGCTGTGTCATCGAGCGCGAGATGTGCTCGCTCTTAAGTCCAGTGCGGGCAAGGGCGCTCCGTACTTGGCCCTGTTCCATGCTCGGATAAGCGGCCCAAATTTCGTCGAGCGGCGTATGGGTCGGCGCTTTAACTTCTTGCTCGAAGTAACTCGGCGTCAAGTATTCGCCGCGGATGACGTCGCCGTCAAGCGGACTGATTTTGCCGAGCATCGTTTTCAGCAGCGTCGATTTACCGACGCCGTTCATGCCGACAAGCGCGATTTTCTCGCCGCGTTCGATCATGAACGTCAATGGCGGCAAGAGCGGCTTGTCGTAGCCGATCGAAAGGGCTTCGGCTTCCACGACATAGCGGCTCGGGCTGCGGGATTCCTTGAAAGCGAATGTCGGCTTTGCAGCCATTTCCGGTTTTTCGATGCGGTCCATGCGGTCGAGCTGTTTTTGGCGGGATTTCGCACGGCCGGTTGTCGACGCACGCGCTTTGTTTTTCGCGATGAACGTCTCGGTTTTCTTGATCATTTCCGCCTGTTTTTCATAGGCGTCCAAATGCTGCTTTTTCGCGAGCTCTGCAAGCTCGATGAATTTCTCGTAAGTGGCGGTATAGCGTGACAGGCGGGAGAATTCCAGGTGGAAAATGACGCCTGTCACACTGCTCATGAACTCCGTATCATGCGAAATCAAAAGGAACGCATGCGGGTAGTTCTTCAAATAGTTGACGAGCCATTGAATATGCTCTTCGTCGAGATAGTTCGTCGGCTCATCGAGCAGAAGCACTTTCGGCTTTTCCAGAAGCAATTTCGCCAACAGGAGCTTCGTGCGCTGTCCGCCGGAAAGGGCTTCGACCGGGCGTTCAAGGCCGATTGCATCCAGCCCGAGGCCGCGTGCGATCTCTTCGATTTTTACATCAAGCGTGTAGAAATCGCCGGCATCGAGTGCGTCCTGGACTTCTGCCATCTCTTCCAGCAATTCTTCCAAGTTGGCATCAGGGTCGCTCATCTGCATCGCGATATTGTTCAATTCTTCTTCTTTTTTATAAAGCGGAAGAAATGCGTCCTGCAGGGTTTCGCGGATTGTGCGGCCCGGAGTCAACTGCGTGTGCTGATCAAGATAGCCGTAATGCGTTTTCGGCTGCCATTCGACGCGGCCGGTATCGTACATGATTTTCCCTGTCAAAATATTCATCAAAGTCGATTTCCCGACGCCGTTCGCGCCGACAAGTCCAACATGTTCACCTTCAACCAATCGGAACGACACATCGTTGAATAGCGTGCGGTCGCCGAACGTATGGCTCAAGTTTTCTACTGTTAATAAACTCATTTATAGTATTCCTCCATTTTTTCGATAAGCTGGTGTTGAAATATAGCGGTTTCTTCTATATAAGGATAAGCGGCAAAAGCGGCGCTAAAAGATGTCAAAAAAAAATCGCGGGTCAAAGTTCCGCGAGTTGTTTATGCAATTCCGCAAGACGCTGTTCCATTTTCTCGAGGCGTTCTTCCGCCTGTTCCACCATCCGTGCGTGGCCGGTTGTTTCAAGCTTCTCGATATCCCCTTGGTGCCGGATATAGTCGGCTTTCAAATCTGCAATTTCAAACTCCAATTGTGCTCTGTTCACAAAATTCACCCTCGGTTTTTCCTTATTGTATCACATTTACACAAAATTTAAATGCATATGCATTGCTTGTGCTTTCATTTTTGGGGGTATAGTCGATATAATAGGCAAAGTTCATAAAGGAAGGAGCTGTGTGCCATCAATACGCTTTTATTCGATTTAATGCTTATCATCTTTTTGGGGGTGGTATCCCAATGGATCGCATGGCGCATGCAGCTGCCGGCAATCGTCCTCATGTCGATCGCAGGGCTTCTGGTTGGGCCGCTGCTCGGCATCATCAGCCCGGCGACAAGCTTTGGCGACTTATTCAATCCTTTTATTTCATTGGCGGTGGCCATTATTTTATTTGAAGGCAGCTTGAATTTGAACTTCAAAGAAATAAGAGGATTCAGTAAGCCGGTATGGCGGATTGTGACCTTCGGCGCGTTCATTGCCTGGATCGCAGGATCGCTGGCTGCCCATTATATGGCAGGCTTGTCGTGGGCGGTGTCGTTTGTGATCGGCGGCCTGTTCATCGTGACCGGCCCGACCGTCATCTTGCCGATGCTGCGCCAGGCGAAACTCAATGCGCGTCCGGCGGCCATCCTGAAATGGGAAGGCATCATCGTCGATCCATTCGGTGCGCTGCTTGCGTTATTTGCGTTCCAATTTGTCATGTTCGCGATGGGCAATGAAACCGCTGGGGCGTTCGGCTTGTTCTTTTTGGCCGCTTTGTTCGCGGTGATCCTTGGCGCCGGTGCCGGATTCGGCATGGGGCGCATGTTCGAGAAAGGACAGATTCCGGAATTCCTGAAATCCCCGATGGTTTTCGGCGTCGTGCTGCTGGCGTTCGTCTTATCGGACCTTATTATGCATGAGACCGGCCTGCTTGCAGTAACCGCAATGGGGATGACAATGGCCAATATGAACATTGCGTCGATCAACGATATGCGGCATTTCAAGGAAAACATATCGGTGCTGCTCATCTCGAGCATCTTTGTCATGCTGACAGCATCGCTCAGTCTGGACGTGCTGCTTGAAATCTTCAATTGGCGCATCATTGCATTCGTGTTGACGACGCTGTTCATCGTCCGGCCGCTGTCAATCTGGCTGTCAACGATCGGCACAGATCTGACCAAGCAGGAGAAAACCTTGCTCGGCTGGATCGCTCCGCGGGGCATCGTGGCGCTCACCGTTTCCGGCTATTTTGCGAGCACGCTGCTCGAAGCCGGATTCGAGGATGCCGAGCTACTGACTGCGCTCACGTTCGCGCTTGTCTTCTCGACTGTTGTGGCGCACGGCTTCACGATTGGCTGGCTGGGCCGCAAGCTCGGGCTCGCTTCATCTGAAAAACCGGGCGTGCTGATTGTCGGTGCCGGCCGCTTCACGACGATGCTGGCGCAGACGCTGAAAGACCTCGATCAGAAGGTCCTGCTCATGGACCCTTCCTGGGGCCGCCTGCAAAAGGCGCGGCAGAACGGAGTGCCGACGTTTGTCGCAGAAATCCTTTCCGAGCATACGGAATATGAAATGGATCTGACGCCGTACGAAGTGATGATCGTCGCGACGGAAACCGATTCCTACAACGCACTAGCGGTCAATAATTTCGTACCCGAAATGGGAAGACTGAACTTGTACCAGACCGCGATCCATACAGGCGATCCGAGCGATTTCCACGCTTCCTTGAGCGGACGGACCCTGTTCGGCGACGATTGGAATATCCACGAACTGGAATGGAAATCGGAGCAGGGGTACGCGATGCGGAAGACGCAGATTACCGAACAGTTTACGTACGAGCAATTTCGGGCACAGTCAATAGAAGGTACAATTCCGCTGTTCGTCATCCGGGCGCAAGGGAAGCTCGAGTTCTTCACTTCCGGCAATGGAGTCGAGCCGAAAACAGGCGATGCCGTCGTCAGCTTCTCGCCGCCTGAACACCAGAAAATGCGTGTACAAGGAAAACTGGAAACCAGCAAGACGAAAGCCGGGTCTCAGTCTAAAGAATGAAATCTGACGTCTGCAAGCTTTTCAATGCGTATGATGAAACCCGGTTTGCTATCATGAAGTGAGGCCGTTTTTGCCGCAGGGCTTTTCCTGCGGCAGACGGACAGCCACTTAACCACATAAAGGCGGCACAGCCGCCTGGTATATACGTATTTGAGGAGGACTTGGCTATGAAGATTTTATTGGTGGACGGCACGATCATTGGCAGAAAAACAGGTGCCATATTGGAACAGGTGAAAGGGTATATCGAGGATGCCAATCCGGAACTGGAATTGAAGATTCTAAGTCTCGCGGATTTCGAGCACCAATTCGTCGACGGACGCCCGCTTGGCGAGTACAACGAAGACATGCAGGAAATGGTCCGGCGCTTTGAGAATGCCGACGGCTACATCATCGCGACGCCGATTTTCCAAGGTTCGATTCCAGGCGTGCTGAAGAACGCATTCGACATGCTGCATCCGCGCACGATGCGCTACAAGCCGGTGTCAATCGTGGCAAACGGCGGTACGTACCAGCATCACCTGGTCATCGAGAACCAGCTGAAGCCGATCCTCGATTATTTCCGCTGCCTCGTGACGCCGAACTATGTATATACGCATACGAGCCATTTCGATGAAACGAATTCCATCACGAACGAAGATGTCCACGAGCGCCTCCGCGAACTCGCACGCGTCTTTGTGCAGTATGCGGAAATGAGCAAGCATCTCTCGAAAGAAACGATCGATACGCCGTAAATGGTGAAAACCTCCCTGATTGGGAGGTTTTTTTGTGTTGTTTTAAATGAATACGCTCAGCAAAGGTTAAAATACGCACGACGAAGGTTAAAATACGTTCAACGATGGAAGAAATACGCACAGCAAAGGTTAAAATACGATTCTGCTCTTCACGACCCCCGCGAAAAGCCAGCCAAACCGGAAGATGTTATAATGGACGCTATAGAAATGAGGGTGAAGAAATTGAAATCAGTAGTACTAGCAGAAAAGCCATCCGTGGCGCGCGACATTGCACGCGTCTTGGGGTGCACGCAAAAAGGCAATGGATTTTTGGAAGGCAAGCAATATATCGTAACATGGGCGCTCGGCCATTTGGTGACGCAGGCGCAGCCGGAAGAATACGATAATGATTTCAAGGAATGGAAAATGGAGAATTTGCCGATCATTCCGGAACCGTTCAAACTCGTGCCGATCAAACAATCGATGAAACAATACAATACGGTAAAAGCGCAGTTGAACCGCAGCGATGTCAACGAAGTCATCATCGCGACCGATGCCGGGCGCGAAGGGGAGCTGGTCGCGCGCTGGATCCTCGAGAAGACGAAAACGAACAAGCCGATCAAGCGCTTATGGATTTCGTCGGTCACCGACAAGGCGATCACTGACGGCTTCAACAACCTGAAAGACGGCAAAGCCTACGAGAATTTATTCCAGGCGGCGGTTGCCCGGGCGGAAGCGGACTGGGTCGTCGGCATCAACGCGACGCGCGCTTTGACGGTAAAATACAATGCCCAGTTGTCGACCGGGCGCGTGCAGACGCCGACGCTTGCGATGATTGCGGAGCGCGAACAGCAGATCCGCAATTTCCAGCCGAAGCCGTATTACGGCATGCAGGCAGTAGCCGAGCAGGCGGCGTTCACTTGGACCGACGGCAACTCGACGCAGTCGTTCGATAAAGAAAAGGTGGACAAGCTCTTCAATAAACTCCAAAACACGCATGAAGGAACCGTCACCGACGTGAAAGTCACGCCGAAGAAACAGCCGGCGCCGCCGCTGTTCGACTTGACGGAACTTCAGAAAGAAGCCTACAAACGCTATAGCTGGTCGGCGAAAGAGACGCTCAACACGCTTCAGAACCTCTACGAGCGCTATAAGATCGTCACGTATCCGCGGACCGATTCAAAGCATTTGACGTCCGACATGAAAGATACGCTGAAAGACCGCATCAAAGCGGTGCAGGTCGGGCCTTACCGCGCGCTTGCGGCGACGATTCTGAAGACGCCGGTGGCTCCGCAAAAAGGCGTGATCGATGACAATAAGGTCAGCGACCACCATGCCATCATCCCGACGGAGGAGACGCCGCAGCTCCACAACATGTCCGATAAGGAATACAAGCTGTACGACATGATTGCCAAGCGCTTTCTTGCGGTGTTCTATCCGGCATACGAATACGACCAGACAACGGTTCAAATCGAAGCAGGCGGCGAAACATTCCAGACCAAAGGCAATACGGTCCGCAATGAAGGCTGGAAACGCGTATACAACGATGACGAAGGGGACGGCGATACGACATTGCCGCCATTCGAAAAAGGGCAGAAGCTCCACATCAAAGGCATCGCGCTGACAGACGGCAAAACCAAGCCGCCGGCGTTCTTCAATGAAGGAACGCTCCTTGGCGCGATGGAAAACCCGGCGCAGTTCATGGCCGGCGAATCGAAGGACTTGATCCAGACGCTAGGGGAAACCGGCGGGCTTGGCACGGTCGCAACGCGGGCGGACGTCATCGACAAGCTGTTCAACACATTCCTCATCGAGAAAAAAGGCAAGGACCTGACGATTACGTCGAAAGGCCGCCAATTGCTCGAGCTTGTGCCGGAAGACTTGAAATCGCCGAAACTGACCGCAGACTGGGAGCAGCAGCTGACGAAGATTGCGCAAGGCCAGATGAAAAAAGAAGGATTCATGAAAGAGATGATCGCGTTCGCCGAGAAATCGGTATCGGACATCAAGAAAAGCGACAAGAAGTTCAAGCATGACAATATCACCGGCAAGACCTGCCCGGATTGCGGCAAGCCACTTCTGGAAGTGAACGGCAAGCGCGGCAAGATGAACGTCTGCCAGGACCGCGAATGCGGCTACAAGAAGCAAGTGGCGATGCAGACGAATGCCCGCTGCCCGAACTGCCATAAGAAACTGGAGATGCAAGGTGAAGGAGACGGCAAGATTTTCGTCTGCAAATGTGGGCACCGCGAGAAGCTGTCGGCATTCGAAAAACGCCGCAGCAACAACCAGTCCAAGGCGAACAAAAAAGACGTCAATAAATTCCTGAAGCAGCAGGACGAAGCGCCGGTGAACACGGCGATGGCCGACGCCCTGAAGAAATTATTGGGTCAGAACGATTAATTTTCGCAAGGCGTCATGATATGCTTGATGGAAATATAAGGGGTGAGGTGCAGCCAGTGGCGAAGAAAATAGCGAAGACCAATGCAGCGCGTATCCTGGACAAAGAAAAGATTGACTATGAAGTGATGCAGTACGACCCGGAAGACGGCAAAATCGACGGCGTGTCGGTGGCGGCGAAAATCGGTTATCCGGTGGATACCGTCTTTAAGACCCTGGTCGCTGCCGGCAGTTCGAAGCAGAATTACGTGTTCGTCATTCCGGTCGCAGATGAATTGGACTTGAAAGCTGCGGCCAAAGCGGCAGGCGAAAAGAAAATCGAAATGGTCGCCGTAAAGGACATTCTAGGCTTGACGGGCTATATCCGCGGCGGCTGCTCGCCGCTCGGCATGAAAAAAGCCTTCCCGACGATCATCGACGCACAGGCGGAGGCGCTCAGTGAAATGATCGTCTCGGCCGGGAAGATCGGCATGCAATTGAAACTGACGCCCGGCAACCTGCTCCTTGTGACAAGCGGCCGGTACGCGGATATCACCGCAAAATGATGGAAACCATCCGTTCTTAGGAATGGGTGGTTTTTGCGAATACATAAACAGAAAGAAGGATGGCAATGGGACGTGCACTTTTTTACCGGTGGCTGTTTTTCATTAGCGGCCTGATCGTCTTGGCGCTCGGCTTTACGATGACGATCAAAGCCAACAAGCTCGGCATCGGGCCATGGGACGTTTTGAACGTCGGCCTGTTCAAGAATTTCGGCTTCACCATCGGCACCTGGGCAATCGTCGTCGGTCTTGTGGTCATCGTTTCGACGATGCTGTTTACGCGCAAGCTGCCGCAGATCGGGACGTTCTTGAATATGCTGCTGATCGGGATATTCATCGATATCTTCAACTGGCTGATTCCGGACATCCAGACTTTGTTCGGGCAGACCCTGATTTTCCTCGGCGGCATCCTAATCTCCGGCTACGGCGTCGGTCTTTACGTTTCGCCGCGGATCGGAGCGGGTCCGCGGGACAGCCTCATGCTGATGCTCGTGGAAAAAACCGGCCTCAGCATCACGGTCGTCCGGGCAGGCATCGAGATGACCGTCGCTTTCATCGGCTGGCTGCTCGGCGGACCTGTCGGAATCGGCACTGTCGCCATTGCGCTGTTCACCGGGCGGATCGTCCAAATCTCGCTGCCGCAATTTGAACGGCTGCTGAAAAGGATCATCGAAAGAAAGGGCGGAATCCCGCCTGCATTAAAGGTCTAGATGCCGAATTGGAAAGTTGAAAGCTCCTCAAAAATATGGTATAAATAAAACCTAGTAAGTCAATTGGTTTTATAAATATTATCTTTACAAAGGGGCTTTCAAATGGGACGCGAGTTCGTAGAAATTTTTGATGAATGGGTACACACTTATGACGATTCCGTATACGGCAAAGATAAGGAATACGAAGATGTCTTTGCGGACTACGATGGAATCTTGCAGGCAGTAGCAGATTTGGCGAAGGGTCCGGTTGTGGAGTTCGGGGTCGGCACAGGAAATTTGACCGAAAAACTGCTTGGCCGCGGCCTGGAAGTGGCGGGCATCGAACCGAACCGCGCCATGCGGGAAGCGACAGCTCAGAAATTGCCGGGTACCCCGCTCATCGATGGCGATTTCCTGGAATTTGATGCGAAACTGGAAGCGAAATCGTTTGTCAGCACTTATGCTTTCCATCATTTGACCGATCAGGAAAAAGCGCGTGCATTCAAGCTGTACGCCGAAAAGCTTCCGGCCGGCGGGAAAGTCGTCTTTGCGGATACCCTCTTCGAAACCGAAGAAGCAAAACAGCAGAAGATTGAATTTGAAAGTGCGCGCGGTTATGCTAATTTGGTAGAAGATTTAAATCGTGAATATTACACCACCTTGCCCGTGATGCAACAATTGATCGAAGCGGCCGGGTTTGCGGTGGAGTTCACACAGCTTAATGAGTACGTCTGGCTGATAAATGCCACTAAGAGAAGTGGAAACGGCCGTGAATCTAGACAATAAAACCACTAAGGAGACGATCTTATGAAAAAAATGAACGTAGAAAGCTTTAACTTGGACCATACAAAAGTAGTGGCGCCTTATGTGCGCCTTGCAGGAGAGAAAACAGGCGTGAACGGCGACACGATCCGCAAATACGATATCCGCTTCAAACAGCCGAACAAAGAGCATATGGAAATGCCGGGCCTTCACTCCTTGGAGCATATGATGGCTGAACACAGCCGCAACCATTCGGATCAGATCATCGACATCGGGCCGATGGGCTGCCAGACCGGTTTTTATATGTCCTTGATCAACCATGACGACTATGAGGACGTTTTGCATATCCTCGAAGAGACGTTGAAAGATGTCATCGAAGCGGATGAAGTGCCGGCGTGCAACGAAGTGCAATGCGGCTGGGCAGCAAGCCATAGCTTAGAAGGCGCGAAAGAGCTGGCGCGTGAAATGCTGGCGAAAAAAGACCAATGGCGCCAAGTGTTCGCTGAAGAAACGGTCTAAGGGGAAATCATATGAACTACGCGACAAGCATCCAGCAATTGATCGGCAACACGCCATTGATGGAATTGACCCATGTGGAGATTCCGAACAATTGCAGAATTTTTGCCAAACTTGAATTCTTCAACCCGGGCGGCAGTGTCAAAGACCGCCTGGGTGTTTCTTTGATTGAGGACGCCGAAAACCGCGGCGTCTTGAAGCCGGGCGGCACGATCGTCGAACCGACTGCCGGCAACACGGGCATCGGGCTCGCAATTGCGGCTATCGGCAGGGGCTACCAGGTCAAATTCGTGGTGCCTGAGAAATTCAGCCAGGAAAAGCAATCGCTGATGCGGGCGCTGGGCGCAGAAGTCATCAACACGCCGACCGAAAAGGGCATAAAAGGCGCCATCGCCAAAGCGGAAGAACTGGTCCGTGAACTAGGTGCCTTTTCGCCTTCGCAGTTTTCCAATCCGGCGAACCCGGAAACCTATGTCCGGACGCTTGGACCTGAAGTGTGGGAAGCGCTGGAAGGCCATATCGACGTGTTTGTTGCAGGCGCAGGATCCGGCGGCACATTCATGGGAACGGCCCGCTACTTGAAATCGCAGAATGAAGCGATCAAGACGGTCATTGTGGAACCCGAAGGCTCCATCCTCAACGGAGGCGAATCCGGTCCGCATTTGACCGAAGGCATCGGTATGGAATTTTTGCCGGATTATATGGACAAAAACTTGTTTGAAGCCATCCACACAATCACCGATAAAGATGCATTTGCGGCGGTAGGAGAGTTGGCGAAGCAGGAAGGGCTGCTCGTCGGCAGTTCTTCGGGCGCCGCATTTGTAGCCGC
The DNA here is from genome assembly GCF_042681545.1 of Planococcus chinensis. Lineage (NCBI taxonomy): Bacteria > Bacillati > Bacillota > Bacilli > Caryophanales > Caryophanaceae > Planococcus > Planococcus chinensis. The sequence continues at coordinate 20,301 of NZ_JBHUFW010000004.1, forward strand.
CTTGAAAGAAGCGGAAGGGGCAGCGCCAGGAAGCCATATTGTCACTGTTTTTGCAGATTCGAGCGAACGCTATATGAGCCAGAATATTTATGGCAGAACATTCGAGGAGGACCATTCATGAAACCGAAAACGAGATTGATCCACGGCGGAATTTTTGGAGACGAAGCGACAGGAGCGGTCTCTACGCCGATTTATCAAGTCAGCACATACAAGCAGGAAGCGGTCGGCAAATTCAAAGGCTATGAATATTCGCGGACCGGTAATCCGACGCGCCATGCGCTTGAAGAATTGATCGCCGACATCGAATACGGCCACGCAGGATTCGCTTTCGGATCCGGAATGGCTGCCATTTCTTCCGTCATGATGATGTTTTCAGCAGGCGACCACATCATTTTGACAGACGACGTTTACGGCGGAACTTACCGTGTCGTCAATAAAGTCCTGAACCGCTTCGGTCTGGAATTCACCTTCGTCGATACCGGCGATCTTTCCGCAGTGGAAGCGGCAGTACAGGAAAACACCAAAGCGATCTTTATCGAAACGCCGACCAATCCTTTATTGAAGGTCACCGACCTAGAGGCGGTTTCGGCTTTCGCAAAATCGAAAGGGCTTTTGACGATTGTCGACAACACTTTTATGACGCCGTATCTGCAGAGCCCAATCAAACTCGGCGCAGACATTGTACTCCATAGTGCGACCAAATACATCGGCGGCCACAGCGACGTCGTAGCTGGCCTTGTCGTCGTCAACACGCCGGAACTGGCAACGGAACTGCATTTTGTCCAAAACTCCGTAGGGGCGATTCTTGGGCCGCAGGATTCCTGGCTGTTGATTCGCGGATTGAAGACCTTGGGCATCCGCATGGAAGAAGCGATAGCGAACGCGCAGAAAATCGCCGAATTCCTCGACGGGCACGAGGCCGTCAATGCAGTCATCTATCCTGGCTTGCCGAATCACACAGGCCATGAATTAATGAAAAAACAGGCGACCGGTTTCGGAGCGATGATTTCATTTGATGTCGGCAGCAAGGAAAAAGCAGGCGAACTGCTTGCGAAGCTGAAATACTTCACGCTGGCCGAGAGCTTGGGCGCGGTGGAAAGCTTGATTTCCGTACCGGCTCAGATGACGCATGCGTCAATTCCGCTCGAACGCCGAACGGAGCTTGGGATATTAGAAGGTCTTGTGCGGATTTCCGTTGGGATAGAAGATGCAGAAGATTTAATCGAGGATTTAGCCCAGGCACTGGGATGAGAAAACCGCCGAAAGGCGGTTTTTTTGCGAGTAAAATACAATATAGATATAAAAATGATAAAAAATTATGCATTGTGGAAAAAAATGTAGGTTCAATGGCTTCTAATTTCGATATCCGAAATACATCTTATGGCGTATTCTTCTGAATTGTCTAACATGTTAAAATTTTAACCAGTGGTAAAATTCTGACAATTCATAGGGGGACAAAACATGAAGATGAGCAAATGGGCGTCGGTCATTTCAGCTAGTGCACTAACACTATCGTTATTAGTACCGGCAGCAACAGCAGCACCAGTGGAAGCAGTACCGTCAACAGTGGATTGGAACAGCGCAAAATACGGCGAGCGGATTGACATCGACCAACAGCTGAACCAATTGACATTGGATCCGGAGTTTAAGAAAGACGCAGATAAAAAGATTAAAGCGCAAGCTGGTGCATTAGGTGATGAAGCAGCAGGTGGCGAGGAAGAAGCAGCAGCTGACAGCACGTTCACTTATGACGGCGGCACCAAGCTTTTCCTTGACCGCAATCTTTCGTTCAAGGAATTTACACTTCGCAGTGTAGGTGACAATGTGGAAATTTGGGTAGCGAACGACTTGGCTTATGGACCGGACAACCCGAAACCGGCTGACGTGGTTACGCAAGCACAAGTGGATAAATTGAAAGCTGAGTTCGACAGCAACATCTATCCGGTAGCGACAGACTTCTTCGGAACACCGGATTCATTGGATGGCTCGAATTCGCCGCTTCCAGGAATGGTCGGCCTTCCTGATGGCTATTATGAAGGATCCGACAAAGTCATCATGCTTGTCGACAACGTACAGGACGAAGGCTGGAACAATCCATCGTACCCATTCTTCGTAGCCGGCTTCTTCTGGCAGACGCTTGAAAACTATACAGACCGCAACATCATCACAATCGATACAAACTCATGGGAAACTCGTTTGGAAAACACGTTCTTCGGAACGACGATCCACGAATTGCAGCACTTAATCCAAGCCGACAACGACGGCGCAGAAGAAACTTGGTTGAACGAAGGGATGTCTACATTCTCTGAATTCCTTGGCGGATACGGCCACGGCGAAGGTTCGATCAACTTCTACCTGGATCACCCTGAAAACTCTCTGGTAAACTGGGATGAGCACGGAACAGCGAAAACTGGTCCGGAAACAATCGCAGATTACGGGCAAACTTACTTGTTCACGCTTTATATGTACGACAAATTCGGTAAAGATTTCATCCGTGAATTGGCTGTTGATGGCACTAGCCAGGGCATGACAAGCGTCAACGAAACATTGAAGCGCTACGGTTCTGACAAAACGTTCACACAAGTCTACCAAGACTTCATGGCAGCATTGGCGTTGGACAACTCTGACGTAAGCAGCGACTACAACTTCGACAGCATCAACCTTCGTGAATTGCCAGTAGGCGATGGCGTCCGCGGCAAAACTGTCGACTTTGAAAAAGCGAAAACATTTGAAAAAGAAGGCGTTCCGGCTTGGGGCGGCGACTTTAAAGAATTCAACTTTGGCACAGACGTCCGCGGCATGGAATTTGATGGCGTTGATTTCCTTCCATTGCAATGGCAGACAACTGCTAACCCATTAGACGCATCTGAGCAAGTATTGCATGCGAACAATGGCGACGAAGCGGACCAGGCATTGATCTTCGGTGCAACAGTTCCTGCGGATAACGCTACGTTAACGTTCGATCACTACTATGACATTGAAGAGCAGTGGGATTATGCAGCTGTTCAAGTATCTACTGATAACGGCGAAACTTGGAAGTCACTAGAAAATGAAAACACACGCAGCGATGTAGTCGAAGAAGGCTATCCGAAAATCAAAGAAAACGTCCCTGGATTCACTGGACATAAACTAAACTGGTCAACTGAAACATTCGACCTTTCTGCTTATGCTGGACAAGACGTTCTGGTTTCATTCCGCAATATGACGGACTGGGGCTATAACGATACAGGCTGGTTCATCAAGAACATCAACCTGGGCGATTTCTCTGCTGATGGTACTTCAACAGAGCCGTTCCAGTCGCTTGGCCAATTGAAAGGTGAATATGTCGACTTTACGACTACATTCATCCAAACGAAGAAAAATGGACAGCAGCGCGTAGTCAATGTTGATCCATTCAACGTAACAGACAAAGAAGCATTGGATCTTCAAAATGTTCTTCGCGAAGGCAATGTGAAGATGATCACTTCTTATGCGGCTGCTGAAGGCCAAAAAGAAGCGAAAGAATTCACATACGAAGTGAAGTACAAAACTGCTAACCCGAACAAAGGCAAAGGCAAAAACAGCAAAGCTAAGAAATAAGAAGGAAGCGGACCCCGGTCCGCTTTTTCTTTTGGCCAAAATTGCGTTATGATAGGGAAGTGAAATAATACAGGATGGAAGGAAGATTGCATTGTCTAAAAAATTGGATGCATTTTTAAACGAAAACCTGGGCGAGTTGAAAGAACAGGGGCTGTACAACGAAATCGACCCGGTCGAAGGGCCGAATGGACCGATTATCCAAGTCCGGGGCAAAGACTTGATCAACCTGTCTTCAAACAATTACCTGGGCCTTGCGACAAACGAAGACCTGAAAAAATTGGCGAAAGACGCCATCGATAAATACGGCGTAGGTGCCGGAGCGGTCCGCACGATCAACGGAACGCTTGATATCCATATTAAACTGGAAGAGAAGCTGGCTGAGTTCAAAGGGACAGAAGCGGCGATTTCATTCCAATCTGGCTTTAACTGCAATATGGCAGCGATTTCGGGCGTCATGGACAAAAACGACGCCATCCTGTCCGACCAGCTGAACCACGCATCAATCATCGACGGCTGCCGCTTGTCGCGTGCGAAAATCATCGCGTACAAGCACTCAGACATGGAAGACCTTCGCCAAAAAGCAAAAGAAGCGACCGAATCTGGCCTTTACAATAAAGTCATGGTCATCACAGACGGCGTCTTCTCTATGGACGGCGACATCGCCAAGCTTCCTGAAATCGTGGAAATCGCAAAAGAGTTCGACTTGATTACATACGTCGACGACGCGCACGGTTCAGGCGTTACGGGCAAAGGGAAAGGCACCGTGAAGCATTTCGGCCTTGAAAAAGAAGTTGATCTGCAGATGGGGACCTTATCGAAAGCGGTCGGCGTTGTTGGCGGTTATGTAGCCGGCAAGCAGAACCTGATCGACTGGCTGAAAGTCCGCGCACGTCCGTTCTTGTTCTCGACGGCTGTGCCGCCGGGCGACGTGGCAGCAATCATCGGCGCCCTGCAGATGATCATGGATTCCACGGAATTGCATGACAAGCTCTGGGAAAATGGCGATTACCTGAAAAAAGGCTTGAAAGAATTAGGCTTTGACATCGGGGAATCCGAAACACCGATCACGCCGTGCATCATCGGCGAAGAGAAATTGACGCAGCAGTTCTCGAAGCGTTTGTTCGAAGAAGGTGTTTATGCGAAATCAATCGTCTTCCCAACAGTGCCTAAAGGCACGGGGCGCGTCCGCAACATGCCGACAGCCGCACATACGAAAGAAATGCTTGACGAAGCGATTGCCACTTACGAAAAAGTCGGCAAAGAGCTTGGCGTCATCAACTAATAGAGAAAGCAACAAGCCCAGCTGGCATCAGCTGGGCTTGTTTTTATGTCGAGCGCAATGAAATTCAGAAATACGCACAGCAAAAGTTAAAATACGCACAACGAAGGTTAAAATATGCACAACGAAGGTTAAAATACGCTCAGCAAAGGTTAAAATACGCTCAGCTGCACAGAAAATACGATTCTGCCCTGTTGCGCTTAATGTTCCTGCGCCTCAAAATACACCGCCGCAAACACCTTTGCCGCATGGAGCATCGCTTTTTCGTCGAAATCGAAGTTTTCATGGTGGTGCGGATAGGCGAGCGCCTCATCTGCCAGCTTGGCGCCGACGAAGAAGAACGCACCCGGCACTTTCTGCGTGTAATAGGCGAAATCTTCTACCGGCATGATCGGGTCGATTTCAACCACCGACTCGTCTCCGAGTTCTTTACGGGCGGCTTTGCGTACCATATCCATAGCAGCAGCGTGGTTCCAGAGGGAATCATAGCCGGCTTCGATCACTACTTCGGCCGTAGCACCCATGCCGCGCGCCACGTTCTCGGCGATCGATTTCAAGCGTTCGCTCGCAAGCTTACGCAAGTCCGGATCGAATACGCGGATTGTGCCTTCAAGCACCGCTTCGCTCGGAATGACGTTGTCCGCATCGCCCGCGTGGAATTTCCCGACGGTCACGACAAGTTCCTTTAAGGGGTCGGCATTGCGGCTCGCAATCGACTGCAACGCAATCATGATGTGGCTTGCCGCCAGGATTGGGTCGACACCGAGATGCGGTTCGGCGCCGTGGCTGCCGGATCCGCGGATCACCAGTTTGAACGTGTCCTCCGACGCCTGCAGGAATCCGTCGCGCACGTATATCTTGCCGTATTCCATGCTGCTTTGGACATGTGCTCCGAAGACGAGGTCGACGCCGTCGAGGCAGCCGTCTTGGATCATGGCGCGGGAGCCGCCCGGCGGCGCTTCTTCGCCGAATTGGAAGATCAGCACGACCGTGCCCGGCAGATCGTCTTTCCCGGATGCCATCGCTTTGGCAAAGCCGAGCAGGGCAGACGTATGGCCGTCGTGTCCGCATGCATGCATGACGCCCGGAACGGTCGAGCGGTACGGTACGTCTTTTTGGTCATGGATCGGCAGTGCGTCGAAATCGGCGCGGAACGCAATCGTCTTGCCGGGCTTGCCGCCGCGGATTGTGCCAACCACGCCGCGTCCGCCGACACCCCGGCGCACCTCGATCCCGAACGATTCCAATTGCCGGGCAATAAATTCAGGCGTCTCCACTTCCTGATGCGACAGCTCCGGGTGCATATGCAAATGGCGGCGTACGTTCACCATCTCTCCATAAAGCCCGTCGATCTGTTCCATAACGGAATTTTCCATAAAATGCATTCTCCTTTTTCATGAGGGCAGCGCCCCGCGATTCATTGCTTCAAGTATACCGCCGCGGCGAAAGGGAAGGCAAACCGCGATAAATAAAAAACGCCGCCCGGTTAAGGCGGCGCAACGATCAAATCGTCTCAGTATTGGATATCAAATTCAGGAACTGCCGGGTCCGCGGCTCTTTCGGATGGCTGAAGATGGCTTCAGGCGTTCCGCGTTCAACAATCTTCCCGCCGTCCATAAACAGCACTTCATCGGCGACGCCTTTGGCAAAGCGCATTTCGTGCGTCACCACGACCATCGTCATGCCTTCCGCTGCCAAGTCTTTCATGACCTGCAGCACTTCGCCGACCAGTTCCGGGTCAAGCGCCGACGTCGGTTCGTCGAACAGCATGACTTTCGGCTCGAGTGCTAACGCACGGGCGATGCCGACGCGCTGCTGTTGGCCACCGGACAGTTGAAACGGGTATTCATTGGCCTTGTCCGCCAAGCCGACCTTCTCAAGCAGCCCTTCCGCTTTTTTGCGGGCTGTGGCTTTGTCGATACCTTGGACGGTGACAGGGCCCTCCATGACGTTCTCAAGGGCGGTCATATGAGGGAACAGGTTGTAGTGCTGGAACACCATGGCGGATTGCTTGCGGAACGCCGCCACGCGTTTTTTCGGCACGGGTTTTGCGAAATCGACCGTCTGCTCATCAATGGAAATCACGCCTTGGGACGGGACTTCCAAGATGTTCAAACACCGGAGGAAAGTTGTCTTCCCCGAACCGGAAGGGCCGATGACAACAACTGCCTGCCCTTTTTGGACTTCAAGATCGATGCCTTTCAGCACTTCAAGATCCCCGAACTTCTTATGCAAATTTGTGATTGAAATCATAACGCGCTCCTTACTGCAGTCTTTGCTTTATTACCGGGAAACATAGCGGTCGAAACGGTGTTCGAGCCTGCCTTGCCCGATGGATAGGAGGAAGCAGACCACCCAATAGATCAATGCTGCCTGTCCGTATAGCAATAAAAACTCGTAATTGGTTGCAGCGATCTGCTGGGCGATGCGGAACATTTCCGTCACCAGGATCAGCGACGCCAAAGACGTGTCCTTGATCAGGCTGATGAACGTATTCGACAGCGGCGGGATGGAAACGCGCGCCGCCTGCGGCAGGATCACCCGGCGAAGCGACTGCCAATAGCTCATGCCGATTGTATTCGCTGCTTCCCATTGGCCTTTCGGAATCGACAGGATCGATGCCCGGATCACTTCAGAAGCATAGGCCCCGACGTTCAACGAAAAGCCGATGACTGCAGCCGGAAATGGATCGATCGTGATATTGAGCGACGGCAGTCCGTAAAACAAGATGAACAGCTGGACCAATAGGGGAGTGCCCCGGATGATGGAAACATAGACCCGGGCGATCCCTTGCAAAACCTTGAATGTGGAAATGCGGGCAAGCGCCGTTAAAATTGCCAGGACGAGCCCGAGAATAAAGGAAATGATCGACAACGGTACCGTGAACTGGATCAGCCCTTCCAATAAAGGAAGCCATGAAGTCTGTGCGATATCGCCAAGGCGCTCCATTCTGACAGGATCCGAGAAAATACTATTCAAGTACATTTTCACCAAACCACTTGTTGGAGATTTCTTCGTACGTGCCGTCTTCGATCATTTCAGCGAGCGCCTTGTTCACTTCTTCAACCATTGCACCACTGCCTTGTCTGAACAGCAGGCCGCTTTGTGCGGCGTCTTCGGATTCATCGACAATCTCGATGTTGGCATCCGGACGCTGTTTCAGGAAATCAAGGACCGTCAAGTTGTCGTTCACAGTTGCATCCACGCGGCCGGAGTTCAATAATTCAATCGCCTGGTTGAAGCCTTCGACGCCTTCAAGTTCTGCGCCGAACGATTTCGCTGTCTCTGCGTAGTTGCTCGTCAGCGACTGTGCGGACAATTTGCCTTCCAAATCGTCGAATGTCTTGATGTCCGACCCTTTTGGAACGACTAAAACAGCTGTAGAAGTAATGTACGGATCTGAGAACTCATAGCTTTCTTTTCGCTCGTCGTTGATGCCGACCTGGTTTGCGACCATGTCAAAACGTTTTGCGTCAAGGCCAGCGAACATCGCGTCCCATTGCGTTTCCAGAAACTCGGCTTCAACGCCAAGGCGTTTTGCCACTTCCTGAGCAATTTCTACATCAAAGCCGGTCAATTTGCCGGTTTCATCATGGAACGTGAACGGCGGGTATGTGCCTTCCGTGCCGACCACCAATTTGCCTTCTTCCTGCACTTTCGCAAGCAGATCCTGCTCTTCGCCGCCTGAAGTGGCTGCGTCATCGGTTGTCGGATCTTCTTCCGGTGAACCTCCGCATGCTGCCAATAAAACCATTGCAGCGATCAACAATAAAAATGCCCAACTGAACTTCTTCATGATCTATCCCCTCTACTTCCTATGTTTTTTTAAAGATCTTCCCTAGACGATTCCACAACCATCCGAGTTTTCCTTCCCAGCAATACCAATATAAAAAAGAAAATACAAATATACAAAACTAAGTGGAATACTAGGTTTTAGAATCAAAAAAAGAAAATCTTTAATGATTTGATGTCTCGGAGAGCAATGCCCCCAAGTGCTGTCTCATTATAGCATCGTTGCCGGCAAAGTTACAATTACTAGAATCGGGGAATTTTATCATTCTGTAAACTAAAAGGCGTTGTATTTTTAAAGAGAACAATTTATAATGGCAACATACAGAAGCTAATGAAAACAACGATTTAATAATAATTTTTGTGTTTTTGCAGAGGACATTTGTTTTATTCGGAAGGAGTGCTATTGATGGAGCGAATTATGATTACAGGTGCGCTGGGGCAGATCGGTTCAGAATTGACGGAAAAACTGCGCGGCATCTATGGTGTGGACAATGTATTGGCGACAGATATCCGGCAAGGGGAAAACCAGAACGGGCCATTCAGCATCCTGGACGTGACAGACGCACAGAAGATGCATGACTTGGCAAAGGATTTCGGTGCGGACACAATGATGCACATGGCGGCGCTTTTGTCAGCGACAGCAGAAGAAAAACCGCTGCTTGCCTGGAACTTGAACATGGGCGGACTGGTCAATGCGCTTGAAACATCGCGCGAGCTGGGAATGCAATTCTTCACACCGAGCTCGATCGGCGCATTCGGCCCATCGACGCCTAAAGTGAACACGCCGCAGGACACGCTGCAGCGGCCGACGACGATGTACGGGGTCAATAAAGTCTCAGGTGAATTGCTCTGCGATTATTATTTCCAGAAGTTCGGGCTCGATACGCGCGGCGTCCGCTTCCCGGGGCTGATTTCTTATGTAGCCCAGCCAGGCGGCGGCACGACTGATTATGCAGTGGACATCTACTATAAAGCGATTGAAGAGCAGCGCTACACTTCCTATATAGCCAAAGGCACGTACATGGACATGATGTATATGCCGGATGCGCTGCAGGCGATCGTTGACCTGATGGAAGCGGACCCTGCGAAACTGATCCACCGCAACGCATTCAACGTCACGGCGATGAGCTTCGATCCGGAAGGCATCGCAGCGTCCATCCGCAAGCACATCCTGGAATTCCAATTGTCCTATGAGGTCGATCCTGCACGCCAGGCGATCGCAAACAGCTGGCCGGACAGCATCGACGCTTCGGCAGCGAAAGCGGAGTGGGGCTTCAAAGCCCAATACGACCTGGACGCGATGACCGCAGATATGCTCGAAAAACTAAAAAAAAAATTGGCCTACGCGTAAGTAAAGGCACCATATAAAAAAGCTGGAAGCGATTTTTCGCTTCCAGCCTTTTTGTTTTTAGAATAGGAGATGGGCAATACCGGCAACAATCGGCAACGCGATGATTGTGCGCAGCAGGAAAATCACGATCAGGTCCCAGATGTTCACCGGAATTCTCGAGCCGAGGAGCAATCCGCCGACTTCAGACATATAGATCAATTGCGTGACGGACATTGTCGCCACGACAAAGCGCGTCAGTTCCGATTCGAGGCCTGCGCCAAGAATGGCAGGGAGGAACATATCAGCGAATCCGACCACCATCAGCTGCCCGGCTTCCGCAGCCTGCGGAATGCCCAAGAGGTTCAGGTAAGGCACGAACGGCGCTCCGAGAATGGAGAATACCGGCGTGTACTCGGCCAGGATCAACGCGATGGTCCCGAATGCCATAACGACCGGTGCTACACCGATCCACATATCCAGGACGTTCTTGAAGCCGTCTTTGAAGAATTCCTTGACGGATTTGTTTTCCGACGCTTTTGTCAAAGCATTTTCAATGCCGTGTGAAGCGACGCTGTATCCTTCCGGCACTTCTTCAGAATACGATTCCTGAGGATCGCCGTTCATAAATGTCGTCTTTTTCTGAGCCAATGGGTAAATGCGCGGCATGATCAGTGCCAGGATAATTCCTGTCAGAATGACCGTTCCATAATAAGGGAGGAAATACTGGCCAAGGCCGACTTCCTGGATGACCACGATTGCGAACGTAATCGACACGACCGAGAACGTAGTTCCGATGATGGCAGCTTCACGCTGCGTATATTTATTCTGGATATATTGGTTGTTTGTCAGCAGGACACCGATTGTTCCATCACCGACCCATGAAGCCAGCGCATCGATCGACGAACGGCCAGGCAGGCGGAACAGCGGGCGCATGACTTTTACCATCATGGTACCGAAAAACTCGAGCAAGCCGAAGTTCATCAATAGGGGCAGGAACAAGCCCGCGAACAGGAAGATGGTGAACAGGAACGACAACAGTCCTGTGCTCGACAGCAGCAAGCCGCCGGTATTTTCGCTCCAGACCGCTTCAGGTCCGATTTGGAACAGCACCATCACCGCAAATACGGCACCGAGGATGCGGACGATTGTCCAAAACAGGTTAACGTTGAACAAACGGTCAAAAAATGAGACTTTCTGGCCTTCTTTCACTTTGCGGGTAATCATCACCAGCGATCCGATGGCAGCAATGATCAGGATAACCATCATGATCCATGGAGCAACCGGTTCAAGAAGCCCCGCCAGCCAGTTGGCCATCAAGGCGATTGTTACATACCAGCCATCTTCGGTCGGAACCGGAATGATGAATAGCAGGACACCCAGCAAGGATGGAATCAGAAACAAAAGCCAGGTGGAAGTTGAAAACTTTTTCACGAAATAAACCCCTTTTCCATGTGCATTAATACACTCGATTTCTAGTAATTATACAGCACTTCCCCCCTTGAAAGTGCTTTCATACCAATGTTTATCTTATCTGATTACTCCAAAAAAAAATACCCCTATCTTAAAAATAAGACAGGAGTTTCGGAGTCAGAAAGATTCCTCGAAATCTTCGTTCCACCGGTAATTATAGAAGCGTTCTTTCGTCAGCCAGTTTTCCGTTTCCACATCGCCTTGCGAAAGTTTCAGCTCCATTTCTTCGAGCATCCAGGCCGTTTGGGAAATGTGGGCTTTCATGGCATTCATCTTCTGGCTGCGGACAGCCGTGACGTCGTAGACGATATCAGGCTTGCCGAGCACATCCAGTGTTTCATTGGCAAATGCCACACAATGCAATTTTGGCCGGTCTTTCATGCGGCGCACAGCGCGAACGACAGCACGGGCGGTCGCTTCATGGTCGGGGTGCACGGAGAATTTCGGATAGAACGTGATGATCAGCGAAGGATTCAGCTCATTGATCAAATCCTCCATCATGCGCACCATTTTTTCATCGTCTTCAAATTCGACCGTTTTGTCGCGCAGGCCCATCATGCGCAGATCGGTCAAGCCCATCGCTTCCGCGGAAGCCAACAGCTCTTTTTTGCGGATCATCGGCAGCGACTCGCGCGTCGCAAACGGCGGGTTGCCGAGATTGCGGCCCATCTCGCCTAATGTCAGGCAGGCATATGTAACCGGTGTCCCGCGCTGGATATGGGTGGTGATTGTCCCCGACACACCGAAAGCTTCATCATCCGGGTGAGGGAAGACGACCAATACGTGGCGTTCTTCTGGAATTGTCATCTATGTCCCCTCCTTAATAGCTGAACGGTGTTTCGCTGATCTGCAGCGCCACCGCCAGTTTTCCTGATCCGTCATGCCCCGCAAGGAGCAAGCGGCCTTGATCGTCCAATTCGTAATGCGTGATGCCTTGGGCGTAGACCCAGCCATGCGGCAATTTCAATCCGACGCGGTGCGGGCTGTCGCCGACCACTTTGCCCAGCTCGTAATTGATGACGACATTGCGGATAAACGCGCCGGCATTGAAGAACCCTTCGTTGAAATGGGAAGCATAAGAGCCGTTCGTCGTTTCCAGGTGCAGATAGACGTCTTTTTTGGCGAATGCATCCAATTCCACTTGCAGTTTTTTTACTTCCACTAATTCCATCTTTCTCACTCCTCGACATTCCGTATTTCTTTAGTATAGGGAAATTCACCGCAGAATGCGATTAGGTTGCTCTACGGAACCCGAAAGGATGTTATTATATGGAAGTGAGAATGTTCTAAATAATAGAAGAAGGATGGGTCTTATGAAATTCATCACCAAATTTATCTTTTCCTTGGCCGGGATTCTGCTGGTCAGCGGGTTTCCTGTGCTGATCCGCGGATTGCTGGAAGGGGAGCTCCGCTTGAGAGAATACGCCGCCACACTCGAAGGGATGCTCCGGGAAATCTGGCCGCTGGAGGAATTTTCCGTTCTGAACATGCGCACCCAGCGGGAGACGCTGCTGTTCCCGACGATTGCGGACTACATAAGCTATTCGCTTCAGCTTTTGCTGCTGGCATTTGCTGTGGCCGTCATTGCGGCGCTCGGCGCAACGGTCCTGACGCTGCTGCTGTCGGAGAAAAACCGCGAACGCGTGAAAATGGCCCTGTATTTCCTGGAGTCGATTCCGGATCTGCTGATCATCATGCTGGCCCAATGGGGCGTCATCCTGATCTACCAGCAGACGGATATCCTCATCTCGAAAATCGCCGTGGTCGGAGGGGAGCGGATCTACTGGCTGCCCGTGCTGTGCCTGGCGATCCTGCCGACGATCCAGCTTTACCGCCTGTGCATCCTGACGTTCCAGGAAGAAGAGCGGCAGATGTACGTAGAACTCGCACAGTCGCTCGGGTTTTCAAAACTCTTCATCATTTTTATCCACATGTTCCGGAATGCCATCATCAGCGTCTTTTTCCAATCGAAAAAGACCATCTGGTTCATGCTGTCGAATTTATTCGTCCTGGAATTGATGTTCAATATTCCGGGAATCATGCTGTTCATGAAAGACAATATCACGCCTGAGGTGTTCCTGGTCACGATACTCGGCTTTTTCCTGCCGATCTTCGTGATGAACAGCCTCGGCGAATGGTATTTTCTCCGCCGCTTCAAAGGAAAGGGGGTGGCGTAGATGTGGAGACAGCCCTTGTTCGTCATTGGCTTCGCCGTCATGTCGTTCTTCCTGTTCGGCAGCTTCATCTATGAATGGCTTTACGGCAATGTGCCGCGCCAGCTCCTTTTTGTCATGGAAAACGGCCGTGCCGTGGAAGGGCCGCCGATTTCACCGAACTGGCAATATCCGCTCGGCACGGACCAGTTCGGCTACGATTTGTTCGGCAAACTGATGATCGGCGGCAAATACACCATTTTGGCCGCGTTGGCGATTGCCGCTTTGCGGATGCTTATCGCGGTTCCGCTCGGTTTCATCCTCGGGACTTATCTGGAGCGGCACCGCGCCTGGCTTGGCGGCTTGGCCGATTCGATGCATTACATTCCGCTCACACTGTTTGCCGCGTTCCTTTTAGGGCCGGTGCTGTGGATGCCGCCTGACGGCTTCGAGACCGCCATGTGGGAACGCATCGCCATCCAGGTCGTCCTGATGGCGCTGTTGACCGTGCCGGTGGTTGCGATGCTCGTCAGCAGCGAAGCATCGCTCCTGTATCGCCAGGAATACATTCTGGCATCGAAGGTGCTGGGGGCAAGCCGCTTCCGAATCATACGGAAGCATCTTTATCCGCAGATGCGGGAGAAGTTTGCCGTGCTCTACGGCCAGCAGGTGATGGAAACGTTCATCATCCTCGCGCACCTGAGTTTGCTGAACCTGTTTTTCGGCGGCACGAAAGTGAGTTATGATCCGATGTTCGGCGATCCGCCGATGTCGATCTCTTTTGAATGGTCCGGCCTGTTCGGCTCGACGTTCCGCTATGTGCAGGGTGCGCCGTGGCTGCCGTTATATCCGGTCCTGTTCATCGCACTCGCCATCCTCTCTGTCTCGCTGATGCTCGAAGGTTACCTGCGCTCAAAAGCTCCGAAAGTGAAAAGAGTGCGGAAAGCGGCGGCCAAGCACGTAAAAACCGTCGAATGGAACCGCGAACAGCTGCGCGAAAAAATGGTCTTGATGAAAGCGGCGGCAGCGCCGAAAAATACACGTGAATCATAAGGGAAAGGGAAGATGAAAATGCTGGAAATCAGGAAACTGGCAGATTGCACCGTCGAGGAAGCTGTGGAGGCCTGGAATAAAGGATTTGAAGGCTATTACTTCGACATGGCCACCACACCGGAAGCGTTCACGAAAAGAGGCGAGCAGGAAGGCTTGTCTGCGGACTTGTCGGTCATTGCGTTCGAAGACGGAAAACCCGCTGGCATCGTGCGCAACGGCATCCGGGAAATCCGCGGCAAGAAAGTCGCCTGGAACGGCGGGACCGGAGTCGCGCCTGCGCTTCGCGGCAAAGGCGCCGGCAGGAAGCTGATGGAAGCGTCGCTCGCTCTTCTCAGAGAAGCGGGCGCGGATATCGCGACGCTCGAAGCGGTCAGCGAAAATGTGCCGGCGATCGAACTCTACAAAAAAATGGGCTACGTGATTGTCGACACCGTCCATTTCCTGCAGCTGAAAGGGAAAGCGGGAGGGGCGGACAGTGGAGCTGGCCGCGCTATCGTGCTCGAAAAAGCGGCGCCGGAAGAAGCGGGCCGCCTGCCGTTCTACCGCGGCGATTTCACTTGGCAGACCCACTGGCAAAGCGTGAAGGACGGCGAGGCGCTGATTGCGTACTCACCGGAAGGAGAAGCGTTGGGCTATGCATACTACCGGAAAAACGTTGGCGTGGACGGAAAGCATGCCGCTACCGTGCTTTACCAATGCGTCGCCGGCGGGGAAGATGAAAAAACGGTCCAAGCGCTGCTTGCAGCCGTATTCGGCGATTTTTCAGACGACATCAACCGGCTCGCAGTCAATGTGCCGGAAGAGTTGAATAAAACCACATATGAAGCGCTTTTAGGACTTGGGTTTGAAACCACGACAAAGCAAGTATTCATGAAAAAGGGGCTTTGAATCGAGTAGGCTCGTTCTCTTCTTGAAGCCAACAGCGGAAAATGAAATACGCACAGCGAAGGTTAAAATACGCTCAGCAATGGGTAAAATACGCACAGCAACGGAAGATTTGCGCACAGCAAAGGTTAAAATACGATTCTGTCGGAGAAAAGCGGCCGCTGGAATCAGCAAAAAAGCTTTTATTCCATCCGATAAATGAAAAAGGAGCCTGCGGCTGCAGGCTCCTTTTGGCGTTCTTATAGTTTTGTCATTTCGACTGCTGGTGCTTCGAATTTATTCGCAGCGCCGTGCATGACCGGGCCGACATACTGGTTCAGCTGCCAGCCGTTCGCGATAGCCGCCGAAACGAATTTCTTTGCGTTCAATACAGCATCTTCAACGGATTCGCCGTTTGCAAGGTTGGCCGTGATGGCTGCGGCAAATGTGCAGCCTGCGCCGTGGTTATAGGTCGTGTCTGTTTTTTCAGCAGTCAAGAGGTAATGCGTTTTGCCGTCGAACAGAAGATCGGCCGCTTTCTCGTGCTGCAATTGCTTGCCGCCTTTGATGACGACATATTCAGCGCCATGAGCATGGATCTTTTCAGCAGCTTCCTGAAGGTCTTCCACTGTACGCAAGGTGCCGATGCCTGACAATTGGCCGGCTTCGACCAAGTTCGGCGTAACGACTTTCGCGTTCGGCAAGAGGTGCTTGATCATGGCATCGACGTTTTCTGGGAAGAGGACTTCATCTTCGCCTTTGCACGCCATGACCGGATCGATGACAACGTCGCGGATGCCGGACTCGGCGATCGCTTTGCCGGCCATCTCAATAATATCGACCGTTGGAAGCATCCCGGTTTTCAATGCATCGATTCCTGTGGAGAATGCTGTATCAAGCTGTGCTTGCAGCGTATCGGTCGGAATCGGGTGGATGCCGTGGCTCCAGCCGTTTGCCGGATCCATCGTGACGATGACCGTCAACGCGTTCATGCCGTAAGTGCCATGTTCCTGGAACGTTTTCAAATCTGCTTGTATGCCTGCTCCGCCGGAAGTGTCCGACCCGGCGATTGTAAGAGTTTTTTTCAAAGCCATCAGTTTATATCCCCTTTATATGAAGTTTGTTCATTCCCTTTATTTTATCAAAATTCAGCCCATTTACAACGTATTGGGCTTATGGGGGAGGAGGAGAATCACGGCTGTCGCTGTGCAAATCAGGAAAAACAGGCCTACAAACAGACCGATGCCCCAGCTGCCGCTTTTGAAAAGGCCAATCGCAATGATAAATGCTAAAATGGAAACAGCAATCACGGCGGCTGTCAGGCAGCCCATGCCAAGACGCTTGGCAGGTTCCGGCGCACTTTCGCCTTTCGTATTCGCAATGGATTTTATTTTTTCGCGCCAATCGGCCATAATCAGATCGCCCCTTTGCACCATCGTATCACGGGGCAATAAATATGAAAATCGCAGAAAGTGGGGAAAAGGATGGCAAAAGATCCGAAACTGACGGAAATCGAACGCTTATTGAAAGAAGTAAAAGGGAAAGAAGATACAAAGGAATCGGGGTTCTGGAAATCGTTCAAGGTGCTTGCCGGCGTGTTCCGCAACTCGTTCCTGGCGCTGGCGGTGGTGTTATTGCTGCTGGTTGTCGCTTTGCCGCTCGGCACGTTCTGGATGATCAAAGGCAGCACTGCGACAGAGAGCAAGGGCGTGTTTCTCGAACAGATCCGGGATTTGAACGAATTGACGACGGCCGAAGCGTTTTCGAAAGTGATCATCGAGCGCGAGGACAATAAAGTCTTCGGGCAGGACATCGGCCTGGATTTGCCGGGTACGAAACGGCAATTGCTTGTGGTCATTCCCGGTTCAGTAAAGGCAGGCATTGATTTCTCGGAAGTCACAGCAGAGGACATCCAAGTGGACGAAGAAGCGAAAACCGCGACACTGACCTTGCCGAAAGCCGATTTCCTCGGTGGGCCGGAAATTTTTATGGACCGGGTGGAAATCTATTCTTATGAAGGCTTGTTCCGCGAAGGCGCCGATATATCCGAAGGGTTCGACCTGGCGGAAGAAGCGCAAAAAATGATGCTTGAGGAAACAGAAGGCCAGGGCTTGTTGGAGCAGGCGGAAGAGAATGGCGCGAAATCCGTGAAGGAAATGTTCAAACTGGTGGATTACGATGTGACGGTGGAATTCAAAGATTAAGGAGCGATGCAAATGCCGAAGGAAATTTTTCGAAATGACTGGCAGAAAGTAGTGGGCGAGGAATTCGAAAAACCGTATTACAAGCAGCTGCGCGCATTTTTGAAAGAGCAGTACGCTAACGAGACGGTCTATCCAGCGAAAGAGAATATCTGGACGGCGTTTGAGCATACGCCGTATAGCGAAGTGAAGGTGGTCATCCTCGGCCAGGACCCGTACCACGGACCGAACCAGGCGCACGGCCTCAGCTTCTCGGTGCTTCCGGGGGTTCCGCTGCCGCCGAGTTTGCGCAATATGATGAAAGAGCTGAAAGAAGACCTCGGCTGCGCCGTCCCCAAAGACGGTACGCTGACGAAATGGGCGGACCAAGGGGTCATGATGCTCAACACCGTGCTGACGGTGCGCAAAGGGGAAGCCAATTCCCATCGCAACCAAGGCTGGGAAACCTTTACCGATGCCGTCATCCTCAAATTGTCGGAACGCACCGAGCCGGTCATTTTTGTCCTCTGGGGCAAACCGGCGCAACAGAAAAAGCGCTTGATCGACCTGGAACGCCATTCGGTCATCGAAGCGCCGCATCCGAGCCCGCTCAGTGCCAATCGGGGATTTTTCGGCAGCCGGCCTTATTCAAAAGTGAACAGCTTGTTACAGGAGCGCGGGGAAGAGCCGATAGATTTCTGCTTGGCCTGACGCAAGGTCCGCGAGCATGTTAAAATAGGCAGGAATAGCAACGGAAAGGGGGAGCAGGCATGGCAATTGACGCCGCCCGCATTCTAAGGGAAATCGAGAAGCACACGGCAGCCGCCCGCACAGCGGATCCGGCAAAAGCGCGTGAAGCCATCGCGGCCATCCGTGCACTTTGCAACCTCGTGCTTGATGACGAGGGACCGCAATACGAAAAGCCGCAGGCCATCCCGCTTGCAGCTCCGAAGGTGCAATCCGTCTCTTCCGGTACAAAACTGAAAGAAGACGATGCAAACGGGGATTCGCTGTTTGAATTTTAATCGGAAAGAGGAGTAGAAATGAAATTTTTCTTGATTGCCGGAGCGGTCAACGCTCTGTTATCAGTAGGGTTCGGTGCGTTCGGCGCCCATATGCTCGAAGGCCGCGTCGCGGATAAATACCTCGACACGTGGCAGACAGCTGTCCAATACCAGATGTTTCATGCGATCGGCTTGATGGTCGTCGCCCTTCTAATGAGCTCATCGCTCATCGGGCCGCTTGGTTCATTAAGCTGGGCAGGCTATCTGATGCTTGCCGGCATCATCATTTTCTCGGGCAGCTTGTACGTCCTGAGTTTGACAGGCATCAGCATCCTCGGCGCCATTACGCCGATCGGCGGCGTGGCATTCATCGTCGGATGGGTCATGCTGATCGTCGCAGCGTCGAAAGCATTGTAATCTTTAGAAGCCTCCGCGCATGCGGTGGCTTTTTTTATATCTGGCGAAAGGAAAGTAAGGGCCGCCGAAGGGAAAGTATTATAGAACGAAAGGAAAGTAAATCTAAATAATGGAAGAAAAATACGTTGAAAACGAATAAAACAGCCAGCCGGTGGTCTTATTGGCCCAAGAGGCGTTTTAATTTAGCTGGATCATCGACGGTTAGTGCGATTTGCGAAACATTTTTCGTGCGGCCGAAAAACAAGGTAGCCGGCTGAGGCTCTTTGAAGTCGATAACCACTTGCGGCTCCGGTTCGGTGAAATCCTGGGCCACGAAGGTGAGCGCTTCTTTGTCGGCAGCCGCTCCCCAGCGGATGTCAGAAATCGCAGCAAGCGGCACAACCATCCGTTTGCTCAACCCTAGCGAAACGTAGAGCTTTTCGTCTTTTATTCGCAGCGGGTTCAGGCGAATGGCCTGGATTTCACCGATGAAATAAACGACCGAATAGATGTTGAGGACGAGCAGGACTATCGACAACACCATCGACTTCTCGTGGAGCCACCAATGGATGCCGATGGTCTCGATCAGGATTGCATGGATCATCATCAAATAGAACGCGATGGCACTGGTGTTTTTATGGAGTGAAACTGCATGCGCGTTTTCTTCCGGCTGTTTTTTCCAGGAGCAAAAGGCATAATAGAAAATCAGTGATTCGGATAAAATGACCGTTACCAGTGGATTGGGTTTGATGCGTTCATAAGCGGCCGGCAGCAACGTGAACAGCGGGCTTTCCGGTCGGCTTTTGATGGAGCGGATAATGGCCGGCACATGGGAAAGGAGCAGGGCGAGAAACGCGATCTCGGCGAATAAAACCAGCGCTTCCAAACCGATGCCTATGTAGAACATATGGGTGAACGGTTCAAAAAAAAGGGAAGGGATGACGAAGCGGGCGAGTACAAAGCCTCCGGCAATCAATGCGAGAAAGTGCTTGAATGACAGCCGGAAAGCGGCAAGCATGAGCAGCGGCGCGACAAAAGCGAAGTCCACAAGCGATCCCTCAACGAGCCAAAACGTGTCTTCGGGAATCACGAGTTTGGAAAGAGGCGAGCGGTACAACAGAAAATTACTGGTGAGTACAAGCAGGAGTAAAGCAAGAGCCCATTTTGCATAGTTTGTCTGGCGCATCACGAACATACAAACACCCCGTTTTTCTTTTAGTATACCGTTTAAAGAGAGAGGGATTGAAGGAGAATTGTGTCAGAATTCTGGAAATTAGTGTTGAGGTGCGTTCACTACTCAAAAAAAAGCAATCGGCAAAAATTTTGCGTCCCGGATAGTAAATCGCCAGGGCAGACAATATTTCATCGATCCCGGACAGTACTTGCCGCCAAAAGGATAATATTTTGGAACGGAAGGAAAGTATTCCGATTGAAAAGGCAAGTAAATACAAATGTTGTAAGAAAAAATGTGTCACGCTGCTACTTTAACCAGCTCTAAAACGAAAAAAACCGCCCGAGGGCGGTTTTGGCATCTTACACTTCCAGGAATTTCGCTGTGCGTTCTGCGTCGAGGCGTGTGCCGACGTAGAATGAACCGAATTCCGCATAGCGCGCGCTGACTTCGTCAAAGCGCATTTCGTAGATCAATTTCTTGAACTGGAGAACGTCGTCTGCGAACAATGTAACGCCCCATTCGTAGTCGTCAAAGCCGACAGAACCGGAAATGATTTGTTTCACTTTGCCGGCATAGCTGCGGCCGATTTTGCCGTGGGACAGCATCAATTCCTTGCGCGTGTCCATTGGCAGCATGTACCAGTTGTCATCGCCTTCACGGCGCTTGTCCATCGGGTAGAAGCAGATGTACTGCGAACGCTGAAGTTCAGGGTACAAGCGTGCACGCACGTGCGGGTTCTGGTATGGATCTTCGTCCGATTTCCCAGCCAGGTAGTTGGAAAGCTCGACAACCGATACATACGAATAGGTCGGAACCGTATACGCGATCAACGTCAGCTTGTTGTATTCCGTTTCAAGCTCGCGCAGTTCGTCCATCGTTTCGCGCAGAAGCATCAGCATCAAGTCGGCTTTTTGGCCAACGATTGAGTACAATGCGTGTGCACCGGTTTTGTTTTCATCGGCTTGGTTGACTTTGTCCATAAATGCCTGGAATTCATCGATCGCGAATTGGCGCTCTTCTTCCGTCAGCATTTTCCACGACACCCAGTCCATCGACCGGAAATCATGCAGGACGTACCAGCCGTCTAATGTAATCGCTGCTTCATTCATTTATCAAACACTCCTTTAGTCTGAATCTCACAAAATCAGTTTATCACAACAGCCTGGCAACTTCCTCCAAAACAGCGGACTGTCACCAATTTGACATGCCGAAAGCGGGTTTTCACAGACCCCCATCTCGGGTACACTTAGAACAAGCAATTGAAAGAGGAGAAACGATCATGTCTTTATTTGAAAAAGAAACCGAGTGGCGGTTTTGGGACCAGTCCCTGAGCGCCAAAAACCGTTCCGCACTTGAATCATTTGCGGCGGATGACCTGCTGTGCGAATTGGTCGGCTCCGGCAAAAGCCCGTCCGCCGTCCGCACATGGGTGCACGATGACACCGTCGTGCTCGGCATCCAGGACCACCGGCTGCCGCACATCGAAGAAGGGATGGCGTATTTGCGCGAGCATGGCTATGAGCCGATTGTCCGGAACTCGGGCGGGCTTGCCGTCGTATTGGATGCCGGCGTCCTGAACATTTCGCTTGTCTTGTCGGAGAAAGAAAACGCCATCGACATTCCTGCCGGGTACGACTTGATGGTCGAACTTGTGCAGGAGCTGTTTCCGGAAGCGCCGATCGAAGCTTATGAAATCGTCGGGTCGTATTGCCCCGGGTCATACGACCTCAGCATCGATGGCCGCAAATTCGCCGGCATTTCCCAGCGCCGCATCCGCCGCGGCATCGCGGTGCAGGTCTATCTGTGTATCGAAGGGTCGGGAGCCGAGCGCGCGGAACTGATCCGCGGGTTTTATGAAGCGGGGCTGAAGGGCGAAGAAACCAAGTTCGCCTACCCGGAAATAAAACCCCAAGTGATGGCGTCGCTCAGCGAGCTGCTCGGCAAACCGTTGACCGTGCAACAAGTGGTGCTCGACCTTTACGGGATGCTCGGGATGCCGGCGCCCCGGCCGCTTGCGCCCGACGAGATGGAACTGTACCGGTTTTATTTGGAACGGGTCGTTGAGCGCAACCGGAAAATGCTTCCACCGTCCCCTTGAATGAGGGGCTCGGACTGGGGTAAAATGTTCAGTACGCAGAAAAATTGGAGGTGCGGCCGTGTATGCTACACAGAAGCTAGCTGAAGAAAAAGTATTCAAAGATCCGGTTCACCGATACATATATGTACGCGACCAAGTCATCTGGGATTTGATCAATTCCCGTGAATTCCAGCGCCTTCGCCGCATCAAGCAGCTCGGCACCTCTTATTTGGTATTCCACGGAGCCGAACACAGCCGCTTCAGCCATTCGCTCGGCGTCTATGAAATCGTCCGCCGGATTTCCGACGACATTTTCCATGGCCGCCCGGAATGGGATGAAAGCGAACGGCTCGTCGTGTTATGCGCTGCGCTTCTCCATGACCTTGGCCACGGACCGTTCTCGCATTCGTTTGAAAAGGTCTTCCATGTCGACCATGAGAACTTCACGCGCGAAATTTTGCTTGGCGATACCGAAGTCAATCAGATCCTGACAAAAGTGAGCGGGGATTTCCCGAAAAAAGTCGCGGAAGTCATCGCCAAAACTTATACGAACAAGCAAGTGGTCTCGCTGATTTCCAGCCAGATCGACGCCGACCGCATGGACTACCTGCAGCGGGACGCTTACTATACCGGCGTTTCCTACGGCCATTTCGACATGGAGCGCATACTGCGCGTCATGCGGCCGATCGACGATCAGGTCGTCATCAAAGCGAGCGGCATGCACGCCGTCGAGGATTACATCATGAGCCGCTACCAGATGTATTGGCAAGTGTATTTCCATCCGGTGGCGCGCAGCGCGGAAGTCATTCTGCGGAAGATCCTGCAGCGCGCGAAGGAACTCCATGACAGCGGCTATGAATTCAAGCAGCCACCGACGCATTTCATGGCCTTCTTCGACCGAACGTTCACGCTGAAGGATTATTTGGCGCTTGATGAAGGCGTCCTGATGACGTACTTCCAGCTTTGGATGGACGAACGCGATCCGATCCTCGCCGATATGAGCGACCGGTTCGTCAACCGCCGCCTGTTCCAGTACGTCGATTTCGACCCCGGCAAGGATTACCGGAAGCTCGGGGAGCTCGCGCGGCTGTTTCAGAAAGCGGGCATCGACCCGGACTACTACCTCGTGGACGATTCGACATCGGATCTGCCGTACGACTTCTACCGCCCCGGCGAAGAAGGCGAACGCCTGCCGATCCATCTTTTGATGCCGAACGGCGACATCAAGGAATTGTCGCGCCTGTCGCAGATTGTCGAAGCGATTTCCGGAAAGCGCAGAACGGATTATAAACTCTATTTCCCAGCGGAATTATTGATAGATGGCAAGAAAAAAGCCATCAAGCAGCAGATATTGGAAATGCTTAAAGAAGGAGGGGTCTAGTTGCTCCAGGAACACGCAAAAATCGTGGATTTCATCGCGACAGCGGAAGGCATCACCGGCCGCAAAAAAATGCAGAAAATGATTTACATATTGAAAAAACTGGGCGTGCCGTTCCAGGAAAAATACGAGTTTCATATCTACGGGCCGTATTCCGAGGAACTGACAGCTCGAGTAGAAGAACTATGCGATATGGGGTTTTTGTCCGAGGAACTTGAAGACAAAGGTTCGTACGTCCAATACAAATACAGCGTCACCAAAGAAGGGGCCGACTTCCGCGGAACACTGAAGGAATCGATTCTCGAGTCGCCTGAAGTTGCTGCTAAGCTGAACGGCAAAAGCAGCCGCTTTCTTGAACTGACGGCGACGCTCCTGTATTTCGACCATATGGAGCGCGACGAGCAGATCGAAAAGCTCCACGTCGTCAAAGCGAAGCTGAACTTCACACAAGACGAAATCGAAGAAGCCTACGGGTTTATTGAAGAATTAAGGAATTAAAAAAACTCCCGTAACGGGAGTTTTTCCATATCAACAGGCGAAAGCGATTTAGATATCGCTAAAAAGTTTGCCTTTGACGCCGTAATCGGTTTTCTTCATGTCTTCGATGAAGACCGTGACGTTCTCGATCGGTGCGCCAGTTGTTTCAGCAACCGCTTCGCTGACCTTTTCAACAAGTGCGCGTTTTTGGTCTTCCGTGCGGCCTTCAAGCATTTTGACAGTTACGTATGGCATAATGGATACAGCTCCTTTTTTGAATTAGGCTTTGTGTTTGTTAGTAGGGTATTCCGCAAAACAGCTCCGCTTTGCTGCGGGCTTGCGCCGAGCTAACTCGGGCTTTGCGCCCGAGTGGATCTCGGCACTTCGCTGTCCCGCGGCAGTCTCCGCTGTTTAGCTCCATACCTGTGAACTTAACAAGCCTTAATAAAGATATCTCAATCATATCAGAACGGAGGGAATGTACACATGGCAAACGAAGAAAAACCGAAACAAAAAGTAGGATTCACCATTATAAAGAACGATCCGACGGACGGCCATAAAGGCTACGGCATCGGCTCGCTGTCGCTTGAGAACGTCTCGCCGCTGTTCATCGACATCCAGGAAGAGGAAGCGTTCATCGACATCGGCGCGATGCATGCGCGCAGCCAGGTGGAAAAAGGCATCAAATTCACAACGAACCGGGAAGACTCGGCTGGCGGCAAGCCGTATTGGCTCATCTGGATCACCATTGACTTCAATCCGCAGGGCCCTTATTACGCAGGCGTCACGGCTTGCGAGATGGTCGTCAACCGCGAAAAACGCCGCGGCTATAAAATTTTGGCCGAACACGTCAACTTGATGGACAAATCGATGAAGCGCAAAATCATCGTCGACCATATGGATGAACCGTCCAAACGGGTGCTTGCCGAATACTTGCGAAGCCATAACCCGGAAATGTGGGAACGCAGCGAACCCCAGCTCCGTCAAGATTTGAATGCATAATCCTTTCTGGAATTTGAACAAAATGTGACATTTGAAATTGCCTTACACAGGCGGTTGAAGTTGGCAATGAAAGGCAGTACACTATAAATACAGCTTTTGAATAGAAAGCTAGGACACCTGAGAAGCGGACAAGTGCCGTGAGCCATTGCGAGAAAACCCAAGCCCAATGCCTCATGTCTCTTTCTCCGCGCCATCAGGATAAAAAGGTTTTCTGCGTCTGGAAAAATTCCCGCCGCAGAAAACCTTTTTATTTTGCGCATATTCAGGAGCCGAGCGGGTAAAGGGGACTGTGCAAAAAAATATTGCACTTTTGTTGAAAAGAATTATACTTTTTTAAGTAGTTTTAATTTGAGCGAAAAGGAGTTTGATTATAGATGGCAGGATTTTGGTACACAGAAAAACAAACCGAGAACTTCGGGATTACGATGAAAATCAATAAAACGCTTCATACCGAGCAAACGGATTTCCAATACTTGGAGATGGCAGAGACGGCTGAATGGGGCAATATGCTTTTCCTTGACGGCATGGTCATGACGTCTGAGAAAGACGAATTCGTTTACCATGAAATGGTGGCGCACGTTCCATTGTTCACTCATCCAAATCCAAAAAACGTTCTGGTTGTTGGCGGCGGAGACGGCGGAGTCATCCGTGAAGTGCTCAAGCACCCTTCTGTGAAAAAAGCGACGCTTGTCGATATTGACGGCAAAGTGATCGAGTACTCGAAAAAATTCTTGCCTTCAATCGCTTCAGACCTTGAAGATGCACGCGTTGACGTAATCGTCGGCGACGGATTCATGCACATCGCAGAATCCGAAAACAAATACGACGTCATCATGGTGGATTCAACTGAACCGGTCGGCCCGGCAGTTAACTTGTTCACGAAAGGTTTCTATGCGGGCATTTCGCGTGCCTTGAAAGAAGACGGCATTTTTGTCGCACAATCCGACAACCCATGGTTCAAAGCGGATTTGATCGAGCAAGTGCAAAAAGACGTGAAGGAAATCTTCCCGATCACAAAATTGTACTTGGCGAACATCCCGACTTACCCGTCAGGCCTCTGGGCATTCACAATCGGTTCGAAAAAATACAACCCGCTGGAAGTGCCGGCTGAGCGTTTCCACGACATCGACACCAAATATTACACGAAAGAATTGCACAACGCGGCATTCGTATTGCCGAAATTCGTGAAAGATTTGGCAGGCGAATAAGATGCGCTTTGACGAGACGTACTCAGGAAAAGTATTCATCAAAAGCCACCCGAACTATGAAGAATCCAAAGCGGTCCTTTACGGCATGCCGATGGACTGGACAGTCAGCTACCGTCCGGGCTCCCGTTTCGGCCCGAACAAAATCCGTGAAGTGTCAATCGGCCTGGAAGAATACAGCCCGTACCTTGACCGCGAACTGGAAGATGTAAAATTCTTCGACGCAGGCGACATTCCATTGCCGTTCGGCAACCCGGAAAAATCCCTGCTTGAAATCGAGACCTATGTCCACACGTTGCTTGCGGACAATAAAATCCCGATGGGCATGGGCGGCGAGCACTTGGTGTCTCTTCCGGTCATGAAAGCCGTTGCGAGCAAATACGACGATTTGGCGATCATCCATTTTGACGCACATACCGACCTTCGCGAAAACTACGAAGGCGAAGAATATTCGCATTCCACGCCGATCCGTAAAATCGCCGACCTTATTGGACCGTCAAATGTCTATTCATTCGGCATCCGTTCGGGCATGAAAGAAGAATTCGTCTGGGCGAAAGAGAACGGCATGCACATCTCGAAATTCGAAGTGCTTGAGCCGTTGAAAGAAGTCCTGCCGACGCTCGAAGGCCGCAACGTCTATGTTACGATCGATATGGACGTCTTGGACCCGGCGCATGCGCCAGGAACAGGCACAGTCGACGCAGGCGGCATCACGTCGCGCGAACTATTGGCATCGATCCACGCCATTGCAGCGTCCGGCGTGAATGTTGTCGGGTTCGACTTGGTCGAACTGGCACCGGTCTATGACCATTCCGACCAGACTGCCAACACTGCAAGTAAACTCATCCGTGAAATGATTCTCGGTTGGGTGAAATAAAACCGGACCGTCAATCGGTTCTGTCGTGGCAATAAAATCGTTAAGATCTCCATCCATAAAAAGCACGCTGATTCGCTAGGTTTTAATAGCGGTCAGCTGTGCTTTTTTTGCTTTCTCGAACACACTCTTGGAAAAACAAGTGGTATTTTTATCATTTTAATAATTAAAAGGGTGTCATTACACATGTAAAGACATTAATATATGGAAGGGAAGTGAAACACAAAAGAAGCGGAGGCATGAATATGAAAGTAATCAAGTTTTTCAAAAGAATGGACTTGTTCGAAAAATTGTTCGTGGTGCTTGGCAGTTTGGCGATGATCGGATTATCGGTATATTGGGGGGATGCCCCGATTGCGCTGATTGCCGGACTGCTCGGATTTCTCTGCGTGTTCCTTTGCGCGAAAGGGAGCATCTGGAATTATCCGCTGGGCGTAGCCAACGTGATCTTATACGCATATATTTCCTACGGCGCGGGTTTCTACGGGGAAGTGATGCTGAACGGCCTATATTATTTGCCGATGAATATTTTGGGATGGTACATCTGGTTCGGGAAAGCGAAGCAAGCCGATCCTGCCGTCAAGGAGAAAACCGAAATGGACGTGGAAGTGAAAGCTGTGACCCTGAAGCAGAAAGCGCTGCTCGTGGCGGGGTCTGCTGCCGCAATCGCACTCTACGCATGGATTTTGACCTTGATGGGCGGCAATTTGCCGATCATTGACGCAACCACAACGGTGCTCAGCATCGTTGCGATGATCCTCATGGTGAAGCGCATCGCCTTCCAATGGAACTTGTGGATTTTCATCAATGCCATGTCGATGGTGCTGTGGGGATACAATTTCTTCTTCCAGAATGGCGAAACGATTGCGATGTTCGTCATGTGGAGCTTGTACTTAATCAATTCCGTGTACGGATATATCAATTGGAGAAAAGCGGAGCAAACGGCTATGGGGTTCAAAGGCCGTGTGCCAGGGCAGATGGCTGAAACTCCGTTTCTTGTGGAGGGCGCCAGCGGAAAATAAGGAAAAGAAGTCGCCGCCGATTCGCTTTTCAGCTGCTGGATAGAAGAAGCGGGATCGTGGAAGGGCAAGGCCAGGCAGAAATGCCGCGGGCCTTGCCCTTTGCCGGTTAAGCTCGTACTTTTAAAGTTGTCCAATAAGCCGCGTGATATAAGGGTTCGAAGGGATGAACTCCGTTTGACTCCACTAAAAATGTTTACAGCGCTTCTTTTTGAGCAATGGAAAGGGTAACAGGCAGATGGGGGCGATGCAGAATGCATGATTTTAATGAAGTGTTTATTCAGATTCTAATATTGCTGGCCATTGCGATAGCGGTCATCGGAGTTGCAAGGAAAATCAACCAGCCGGATACGATTGCACTCGTTTTGGTCGGCCTTCTATTAGGTATCGTCAATTTGCCATTTCCGCTGGTTGACCAGGCGGAAGCATTCATTACCCAATCGAATGTTTTCCAAGTCATCATCATTTCGCTGTTCCTGCCCATCCTTCTGGGAGATGCTACGTTGAAATTGCCGTTTCACCATTTATACAAGCAGAAGAATACGGTCATCGGGCTTGCCTTGGGCGGAACTTTTTTGTCTTTTATCATCATCGGTTTTGCAGGATATTTCCTGATCGGGCTGCCGATTGCTGTGGCCTTCACTTTTGCGGCCTTGATGAGCGCTACGGATCCGATCAGCGTACTTTCTATTTTCAAATCGGCAGGTGTTTCCGAAAAATTGTCCACCATCATGGAAGGGGAATCCTTGTTCAATGATGGGATTGCGATCGTGCTTTTCCAGATTGCATCCGTTTATTTATTGACCTATATCGAAATGGGCTGGGCAGGCGTCGGAAGCGGCGTTTGGTTGTTCCTGCGTTTTGCGGTAGGCGGAATCCTGGTTGGGGTCATCCTTGGCTTTCTCTTCTCGCAAGTCATCCGCTTTTATGACGATTATCCTTTTGAGATTGCCGTTTCGGCCTTGTTGTTTTTCGGCAGTTACTTTATAGCCGAGCATCTTCACGTCTCGGGTGTCATTGCCGTAGTAGCGGGTGGTTTTGTCTTTGCTGATTATGGCGGGAAAATCGGAATGTCCAAGGTAACTGAACAGAATATCAATTCATTTTGGGACGTCATTGCTTTGATTGCCAACTCACTGATTTTCCTGATTGTTGGCCTGGAAATCCGCAATATTGATTTGAACGGCCAGTGGGAAATTGTCATCTATGCAATTCTCATCGTTATTGGAGCGCGGATTGTTGCACTGTTCATCAGTACACTGCCGGCGAAAAGCCTGAACCGGAAAGAGCGCATCCTGCTCAATTGGGGCGGACTAAAAGGCAGCCTTTCCATCGCCTTGGCGCTCAGCCTTCCAGCGAGTTTTGATGGAAGGGACACGGTGCTGCTTCTGACATTCTCGGTCGTGTTGTTTTCTTTGGTGGTCCAGGGTTTGACGATCAAACCGCTTATCCGGAAACTCGGACTGAACGAAAAGGGCTGACGGCGGCGCACGAATGGTCCGGATAGATTCTTTCCGCCAGAAAAGATAAAATGGAAAGGAATATAAATCCGAAAGAGGTGCTGGCGATGGAATTGTATAAATGGACAGGACATAGAGACCAGGGTGTTGCAATGCTTGCTGGAACGCCGAACGCACGGCTGATCTACCTGGTGGACGGCGAGGAATCGACGGTGCTGTTCGAAGCGGAAGGAGGCGCAGCTCCCGAGGGCTTTGAAGCGTTCCAAGTGCTGAATGCAGTCGGCGACATCAACGACGGCTACTTTGCGGTATTCAACAACATTCCGGTGACGGAGGAAGGCAGGGAGATTTTTGAAGCGCGTTTCCAGAACCGTGCCGGCAAGGTGGAAGGGGAGCCCGGGTTCGCAGCGATCCGTGTTTTGCGTCCGCAGAGTTCAGATACATACATCATCCTGACGATGTGGAAAGACGAAGCGTCGTTCAAGAACTGGCAAAGTTCGGAATCCTACGGGCAGGCGCACGCTAAGCGTGGAACTGCGGAAGGCATCGACAAAAAACCGAATATCTTTGCGCGGCCTTCATTCGTAAAAACGTACATCCGGTAATCCGGCGCAGCCGGTTTTCTTGATCGCAATCAGCCACTCCCCGGAGTGGTTTTTTGCATTTCTGCCCGTTTTGTCGGGATTCCGGCAAACCCTCAATTGAAAATGTCTGCCGAATCGGGCTATAATGGAAAGGCTATTACTTAAAAGGGGGCAGGCGGCATGAGGAAAATGGTGAAAATCAAATTGACGACCATAATCCGCCAGCCGGACGTGGAAGAACAGAAGATGGAAATGTGGTCCGAGGGGACGATGACGGTGAAGAATGACCGGCGCTACTTGCAGTACGAGGAGCGGCAGGACGAACTGGACATCCGGACCACAGTGAAGCTCGGACAAGAGGACGCAATGGTTATGAGAAGCGGAGGCCTGCAGATGCGGCTGCCGTTTTTATTACATAAAGAGCAAACCGGCAATTTGACGAATGAACACGGTTCGTTCATGCTGACGACCAAAGCGCATGAGCTGTCAGTCAGCGACACACATTTCAAAGTCCGCTACGATCTTGCGATGGGCGAAAGCTTTGTCGGGGAATACGTGATGGAAATCCAATTTACGGAGGGTACACAATGAATGCAGTAGAAAAAGTACAGCACGCCATTAAAGGAGCAATCAGCGAAGCGGTCCAGAAAGCGGAATTATCGGCAGAGCCGGTGGACGTCTTTTTGGAGTCGCCGAAAGACAAAGCGAACGGGGATTACGCAACGAACATCGCGATGCAATTGACGCGCGTCGCTAAGAAAGCGCCGCGTGCGATTGCCGAGGCAATCCTTGAAAACATTGACAAGGAAGCAGCCAACATCGAGAAAATCGAAATTGCCGGACCAGGTTTCATCAACATCACCATCAAGAAGGAGTATTTGCTGGACGTTGTGAAGACGGTCCTGGAACAAGGAGCGGATTACGGCCGCACCAATTCAGGCGGCGGCGAACGCGTCCAGGTCGAGTTTGTTTCGGCGAACCCGACTGGCGACTTGCACCTTGGACATGCCCGCGGCTCGTCTGTCGGCGATTCGCTTTGCAACGTATTGGACCTTGCGGGATATGATGTATCGCGCGAATACTATATCAATGACGCCGGCAACCAGATCAACAATTTGGCATGGTCGATCGAAGCGCGTTATTTCGAAGCGCTCGGCCAGGAGCTGAACATGCCGGAAGACGGTTACCGCGGGCAGGACATCAAGGACATCGCGGAAGACTTGGTAAAAGAGCACGGCGACAAATACGTATCCATGACCAAAGAAGAACGCTTTGAAGCGTTCCGCAAGCACGGCTTGAAAGTGGAGCTTGCAAAGCTTCAGAAAGATCTGGCTGATTTCCGCGTCGAATTCGACGTTTGGTTCTCGGAAACATCGCTTTATGAAAAAGGCGAAATCGATGTGGCGCTGAACAAGCTCCGTGCGAATGGCCATATTTATGAAGAAGATGGCGCAACATGGTTCCGTTCGACGACATTCGGCGACGACAAAGACCGCGTCCTGATCAAGAACGACGGATCGTTCACTTATTTGCTTCCGGATATTGCTTACCACGAAGATAAATTAGCACGCGGCTTCGACAAGCTCATCAACATCTGGGGAGCCGATCACCACGGCTATATCCCGCGCATGAAAGCGGCGATCGAAGCGCTGGGCTATGACCGCGACACGCTTGAAGTGAGCATCATCCAGATGGTGCAGCTGTATAAAGACGGCGAGAAGATGAAGATGAGCAAACGTACCGGCAAAGCGGTGACAATGCGCGAGCTGGTTGAACTGGTCGGCTTGGATGCCGTACGTTATTTCTTCGCGATGCGTTCAGGCGACTCCCATATGGATTTCGATCTGGATCTGGCGGTTTCGCAGTCCAATGAAAACCCGGTCTATTACTCGCAATATGCACATGCCCGCATCTGCTCGATCCTGCGCCAAGGAGAAGAACTTGGCTTCACGCCTTCGACGGAGAATCTGAGCCTGCTCAGTTCCGAAAAGGAAGTGGATGTCATGAAGAAACTCGGCGACTTCCCGCAAGTGGTGGCGGACGCTGCAAGAATGCGCGCACCGCACCGCGTGACAACGTATATCCACGAACTGGCGGCCAATTTCCACAGTTTCTACAACGCCAATAAAGTCCTGGATGCTTCGAATGAGGAAATGACGCGTGCGCGCCTGGCGCTTATTACTGCCGTGAAAACGACGCTTGGAAATGCCTTGAAACTGGTCGGTGTCGCAGCTCCGGAAAAAATGTAAGAGACACGGAATTTTTTTCGTGTATAATGGATTTTGTAACGGAATTGAATATTCATATCATAAAGGTGCTTATGTCTAAGAACATGAGTTAAAAGGGAAGCCGGTTCGATTCCGGCGCGGTCCCGCCACTGTAAGTGAGAGCAATCTGCAGAATGCCACTGAAGCCGATCTTCGGGAAGGTGCAGAACGCAATGACCACGAGCCAGGAGACCTGCCTTTATGAAACGCTCTTTAAGCCTGCGAGGACCGGCTGGATGCACATGTTTTTTTATGTCGTCCTTTCAGACCCTCCGCATCGCTGCGGGGGGTCTTTTCATTGGAAAAGGCCCGAAAGCGCAGCGGTATCGGAATACATAATGAGCAAAAGCACGGCTTCAGCGCTGAGCCAGCGGTCCCCCTCCGCTGGCTCAGCGCTGAATGGAAAAAGAAAATTGGAGGAAACCACCATGAAAAAGTTTTGGAAGTTTGGGATGAGTGCAGGGCTTGCAGCCGTAATGCTGGCAGGATGCGGCGGAGAAAACGCGGCAGTTGAGGAACAGGACGTTGAAACACCGGCTGAGCCGCCGAAGGAAGTGGCGGAAGCCCAGTTTCCAGTTACATTGACGGATGCTGTCGGCGAAGAAGTCGTGATTGAAGAAGAACCGGATGCCATCGTTTCGATGATTCCGTCGAACACGGAAATCTCGTATGAACTGGGCCTCGGCGAAAAAATAGTCGGAGTTTCCGATTTTGATAATTATCCGGAAGAAGCAGCCAAAGTCGAAAAAATCGGCGGACAGGAATTCAACGTGGAAAAAATCATTAGCTTGAACCCGGATGTGGTGCTGGCTCATGAATCAGGCGTTGCCGTCGGAGAAGCTGGATTCCAGCAGCTGCGCGATGCCGGCATTCCGGTTTATGTGGTGCAAGAAGCGAAAAATTTTGATGAAGTATATGATACGATTACGGTAATCGGCCAGGCGACTGGCGCCATGGAAGAAGCGGATGCGCTTGTTTCTGAAATGGAAGTGCAAGTGGAGGAAATAAAAGAGCAGGCAAGTGCGGTTAAAGAACCGAAAAAAGTATTTATCGAAGTTTCCGGAGATCCGGAAATCTATACAGCAGGAAGCGGGACTTTTATGGATCATATGCTTGAAATCATCAATGCGGAAAATGTTGCTAAAGACCTTGAAGGCTGGGTTAGCATGGATCCGGAAGCGATCGTTGAAGCCAATCCGGATGTGATTTTGACGACATATGGCTATTATGTACCGGAAGCAGTCGATCAAGTCTTGGCGCGTCCAGGCTTTGAAAGTGTGGCTGCGGTGAAGGAAAAGGCAGTTGTTGATGTTAATTCGGATTTGGTCAACCGTTCGGGCCCAAGATTGACTGAGGGCTTGCTCGAAATGGCTGAAGCGGTATACCCTGAGGTATTCAGTGAGTAAAACCATTGCCGCCTACCTTGTCTCTCTTCTTCTATTGGCAGGGGCAGTGGTGCTGGGAGTGACGGTGGGGACGGTGGCGATTTCGCCGGCCGTGCTATGGAATCCGGCGTCGGACGAAGCAGCAGCCAATATCTTATGGAATATCCGCATGCCGCGCGTAGTGCTGGCTGGCCTTGTTGGCGCCGCACTCGCGATCGCGGGTGCCGCATTCCAAGGGCTTCTTAAAAACCCATTGGCTGATCCCTACACGTTAGGAGTGTCTTCCGGTGCCTCAGTCGGCGCCGTGATGACACTCTTTTTCGGCATTTCGATCCCTTTTCTCGGCATTTATACGCTGCCGGTCATGAGCATGATTGGAGCTTTGTTAACAATGCTCGCCGTGATGGCATTTGCTAAACTTGTGGACAAAGCGATGAAAATGGAGACGGTCATCCTGACAGGGATCATTTTCAGTTCGTTTCTTGGTTCATTGATTTCGTTGATGATTGCTTTGACCGGGGAAGAACTGCGCCAGATCATCGGCTGGCTGCTCGGAAGCGTATCGATGCGTGGCTGGCCGTATGTCCAGATGGCCTTGCCGTTCATCCTCATCGGTTCGTTCATCCTTTGGCTTAATCGCAGGGAGTTGAATGCCATGCTGTTCGGTGAAGAACGGGCGCAGCACCTCGGTGTGGATGTGAAAAAACGCAAAATGATGATTTTGGTCAGCGGTTCTGTCCTGACGGGAGCAGCGGTCGCCGTATCCGGCACAATCGGGTTTGTCGGACTGGTCGTGCCGCATATGGTCCGCCTCATCTGGGGCTCGGACCATCGCCATGTCCTGCCGCTGTCTTTCATCAATGGTGCCGCTTTGCTGATCGTCTGCGATCTGGTTTCACGGACAATCATTTCCCCGACGGAATTGCCTATTGGCGTCATTACTGCATTTATCGGAGCGCCGGTTTTCGCCTTCATCTTTTTCCGGCAGCGCAAAGGAGTGGCTTGATATGCTGAAAATCACAGAACTTACCGGCGGATACGGAGACAAGAATATAGTAGAAAGCGTGTCTTTTGAAGTGCCTAAAGGTTCGCTGCTCGGCATTCTCGGGCCGAATGGCAGCGGGAAATCGACGATGCTAAAACTGGTCAGCGGCGTCTTGCCGGCCAAAAGCGGCCACGTGGAAATTGCCGGTCAGGCGATTGGCAGTTTCGGCGCAAAAGAACTGGCAAAAAAAATGGCCGTCCTGCCCCAGCTGCACGCCCATGCATTTGCCCATACTGTCCGTGAAACCGTTTCGCTCGGCCGCTATCCGCATCAAAGCGGCTGGTTCTCTTCCTGGTCTGACGAAGACGAAGCTGCGGTTGTGGAAGCATTGGATTTAATGGCTATCCGGCATTATGAAAACACGCCGATCGACCAATTGTCTGGCGGGGAGCAGCAGCGGGTATTCGTCGCACAGGCTCTCGCCCAGCACGCACAAGTCCTGCTTTTGGACGAACCGACAAACCATCTCGATATCAATCACCAGCGGGAATTGCTCGATACGATCAAAAAACAGGCAATCGAAAAAGAACTGACGGTCGTTTCAATTTTTCACGATATCAACTTGGCTTCGATGTACTGCGATCAATTGCTGCTGCTCGATAAGGGCCGTGTCGTACGCATCGGTGAGCCGCATGAAGTGGTGCGGGAATCGGATATCGAAACGGTATACCATGCGCGCGTCAGCAACCATCCCCATCCTGAGCTTCCAAAACCGCAGATTACGTTGCTTCCAGGTGTGAAAGGCCTGCTGGAAGAGTCGGTGATTCGGGCGGAAGCTTTCTCGGCATCTGCAGAAATGGTGTTGTATGAAAGCCCGGTGCCGTTGAAAACCGTCTCTTCTGCAGTCATCAATGCGGGGGCTGGCTGGTTCCGGACCTTCATCAACCGCCATGTGGACATGGATTACAATATCGATGACAGCCTGTCCGACATGACCCGTTTTATCGAAAGCCGCGGCTTCAAACCGACCGATACGGTGGGGATGATGACGGCCGTGAAAACGGAACATGCCGTCGTCAAGGAATTTCCGGCTTCCTTCGGTTCTGTCGTGATTGCGGTGACAGCAGGCGTCGGCAATGCCGTCGATGTTTCCAAAGCGGCTGAACGGCTGCTTGGCGTCGGTACAATCAATACGTGGATCTTCGTCAACGGCACCTTATCCGATGAAGCATTTATCCAAGCAATGATCACGGCCACCGAAGCGAAGACCAAAGCACTTCATCAGGAAGGGGTGAAGGATCCATTGACCGGCACCATCGCAACCGGTACCTCGACAGACAGCTGCCTCGTAGCAGCCACGCAGCGAGGGGATACGCTTCCTTATGCAGGCCCGATTACGGAACTGGGCAGTTTGATCGGCACCGGCGTGTTCGAATGTACGGTGGAAGCGATCGCCCTTTACCGGGAGGCGAAAAAACAATGATCGGCCATATCGCCGCGATTGCCTTGGGCATGGCCTTGGACCGGCTCGTAGGGGACCCGCCGTCGTGGCCGCATCCGGTCCGCTGGCTTGGAACGGTGATTGCTGGATTGTCAAAGCGCTGGAACCGGCCTCCGCATGCTTTTCGCAACGGGTTCTTCATGGTAGTGCTAGTCGCCGGTCTGGCATTCGGGGCTGCGTACATGTTCATTAAAGGGGCGTATGCAATCCACTGGATCCTGGGCTTTTCGGCGGAAGCGGTTTTGATCGCTTCTGGCCTTGCCCAGAAAAGCCTGAAAGATGCAGCGGAAGAGGTCTACCGGCCGCTCGTCAATAACGACTGGCAGCAGGCTCGGGAAAAACTGAGCTGGATCGTGGGCCGCGACACCGCGGATTTGGGTGAAAGTGAAATCACGCGCGGCGTGGTCGAAACGGTATCGGAAAATACCAGCGACGGAGTGACGGCACCGCTGTTCTGGGCTTTTCTTCTTGGCGCCCCGGGGTTATGGCTTTACAAAGCAGTCAACACCTGCGATTCGATGGTGGGATACAAAAATCAGGAGTTTGAAAGATTCGGTTTCGCCTCCGCCCGCTTGGATGACCTATTGAACTTCGTCCCAAGCCGGATTACCGGCGCATTGATCCTGATTACGACCAAGAATAAAAGAAGGCTGCCGTTTCGCCAGCGTTTTGTGGAATGGCGAGTCGACGCCAAAAAGCATCCCAGCCCGAACAGCGGCTGGCTTGAAGCCGCGACGGCCATCCAATTGGGGATTGAACTGGGCGGCTTGAATACATACAAAGGCATTCCCTCCCATCGGGCACGCATGGGCAAGCCGGTCTACCGCCTGGAAGCTGCACATATCCGGAAAGCAGTGGAGCATATGCAAACAGCAGCAATTTGGTTTTTCATTCTTTTTGCAATAGGAGGGCTGATCATTGAATTTACCTGACCACGGAGCAAATCCGCATCGATTGTTTGAACGGGCGGGGCTGGCGGCGCCGCAAACGATTCTGGATTTTAGTGAAAACGTCCATCCTTTCGGCCCGCCAGCCTTTATCGAACAGGTGTGGCCGGAAATGCTGGAGTCCATCCGGCGCTACCCGGACCCCGACGCAGAGCCGTTTCGCGGAGCGGCAGCCGCGTATCATGGAGTAGAACCCGCACGCGTGGCTGCCGGCAACGGCGCTGCGGAAATTTTCACCTGGCTTGCCAAGCGCTACCGCGGCAAGCGGGTGGTCCTGGTTGAACCGGCTTTTTCCGAGTACCGGAAAACCTTGGAAGCGGAGGATGCTGTGATTGCTGCGGTGCAATTGACGCCGCAAGCCGGATGGCGTTTGCCGATGGCCGACATCGTGGATGAGCTCGAAGGCAGCGCAGCGCTCTATATCTGCAATCCGCATAATCCTACAGGGCATATGCTCAAACAGGACGAACTGATTTTTCTGGCGGAGGCATGCAAAGCAGCGGAATGCGAACTTGTCTTGGACGAAGCATTCATCGATTTTGCAGGGGAAGAGCATTCCATGATCGAACGGCAAAAAGCGTTTCCGAATTTGATCATCGTCCGATCGATGACCAAGATGTATGCGATTCCCGGACTCCGGCTCGGCTATACAATAGCGGATCCTGAAATTATTGAAGAGCTGAAAAGAGGCGCCGCCCATTGGAACGTCAATGCCATCTCGGCAATTTTAGGGGCGCGCTGCTTCGATGAAGCGGCATACCGGGGGCGGATTGTGGAAGCCGCCGAGTTGGAGCGGCAGGAAATGAAACGGTTTTTAGAAGAAAACGGCTGCAAGACGACCGATTCAAAAGTGAATTTCCTGTCCTTCCGCCTGCCTCAAGACAAGCGGCCGGATCTGTTTTTCAAAGACCTGCTGCAAAGAGGCATCGTCCTTAGGCACACCGAATCGTTCCGCGGCATGGACGGGCAATGGTTCCGCATCGGCATGAAAGCACCGGAACAGATGGTGCAGCTGCGGGAGGAGATTGCGGCATGGCTGGAAGCACACTGATTTTTGTCAGCGGCGGTGTCCGCAGCGGCAAAAGCGCCTGGGCAGAAAAAAAGGTTTTGGATGCAGAAGCGGCGAGGAGCATCTATCTCGCAAGCGGAAGAGCCTATGACGCGGAAATGAAAGCGCGGATTGAGCGGCACCGCATGGACCGCCTCGGCCGGGGCTGGACGACCATCGAACAGCCGTTGCACCTGGAAGACGCTTTGGCGAAACTACAGCCGGGAGATGCCGTTCTTTGGGACTGCGTCACCACCTGGCTGGCCAATGAATTATACGAAGGCTGGGAAAACGGCATGCCTTGTGCAGAACAACCCGGCTGCATGGAGAAGAAATGGGCCAGACTGCAAGAGACGTTAATAGGAATTCAGGAAATAGCCGCCGTTTTGGTGATCGTTTCGAATGAAGTGCTGGATGATTTTATTCGTGACCGAACGTATCAGTTCTGGCTCGGCAAGATTCATCTTTGGCTCGTCGCCCAAGCCAAGGAAGCATACGAAATGGAAAATGGGTTCGCTTACAAAAGGAAGTGACAAAATGCAGGGGATAATGATCCAAGGAACTTCATCCGATGTCGGCAAAAGCATGATCTGCACCGCGTTCTGCCGGATCATGGCTGACGAAGGCAAGCGCGTGGCGCCTTTCAAATCGCAAAACATGTCCAATAACTCTTACGTAACCATCTTTGGCGAAGAAATCGGCCGGGCCCAAGGGGTGCAGGCGGAAGCGGCAGGAGTAGTAGCGACTGTGGACATGAACCCGATTTTGCTGAAGCCCGAAAGCGATATGAAATCCCAAGTGGTATTGTTCGGCAAAAAAACGCTGGTGATGGATGGGATGGATTACCGGCAGCGATTTTACGAACAAGGCCAAGCTGCAATTGACCAAGCACTGGCCAACCTGGCAGCAGACTTCACCCATATCGTGATTGAAGGAGCGGGAAGCCCGGCGGAAGTCAATTTGAACGACCGGGATCTGGTCAACATGGCCGTAGCTGAAAAAGCGGACGTGCCGGTGATCCTCGTTGCGGACATCGAGCGGGGAGGTGTTTTCGCATCCATTGTCGGAACTCTTGCGCTGATTCCGAATCCGGAGCGCGTCAAAGGCTTGCTGATCAATAAATTCCGGGGCGACATCCGCCTGTTCCAGGACGGCGTGGAATTCCTGGAATCCTATACCGGCTTGCCGGTGCTTGGGGTCATCCCGTATCTCAGCGGCCATCAGATTGAACAGGAAGATTCGCTCGGCGTAAGCGCCTTGGAGAAACAAGCGTTGCCGGGCGCCATCGATATAGCTGTAATAAAGCATCCTTACCTGTCGAATTTCACAGACCTGGAGCCGCTTTTCAATGAAAGGGATACCACTGTACGCTGGGTGGAGGGGGTGGAAGAAATCGGCCATCCCGATATTTTGGTCATTCCGGGAACCAAAAGCACCATTGCTGATTTACGCCACTGGAAAAAGCAGGGGCTCCACGAGAAATTGGAATCGTTAAAAGAGGAGTGCCGGATTGTCGGTTTATGCGGCGGCTATCAGATGATGGGAGAGATTCTGCGGGATCCGCTTGGACTCGACGGCCCACCGGCAAACCTGGAAACAGGCTTCGGCTTGATCAAAGGCATGGAAACGGTTTTCAATGAAGAAAAGCTGGTAGCCAGGCGTAGCGGGCATGTGCGGTTTTCGGAGCAGGATATTCCGGTAGAAGGCTATGAAATCCATGCAGGTCGAGTAGGCGGAGGGGAATCGCCGTTGATCCATTTTACGGGCGGAGTTGAGGGCTTTTTGTCCGGCAATTTGTTAGGCACACACCTCCACGGATTTTTTAATAATACGGAATGCCGAAGGGCGTTTCTCGCGCCGATCCGAAAAGCCAAGAGCTTGCCGGAGCCGATTGATGTGGAACAGGCCGACCGCTACGGACAGTGGGCGGAACACGTAAAAGCGCATATGGACTGGGCCGCCGTAGAAAAGATCATGGAGGCGGGCAAATGATGAAAAACATCACAACCGGATTCGCGCTCGCGTTCCAGTTCTTTTCAATAGTGCCTGTGAAAAAAGCGCTGCCGATGGAAAAACGGGACATCACAGCGATGTATATCGCTTTGCCGATTGTCGGAGCACTGCTCGGCGCAGCTGCCATGGGGAGCGCGTTCCTGTTACGGGAATACACGGATGCAAGCTCCCTCCTAAGCGGATTTTTATTGATGCTCGTCTTTCTAGGGGCTACAGGCGGATTGCATGTGGACGGCCTCGCGGATACCGCAGACGCTTTCTTTTCCTATCGGGATCGTAAAAAGCGCCTGGAGATCATGGGCGACCCCAGAATCGGGGCTTTCGGGACCATGGCGCTGATTTTAGCCATCGCCGGAAAAATCATTTTGATCGCAGAAAGCTTTTCGGCTATGCCGCTGTTATGGCTGATGGCGGTTCCGGTGCTTTCAAGGACCGGATTGCTGCTGCTGTTCAGTTGGACAAAAAGCGCGAAGACAGACGGCCTTGCCGCTTTTTTTCAGGGGAAAGCGGAGATGCGGTGGATCCGAGCCGCCGCTTTCCTGTATTTGCTGGTTGTAGGGATGCTGCTTCTGTATATAGGCGGGTGGCTGCTGGCGTCCGTTGTGCTGGCCGTTTTCGGCCTCATGCTGTTGTTGTACCGCCGTTTTTGCCTTCGACATTTCGGCGGCGCCACGGGCGATTTGTTCGGAGCTTTTGTGGAAGGGGCTGAGCTATTGCTATGGATGGTCATTTTATTCTTCATCTGATTCGCCATGCGCCGACTGCAGGCAATAAGGAAAAGAGGTACATCGGCTGGACCGATGAACCGGTGCTGCCGTTTGAAGCAGCAGCGGATTTCAGGAAGCGGGAAGTATGGGGCAGTGATCTGGCGCGCTGCCGGCAAACCGCCGAGGTTTTATTTCCGAGGGCCGTTTACCACGCAAATCCCGGCTGGCGCGAATGCCATTTTGGTACGTGGGAACAAAAAACTTACGAACAGCTCCAGCATGATCCGCGCTACCGCTCGTGGATCGATGATCCGACGGAAATAGCACCGCCGGAAGGCGAAAGCCTTAGGGAGCTGGCCGTGCGCATCGACGGTGCGGTGCGGTCGCTTCCGGAAGGCAATGAATTCACGGTCATCACGCACGGAGGCCCGATCCGGTGGCTGGCAGCGCAGGCGACTGGCGGTGCGTTCCGTCAGCAGGCCGCACTTCATGGCCATTGCCACAGCATCGTGTGGCAGAACAGAAAAGCTTACGAGGAGGGGCAGCGATGCATATCGTTTTCGGTGGCGCCTTTAATGGCAAACGCCAGTATGTAAAAGAGCTTGCCGGAGACCGGGAAGCGGTCTGGTACGAAGGGGAGCTGCCGAAGGAGGCTGCGCCGCTCGTTGTGGCGGCAGGGTTGGAAAATTGGATAAAAGCGCAGCTTCAAAACGGCACGGATGAGAAAAAAATTGTACAAATGGTGGAAAAGGCCATCGCGCGCCAGGCACCAAAGCGGCAAATCTGGATCTTGACCGACCTCAACCGCGGCATCGTGCCGGCTGACCCGCTTGAACGGGAAATGCGCGATGTGGTCGGCCGCTTGTATCAGCAAATGTTTACAGCAGCGGAATCGGTGACACGGATTTGGTACGGCATACC
Source organism: Planococcus chinensis (assembly GCF_042681545.1). Classification (NCBI taxonomy): domain Bacteria; kingdom Bacillati; phylum Bacillota; class Bacilli; order Caryophanales; family Caryophanaceae; genus Planococcus; species Planococcus chinensis. Next base: position 62,425 of record NZ_JBHUFW010000004.1, read on the forward strand.
AGAAACTTTAAAAGGAGCGGATTTGCATGAGAATCTATACAAGAACGGGCGATAAAGGACAAACAGGTTTGATCGGAGCGCGTGCGGATAAAGACGATCCGCGCGTAGAGGCATATGGAACGATTGACGAAGCGAATTCATTTATCGGAAAAGCCATGACCGAACTGGATCCTGAAATTTATGCGGATCTGCTGGAAGACCTTGAAGCGATCCAAAATGAATTGTTCGACTGCGGCGGGGATTTGGCAGATGTGCGAAAAGAGCCTCAGTATAAAATGACCGAACAGCCGGTGGAAGTTCTCGAGTCCCGCATTGATGAGCTGATGGACGAACCGCCTCTGCTTGAGCGCTTTATCCTCCCGGGCGGATCGCCGGCTGCAGCAACGCTGCATATTGCACGGACGATCACCCGCCGGGCAGAACGCCAGACGGTGACATTGATGAAAGCCGGGGAAGATTTCCCGCCGGTTGTTCAGCGTTATTTGAACCGCCTGTCGGATTATTTATTTGCTGCGTCGCGCGTCGTCAATTCACGGGCAGGCGTTCCGGACAACGAATACGTTCGCAGCGCAAAAGTTTTTAAAAACGGCGGACGCGGAAAGAAAAGTGAATAACATGCCGGCGAAGAAAATTGCCTTGTTCGCGCTGTTCATCAGTTTGTCGGCGGTCGGCGGGATGATTAAAATCCCGCTTGGCATTGCGTCCATTGCGATGGACTCGATGCCGGCCCTTGCTGCTGTGCTGTTTTTTTCGGCACCGGGCGCAGGCGCCATCGCGGCGCTCGGCCATCTGATGTCCGCCATGCTTGGCGGCTTCCCGCTTGGGCCGTTTCATGTTCTGATTTCGCTGGAAATGTTTGCAGCGCTCTTTTTGTTCGCGAAACTGCACCAGTCGGGATGGCGGAGATCCAAATGGATCGCCTTTATTTCGGTGAACGGGATCATTGCAGCGGTGCCGTTCTATTTCCTGTTGTCCCCGGCATTTTTCTATGCCACCGTTCCAGGCCTTTTGATCGCTTCTGCATTGAATGCGGCAGTTGCTGGCGCTCTTATGCCGGTGCTTTCCGGCATTAAAGAGAAGGCGCTCTTATGAGGCATGAACTGCAACTGGGCGACTTGATCGTGACATCGGACAATAGTGCGGCCATCGGCGAAAAACCGGCGGATGCGGTTTTTGCAGCAGATGCCATGACAGCGAAATTCGCCGCGCGCGTCGCTCTGCTTGAACAATGGGCTGCTGGCAGCGAGCCGGAGGCGATCCTCGTCCATAATTTCAGCGGCGAAGCCCAGTGGAAACTCTATCTGGAGGGAATCACGGAATTGTTCACAGAGCTTGGCCGGCCGCTTCCGCAGCTGGCAGGGAGTTCCGAAACCAATATGGCCACCTTGCAGTCGGGCGTTGCCGTGACGATGCTAGGAAAGCGAGTGAGGAAAGTCGAGCAGCCGGACGGGCTTTACTGGTACATATACGGCAAGCCGCTTGTGGGAAAAGCGGTTCTGGAACAAAGCGAAAGCAGGGCGGACCTCAAAAAAATTGCTGGTGCCTTGTCGGCCGGGCTGATCCAGAGCGTCTGGCCGGTCGGCTCAAAGGGAATCGCCCATGAAGCGGAATTGTTGTTCGGCCAACCAGTTCACGTTTCGGCGAATGTCGATATGGCCGCTTCTGCCGGACCGGCCAGCTGTGTGCTGATCGGAGCTCCTTCTACAGACCGCGAAGCGCTTCAAGTACATTTCGGAGACTGCGTGTTCCCGATTTCGCTCATAGAATAAAAGCATCGCCTTGCAGCGATGCTTTTTTTATTGCTGAACTCTTCAGAAATAAGGGGTTCATAAAAAATGGGGGATGTGTATAATTAAAAATGAAAACCCTTTCAGTTATGGGTTGACTGAATGCTCATTCATATTCTAATATAAAAGAAAGAATCGACAATGCTGCAAGGGTCACGTACTATTTACTTAAGGTTTTTTAGGGAGTTGCACATCACAAAGGGGGATTTTCAATGGAGCCATTGCTCATAGCAAACTGGGTGCTGTTTTTGGCCATCACGATATATGCAGTGTACCTATTCGTGTATTTGCTAAAGACACGCTATGATTTCATCAAGCTCGGAAAGAAAGCGGAGTTTGAAGAAAACTTCAACGAACGCTTGCGTAAAGTCATGGTCAATGTCTTTGGCCAGAAGAAGTTGATGAAGGACAAAAAGAGCGGGACGATCCACGTCATGTTCTTCTACGGATTTTTATTAGTACAGGCAAGCGCCATTGATTTTATCATCAAAGGGCTTGTGCCGGGCGCGCATCTGCCGCTTGGGCCGCTTTATCCGGCATTCACGTTCTTCCAGGAGATCGTGACGCTGACGATTCTCGTCGCTGTTGTCTGGGCTTTCTATAGAAGATACATTGAAAAACTGGTCCGCTTGAAGCGCGGCTGGAAATCAGGCCTTGTGCTGATTTTCATCGGCGGCTTGATGGTTTCGGTTCTCGTCGGGAACGGTGCTTCAATGGTTTGGCTGGAGCACGAACGAGCTTGGACAGAACCGGTCGCTTCGGTATTCGCGACCCTGTTCGCCGGGCTTCCGGCCACGGCTGCCGCTGCCATTTTCTACGTCATGTGGTGGGCGCATCTGTTGTTCCTATTGACATTCCTGGTGTACGTACCGCAATCCAAGCACGCCCACTTGATCTTTGGACCTGTGAACACGTGGTTCCACCGCGTCGACCATGTCGGCCGTTTGAAGCCGATCAATTTCGAAGAACTTGAAGACGCGGATGACGAAGATGAAGTGCCTTCGTTCGGCGTCGGGAAAATCACGGATTTCACGCAGACGCAAATGATCGATTTCTACGCTTGCGTAGAATGCGGACGCTGCACGAATATGTGCCCGGCAACCAATACCGGGAAAATGCTTTCCCCGATGGACTTGATCACGAAGCTTCGCGATAACTTGACGAATACAGGCGCGGTCATGACCCGCCAGAAACCGTGGGTGCCGGCACTGGCATTCAACAACTCCAAAGGCAACCAGCTCGCAATGGCTGCCGGAGCGGAAGGCGTTTCAATCGACGACCTTTACAGCCCGAGCTTGATCGGTGACGTCATCACAGAAGAGGAAATCTGGGCGTGCACAACTTGCCGCAACTGTGAAGACCAATGTCCGGTAATGAACGAGCACGTGGATAAAATCATCGACCTTCGCCGTTACTTGGTAATGACGGAAGGGAAAATGGACAAAGATGCTCAGCGCGCGATGACCAACATCGAGAAGCAGGGCAATCCATGGGGCCTTAACCGCAAGGAAAAAGAAAACTGGAGAGACGCGGCGCCTGACGTCAGCATCCCGACAGTGAAAGAAATGAACAAAGCCGGCGAAGAATTCGAATTCCTCTTCTGGGTTGGATCGATGGGTTCATTCGACAGCCGTTCACAGAAAATCGCCATTTCGTTCGCACGTTTGATGAATGAAGCGGGTGTGAAATTCGCGATTCTCGGCAACAAAGAAAAGAACTCTGGAGACACGCCGCGCCGCCTCGGAAACGAATTCCTGTTCCAGGAACTGGCGACAGCGAACATCCAGGAGTTTGAAAAAGCGGACATCAAGAAAATCGTGACGATCGATCCGCACGCTTACAACATCTTCAAAAACGAGTACCCGGATTTCGGCTTTAAAGCGGAAGTCTACCACCATACAGAAATGCTGTTCGAGCTGGTACAGGATGGCCGCCTGAAACCGCAATTCCCGGTAAATGAAAAAATCACATTCCATGATTCCTGCTACCTGGGCCGTTACAATGATGTCTACGACGCACCGCGGGAAATCCTGAAAGCGATCGAAGGCGTGGAATTGGTCGAAATGGTTCGCAATCGCCAAGATGCCATGTGCTGTGGCGCTGGAGGAGGATTGATGTGGATGGAAGAAGACACTGGCCACCGCGTTAACGTCGCCCGTACCGAACAGGCGCTTGTCGTCAACCCGACCATCATCTCTTCCGGCTGCCCTTACTGCTTGACGATGCTGTCCGACGGCACGAAAGCGAAAGAAGTCGAAGAAACCGTCGGCACATACGATGTGGCAGAATTGCTAGAGATGGCAGTGATCGGCAAACAGACACCGATGCCGGAACCAGTCGTTCAATAAGAATTGCCAAAAGAGCGAAAATTGTTTAAGATAATAGCATAAGCGACAAAAAAGAAAGGGAGTTTAACCACTCCCTTTTGTTTTGGATTAAAGCCGAGCGAGCGTTCAGTCAATCATATTGGCCGAAGCTAGCGAAGCGATGCAGGCGCAAAGTTCTTATCCGCATTAATTCTAGAAACGGTAACTTTCTCGAAGCTAGCGAAGCGATGCAACCGCAAAGTTCTTACCGGCATTAATCCTAAAAACGGTAGCTTCCTCAAAGCTAGCGCAGCAGAAACAAGTTATCGGCGATTTAAAAGTTTTATCGGCGAGTTAGAACAGCTTATCCGCGATTCGAAAAGTTCTCTGCAGCCAGCCAATTTTCTTAACCAGGATCAATGAAACACCAGCATAATTTTTTTACTCAGCTTTGAAAACGGTTACAAACAAGGAGGAAAAAGATCATGGCAAAAACAGTTATTCTTGACGGGGCACGTACAGCATTCGGGAAGTTCGGCGGGAATTTGAGCACGCTGACGGCAAGCGAACTTGGTGCGGAAGCCATCAAAGCGGCGATGAGCCGCGCAGGCATCCAGCCGGAAGACGTACAGGAAGTCATCATGGGGAACGTTCTCCAGGCAGGCCAGGGGCAGATCCCTTCACGCCAAGCAGCGAAAAAAGCGGGGATTCCATATAACGTCAAATCCGAAACGATCAATAAAGTCTGTGCATCCGGAATGCGCGCTATCACGCTCGCTGACCAGATCATCCGCTTAGGAGACGAAGAAGTCATCGTGGCAGGCGGCATGGAGTCGATGTCGAACGCACCGTATTATCTGCCAAAAGCACGTTGGGGCCTTCGCATGGGCGATGCACAAGTAATTGACGGCATGGTGCACGACGGTTTGTCTTGCTCTTTCCATCCAGATAAAGTCCACATGGGCACCTACGGAAACTCGACGGCTGAAGCATTCTCGCTGACGCGTGAAGCACAGGACGAATGGTCGGCCCGTTCACATGAGCGCGCGATAAAAGCGAAAGATTTGTTCGCGGAAGAAATCGTCGCGATCGAGATTCCGCAGCGCAAAGGCGATCCGATTACAGTCGACACTGACGAGGCGCCGCGCGCGAATTCAACCATCGAAGCATTGGCGAAATTGAAGCCGGCATTCGGTAAAGACGGCACGATTACGGCTGGAAACGCACCGGGGATCAACGACGGAGCAGCAGCGCTTGTCCTGATGAGCGAAGAACGCGCTGAAAAAGAAGGCAAAAACGTCCTGGCTTCAGTTCTTGCGCATACGGAAGTCGCTATCGAGCCAAACCGTTTCCCGGAAACACCCGGAATTGTCATCAATGAATTATTGAAGAAAACCGGCAAATCATTGGATGATATCGACTTGGTGGAAATCAACGAGGCATTTGCGGCAGTAGCGCTTGCAAGCTCGCAAATTGCAAACCTCGACGCTGAAAAAGTGAACGTCAACGGCGGTTCAGTGGCGCTCGGCCACCCGATCGGTGCAAGCGGAGCGCGCATCATTTTGACGCTTGCTTACGAATTAAAACGCCGCGGAGGCGGCATCGGCATTGCGGCCATCTGCTCTGGCGGCGGACAAGGCGATGCCATCATGATCGAAGTTCCAAAACAGGAGGCAAACGGATAATGGCGATTCAAAACGTAATGGTAATCGGTGCCGGACAAATGGGATCCGGCATCGCCCAAGTGTGTGCACAAGCAGGATTCAATGTGAAATTGAACGATATGAAGCAGGAAGCGTTCGACCGCGGGCTGGGCAACATCACGAAAAACTTGTCCCGCAACGTAGAAAAAGGACGTCTGACGGAAGAAGAGAAAACGGCGATCCTTGGCCGCATCACCCCGTCGCTCGATTTGAAAGATGCGCATGACGCAGACATCATCATCGAAGCGGCTGTCGAGAACATGGAAATCAAGCACAGCATCTTCAAAACTTTGGACGAAGTGGCACCGAAGCACGCAATTCTGGCTTCGAACACTTCTTCACTTCCGATTACGGAAATCGCAGCAGCGACCAACCGTCCGGAACAAGTCATTGGCATGCACTTCATGAATCCGGTGCCGGTGATGAAGCTGGTGGAAATCATCCGCGGACTCGCAACAACAGATGAAGTTTATAAAACCGTTGAAGAAATGACGCTGAAACTTTCGAAAACACCGGTGGAATGCAACGACTTCCCAGGATTTGTCTCAAACCGCATCCTGATGCCGATGATCAACGAAGCGATTTTCACGCTGCAAGAAGGCGTTGCAACAAAAGAAGCGATTGACGACATTATGCGCCTCGGCATGAACCATCCGATGGGGCCGCTGCAATTAGCTGATTTTATCGGTCTGGATACTTGCCTCTACATCATGGAAGTGCTGCACGACGGTTTCGGCGACAGCAAATACCGCCCAAGCCCGCTCTTGCGCCAATACGTTAAAGCCGGATGGCTCGGCAAGAAAACCGGCCGCGGATTCTACGAATACAGCTAATTTTAGGGGGAACCGCAATGGATTTGCGATTTACAGAAGAACAATTGATGATGAGAAACATGGTGCGCGATTTCGCGAAGGAAGAAATCACGCCTTATATCGAAAGGATGGAAGAAGGGCATTTCCCGCGGGAGATCCTGAAGAAGATGGCGGAACTCGGCTTGATGGGCATTACAGCTCCTGAAAAGTGGGGCGGCTCTGAAATGGACTTCACTTCTTATATTATCGCCATCCACGAACTGTCGAAAGTCAGCGGCGTGATCGGCGTTATTCTTTCGGTCCATACGTCGGTCGGCACGAACCCGATCTTGAATTTCGGCACCGAAGAACAGATCCAGAAATACGTGCCGAAGCTTGCATCCGGCGAATACCTGGGTGCCTTCGCTTTGACGGAACCGTCAGCCGGCTCGGACGCAGCAAGCCTGAAGACCAAAGCCGTTCTCCAAGGCGACCGTTACGTGCTGAATGGCTCGAAAGTGTTCATCACCAACGGAGGCGAAGCCGATACATACATCGTTTTCGCTTCGACAAAACCGGAAGCAGGCTCGCGCGGCATCTCCGCTTTTATTGTTGAAAAGGATTTTCCGGGCTTGATCGTCGGCAAAGACGAAAAGAAAATGGGCCTTCACGGTTCACGCACGGTCCAGTTGACGTTCGACAACATGAAAGTGCCGGCTGAAAACCTGCTGGGCCAGGAAAATAAAGGCTTCAGCATCGCCATGGCCAACTTGAACGTCGGACGCATCGGCATTGCAGCCCAGGCGCTCGGCATCGCCGAAGCAGCGTATGACCATGCGGTGGCCTACGCGAAAGAGCGCGTCCAGTTCGGCAAACCGATTGCCCAGCAGCAAGGCATCGGATTCAAACTCGCAGACATGGCAACGCAAGTCGAAGCGGCGAAACTGCTCGTCTACAATGCAGCTGACCTTTACGCACGCGGCAAGGATTGCAATAAAGAAGCTTCCATTGCAAAGCTCTTCGCTTCCAAAGCGGCGGTAGATGTGGCGATCGAAGCGGTCCAAGTATTTGGCGGCTACGGCTATACGGAAGATTATCCGGTGGAAAGATTATTCCGCGACGCAAAAATCACGGAAATCTACGAAGGCACGAGCGAAATCCAACGAATGGTCATCAGCAAGCAATTGATCAAATAAACCTCTCCATATTGAAAGGTATATCTTAGCGCCGGCGCGTCAAAGGGCTAGGCGAAGCTATGAGACGAGTGTTCTTCTCGGCTCATGGCGAGAGCCATGCCCAAAGCGTCCGAAGCGGTGTATGAACTTTAAATTCTTATGTTCAACTTAATATAAAACACAACTAACTGGAGGAATTAGAAAATGAACTTTCAATTAAGCGAAGAACATGAAATGATCCGCAAAATGGTACGCGACTTTGCCAATAAAGAAGTGGCGCCGACTGCAGAAGAGCGCGACGAGGAAGAACGCTTTGACCGCGAAATCTTCGACAAGATGGCTGAACTTGGCCTGACAGGCATTCCGTGGCCGGAAGAATACGGCGGAATCGGCTCTGACTATTTGGCTTACTGCATCGCGGTGGAAGAATTGTCACGCGTCTGTGCGTCGACTGGCGTAACGCTTTCAGCTCATACATCTCTTGCCGGATGGCCGGTCTACACATTCGGGACGGAAGAACAGAAGCAGAAATACCTTCGCCCGATGGCAGAAGGCACAAAAATCGGCGCGTACGGCTTGACGGAACCAGCATCAGGCTCTGACGCCGGCGGCATGAAAACGAGCGCCAAGGAAGACGGCGACCACTATATCCTGAACGGCTCGAAAATCTTCATCACAAACGGCGGCATCGCGGACATCTATATTGTCTTCGCAGTAACCGATCCGGAATCGAAGCACAAAGGCACGACGGCATTCATCGTCGAGAAAGACTTTGAAGGCTTCTCGGTCGGCAAAAAAGAGAAGAAACTCGGGATCCGTTCAAGCCCGACAACTGAAATCATCTTCGACAACTGCCGCGTGCCGAAAGAAAACGTCTTGGGCGAACTTGGCCAAGGCTTTAAGATTGCGATGCAGACGCTTGACGGCGGGCGCAACGGAATCGCAGCGCAGGCTGTCGGAATCGCACAAGGCGCATTGGATGCATCTGTCACTTACGCGAAAGAGCGCGAGCAGTTCGGCAAGCCGATTGCGGCAAACCAGGGGATTTCATTCAAATTGGCGGACATGGCAACTTCAATCGAAGCTTCACGCCTTCTGACTTACCAGGCAGCCTGGTTGGAATCCAACAAACTTTCTTACAGCAAAGAATCGGCAATGGCGAAATTGATGGCTGGCGATACAGCGATGAAAGTTACGGTCGAAGCGGTTCAGGTATTCGGCGGCTACGGCTATACGAAAGACTACCCGGTGGAACGCTATATGCGCGATGCGAAAATCACTCAAATCTATGAAGGCACACAGGAAATCCAGCGTCTGGTCATTTCCCGTATGGTCACGAAATAACAACCGGAGGTTCGGCCCATGAATAAAAAGCGCGAAGTCCAGTCCTCTGTGAAAGACGAAAGCCTGATTGCAAAGCGCCGGGCGCAGATGATCCGGGGCGCTGTCACGCTTTTTAAAGAGAAGGGCTTTCACCGGACGACGACAAGGGAAATAGCAAAAGCATCCGGCTTCAGCATCGGCACGCTCTACGAATACATCCGGACAAAAGAAGACGTGCTGTACTTGGTCTGTGACTCGATCTATGACGAAGTGCATGCGCGGCTCGAGACGCTCGATATCGAAAAAGGCTCGTTGAACGTGCTGGTCACGGCAATCGAGCATTATTACGGCTTGATCGATGACATGCAGGACGAATTCGTCGTCATGTACCAGGAATCGAAATCGCTGCCGAAAGATGCGCTGCAATATGTGCTTAACAAGGAAATGGAAATGGTGTCGCTGTTCGAGCGCCTTTTGAAGGATTGCGCGGAAAACGGCGAGCTGAATTTGGAGCCGAAGCAAATCACGCTGGCTGCCCATCATTTATTTGTCCAAGGGCAGATGTGGGCGTTCCGGCGCTGGGCGCTCCGTGATTACACCATTGAAGAATTCATCAAAACGCAAACGCAATTTCTGCTGCAGGGGATGGCAGGGGAAAAAATCACGATACAGGGGGTCCAATAGATTATGGCAACAGTTCAAGAAGAAAAGACCTACAAGCCGAAAAACCATGTCCGTTTTGTCACTGCGTCCAGTTTGTTTGACGGCCATGACGCGTCCATCAATATCATGCGACGCATTTTGCAGGCGGCCGGAGCGGAAGTCATCCACCTTGGCCACAACCGGTCGGTAGAAGAAGTGGTCAACGCGGCAATCCAGGAAGATGTCCAGGGAATCTGCATTTCATCTTACCAGGGCGGCCATATGGAATACTTCAAGTATATGTACGACCTTCTTCAGGAAAGAGGCGCTGGCCACATCCGCATTTACGGCGGAGGCGGAGGCGTCATCATGCCGCGGGAAATCAAGGAATTGCATGACTACGGCATCGCCGGCATTTTCTCGCCGGAAGATGGCCGCAAAAAAGGCCTTCAGGGCATGATCCAGGAAATCGTGGAAGAATGTGATTTCTCGACGGTGAAAGAAGATCTGCCGCTTGAAAACATTTCCGCTGACAACCCGGTCGCGCTTGCGAACTTGATCACCGCTGCTGAAGAAGCGCATACACGCGATACCGATACGGATGAATTGCTTGCAGCTGCCCGTGCACAGACAAAAAACACGCCGGTCCTCGGAATCACCGGAACAGGCGGAGCGGGCAAGAGCTCGCTGACGGATGAACTGATCCGCCGTTTCCTGTCTGAACTGCCGGACAAGAAAATCGCGATCCTTTCGATCGACCCGACGAAACAAAAGACGGGCGGCGCGCTTCTTGGCGACCGCATCCGCATGAACGCCATCTTCAACAAGCGCGTATTCATGAGAAGTCTTGCAACCCGCGGTTCGCGCACGGAATTGTCCGGTGCGCTCGGCGATGTGCTTGACGTCGTAAAAGCGGCAGACTTTGACCTGATCGTTGTCGAAACAAGCGGGATCGGCCAAGGGGACGCGGAAATCGCGAACTTCTCCGACGTCTCGATGTACGTCATGACAAGCGAATTCGGAGCGCCGTCGCAGCTTGAGAAAATCGACATGATCGATTACGCAGACCTGATCGTCATCAATAAATTCGAACGCAAAGGTTCGGAAGACGCACTCCGCCAAGTACAGAAGCAATTCCAGCGCAGCCATCTGCTTTGGGATAAGGATTTGGATGAAATGCCGGTATTCGGCACGATTGCCAGCCAGTTCAACGACAAAGGCACGAACTCGCTTTTTGCAGCGCTTGTCCATACAGTCAATGAAAAATGCGGCACGGAATGGACGACCGATTACGACCAATTCGTCAAAACGCAAAAAGAGAACTTGATCATCCCGAACGACCGCCGCTACTATTTGCGCGAAATCACGGATACGGTACGGGGCTACCATGCGAAAGCGAAGGAGCAGGCTGCTTTTGCCCGCCGCTTGTTCCAGCTTGAAGGCGCAATCGAAGCAGTTAAAGAAAAAGCGCCGGACGATGCGTTGGTCGCTTCACTTCAATCGCTCGCTTATGGCGTACGCGAAGAATTGACCGCTGAATCCAAACGTATTCTGGAAAACTGGAAGACGTTGAAAGAAGCGTATGCCGGCGATGAATTCGTCACTACGGTTCGCGACAAGGAAATCCGCACGATTCTGCGGACAGACAGCTTGTCCGGGCTTAAAATCCCGAAAGTCGTTTTGCCAAAATTCGTGGACTACGGCGAAATTTTGGAATGGGTCCTTCTGGAAAACGTACCGGGTTCATTCCCTTATACGGCCGGAGTATTCCCGTTCAAGCGCGAAGGGGAAGATCCGAAGCGCCAGTTTGCGGGTGAAGGAACACCGGAACGCACAAACAAAAGATTCCATTATTTGTCAAAAGACGACGATGCAAAACGCCTGTCCACGGCATTCGACTCGGTGACGCTGTACGGCGAAGACCCGGATCACCGTCCGGACATTTACGGAAAAGTCGGCGAGTCGGGCGTATCGATCTGTACGCTGGATGACATGAAGAAACTATATGCAGGGTTTGACCTATGCGCGCCGTCGACATCGGTTTCGATGACGATCAACGGCCCGGCACCGATCATCCTGGCAATGTTCATGAACACAGCGATCGACCAGCAAGTGAAAATCAATGAAGAGAAATTCGGCCGTCCGTTGACGCTCGAAGAATTCACGGAAGTCCGCGAATCCACACTTCAAGTCGTGCGAGGAACCGTACAAGCCGACATCCTGAAAGAAGACCAAGGGCAGAACACGTGCATCTTCTCGACGGAATTCGCACTTCGCATGATGGGCGATATCCAGCAGTACTTTATCGACCACAAAGTGCGCAACTATTATTCGGTATCGATTTCGGGCTACCATATTGCCGAAGCGGGCGCGAACCCGATTTCGCAATTGGCGTTCACCTTGTCGAACGGGTTCACGTACGTGGAGTACTACTTGAGCCGCGGCATGAACATCGACGACTTTGCACCGAACCTTTCGTTCTTCTTCTCGAACGGCCTGGATCCGGAATACACGGTCATCGGCCGCGTGGCACGCCGCATTTGGGCGATTGTCATGCGTGATAAATACGGCGCGAACGAACGCAGCCAGAAGCTGAAATACCACGTCCAGACGTCGGGCCGCAGCTTGCACGCACAGGAAATCGATTTCAACGACATCCGCACGACGCTGCAGGCATTGATGGCGCTGCAGGACAACTGCAACTCGCTGCACACAAATGCCTACGATGAAGCGATTACGACACCAACGGAGGAATCCGTACGGCGCGCGATGGCGATCCAGATGATCATCACGAAAGAGCACGGCTTGTCGAAAAACGAGAACCCGCTGCAAGGCGCGTTCATCATCGAAGAAATGACGCAGCTTGTCGAAGAAGCGGTGCTCACGGAATTCGACCGCATCAACGACCGCGGCGGCGTGCTTGGCGCGATGGAAACGCAATACCAGCGCGGCAAGATCCAGGAAGAGTCGATGTTCTACGAAATGAAAAAACATACGGGCGAACTGCCGATTATCGGCGTCAACACGTATTTGAACCCGAACCCGCAATCGGACGACGACATCAATGCGATGGAAATCGCCCGCGCGACGAAGGAAGAAAAAGAAACACAAATCGCCAACTTGCGCGCATTCCAAGAACGCAACGCATCAGACGAAGCTTTGGCTCAACTGAAACACGTAGCGAAATCCGGCGGCAACATCTTCGAAGAATTGATGGAAACCGTAAAAGTCGCAAGCCTCGGCCAGATCACCACTGCCTTGTACGAAGTCGGCGGGCAGTATCGCCGGAATATGTAAGGTTATAAGTGGAACTACTAGTGATCTTTCACTATCGATATTCCGCAAAACAGCTTCGCTTGCCGCGGGCGAGCGCCGAGCCGCTTCGTCGCTGCGCGACTCCAGGGTCTCGGCTGTCTCGCTATCCCGCAGGCAAGTACCGGCCAAACAGCATTTGGCCGGTACTTTGCGACGAAGCGCGTAGCGCTGCAGGAGCAGTAAGGTTTTCTCCGCTGTTTTGCTCCATATCTTAGAGAATTTTGATCAACCAGGTTCATAACATGAGCATTTCTCTTATAGAGAGCCTGTCCAGCGCCGGCGCGTCCAAGGGCTAGGCGTAGCTATGAGACGAGTGTTCTTCTCGGCTCATGGCGGGAGCCATGCCCAAAGCGGCCGAAGCGGCATATATAAGTTCGCTTGATTAGTTCCGCTTATATAGAAAAGCTGTTAGAGTTGGACTTAGAAGAGAAAAATCGCTTGCGGAAGGGCCGCAAGCGATTTTTTCTGCTTATCATAGGCGAGCGGATGTGTTGATTTAAAGAGGGCGTCGCTGGTATTATATTCGCTTAGCCCAAACACGCTGAAGCAAGTCGCTTTGCAGCACCAAAATCTGTATAATAGAAAAGAATGCACAGAAGAATTCACAAAGGACGATCGCCCATGCCGAAATACGTGCACTACATCATCATTACCCTTTGCATCGTGTTGACTTTCTTTCTTTACAATAAAGCGCTGGGATCGATTCCGTTCTTGATCTTGTCGTTTTACTTGTTTTTTTTCGCTTGGACACAAGTTCGGGGCAGAAAAAAGAAAACACGGTAGCGGAGCGCAACAACTTTGTATATAATGAATTGAGTTAATGATAGAGAAGGGACGTGCACAGTTTGAAATTACGTGAATTATCAAGAGATGAACTGATCGAAGAGTCGTTTGTCGACTTGACATATGCAATGCTGGAAGAGACGCACGAAACAAGAACGTATAGCGAGCTGGTTGCGGAAATCGAAAACTTGCTTGGCTTGTCCAAAGAAGACATGAAAGCGCGCCTTGTGCAGTTCTACACAGACCTGAACATTGATGGCCGCTTCCTGATCCTTGGCGAAAACCGCTGGGGCCTACGCGAATGGTACCCGGTGGAACAGATCGAAGAAGAATCAGCTCCGACGGTCAAAGTGCGCAAGAAAAAAGCGAAGACTCAAGAAGAAGACGATTTCGACGATTTGGACCTCGAGCACGAGGACGAGTTGGAATTCGATGATTTCGACGAAGACGATGAGGATGACGACGATGACGATGATGATGACGTAATCGGCATCCGTGTCGATGAAGAGGACGACATCCTGAAAACGCCGGAAGTGGAAGTCCTGGACTTCGATGTGGACGACGAAGATGAGGAAGATGTCGACGTGCTGGTGGAAGATATGGACGGCAACATCATCGATGACGAAGAAGACGAAGATGACGACTTGGAAGATGACCTCAAGTAGTCTGAACATTTTTTTACCTTGACTTAAGAGGCAAGACTGGATAAGATTTTACTGGGCTCCTTAAAAAGGAGAAATGATCTGTACAGTTTACGCGCTCCCTCTGCACCATGCAGGCGGGGCGCTTTTTATTTTTACCATTGAAGGAGGAAATGAGCATGACAAAGTATATTTTTGTGACCGGGGGTGTGGTATCATCACTCGGCAAAGGGATCACCGCCGCATCACTCGGGCGTTTATTGAAAAACAGAGGGTTGAAAGTGACGATCCAGAAATTCGACCCGTACATCAACATTGACCCGGGCACGATGAGCCCTTACCAGCACGGGGAAGTTTACGTGACGGACGACGGCGCAGAGACGGATCTGGACCTTGGCCACTATGAGCGTTTCATCGACATCAATTTAAATAAATACTCGAATGTGACGACGGGGAAAGTCTATTCGACAGTCATCCAAAAAGAGCGCCGCGGCGACTACCTGGGCGGAACAGTCCAAGTCATCCCGCACATCACCAATGAAATCAAAGACCGCCTCCTTCGCGCAGCGAAAACAGCACAGGCTGATGTGGTCATCACCGAAATCGGCGGAACGGTCGGCGATATCGAATCGCTGCCATTCCTGGAAGCGATCCGCCAGATGAAATCGGACCTGGGCCGCGACGATGTCATGTACATCCACTGTACGCTCATCCCGTACCTTGGCGCTGCAAAAGAAATGAAAACAAAACCGACGCAGCACAGCGTGAAAGAATTGCGCAGCCTCGGCATCCAGCCGAACCTGATTGTTGTCCGTACGGAATATCCGGTGCCGCAGGAAATGAAAGACAAAATCGCGTTGTTCTGCGATATCAAAGCGGAAGAAGTGATCGAGTCGCGTGACGTTGATGTAATCTACGAAATGCCGCTTCGCCTGCAAGAGCAGAACATGGACCAGATCGTTCTTGACCATTTCGGCATTGAAGCGCCGCAAGCGGACATGACGGAATGGAACAGCCTCGTCGACAAAGTGAAATCCCTGTCGAAAACGGTCCGCATCGGCCTTGTCGGGAAATACGTTGAACTCCAGGATGCCTACATTTCAGTCGTAGAAGCGTTGAAGCACGCAGGCTTCGCGTTCGACGCAGAAATCGAAGTGGAATGGATCAACGCAGAATACATCAATGCAGAAAATGTTGCCGAGCAATTGAAAAACGTTGACGGCATCCTGATCCCTGGCGGATTCGGGGACCGCGGTGTGGAAGGCAAGATTGCCGCCACGCAATTCGCGCGCGAAAACAATGTGCCATTCTTCGGCATCTGCTTAGGGATGCAGCTCGCTTCTGTCGAGTTCGCCCGCAGCATTATGGACATGAAAGGTGCGCACTCTTCGGAATTGGATCCGAAGACGCCTTACCCGGTCATCGACTTGCTGCCGGAACAAAAAGACATCGAAGACCTTGGCGGCACCCTTCGCCTGGGCCTATACCCGGCGAAATTGCAGGTTGGCTCAAAAGCGCACGAAGCATACGGTGAAGAATTGGTGTACGAACGCCATCGCCACCGCTACGAGTTCAACAACGAATACCGCGAGCAGTTCGAAGCGGCCGGATTCAAGTTCTCAGGAACAAGCCCGGATGGCCGCCTGGTGGAAATCATCGAGCTAGAAAACCACCCGTGGTTTGTCGCTTGCCAATTCCACCCGGAATTCATCTCTCGTCCAACGCGCCCACAGCCTTTATTCAGAGAATTCGTCCGCGCCTCACTCGGCGAATAAAAGTTGCAAAGAAAAAAGCCTTTCCGTTTTCGGGAAAGGCTTTTTGTTCAATCTCATTCCGCCAGCATTTCATCGATTGCCAGTTTGACCGCATGGAAGACGTACAGGGCGCCGATGGCATAGGGATGCACGGACCGGCTGCCGTCATCCAAAGGGATCAGCCCTTTTCTGATGCCGAGCGAGACGGCTGCATCGGCTTCGATGCCTTCCCGGGCCTCGCCGAAGAGCACGGCGAAGGGAAGGTGGGCGTCATTGAGGCGCCCGATCAATTCATCGGCTTCGTCGTTTCTCGCAAGAATCCAGACCCGGTCTTCCGGCATGACGATGCTCTGGGGCGTCCATTCGACCGCCTTATGCAGCGGCTCCGCCCCTTCAAGGGCGACGGGAAGAACTGCTTTCATCTCGCCGAAGGCCGCAAGGAAGATCGTGCCTTCGCCGATGGCCGCCTGAGCGAGCAGCCGAGCGGTTTCTTCAATGGACTCCTCCTGCTGGGCGATCCGCTGGAATAGGCCAGCCAGTTGGGTTGTCAGCATTTTCATCTTTACTCACCTCGTATTAATGAGTATACCAGATGAGCAATGAGTAGAATAACTTGGCAGCATTTAGTAAAATGGAAAGAAAACACAGGAAGGAATGAAGCCTTTTGCACACGATACTGATCGTTGATGACCAGACGGGCATACGCTTATTATTAAACGAAGTATTCAAAAAGGAAGGCTTCCATACCTTGCTGGCTGCGAACGGGAAACAGGCGCTGCAGCAAGCGGAGGAGACGCCGCCTGATGTGGTCCTGCTCGATATGAAAATTCCCGGAATGGACGGCATCGAGATTCTCAAGGGGCTGAAAAAGCTTCAGCAGGATATCCGGGTCATCATGATGACCGCATACGGCGAACTCGATGTCATCGAGGAATCGATTGACAACGGAGCGTGCTGTTATTTCACCAAACCGTTCGATGTTTTTGAAATCCGCAATGCTGTAAAGGAAATGTTAAGAGACTGATATATGCCCGAAGTGGCGGAATCATGCGGTTTTTGGTATAGTATAAAGGATATTTGGATAGAGCCACTGCTGAGGAGGAAATAGGAATGCCGTTAGTTTCAATGAAAGAAATGATGATCAAAGGAAAACAAGAAGGCTATGCAATCGGCCAATTCAATTTAAATAATCTTGAGTTCACGCAAGCGATTCTGCAGGCGGCACAGGAGGAGAACTCCCCTGTCATTCTTGGCGTATCAGAAGGCGCAGCCCGCTACATGGGCGGCTTCACCACAGTTGTACATATGGTGAAGGGCTTGATGCACGATTATAAAACGACTGTTCCTGTGGCCATTCACCTGGACCACGGTTCGAGCTTCGAAAAATGCAAAGAAGCGATCGATGCCGGATTTACATCTGTCATGATCGATGCATCGCATCACCCGTTTGAAGAGAACATCGAAATCACGAAACAAGTGGTGGAATATGCACATAAAAATAACGTGTCTGTAGAAGCGGAACTGGGCACAGTCGGCGGACAGGAAGACGACGTCATTGCAGACGGCGTCATTTATGCCGATCCGCAGGAATGCAAGCAGCTTGTCGACGAAACGGGCATCGACTGCCTCGCGCCGGCTCTTGGATCGGTCCACGGCCCTTACAAAGGCGAGCCGAACCTTGGCTTTAAAGAAATGGAAGAAATTTCGCAGCTTTGCGACGTGCCGCTTGTCCTGCACGGCGGAACCGGGATTCCTGTGAAGGATATCCAGCGTTCTGTTGCACTGGGGACGGCAAAGATCAATGTGAACACGGAAAACCAGATCGCTTCGGCGAAAGCGGTCCGTGAAGCATTGGCGAAAGATACGGAAATGTACGATCCGCGCAAATACTTGACGCCGGCACGTGAAGCGATCAAAGCAACTGTCATCGGCAAGATGCGTGAATTCGGAAGTTCAGGAAAAGCTTAATAACACAAAGAATGGATGAAAGAGAGAAGCGTCCGATGGGTGTCTTCTCTTTTTTCCATCAAACTAGGAGGAAAACACAATGAAATTTTTTATTGATACAGCTAACTTCGAAGAAATCAAAGAAGCATATTCATGGGGCATCCTTTCCGGCGTGACGACCAACCCGTCATTGGTAGCGAAAGAGAAAAATGTTTCATTCCACGACCGCTTGAAGGAAATTGCGGCACTTGTCGACGGATCGATCAGCGGGGAAGTCATTGCGCTTGATGCGGAAGGCATGATCAAAGAAGGCCGCGAATTGGCTGCACTTGCACCGAACATCACGGTGAAATTGCCAATGACGCCGGACGGCTTGAAAGCATGTTCAGTTCTTGCATCAGAAGGCACAAAAGTCAACGTGACGTTGATCTTCAGCGCGAACCAGGCACTTCTTGCTGCACGTGCAGGCGCTTCATACGTTTCGCCATTCCTTGGACGTTTGGACGATATCGGCCATAACGGCATGGATTTGATTGCGACGATTGCAGAAATTTTTGCAATCCACGATATCCAGACGGAAATCATCGCCGCTTCCATCCGCCACCCGCAGCACGTGACAGACGCAGCATTGAACGGCGCGCACATCGGCACAATGCCGATCAAAGTGATGCAGCAAATGTTCAAGCACCCACTGACGGATAAAGGGATCGAAGCATTCCTGGCAGATTGGGAAAAACGCTCTGTTGAAGAAGGCGCCAAGTAAGGATTGCCTGGCTCTGGTGGACGCCAATTGACCAATTGGACTTTAACGGCACAGGAAACCCTTGCCCGATAAAGTGATAAAAAGGAGAAATTAGATGGACGTTTATAAAATAAAAGGCGGAAAGCGCCTTTCAGGCACGATCAAAGTGAACGGGGCAAAAAACAGTGCCGTGGCATTGATTCCCGCATCAATCCTGGCAAACTCGCCGGTGCAGATCGAAGGCTTGCCTGAAATCTCTGATGTTTGGACATTGAAGAATATCCTGGAAGAAATCGGGGGGGAAGTCTCATTTGAAGGCGGAACGATGAATATCGATCCGACCCATATGATCGACATGCCTTTGCCGAACGGCAACGTGAAAAAATTGCGTGCTTCCTATTATATGATGGGTGCGATGCTCGGCCGCTTCAAGCATGCAGCAATCGGGCTTCCCGGCGGCTGTTTCCTTGGACCTCGTCCGATCGACCAGCACATCAAAGGCTTTGAAGCACTGGGTGCCAAAGTGACGAATGAACACGGCGCCATCTACCTGCGCGCAGATGAACTCCGCGGGGCGAAAATCTATCTCGACGTGGTCAGCGTCGGAGCGACGATCAACATCATGCTGGCGGCGGTCCTCGCAAAAGGGCAGACCATCATCGAAAACGCGGCGAAAGAACCGGAAATCATCGATGTGGCTACGTTGCTGACGAACATGGGCGCGAAGATCAAGGGAGCGGGGACGAATGTCATCCGCATCGACGGCGTGGAAGAGCTTCACGGCACAAACCACACCATCATCCCGGACCGCATCGAAGCCGGAACATTCATGGTCATGGCAGCAGCGATCGGCGACGGCATCACGATCGACAACGTCATTCCATTCCATATGGAAGCCCTGACGGCGAAACTTCGCGAAATGGGCGTCGATGTCCAGGAAGGCGAGGAATCGATCTACATTCCGAAGCCGGACCAATTGCATGCTATTGACGTAAAAACCTTGGTTTATCCAGGCTTCGCAACCGATCTGCAGCAGCCGTTCTCGGTCTTGATGACGCAGGCGACCGGATCTTCCATGATTACGGACACGATTTACTCGGCCCGCTTCAAGCATATCGACGAATTGCGCCGTATGAATGCCAGCGGACGGGTGGAAGGCCGCGCTGCGGTCATCACCGGCCCGACGCCGTTGACGGCAGCGACAGTTGTGGCATCCGACCTCCGTGCAGGCGCCGCTTTGGTGATTGCCGGACTGTTGGCTGAAGGGGAAACGGAAGTCCGCGAGATCTACCATATTGAACGCGGCTATTCGGACATTGTCCAGAAGCTGCGCGGCCTTGGCGCCGACATCCGCCGCGAGACGGTGGATCCGGTTGCCAGCTCGCAATCCGAGCACGGCGCGAATACGAACTGACTTCTTTTTGGCTTTTTGCAATATGCAACATTATTTAGAGATGGACCTATAGCTGAACGGGAGGAACTGATATTATGGAACGAAGTTTATCGATGGAACTGGTTCGGGTTACAGAGGCTGCAGCAATTGCCTCTTCCAAATGGATGGGCCGCGGCCTGAAGAACGAAGCGGACGACGCTGCGACGACAGCCATGCGCAATGTATTTGATACCATTCCGATGCGCGGAGTGGTCGTCATTGGCGAAGGCGAAATGGACGAGGCACCGATGCTCTATATCGGCGAAGAGCTCGGAACCGGCCAAGGGCCGGAAGTGGATGTCGCAGTCGACCCGCTTGAAGGGACGAACATCGTCGCTGCCGGCGGCTGGAACGCACTGGCGGTCCTGGCGATTGCAGACCGCGGCAATCTGTTGAATGCTCCGGACATGTACATGGATAAAATTGCAGTCGGTCCTGAGTCAGTTGGCAAAATCGACATCAATGCGCCGGTTATCGACAACCTGCGCGCTGTCGCCAAAGCGAAAAACAAGGATATTGAAGACGTGGTTGCAACAATCCTTGACCGGCCGCGCCATAAAGACATCATCGACCAGATCCGTGCCGCTGGCGCACGCATCAAATTGATTACGGATGGCGATGTGGCCGGGGCGCTCAACACGGCATTCGATAAAACCGGCGTCGACATTCTGTTCGGCGTCGGCGGTGCTCCTGAAGGCGTCATCGCGGCAGTCGGCCTGAAATGCCTAGGCGGCGAAATACAGGGCAAACTGCTTCCGCAGAACGAAGAGGAAGCGCAGCGCTGCAAAGATATGGGCATTGATGTGGGCAAAGTCCTGAAGATGGAAGACCTTGTCAAAGGGGACGACGCGATTTTTGCCGCAACCGGCGTAACGGACGGCGAATTGCTGCGCGGCGTACAGCTGAAAGGCGCATTCGCTGAAAGCCATACATTGGTCATGCGCGCAAAATCGGGCACCGTCCGCTTTGTTGAAGGGCGCCACAGCTTGAAGAAGAAACCGAATCTTGTCATGAACGATTGATCAACTTCTAAAATGAGTCCGGCGAATGCCGGGCTCCTTCTTTAAAGATCTTTCCTAACCTATCCAACGAATGATCCTCAAAACAATTAACCCTAAAAAATGAGTAAGAGTGGTGTCCCATAATGACGACAATAACAATTTCCGCATTGGAAAACATGACGCTGAGAGAGCTGTACACTTTGGCGAAAGAATACAAATTGACGAACTACAGCAAATTGAGCAAGAAAGAACTGATTTTCGCCATCTTGAAAACACGCGCCGAGCAAGAAGGCTTCTTCTTTATGGAAGGCGTCCTGGAAATCATCCAATCGGAAGGCTTCGGCTTCCTGCGCCCGATCAACTATTCGCCAAGCTCGCAGGACATCTACATTTCCGCTTCCCAGATCCGCCGCTTCGATTTGCGGAATGGCGATAAAGTATCCGGGAAAGTGCGCCCGCCGAAAGAGAATGAACGGTATTTCGGACTGCTGCAAGTGGAAGCCGTCAATGGCGAAGACCCGGAAGTGGCCAAGGAACGGGTCCATTTCCCGGGACTGACGCCGCTTTACCCGGACCGCCACATCAAACTGGAAACGACACCGGACCGGCTGTCGACACGGATCATGGATTTGGTTGCACCTGTCGGATTCGGCCAGCGCGGCCTGATTGTCGCACCGCCGAAAGCCGGCAAGACGATGCTGTTGAAGCAGATCGCCAATTCCATTACGACAAACCATCCGG
This sequence comes from Planococcus chinensis, assembly GCF_042681545.1. Lineage (NCBI taxonomy): Bacteria > Bacillati > Bacillota > Bacilli > Caryophanales > Caryophanaceae > Planococcus > Planococcus chinensis. The sequence continues at coordinate 84,508 of NZ_JBHUFW010000004.1, forward strand.
AAGCGGAATTGATCGTGCTGTTGATTGATGAGCGCCCGGAAGAAGTGACGGACATTGAGCGATCCGTGGATGCGGACGTCGTATCTTCTACGTTTGACGAAGTGCCGGAAAACCATGTGAAAGTGGCGGAACTCGTCCTTGAACGGGCGATGCGCCTGGTTGAGCATAAACGGGACGTCATCATTCTGATGGATTCGATTACACGCTTGGCGCGGGCATATAATTTGGTCATTCCGCCGAGCGGCCGTACACTGTCAGGAGGGATTGACCCGGCTGCATTCCACCGGCCGAAACGCTTTTTCGGGGCAGCCCGCAACATCGAAGAAGGCGGCAGCCTGACAATCCTGGCCACTGCATTGGTTGAAACGGGATCGCGCATGGATGAAGTCATCTACGAGGAATTCAAAGGCACCGGCAATATGGAGCTGCATCTGGACCGCAGCCTCGCAGAACGGCGCATTTTCCCGGCGATCGATATCCGCCGCTCGGGCACGCGCAAAGAAGAACTTTTATTGCAGCCGGATCAGCTGGACAAATTATGGGCGATCCGCAAAACGTTTTCGGATTCACCGGATTTCGGGGAACGTTTCCTGAAAAAACTCAGCGGCACCAAGACAAACGAGGAATTTTTCGAGCAGCTGGCCAACGAATTGAAAGCTCATCGCAGCAATAAAAAGATGATCTAAATGGTTGCAAACAGCAGCCGGATTTGATATGATTATGAAAGTGAATCAATACATGACTATTGCATATATGGCCTAAAGAGCCATGTAAGGCAATAGCAAAATAGATCATAAACTCTGTTCCAGATGGTTCAGGGCGGGAGGAGAAAAACACATGAAAACAGGTATTCATCCAGATTACAAACAAGCAACGGTAACTTGCTCTTGCGGCAACAGCTTCACTACAGGTTCTGTAAAAGAGAACATCAACGTCGAGCTTTGCTCAGAGTGCCACCCATTCTACACTGGACGCCAGAAATTTGCTGCTGCAGACGGCCGCGTAGACCGTTTCAACAAAAAATACGGCATCAAAGAAGAAGCCAAGTAAGATCAAAATATACCTGCCAAGCGCGAAAACGCGAGGCAGGTATTTTTTTGGTTTATTGCTCGGATAATCCTTTTACATAATGTGAAAATAGCAGTAATTGCCGCCGAATTTAGGTATGATAAAAATAATGAAAAGCGTTTGAAAGGGGTCTCACTATATGTACGTCATGAAACAGTCAGGCTGGGTTGAGCTGATTTGCGGAAGCATGTTTTCAGGGAAATCGGAGGAGCTCATCCGGCGTGTGCGCCGTTCGCAATTTGCAAAACAGAAGATCGCAGTTTTCAAACCGAAATTGGACAACCGCTATAGCGAAGAAGAAGTTGTTTCCCATAACGGCACCAAAGTCATTGCCTTGCCGATCGGGCATTCCGAAGAATTATGGAATTACATCTCAGATGAATACGACGTCATCGCAATAGACGAAGCGCAGTTTTTTGATGACGAGATCATCGCGAATGTCCAGAAGCTGGCAGACCATGGCTTCCGGGTCATCGTGGCCGGACTGGACCAGGATTTCCGCGGACGCCCGTTCGGTCCGATGCCGCACCTTTTGGCTGTCGCCGAGCAAGTCACGAAATTGCAGGCTGTCTGCACCGTATGCGGTTCACCCGCGAGCCGGACACAGCGCCTAATCGACGGCAAACCGGCCGGCTCCGATGACCCGACGATCCTGGTCGGAGCATCAGAAGCCTACGAGCCGCGCTGCCGCCATCATCATGAAGTGCCGGCAGGCGTGACGGTTAGTAATTGAAATTAGTTTCTTCATATTATGATTAAAGCTTTGAGGAAATCGCTGCAGGCGGACGCTTTCCGCGGGCATGGCTTCAGTCTCCTCGTCGCTGCGCTCCTGCGGGGCCTTCAGCTCATGCTATTCCCGCTGGAGTCGCCGCCTTTCGCTCTTTCTTCTAAGATTCATATGGAGATTTATGAAGATGGATTCTACCCTTTGCTTAGCAGTTCGGCTTTTCAATAAATTTTTGTTAGAACTAATTTCATATTGAGTGTAATTTATTTAAGGATATGGAGCAAAACAGCGGAGGCTCGAACGCGAGCCCGCGGCAAAGAGATGGTTCTAAGGAAGTTTGAGCCATCGCTTTGCGACGAGCGCAAAGCGCGCAGGAGCACACGGGTTTACGGAGCTGTTTTGCGGAATATCGTCAAACATAGGTTATTTATTCATCTTACTTATAGAAGAAAAAGGTCGGAACAGTGTCCGCTTGGTGCGATTTCTTCTATATAAATATATAAAAAGTAAATAGGAACAGAGGTGATACGGAAATGTTTGATCGATTACAAGCAGTAGAAGATCGATATGACCGTTTGAATGAACTGCTGAGCGATCCGGCGATCGTCAGCGATACAAACAAACTGCGGGAATACTCAAAAGAGCAATCTGATATGCAGGAAACGGTGGAAGCATACCGTGAATACAAGGATTTGAAAGAGCAATTGAGCGAAGCGAAGGCGATGTTCGATGACAAATTGGATCCGGAGATGCGTGAAATGGTCAAAGAAGAAGTAAGCGACCTTGAAGCACAATTGGAAACAATCGAAGCACGGCTCCATATTTTATTAATTCCGAAAGACCCTAACGATGACAAGAACGTCATCATGGAGATCCGGGGCGCTGCAGGCGGAGACGAAGCTGCGCTGTTTGCCGGTGACCTTTACCGCATGTACAGCCGCTACGCGGAATCGAATGGCTGGAAAGTGACCGTTATGGATTCGAATCCGACAGGGCTTGGCGGCTTTAAAGAAATCGTCTTTATGATTGCCGGGAAAGGCGCGTATTCGAAGTTGAAATACGAAAACGGCGCACACCGCGTCCAACGGGTTCCGGAAACAGAATCCGGCGGCCGGATCCATACATCCACCGCGACAGTTGCATGTTTGCCGGAAGTGGAAGAAGTGGAAGTGGAAATCCACGACAACGATATCCGTGTCGATACGTATGCGTCCTCAGGTGCGGGCGGACAGTCCGTCAACACGACGATGTCCGCAGTCCGCCTGACGCACATTCCGACAAACACGGTCGTAACGTGCCAAGATGAAAAATCTCAGATCAAGAACAAAGCGAGCGCCATGAAAGTCTTGCGCGCCCGCGTCTACGATAAATTCCAGCAGGAAGCACAAGCGGAATATGATGCAGTGCGCAAATCCGCTGTCGGAACCGGCGATCGTTCAGAACGAATCCGTACTTACAATTTCCCGCAAAACCGTGTGACTGACCACCGCATCGGATTGACGATCCAGAAGCTCGACCAGATCATGCAAGGCAAAATGGATGAAATCGTCGAAGCGCTTGTTGTCGAAGAACAATCCGCTAAGATGGAAGCGTTGAACAATGACTGAAGTGAAACGAGTATTTGAGGCCCTTAACCGGGCTTCTTCTTTTTTAAAAGACCATGGCCGGGAGGAGAATGCGGCGAGGATCCTGTTGCAGCACCAATTGGGCATGTCGCAAGCGGCATTCCTGGCATCGCTTCGGGATGAAATGGCGCCGGAGACATTCGAGGCCTTCTGGCGGAACATCGAAGAGCATGCAGCGGGCGTTCCAATCCAGCATCTGACCGGTATAGAGGAATTCTACGGCCGCACCTTTTCGGTGAATCGCGACGTCCTCATTCCCCGGCCGGAAACGGAAGAGTTGATCGAAGAAACGCTGCAATTGGCAGCGAAGTATTTTCCGGATCAAAAACCTTCGATCGCCGATATCGGAACGGGAAGCGGCGTCATTGCGATTACGATGAAATGCGAAATGCCCGGTGCCGCTGTGACAGCTACCGATATATCGGCTCAGGCACTTGAGACCGCAAAGGCCAACGCGGCGCGCTTCGGAGCAGACATCGATTTTAAACTTGGCGATTTGGCGGAACCGCTGCAGGACCGGAAATGGGACATTGTCCTGTCGAATCCGCCCTATATTGCCCATCGCGAAGCGGACAGCCTGTCCGATACCGTCCGGGATTTTGAACCGCATCAGGCGCTTTTTGCGGAAAAAGACGGGCTTGCCCTCTACGAAAAGATGGCCCGGCAATTGCCTGACATCTTGAATAAACCCGGCATCATCGGGTTTGAGATCGGCCATGAACAGGGAAAAGCAGTGGAAACTCTCTTGAGAGAGGCTTTTCCCCAAGCGAAAGTTTACGTTAAAAAAGATATCAACAGAAACGACCGCATGGTTTTTTGCATAAATGAATAAGTTGCTAACATATTGCGCACAATCACCGAATAGTTATCCACTGAATGTGGGTAACTATTCGAAAAACCTGGTAAAATAGGAGTTGTTCACATGGAAACGCAAACCATTCTTGTGGATAGGAATGTGAATAAAGAAGAAACATATACACAGGCTGTGGAAATCTTGAAAAATGGCGGCGTTGTCGCTTTTCCTACCGAGACCGTCTATGGCCTCGGGGCTGATGCGACCAACGGGGAAGCGGTCAGCCGAATCTTCGAAGCGAAAGGCCGGCCTGCCGACAATCCGTTGATTGTCCATGTCGATTCGAAAGAAAGCGCGCTCCATTATGTACAGAACGTATCGGATAAGGCGCTGCATTGCATGGATGCTTTCTGGCCTGGGGCGTTGACGCTGATTCTGAAGGCGTCACCGGGCACATTTGCGGGAAACGTCACAGCGGACTTGGACACCGTCGGAATCCGGGTGCCGGACCATCCCGTTGCCTTGAACCTCTTGAAACGCGTCGGGATTCCGATTGCGGCCCCAAGCGCCAACATCAGCGGGAAACCGAGCCCGACACTGGCGGAACATGTCTTTCATGACATGGATGGCATCATTCCGCTTATTCTGGACGGCGGTGCTACAGAAATCGGGCTTGAGTCGACTGTGCTGGACATGACTTCTGAGCCGCCGGTGATCCTGCGTCCGGGCAAAATCTCCAAACAACAGCTCGAAGCGGAAATCGGCACCGTGCACTTGTCGACTGAAATCAAGAACAACGCACCAAAAGCGCCGGGGATGAAGTATATCCATTATGCACCGGAAGCGCCCGTCTATTTAATAGAAGATAAACCGGCCTTGATTCTAAAAGCCATTGAACATGTTCAAAGAAGCGGCAAAAAGGTAGCTGTATTGAGTAAAGAAAGCTACCCGCAAGCTGATTTTCATTTTGCGCTGTCCGGCGAAGCCTTGTACGATAGCTTGCGGAAATGCGATTTGATGAAAGTGGATCTTGTATTGGCGGTCGTTCCGTTGAATCCCGAAAAAGGCGATGCCTTGATGAACCGCCTGGAAAAAGCGGCTGACCACAAATGGTTTAGCTGACCCCAAAGGAAAGGTGAGGAAACTATGAGGATTTTCTTTGTCTGCACAGGAAATACATGCCGCAGCCCGATGGCTGAAGCGCTCTTTTCTGCCAAAGAGCTGGAGGGAATTGAAGTGCGTTCTGCCGGTATTTTTGCCGGGGAGGCACCGCTTTCCCGGCATGCACAGACTGTGTTGGAAAATGATGGAATTGACTTTTCGCATTCTGCGAAGCAATTGACCCGCCAGGACCTGGAATGGTCGACGCTCGTACTGACCATGACCGCTTCCCATAAAGAGTATCTCATCCAGAACTATCCCGAAGCGTCCGATAAAATCTACACACTGATCGAGTTCACCCATGGCATCCCGGCCGACGTCAGCGATCCTTACGGCGGCCCGTTATCCACATACCAACAGACCTACAGCGAATTGAAAACGCTGATCGATAAACTTGTGGATAAAATAGCGGAATGAATCCGGCAAACAGTTTCGGGATACGGTGAATTAATGAAAGATGGTTGATATGCCGCTTTGGCGCTTTGGGCATGGCTTTCGCAATGAGCCGGGAAGGACATCCGTCTCATAGCTACGCCTAGCCCGTGGACGCGCCGGCGCTAGTTTCAATCTTCAAAAGCTGATAACTTTATCCGTTTTAGTAGTGCTTTCTGAGATATGAAGCAAAACAGCGGAGACGCCCGCGGGAAAGCGAGACAGCCGAGACCCCGCAAGCCGCAGCGCGGCTGAGGAGGCTTGGCGCTCGCCCGCAGGCAAGCGCAGCGGTTTTGCGGAATATCGGGAATAAAAAATTTCTACTTCACCGTATCCCGATACTGCAGTTCCCCTTTTACAAATCGGGGCAGCTGCAGTTTTTTATTTTTTAGGACTCTTTCACCCCTCCTCTATCCCAACCATCCGGTTTAGGGGGAGTGATTGCCATGCATGTATTTTTGCGCTAATGATGATAGAATAGTATGAAAGTGGGCTGCAGTGGACTGCAGTCCGCCAACCAGCAAAAAGAAAAGAGGGTTTACATGAAAATAGCAATCTCATCCGACCACGGCGGAAATGTTCTCCGCAAAGATGTAATGAACCTGCTTGATGAAATCGGCGTCGACTACAAGGATTTCGGCCCTCAAACGGACGATTCCGTCGATTATCCGGATTACGCAAAACCGGTCGCTGAAGCGGTGGCTGCCGGCGAATATGACCGCGGCATCCTGATTTGCGGCACGGGCATTGGAATGTCGATCGCGGCCAATAAAATCAAAGGCGTACGCGCTGCATTGGTGCACGATGTCTTCAGTGCAAAAGCCACGCGTGGGCACAACGATTCCAATGTCCTCGTGATGGGCGAACGGGTCATCGGATCCGGATTGGCGCGCGAAATTGTGAAAACTTGGCTTTCCGAAGAATTCGAAGGCGGACGCCATGAAAACCGCATCCAGAAGATTACGAACCTCGAAAACTGATTGAAGGGGTGGAAGATATGCAAGCTTTATGGGAATTGCAGCTGGAAGAAGTGTTGAGTGAATTAGAACAGCAGATCCAATTCAAAAAAGGCCAGGTGTTTGTGGTCGGCTGCTCCACTTCCGAAGTGGCAGGCGAACGCATCGGAACGGGCGGCGGACTGGACATTGCAGGGGATCTGTATCCTGCGCTTGAAAAGTTTGCTGCACGCCACCGTATTTTTCTTGCATTCCAAGGCTGTGAGCATATCAACCGCGCTTTGACAGTCGAGCGCCAGGCAGCTGAGAAATACGGCTGGGAGCCGGTCACTGTCATCCCGGTGCCGAAAGCCGGCGGATCGATGAGCGCCTACGCTTTCACGGCGATGAACGATCCGGTCGTTGTGGAGGAGATCCAGGCGCACGCCGGAATCGACATCGGGCAGACAATGATCGGCATGCATTTAAAAAGAGTAGCCGTTCCACTGCGAACTTCTGTTAAACTAGTAGGAGAAGCGATTGTGTCAGCAGCTACGACCCGGCCGAAATTGATCGGAGGCGTGCGCGCAAGGTATGATCGTGAGCTTGTTCAACTACAGGAGGGATTCACAGATGGAATTGATTAAGACGCAGGACCCGGCAGTTTATGAAGCAATGCAAGCGGAAAAAGAACGTCAGGAATCGAATATCGAACTTATCGCATCTGAAAACTTTGTATCACAAGCAGTAATGGATGCCCAAGGCTCTGTTCTCACGAACAAATACGCCGAAGGCTATCCGGGCAAGCGCTATTACGGCGGCTGCGAATACGTAGATATTGTAGAAAACATTGCTCGTGATCGCCTGAAAGAAATTTTCGGCGCAGAACACGCAAACGTCCAGCCCCATTCGGGATCACAGGCCAATATGGCGGTTTACACAGCTGTCCTGGAAAAAGGCGACACGATCCTGGGCATGAACTTGAACCACGGCGGACACTTGACGCACGGCAGCAAGGTCAATTTCAGCGGCATGCAGTACAATTTTGTGGAATACGGCGTGGACCCGGAAACACAATTGATTGATTATGATGTCGTGCGCCGCGTAGCGCTTGAACATAAACCGAAAATGATCGTAGCAGGCGCGAGCGCTTATTCGCGCGTACTGGATTTCGCGAAATTCCGTGAAATTGCGGACGAAGTCGGTGCTTACTTGATGGTGGATATGGCGCATATCGCAGGCCTCGTAGCAACCGGAGCCCATCCGAACCCAGTGCCGCATGCCCATTTCGTAACATCGACCACTCATAAGACACTTCGCGGCCCGCGCGGCGGCTTGATCCTTTGCAAAGAGGAATTCGCGAAAAAGATCGACAAAACCATTTTCCCTGGAATCCAAGGCGGCCCGTTGATGCACGTCATCGCTGCCAAGGCAGTTGCTTTCGGCGAAGCGCAGCAGCCGGAATTCAAGGAATACATCGACCAAGTGGTGAAAAACGCCCAAGCATTGGCTAAAGGCCTGATGGCTGAAGGCGTCGACATCGTTTCTGGCGGAACCGACAATCATTTGCTGCTGCTCGACCTTCGCTCGTTGAACCTGACAGGCAAAGTCGCAGAGCATGTGCTTGATGAAGTCGGCATTACGACCAACAAAAACACCATCCCATTCGATCCGGAAAGCCCGTTTGTCACATCAGGAATCCGTCTGGGTACGCCGGCTGTAACGTCGCGCGGCTTTAAAGAAACGGAAATGCAGGAAGTGGCTTCCATCATTGCTTCGCTTCTGAAAGCTCCGGAAGACGAGAACGTGAAAAAAGAAGCTGCAGAGCGCACAGCGAAGCTGACAGCAAGTTTTCCGCTCTACAAATAAGGGAATACAGCTGCCATAAGTGTTTTACAGGCAGCTGTTTTTTTGACCATACATACTGAAACAAGCATGGGGGACCCGCTAATGTCGATTAAAGAGATGAATGAGGAAAGACGTATAGTTATTGACTGGCTTCGGCGGATTGGAGTCGAGTTCCAGACAGGGTTTATCATCACCAATCCCGAAGCGGAAGATAATCCGATTGTCTATGCCAATCAGACATTTTTAGAGATGTGCGGGTACTCGGAAAACGAAGTGATCGGAAAGAACGGCCGTTTTTTGCATGGCAAGAAGACGGACCAGCTGACAAGCAAGGAAATCCGGACATGCATTGACAACGGGGAAGCCTGTACGCGTGAAATCATCAACTACCGGAAAGACGGCGTGCCGTTCTGGAACGAAATCACCATCCAGCCGATTGATATTGAAGAAACGGAAGGGCGTTTCACATTGATGCTGCTGCGGGACATCACGGACCGAAAGCGGGCGGAAGCGCTCATCAAGCTTCAGCAGGAGACATATTATGAAATTGAAAAAGGCTATATGCTCAGCTACCTGATCCAAAAAGCGTGTTCGACCGTTGAATCGTTCTTCCATGACGATGCAAAATGCACGGTCCTGCTTGTCGGGGACGACGGCCGGTTCCGGGCAGCTGCCGGCACATCGATGCCGAACCGGTTCCATGAAGCGATCAGCGAAATTTATGCAGAAGAAAATACCGGTACTTGCGGAGCCGCGTTCCACCGCAAGGAAACAGTGGTCGTAGAAGACATGAAGACCGATCCACTATGGAAAGACTACCAGAATCTGGTGGATATGTTCGGGCTCGTCTCGAGCTGGTCGGTCCCGATTCTCGACGCCGACGGAAATGCAATCGGCACCTTTGGCATCTATTTCCCATTCCGGGCTTCACTGACGCCGGCTGACCGAGAGTTTATCGAAGGAATCGCCCCGATCGTTTCGCTCATCATCAAGTACTTCCGCCAGCAAGAGGACATCCTGGAACTGGCGTATGTCGACAAAGAGACGAGCCTGCCGAACCGGAACTATTTCATGAATGAAATCGGCGATATGGTCAATGAACAGAAAGAAGGCTTCATCGCGTTTATTTCCACGGATGAATATGTCAAAATGGTCGACCAATACGGGCACCGGGCCGGGGATGCGTTGGTGAAGGAAATCGGCAAACGGTTCCTTTTGGCCAAATTGCCTGCAGATAACCTGATTGCCCGCTTTTCGGATTCGACCATCGCAATCTTTTGCCAGACGCCGCTCACCAAAGTGCCCGACTGCCTGGAAGTGCTCGGCCATTGTACAGCGGAGCCTGCCAGCATACAGGATATGGAATTGTTTCTGACGCTGAAAATGGGTGTGGCAATCATCACGCCGAAACAGAACGACCCGGATGAGCTGATCCGCCATGCGGACAGTGCGTTGTCGAAGGCCAAACTGAGAGCCGGCGAATCGATCTGCTACTACGAAAATGAACACGACGAGTTCATGATGCGCGACCTGCGCATTGCCAATGAATTGACGGCTGCGATACGGCGGGAAGAAATCAATGTCCACCTGCAGCCGAAAGTCGATTTGAACAGCGGTGCCATCGTCAGCTTCGAAGCGCTTGCCCGCTGGTTCTCTACGGAGCTCGGTAATATCTCGCCGGATGTTTTCATCCCGGCTGCCGAGAAGAACGGCAAAATCCGCATGCTGGAACAGCACGTCCTGAAGCGTGTGCTCAGCTGGCTGAAAAAACGGCGCGAACACGGGCTGGACCTGCGGCAGGTCGCTGTCAACATCTCCACCGACCATTTCTTCCACCATTCGTTCATCCCTTACCTGGTGGACACGGCGGCTGAGTATGGCATCGAGCCGGAGTGGCTGCGCCTGGAAATCACCGAGCGCATCGGCTTTGTCGACATTGAAACGGCCTATAAAGTCTTCAAGCAATTGCAGAACTACGGCTTCACCTCATCGATCGATGACTTCGGCACGGGGTACTCATCGCTGAGCTACCTGCAGAAGCTGCCGGTGCACGAGATCAAGATTGACCGGTCGTTCGTCTCCCGGATGCACGAACCGGCAACGCTTGCGATTGTGCGGACGATTGTGCAGCTCGCCGGGAACCTCGGCATGGTGGCTGTTGCGGAAGGCATCGAGACCGAGGAGCAGCGGCGCATGCTGATCGACGCCGGCTGCCGCTATGGCCAAGGTTTTTACTTCTACCGTCCGATGTCGCTCGAGGAAGCGAATCTTCTATAAATAATACAAAGCGATTGTTCAAGGGATTGCAGATATTTTAAAATGAATAGCGGAGGGGCACGGGGATCGATCCGGTGCCCCTTTTTTATTGCTAATTTAAAATAACTGAAAAGTCTCAATGCATGCTGGCTCTCCTTTGCTTCGGGAAATTCTGTTATACTGTTTAAGATCATGTTTGAAAAGGAGAGATGTGCAAGTGGGCAAGGTATATGTATTTGATCACCCGTTAATCCAGCATAAATTGACGTACATCCGCGACAAATCAACCGGAACAAAAGAATTCCGTGAGCTTGTGGACGAGATCGCCACTTTGATGGCGTTCGAAATCACACGTGATTTGCCGCTTGAAGAAATTGAAGTGGAAACTCCGGTGCAAATGGCGAAGTCGAATGTACTGGCAGGGAAGAAATTGGGCGTTGTTCCGATTCTTCGCGCAGGCATCGGCATGGTCGATGGCATCTTGAAATTGATACCGGCAGCAAAAGTGGGGCATATCGGCCTTTACCGCGACCCGGAAACATTGCAGCCAGTGGAATATTACTTGAAATTGCCGTCCGACGTACAGGAGCGGGAGTTCATCGTCGTCGATCCGATGCTGGCGACAGGCGGTTCGGCAGTCGAAGCTGTCAACTCGCTGAAAAAACGCGGAGCGACAAAAATCCGCTTCATGTGCATCATCGCAGCTCCTGAAGGCGTTGAAGCCCTGCAGGCTGCGCATCCGGATGTCGATATCTACATTGCAGCTCTGGATGAGAAGTTGAACGACCATGGCTATATCGTTCCGGGACTTGGGGATGCAGGAGACCGGTTGTTCGGAACGAAGTAAGGAACCCCGCGGAAAGGGAGGGCCTCAAGTTGGGGCATCCTCCAATCCGCTCCTTAACAAATCAAAGCGAGGGATATGCTCAATGAAAAAGTTGAAGGTAATGACGATTTTCGGAACGCGGCCGGAAGCGATCAAGATGGCTCCGCTCGTGCTGGAACTGCAAAAGCACCCGGAAACGATCGAGCCGCTTGTTGCGGTCACCGCACAGCATCGTGAAATGCTGGATCAGGTGCTGGAAACATTCCAGATCACGCCGGATTTCGATTTGAACATTATGAAAGAGCGCCAAACGCTGAGCGACGTCACGGTCCGGGGGCTGGAAGGCCTCGACGGCATCATGAAAGAAGCGAAGCCGGATATCGTGCTGGTTCACGGCGATACGACGACCACATTCGTTGCGAGCCTGGCGGCATTCTATAACCAGATTGCAGTGGGCCACGTAGAAGCGGGACTCCGTACATTCAATAAATACTCGCCGTATCCGGAAGAGATGAACCGCCAGCTGACAGGCGTCATTTCGGATATCCATTTTGCGCCGACTGAAAAGTCCGCACAGAACTTGCGCGCGGAAAACAAGAAAGAGGAAACGATCTACGTTACCGGCAATACGGCCATTGACGCATTGAAGACGACCGTGCGCGATGACTACACGCATCCGATGCTCGAGAAGATCGGCAGCGACCGGATGATCCTCCTGACGGCCCACCGCCGTGAGAACCTGGGCGAACCGATGCGCAATATGTTCCGTGCCATCAAACGTCTGACCGAAGAACATGACGATATCCAAGTCGTATACCCGGTGCATTTGAATCCGGCTGTCCGCGAAGTGGCGAACGAAATCTTCGGCGACAACCGCCAAGTCCATTTGATCGAACCGCTTGAAGTGCTGGACTTCCATAACTTCGCAGCGCGCTCGTACTTCATCTTGACGGATTCGGGCGGGGTTCAGGAAGAAGCGCCGTCGCTCGGCAAACCTGTCCTTGTGCTGCGCGATACGACGGAACGTCCGGAAGGCATTGATGCGGGAACGCTGAAGCTTGCCGGCACGAACGAGGAAGACATCTACCGCCTCGCGAAGGAATTGCTGACGGATAAAGCCGCTTATGACAGCATGTCGCATGCATCGAACCCTTATGGAGACGGCAAAGCATCAATGCGGATCGTCAAAGCACTGCATGAATATTTCGGAAGTAAATAAGCGCTAAACCGGCAGTTTGGACATTTAAATTAAAATTTGTCAACAATATGTCGGGCCAAAATCGCTTGTGATGTTTTTCACTACTAGCAATTGACATGATTTTACCCCTATTGTATGCTTACAAAGGGTATGCATGAGAAGGTTTTCATACATAAAAGATGTTGTTCTGAAAGCCTGATGCGACTGCTCTTTTTAGGGGTAAAATGTCAAATCAAACGAAACTCGAGGGGTTTATCATGCGCCCATCAAAAAGTCCCTTACAAGCGATGGCTCTTTACAGTGCCATCCTCTCACAACTTGTCGGGTCCGTGCTCATCGGTCTGTTCACAGGTATGTGGCTCGATGAACAATTCGGAACCGCCCCGCTTTTCTTGATCATCCTCCTGTTCCTGGGATTAGCTCTCGGAATATGGGCGATGCTTCAGACCGTCCGAAAATTCGAATCAGGAGACCAGTAAAAAAATGGATGGACTTAGGGAAATTTATGAACGCTTAAAAAAGATGATTTTTTTCATCCTTGCGGCTTTTGTCATCGGTTGGGGATTCACCCCGTACCAGGCAGTGTTCGCGGGCCTCATAATTGGAACTTTGTTCGGAATCTATAATATGTGGATTTTGGTTCGCCGGATGGAGAAATTCGACCGGGCGGTGGCAGAAGGCTCGAAAGTTCGTTCGCTTGGAACGGCATTACGGTTTGCATCAGGTGTTGCCGCTGTTGCGATAGCTATTCTTTTCGCAGAGCATATTCACTTGGTCAGTACGGTAATTGGGTTAATGGTCCCTTATGTTCTGCTGTTGGCAGAACGGATTGTTTATCACGTGAAACACCATTAAGAAAGTGGAAAGAGAGGTGAAACTATCGTGGGTCATGGCGCTCCAATGTATGAAGTGTTCGGGATCTGGTTTAACTTGTCGAACGTAATGATGCTAATTGTAGCCGCTCTTATCGTTTTCCTAATTGCTTTTATCGCTACACGGAATCTGCAGCTCAAGCCGACAGGCATGCAGAACTTCATGGAATGGATCATGGATTTCGTCAAGGGCATCATCAAAAGCAATATGGACTGGAGAACAGGCGGCCGATTCCATGTACTAGGAATTACGCTCATCATGTTCATCTTCGTATCGAATATGTTAGGGCTTCCTTTCTCAATCATTATCAACGGGGAACTGTGGTGGAAATCACCAACAGCTGATCCGATTGTGACAATGACGCTGGCGGCAATGATTATCATCTTGAGCCATTACTATGGCATCAAGCTGAAAGGCGTGAAAGGCTACGGGGCGGATTATTTCAAACCGATGTCATTCTTGTTCCCGCTGAAGATCATTGAAGAATTCGCAAATACGCTGACACTCGGTCTGCGTCTTTACGGGAATATTTACGCCGGTGAGATTTTGCTAGGTTTATTGGCCGGACTCGGTGGAGCAAGTGTAGTCGGTTTTGCCGCAGCATTCCTTCCGATGATGGTATGGCAAGGATTCTCGATCTTTATCGGGGCTATCCAAGCGTTCATTTTCGTTATGTTAACGATGGTTTATATATCGCATAAAGTCAGCGACGACCATTGAGTATAAAACGCTCCTGACAGAGCAAACACAAAAAAACAACTATCCTGAGGAGGACACATCACAATGACAGGTTCATTAGGTTTATTAGCAGCAGCAATCGCAGTAGGTTTAGCAGCACTAGGTGCAGGTATTGGTAACGGTCTTATCGTTTCAAAAACAGTAGAAGGTATCGCTCGCCAGCCAGAAGCACGCGGCGTTCTTCAAACAACAATGTTCATCGGGGTAGCTTTGGTTGAAGCACTACCGATCATCGCCGTAGTTATCGCGTTCATCGTAATGAACCAGTAGTAGCCGGCTTTTATACAAAGGGCAGAATGGCGGGAGTGCTTCGGCATGTTTTTCGCCATTTATGTTTGTATAACCCATTTGATTTCGGAAAAAACATTCTTAAAAATCATAGATCTTACTATAGAACAATCTGAATTTTAGGCTCTTGAAGGGAGTGAAACAATCGTGTTTTTTGATCACCTTGTACTCGGTGCAACTGAGTCACATGCAGAATGGTTGAACGGTGGAGATATCATTGCGACGCTTGTCGTCTTTCTAGTATTGCTATTCCTGCTAAGAAAGTTCGCTTGGGGCCCTTTGATGGGCATCATGCAGCAGCGTGAAGATTTAATCGCAAGCGAAATCGAAACGGCTGAAAACAGCCGCCAAGAATCCGCAAAATTGCTTGAAGAACAGCGCAGCATGCTTAAAGAAGCGCGCGTTCAAGCGCAGGAAATCGTAGAGAATGCCAAAAAGCAAGGCGAAGTTTCGCGTCAGGACATTATCGCGACTGCGCGTGCTGAAGCTGGCCGCATGAAAGACTCTGCAGTGCAGGAAATTGCCAACGAAAGAGACCAGGCGCTAGCAGCAGTCCGCGAAGAAGTTGTCGCGTTGTCTATGCTTGCAGCATCTAAAGTTCTCAACAAAGAAATTTCTGAAGAAGACAACCGCCAATTGATTAACGAAACGATTGCGAAGGCAGGCGAGGTGCAATGAGTCAAGCTGCAGAACGCTATGCTTTAGCATTGTTCGAAATTGCCGGGAAACACGATGCTTCGGTTGAAGTGGAGCAGGACCTGCGCGAAGTGCAGAAAGCATTTGAACAGAACCCTGAACTGCTTGAACTTTTAAGTTCCCCGAAACTGGAAGCGAACGAAAAGAAAAACATCATTTCCAACCTTTTTGGCCAAGGAAATGTTTATGTGCTGAATACATTGCAGATTTTGTCTGAGCGGAAACGCCTGGACGAAGTATCTGGAATCGTCGATGAGTATGTCCGCCTGGACAATGCTGCAAAAGGAATCGAAGATGCAATCGTTTATTCTGTAAGTCCGTTGACTGAAGAAGAACGCGCGAACATCTCCTCGGTCTTTGCGAAAAAAATCGGCAAACAATCTTTGCGAATTGAAAACGTCATCGATCCGTCCCTTATCGGCGGACTGCGTCTTCAAATCGGAAACCGAATCTTCGATAGCTCGATCAGCTCGAAACTTGAGCGCCTCCAGCGTCAATTGATCGGTTAATCTAAGAAATTATGAGAGGGTGACATACATGAGCATCAAAGCTGAAGAAATCAGTGTACTGATTAAGCAGCAGATTGAAAACTATCAATCTGAAATGAAAGTTGACGATATTGGTACAGTCATCACAGTCGGTGACGGTATCGCTCGTGTTCATGGCCTCGACAACGTCATGGCTGGAGAACTTATCGAGTTCTCAACCGGTGTACTTGGTATGGCGCAGAACTTGGAAGCCAACAACGTTGGTATCATCATCCTTGGGCCATTCGCAGACATCAAAGAAGGCGATGAAGTACGTCGTACTGGCCGCATCATGGAAGTTCCAGTTGGACCGGAACTTATCGGACGCGTAGTAAATCCACTAGGGATGCCTGTTGACGGCTTAGGCCCGATCAACACGACAAAATCCCGTCCAATCGAAAGCCCTGCACAAGGCGTTATGGCCCGTAAATCGGTTCATGAACCGCTTCAAACAGGCATCAAGGCGATTGATGCACTAGTGCCGATCGGCCGCGGACAGCGCGAATTGATCATCGGTGACCGCCAGACTGGTAAAACATCTGTAGCGATCGATACGATCTTGAACCAAGCTGACCAGGACATGATCTGTATCTATGTGGCAATCGGCCAAAAAGAATCGACAGTGCGTAACGTAGTTGAAACGCTCCGCAAAAACGGCGCGCTTGACTACACAATCGTTGTAACAGCTTCGGCTTCACAGCCGGCTCCACTCTTGTTCCTTGCTCCTTACGCTGGGATTTCAATGGCGGAAGAGTTCATGTTCAACGGCAAACACGTCCTGATCGTTTATGATGATCTGACAAAACAAGCATCTGCTTACCGCGAACTTTCACTTTTGCTTCGTCGTCCTCCAGGCCGTGAAGCTTATCCAGGGGATGTCTTCTACTTGCACTCGCGCCTTCTTGAGCGCGCAGCAAAATTGAACGAATCTTTGGGTGCCGGTTCGATTACCGCTCTTCCATTCGTTGAAACGCAAGCGGGCGATATTTCCGCTTACATTCCGACAAACGTAATCTCGATCACTGACGGACAGATCTTCCTTCAGTCGGATCTATTCTTCTCAGGTGTACGCCCAGCGATCAACGCCGGTCTTTCTGTATCACGTGTAGGTGGTTCAGCACAGATCAAAGCGATGAAAAAAGTTGCGGGTACCTTGCGTCTTGACCTTGCAGCTTACCGTGAACTTGAGTCATTCTCTCAGTTCGGTTCAGACCTGGATGCAGCAACTGCAGCCAAACTTGAGCGCGGGAAACGTACGGTTGAAGTATTGAAGCAGGATCTGAACAATCCGATCAAAGTTGAAAAACAAGTAGTCATCTTCTATGCATTGACTCGCGGCTTCCTGGACGATATCCCTGTCCAAGACATCCAGCGCTTCGAAGCGGAATTGACTAGCTGGCTGGATTCCAACCACACTGAAGTTTTGGATACGATCCGCACGACTCAAGGTTTGCCTTCTGATGAAGCATTTGGCGCAGCAATCAACGATTTCAAACGCACATTCGCACGTTCAGAACAGTAATAGAGTCCGGATTAGAAGAAAAAATAATAAGGTGGTGAAATACCAGTGGCATCTTTACGCGATATAAAGAACCGAATTACGTCAACCAAGAAAACAAGCCAGATCACGAAGGCCATGCAAATGGTTTCTGCTTCGAAATTGAACCGTGCCGAATTGAACGCGAAAGCATTCGTTCCGTATATGAACAAAATCCAGGACGTCGTAGCATCGATTGCAGCCGGATCGAACGAGACGCACGCAATGATGACAACCCGCCCTGTGCAGAAAACAGCTTACCTAGTCATCACATCGGATCGCGGCTTAGTCGGCGGATACAACAGCAACATTCTTCGGACTGTTATGGCCCGGATCCGTTCGCGCCATACATCCAATGACGAGTTTGTTATCCTCAGCGTTGGCCGTAAAGGCCGGGATTTCTTCGCTAAGCAAGGGATGACGATCCTCGAGAGCGCAATCGCGCTTCCGGATCATCCAACCTTCGCGGACATCAAAGAAATTACGCGCAAAGCTGTTGGTATGTTCTCAGACGGTACGTATGACGAAGTTTATATGTACTACAATCACTTTGTCTCTGCCATCCAGCAAGAAGTCACGGAAAAGAAAGTTCTGCCGCTTACGGATATCCAAGCGACTGGAGCGACTGCATCTTACGAGTTCGATCCGTCTGCTGAAGCCATTTTAGAAGTGCTTCTTCCGCAATACGCAGAAAGCTTGATTTTCGGGGCTGTTCTTGACGGCAAGGCAAGTGAGCACGCTGCGTCCATGACCGCAATGAAGAGCGCGACCGATAATGCGACAGACTTGATTGGTGGATTGACACTCACTTATAACCGTGCGCGCCAAGCGGCGATCACTCAGGAAATCACTGAGATCGTCGGCGGAGCCGCGGCTCTCGAATAGAAAAGCGCAGGTGCCCGTGTAGCTCCGATGGGCTTAAGGCAGAACACGCAGGAAATCCTGATTTCCGTAGTGGGCTGTCTTAAGACCCCGAGGAGCTGGGCGCCGGAGCTAGACAATAAGAGTAGCAAAAGCTATAAAATAAAAGAAAAATGAAGCGCTTGGGCCGAATCGTAAAGAAGAGCTCAAGCGCCATGTTTTGAAAAAAGTAAGACAGGAGGGAACAGCATGAACACAGGACACGTTCTTCAAGTTATGGGTCCGGTTGTAGACGTGAAGTTTGCCGATGGCCATCTTCCAGCAATCTACAACGCCCTGACTGTATTAATCAACCGTCCAAATCAGCCTCAAGTAAAATTGACGCTTGAAGTAGCTCTACACCTTGGTGATGATACTGTTCGCACAATTGCGATGGAATCCACTGACGGCTTGCAGCGCGGTTCAGTAGTAACCGATTTGGGCAGCGCTATCACTGTTCCAGTTGGAGATGTAACACTAGGCCGCGTATTCAACGTACTTGGCGAAGTAATCGACTTAGGGGAAGAAATTCCTGCAACAGAAATGCGGAACCCGATCCACCGTTCTGCACCTACATTCGAACATCTTTCAACTGAAGTTGAAATCCTTGAAACTGGTATCAAAGTTGTTGACTTGCTTGCCCCTTACATCAAAGGCGGTAAAATCGGCCTCTTCGGTGGTGCCGGCGTAGGTAAAACAGTTCTGATCCAGGAATTGATCAACAACATCGCTCAAGAGCACGGCGGTCTTTCAGTATTCGCCGGTGTTGGCGAACGTACACGCGAAGGAAATGACTTGTTCCACGAGATGAGCGATTCCGGCGTTATCAAGAAAACATCAATGGTCTTCGGCCAGATGAACGAGCCGCCTGGCGCACGTATGCGTGTCGCTTTGACAGGTTTGACAATGGCAGAATACTTCCGTGATGAGCAGGGCGCTGACGTTCTTCTCTTCATCGATAACATTTTCCGTTTCACACAAGCAGGATCTGAAGTATCCGCCCTTCTAGGCCGTATGCCTTCAGCGGTTGGTTACCAGCCGACACTTGCTACGGAGATGGGCCAATTGCAAGAACGGATCACGACAACTAGCAAAGGTTCTGTAACTTCGATCCAAGCGATCTATGTTCCTGCCGATGACTATACGGATCCGGCTCCAGCAACAACTTTCGCTCACTTGGACGCAACAACGAACCTTGAGCGTAAACTTTCTGAGATGGGTATCTACCCTGCGGTGGATCCATTGGCATCGACTTCTCGCGCATTGTCGCCTGAAATCGTTGGTGCTGAACACTATGCAGTTTCCCGTGAAGTCCAGGAAACGCTTCAGCGTTACCGTGAACTTCAGGATATCATTGCAATCCTTGGTATGGATGAGTTGAGCGACGACGACAAGCTTACGGTTAACCGTGCTCGCCGCGTACAAAACTTCCTATCACAGAACTTCCACGTAGCTGAACAGTTCACAGGCCAAAAAGGCTCGTATGTTCCAGTACAGGAAACGATCAAAGGATTCAGAGAAATTCTTGACGGCAAATACGATCACTTGCCAGAGGACGCTTTCCGTTTGGTTGGCCGCATCGAAGAAGTTATCGAAAAAGCCAAAGGCATGGGCGTAGAAGTCTAAAACCAGGGACCAGGAGGGAAAAAAATGCAGACCATTAAAGTCAATATTGTCACTCCCGACGGCCCAGTATACGATTCAGAAGTTTCTATGGTAATAGCAGTTACGGCAACAGGCGAAATGGGTATTTTGCCTGGCCATATCCCGACAGTTGCTCCTCTTGGAATCGGCGCAGTCCGGTTGAAGAAAGACAACTCGACGGAATTGGCAGCGGTGAGCGGCGGATTCTTGGAAGTTCGTCCTGATAAAGTAACGATTCTTGCCCAATCTGCAGAACTTGCGACAGACATCGATCTGGCGCGTGCACAAGAATCTGCGAAGCGGGCAGAAGCGCTGCTTCAGGCACACAAAGATGAAGTCGACTTTAAACGAGCAGAATTAGCGTTAAAACGTGCGATGAATCGTATCAACGTTTATGAGGGTAACATTTAAAGAAAAGCGAAAACGGCCGTTCAGCTCCGGCAGACAAAATATGGACCAAATTAATTTTGGTTCATATCTTTGCGGCGAAGCTAGCGCAGCGATGCAGGAGCATTAGGTCTTTGATGAACTTCCGAAGCGGCGTTTTTTGCCGCACAGGAAGGTCAGCTTAAGGCCGAGGAGTTGGCCGTTGGAGTCTGGACAAAAAGAAGAGCGGGCAAAAGGGCATTTGACTTTTGTCCGTTTTTTATTATCCAATAAGGAGGGAAGCACATGGAGACGATGATCGGAACCCAAGCCGCCATTTCCATCCTGAGCCACATCTTTTTCACCGGGCTCGCGTTTTATGCACTCCGGGCAATCATGTTCGAGAAATGGATCCACAAGCACCATGTCCTGCAAGCACAGCTCTTATACATCTTTCTCAGTATCGCTCTCGGAACCGCTGTATCGACGTTCTTCCTGAACATCTCGACTTGGTCCCGGCAATTGCCGTATCTGTTCTAAGTTTGCTTTTGCGCCAATCGGACAGAATTTCCGGTGGCGCAAAAGCAAATTTTTTTGCCATAGCGTAGGGTGCCTGCAGGGATTGCAAAGCTTATTTCCAATTTTATAGGCAGTGCAGGCATTTTCAGTTAGGAAAAAGAACACGGATTCGTATAAGCTCTGTTTCAAATACTAAGGCCAAAGGCATTAACGAATTTCTATTTCCCGGGAAATAAAGTCCATATATAGGTTTAAATCGGCAGATTCAGGGAAAATTAACCCTGTAATCATAATGTAATATGAATTTGTCAAATACGGACTGAAAATGTGAAGAACTTACGAAAGTTATAAGCAAAGAATATTCTTTTTATCGAAAATGGTTGCAAAGTTACTTGTAGTGTTAGTAAAAAACAGGTATTATAGTAAAGGTTTTGTTTCTAATTTATGACATTGGACTTTTAAGGTACTTGCGTACATATAGATTATCATTTTACACATGGAGGGCATATCAGTGGATCAGATTATTGTAAAAGGCGGCCAAAAATTAAAAGGGAAAGTGCGGGTGGAAGGGGCTAAGAACGCGGTGTTGCCGGTTTTGGCCGGATCGCTTCTCGCTTCGAATGGGAAAAGCATCATTAAAGAAGTGCCGAATTTGGCAGATGTGTACACCATTCAAGAAGTGCTAAGAAGCTTGAATGCTTCAGTCGAATACTTCCCGGAAAAAAATGAAATGGTGATTGATTCATCCATGGAATTATCAAGTGAAGCGCAATTTGAATATGTTCGCAAAATGCGTGCTTCGATTTTGGTAATGGGGCCGTTGCTTGCACGTAATGGATTCGCTCGAGTTGCTCTTCCAGGCGGCTGCGCCATCGGCTCTCGCCCGATTGAATTGCATCTTAAAGGGTTCGAAGCGATGGGTGCCCAGATTACTTTCGGAAACGGTTTTGTCGAAGCGAATGTCAACGGGCGTTTGCGCGGCGCGAAAATCTATCTCGATTTCCCGAGCGTCGGGGCAACTGAGAACATTATGACAGCAGCAGCGCTGGCGGATGGTTTAACAATCATCGAAAACGCTGCAAAAGAACCGGAAATCGTTGATTTGGCTAACTACATCAACGAAATGGGCGGGAAAGTGATCGGTGCAGGCACTGACACGATTCGCATTGAAGGCGTCGAAGAATTGAATGGCGCAGAGCATTACATCATTCCTGACCGCGTTGAAGCCGGTACGTTCATGGTAGCTGCGGCAATCACAGAAGGCGACGTTATCATCGAGAACGCAGTACCGGAACATATGACGGCATTGATTTCAAAAATGGGCGAAATGGGCGTTGATGTGAAAGAAGAGGCTGAAGGGCTCCGGATCCGTTCGAACCGTCCGCTTCGTTCAATCGACATCAAGACCATGCCTCACCCGGGCTTCCCGACAGACATGCAATCACAGATGATGGCATTGATGCTGACTGCTCAAGGCAACGGCATCTTGACGGAAACCGTCTTTGAGAACCGCTTTATGCACGTCGAGGAATTCCGCCGCATGAACGCTTCAGTGAAGATTGAAGGCCGTTCAGTGATCATGGAAGGCCCGTCGAAGCTTCAAGGAGCTGAAGTGGCTGCAACCGATTTGAGAGCTGCTGCTGCATTGATCCTTGCCGGATTGGCTGCAGAAGGCATCACACGCGTCAACGAACTTTATCATTTGGACAGAGGTTATGTGAATTTCCATCAGAAGCTTGCGGCGTTGGGTGCAGACATCGAACGCGTCTCTACTACCAATATGGAAGTGAAAGAAGAGCAATTGGTATAATTCAATTTTATCCTTACCGCCCTTCGGCATCTGCTGAAGGGCTTTAATTATGCCTGAAATGCGTGGGAATAAAAGGAAAGAAGACATGCCAATAAATTTTTACACTTTATACTTTTTCAGTTAAAAATGTTAATGGAAGGGCAAAACAGGGCTATATTCCTGATAATTCTTTTTCTTTTCTTTCCCTTCTATGATAAAATGTTCAGTTAGGAGAGCTTTTTTTGCTCTACAAACGGACACGCTATTTTGGAAGGGGAAACGGAATAAATGTTTTCAAAAGATATAGGAATAGACCTTGGGACAGCCAATGTCCTGATTCATGTTAAAGGAAAAGGGATTGTCCTGAATGAGCCCTCTGTAGTCGCGATGGACCGCAAGACCAACGAAGTGCTCGCTGTAGGGGAAGCGGCACGCAAAATGATCGGCCGTACACCGGAGCATATTATTGCCGTCCGTCCATTGAAAGACGGGGTCATTGCCGACTTCGACGTAACCGAAATGATGCTAAAGTACTTCTTGAACCGTTTGAAAGTAAAAGGCTTTATGACTAAACCCCGCATTTTAATCTGCTGTCCGACAAATGTCACCAGCGTCGAGCAGAAAGCGATTCGGGAAGCTGCAGAAAAATCCGGCGGCAAGAAAGTATTCCTTGAAGAAGAACCGAAAGTGGCAGCGATCGGAGCCGGAATGGACATCTATCAGCCAAGCGGGAACATGGTCGTCGATATCGGCGGCGGAACCACGGATGTGGCGGTCCTGTCGATGGGTGACATTGTCACGAGCGAATCAATCAAAGTGGCTGGAGACGTTTTTGACAACGACATCCTGCAATACATCAAACGCCAATACAAATTGCTGATCGGCGAACGGACTTCCGAAAACATCAAGCTGCAAATCGGGTCTGTCGGAAAATCGAGCCGCAACGAAGAAATGGAAGTGCGCGGACGCGATATGGTGACAGGTCTGCCGCGCGTCATCACGGTCCACTCTTCGGAAATCGAGCAAGCCTTGAAAGAGTCGATCGGTATGATCGTCCTCGCTGCGAAAAATGTGCTGGAGAAAACGCCTCCGGAACTGTCTGCTGACATTATAGACCGCGGCGTTATTTTAACCGGCGGTGGTGCCTTGATCCATGGCATGGACCAATTGCTGGCAGATGAATTGAAGGTGCCGGTAACAGTTTCCGACACGCCGATGAATTGCGTAGCCCTCGGTACAGGGATCATTCTTGACAACATGAACAAAATGTCGCGTCGCAGATAAAACGGCCCGCATGCCCAGTTCTGTTTAGTTTATGACGAATGGCATATGGCATTGATGAGATTTTTTAGTATAATGACAACTAATGCAGATGCATATGGACAACAGGCAACTCCGCGTTTCGAGGCAACCCGGAATGCGCGGTTGGATGCATCGATGGAAAGGTTGACTTATTGAATGGCTGAAACAAACAATAAAGCGATTCTTCGAAAAGACGCTAGAAAAACGACATCCACTGACGCCGCTCCGAAAACGAAGGCTGCACCGAAGACGACTGGCTGGGTGCAGATCCGTCTGTTTCCGATATGGCTCCGCATCATCATTGTATTGGCGTTGATCGTAATTGCAGCAGCGCTTGGCGCGATGATCGGCTATGGCGTAATCGGCGATGGAAAAGCAGCCGACGCGCTGAAATGGGAGACATGGCAGCATATACTAGATATCATGAGCGGGAAGAAATAATTTCCGCTCCTCTTTAATTTGTGGAGGAATTGCACGCACCCGAATAAAAAACGAAATTATCTTAACCGAAAATCATTTGACCAAAGGGGTTGTAACGATGCTGACAGTTGAACAGATTCAGGCAATCTTGCCGCACCGCTATCCATTTTTGATGGTGGACCGCATCCTGGAAATCGAACCGGGGAAAAAAGCCGTCGGGCTGAAAAACGTAACAGCAAACGAAGAATTCTTTAACGGCCATTTCCCGGGATACCCGGTAATGCCGGGCGTGCTGATCGTGGAAGCCTTGGCGCAGGTCGGCGCAGCTGCAGTGCTGCAGATGGATGCCAATAAAGGCCGTCTAGCCTTCTTCACAGGAATCGACAATTGCCGTTTCAAACGCCAGGTGGTGCCAGGCGACCAGCTGAAGCTCGAAGTGGAATTGACGAAACTCCGCGGATCGATGGGCAAAGGGCACGGCATTGCAACCGTTGACGGCGAATTGGTCTGTGAATGCGATATTCTCTTTGCACTAGGGCCTATTGTCTCAAAGTAACGGAAGGCGTTTGTATTTAAATGCACGTTCCTGTACAATAATCTTGAAACAGCTAGATTGGCAGCTGCACGGTTGCCGCTTCTTGTGGAATGTAGGAGGGTTATCATGTACAAAGTATTGCCGCCAGGTGTGAAAAGCAGCATAACGCGCTCCATCTCCAAAGTGTATGAAAGCTATATGGCCGACATCGAGTGGGACGAGGACCGTTATGATTTAAGCGATTTTATAAAAGAATGGAAAGACTATATTGAAACAAATGCCGCATGGTACGAAAAAGTGCCGGTGGAAGTGAAGGAAAGCCCGCTATTCCATGAGGAAGTGGCATTGAAGATGAACCAGACCATCGAAAAAATCCTCAGCGAGCCGCCGACGGAAGATCAAATCAGCCGGATTGAAGCGAAGCAGGAAGCGATGAAGACGAACTTCGATTACGCTTGCCGCGCCGAAGCCGCATTCGTCGAAACCAAGCTGGGCCGTCTGAACTGAATATCTTATACATAGCACCAGCCGGGAGCATATGCTCCCGGCTGGTTTTTTTGTCTTCCGTAGGTATCCGGCTGGATTGGTGCTGGATGCTCATTGAACGCCGCTAAGTGAACATAGAATACCAAAAAGTGCTCATAGGCCTCAGAAAGCCGCTCATAGAAAATAAAATAGAGACTGGAAAACGAACAAAGGGATCCGCAGAAGCGGATCCCTTCAGGTTTTATTGCGATGGTTTCACTTCGTCCTTGCGCAGGACCGGGCGCTTGCGCATATCGTGTTCAAAGCGGTCCAGCAGGTCATCGCCTGCCAGCCCGTCCTCCAGGAGTTCTGCAAGGAGGGATTCGGCGTATTTGCGGCGGGCACGCTTCAATGTGCCTTTCAGCAGGACGGAAATATGGTCGCCGATCACCTTGACTCCGTAGACCGCCACTTCGAATGTAGCCGGCTCGTTTTCCGGGTAGGAGATGACAACTTTGACGTCGTAAATCTTGCCCGTTTCCTTCATATTGTTGAAAACTTCCTGATACTTCATATCCATCAGCATTTCAAGCACCCAGGAACGGTGGCTGTTTTCCTGGTTGATGATGATGCCGTCTTCCAGCGGGTATGCCGTCAACTGGTCGTCTTCAACAACGCTTAACGACAGCATTTTAAATGTCTTCACGCAACTCACTCCAAACATCGCTTTTTTCCAGTATATCATAGCTATTATTTTTGAGGCCGCCTCGAAAAAACAAAGTGAAAAATAGCGAAAATCCATTTTTTATTTTCCCTTTAAAACTAAAAAAATGCCTTTATGGACACAATGAAATACTAGGATTTTTTTCGTGCGGACGCGAAAAATAAAAAATCAGCGGCGAAAACGGCGTAAATCCCATTTTTGGGACTTTGCGCTGCCGCCGCTTTTCTTAGTATGCTCTGTGTAATCGGGAGGAGGTGAATACATGAACCAAGTCGGCATTGTAGGGAGGTTGACCAAAGATCCAATGATGCGCGTTTTGGCAGAAGGCCGCGTACATACGTCGTTCGTCGTGGCAGTTTCACGCAATTACAAAAATCAGAAAGGGGATGTGGAAACGGATTTTGTCCTTTGTTCGACATGGGGTAGGCCCGCCCACAACATCCACAAATACTGCAGCAAAGGGTCGCTCGTTGCCGTAACGGGCAGGCTGCAGTCCCGGCATTACGACAGGGAGGACGGTTCGCGCGTCTACGTCACGGAAGTGCTCGGCGACCAGATCCGCTTCCTCGACAAACGGAAGGACAAGGAAGAACCATCCAGCCGGCAGCCGGAGTCTGAAGCAGACTTCGACTTCCAGCCGCCTTCTACGGAAGGAGTACGTGTATAACTGAAAAGGGAGGCACTTAGACATGCCGAAAGACGTGCAATTGCAATTGGAAGTGCATATGGAGCAATTGATCCGCTTGACTGCGTTGCTCCATCAGCGTTTGGCAGAAGCGGAGCGGGAACTAAGTGAACTGAAAGCGATCTTCCGTTCCGCTCAAGAAGGGTGACCGGTTTTCCGTCTAAAAGAAAATTCGGCCAGGTGGGGGCCTGGCCGAATCATTTAAAGATTATAGGTGAACAATTCCTTCAGTTCGCTGTCCGACAGTTCGGTCATCCACTGGCTCGATTGGATGAACTGTTCAGACATCGATTGTTTCTGCGTAAGAAGCGAATCGATTTTTTCCTCGATCGTTCCGATGGTCACAAATTTATGGACATGGACAAACTGCGTCTGCCCGATGCGGTATGCCCGGTCAGTCGCCTGGTTCTCAACAGCCGGGTTCCACCATCTGTCAGCATGGAGGACATGCGTGGCTGCGGTCAAGTTCAAGCCCGTGCCGCCCGCTTTCAATGACAGGATGAAAATCGGGAATTTGCCTTCCTGGAATGCAGCAACAAGTGAATCGCGCTGGTTTTTCGGCATGCTGCCGGTCAAAAACGGCACTTCATGGCCATACAGCTCGTTGATCGCCTGCTGCAGCAAATGGCCCATCCCGATATATTGCGTAAAAATCAAACATTGCTCCCCGCGTTCTGCAATTTCCCCTGCCAGAGTCACAATGCGCTCCAGCTTCTGAGAACGGGGCAGAATTTCATCTGCCGTCGTGTACGGTTCTTTCAAGTACAGCGAAGGATGATTACATAACTGCTTCAGCTTGCTCAGCATTTTCAGCACAAGGCCTTTTTTCTCGAAGCCTGTGAGCGTCTCCATTTTCTGCACCGTATCCTGCACCAGCCCTTCGTACAATGCCGCCTGTTCCGGCGTCAGCGGACAATATTCCAATTGCTCCTGTTTTTCCGGCAGGTTCAGCTGCAGATCCGGGTCTTTCTTCGTCCGGCGCAGAAGGAAAGGCTGGATGCGCTGGCGCAATTTCTCCTTATGTTCCTCGGAATCATCGCGTTCGATCGGAATCATGAAGTTTTCCTGGAACTGCTTGATGCGATACAAATAGCCTTTATTGATAAAGTCGAAGATCGACCATAATTCCGACAAGCGGTTCTCAATCGGCGTCCCCGTCAAGGCGATGTGGTGCTCGCCGCGGAATTTCCGGATGGTGCGCGATTGCTTCGTATACATGTTCTTGATGTTTTGCGCTTCATCGAGCGTAATGCTGGTCCATTGGAGGCGTTGGATCTCTTCGGCATCCGACGAAGCGATGCCGTAGGTCGACAGCACGACGTCGGGCTTTTCGGTGTCGAGGAATTTCTGGAAATTCTCTCCTTTGGGGCGTGCAGGCCCGTAATGGGTGACCACTTTCAAGTCGGGGCCAAAGCGCTCCAGCTCTTTCTGCCAGTTGCCAAGCACTGAAGTCGGACAGATGATCAATGAAGGCTGCGCCGGCTTCTTGCCATGGACATGAAGCAGGTAAGCGATGAGCTGGACCGTTTTTCCGAGGCCCATGTCATCCGCCAGGCAGAGGCCGAAGCCTTCTTCGCGCATGAAGACCAGGTAATCGAAGCCGGTCTTCTGGTAAGGGCGCAATTCGGTGTGCAGGTTCTCCGGAATGGGCGTCGGCGGCAAGTCGCGCTTGTCGAGCAATTTATCAAGCAGCGACCGCAGCGATTTGTTCAAGTGGAATTCGACAAGCGGATCGTCTTCTTCGATGCCTTCATCGAGCATGATTTCCGGCACATTCTGAAACAGCATGTCCTTGATCGTCCAATCGGCGTCTTCCGCTTCTTCGATCATTTTCCGCAGCTGCATGAGCAGGTTGGAGTCGACGCGCACCCATTCATTGCCGATGCGGATGAATTCCTTGTTCTCCGAGACGAGCTGCTGGAAATCCTGCATGCTCAGTTCATGGCCGTTCAGCGAGAACTGCCAGTCAAAACGGATGATTTGGTCAAGGCCGACCACCGACGCCTTCTTGATCGGCGAATGGACATTGGCCTTGACGCGGACCTTCGATTCCTGGACCGCTTTGAGCCAGGACGGAATCGATACTTCGATGCTGAAAGCCTGGAGGATTTCCGCATCGTTCCGGAGAAACTCCAGCACTTGGGCATCGGTCCATTCCGCGTGGTAAAAGCGGTCATCTTCGTAATATTCGACGGACGGGCAGAGGCTCAGCATGAGCGACTGCTTGTCCTTGATGTCTTGTGCGCTCGGCCGCCATTTGTCAGGCAGCGCCTTGTCGATCGGTTCATCCATACGGCGCTTTGTCGGCGACCAGTACGATGACCCACGCTTGGAGCGGAGCACGGTCTTGAACGACCAGAAAGCATCGTTGTCGGGTTCGCTCAATTGCGCGGCGAGAACATAATCCTCAGCAGCCGGCAACCCGTCCCAGCCGGCCTGCTGCACGAAATGCTGGATGAACGGCAGCTGGGCAGGCGCAAGGCCCTTGGATTTCAACTGGTGCCGGATCGTATCGGCGAGGAATGACTGGATCTCCGCGTCGCCATAGGCGGCATCGACCAGAATGTCATCGCCGTCGACCGAAACGTGGTCCCAGAGGGCCGGATCGTTCAGCGAATCGGCGACTTTGCCGGCAAGAGCCAGCCATGCCTCGTCCGCTGCTGTCTGGCCGTTGAACGCCACATAATGGTGCGGCTTCTGCTGAAACAACCGCACGAAATCGGCAGGCGTCAGCAAAAGGTCGAGCCCGTCGATGCGGGCGGTCAGCCCGTAGAAACTGGCCTTGTCGAGAAAATACAAATAGCTTTTCCACATTTCAGGCGGGATGCGGTTCCCCGCCTCGTTGACCGCCTGGATGCGGAAATCGTCGCCGCGGCTGATTTTCAGGTAATAAGTTCGGCTTCCTTCTGTCTGAAACTGAGTCATGCAAGCTGTCCTTTCTCGATCTCTTCCTGGAGCGCCCGCAAGCGCTTGTTCTGGGTGCGGATTTCGTTGATGTAAGCCTGCCAGAAATCCAGTTGACCGCTTTTTTTGCAGGCTGCTTTCATCTTCTTCCAGATGCGGACCGCCTGCTTATAGCCCGGACGGTTCCGTTCTTCGAGGTAATCCATCGCGAAGCGGTGGTAAAGCGGCAGGACGTAATCAGGAGCGGCGTCCTGCACTTCTTTCAAGCCGCATTCCTCGACGAAATACAGCGGAGAATTGTGGAGATGGTGAAGCTCCGCCCATTGTTTATATAATTTCTTTTCAATCAGATAAGTGGAATAGGCCGGCAGCCCGTAATGGCCAAACTGCTTGAACAGGTCCTCCCAGTCGCTTTCGCTGAGCTGGATCTGCGAGAACAGGCGGCTCAGGATGCGGACATACTGGTGCCGGTACTGCGTGTATAGGCCTTCGAACAGGAATGTCTTGACGTGCGGTTTGACGGCTTTCAGGATCACTTCCATCGCTTGGCCGTGCCCTTCCGCTTCGGCAAGCACCGCGAGCTGGATCCAGTCGGATGTTTCGCCGGGCGAGATCTTTTCAACCGCGACATCCTCGCCGTTCAGGACCGCGAAAAATGCGGCAATCCGGGCGTCAGGGGAGCTGAACTGGCTTAGCTCTTCCCGGCGCAGCTTGCTGCCTGTGAACAATGATGTCCAGAACAGGCGGTAAACCGTGAAGCGCTGGGAGAACGAGCCGTCTTTGACCCGGACGAACGAACGCACAAGTTTGCGGAGGTGGTCAAGAAAGGCATCGGCCTCGAACGTCCGGTGCTGGACGCGCAGTGCTTCAAGCAGATCGCGCAATTCATGGAGCTCGTCTTCGAACCAGGTTTTGAAGAATGAATGGTGCACTTCGTCCGCACCTGCTATATAGGTGCTCCAAACTTCCATAAGCGAGATGAAGCGGGCATAGGTGCGGTAGAAGACTTTCCATTCGCGTTCAAGAGGCACGAACGATAGGGCATTTTTCAAGCGCCCCTCGTACATCTGCTCAAAATAGAAGAAATTACGCGTGGTGTAGTCCGGAACCGGTTCGCGCCAAACGCTCCGGATGATCTGCGTCCACTGGTCAGGCGAACGCTTTTCGGCCAGCATCTTCATCTCGTCGCCGGGGCGAGCCCGCCAAGCTGCCACCCATTCTGACAAGGACGCGACTTTCTGGTAAAGGGAGAAGATGACGGCGAGCCGGTGGCGGCACATCTCTTCCTGCGGGCATGCGCAAATTGCAGTCATCTTATCGAAGTTCAAGACCACTTTGACGGCATGGGCGTCTTTGACAACTGCCTCAAGGAGAAGCCGCTCTTCATTGAACGACAAAATCTGGACGCCGTCGTGGCGCACTAAAAAGACTGCTTTTCGAACCATTTCCTCATCCAGCTCGCGCGTTGGAGTGAGTGCGTTGTCGATAGCAGCCATATAATTGTGGATCGTATCATCAAATCGGTTTGCCAGGGATTGAACCGTAGCCATTGCACATCGCTCCAAATAAAAACTTTCCTTCTATTATACGGCTTTAAAGGAGCGGCGTAAACGATGAAGAGAAGTTAATCGGTTTTAAGCCGGAGGATTTCTGTGTTTTAACGGTTGAATCGCAGAAGGAAAAGGAAATATACGGGAATGATAATAAAAAAATGTCGCTTACTGGAAATAGAATGGAACTGAAAAATGGAAAAAGTCCTATAATTTATTTCGAGGGGGAGAAAGGCAATGCATAGCCGATGGGTGTTGGAAATACCGGAGTTCGCTTACCTGCTTCAGCAGGATACCATACTTGAATGGCAATTATATGGCCCGGACAAAGCTGGCGGGTACCGGAAAGTGCGTTGGGAAGTGAAGACGTCCGGCGTCGCTTCACGGATCACGGCCGCCGGAAGCCGTCGCGGCGCAGTCGCTGCAGAAGTGGACTTTGCAGCGCGCGAGATCGTCTTCTGCCAAGGCGAAATGAGCGACGGGGAGTTCACGGAATTTCTCCGGCATCTGGTGGAGCGCACTTCCCTGCAGGTACAGCCGGGGCTCATGCACTTTATCGGCCGGCGCAGAAAAGAGCCTGAAAATGCCTTCGAAAGGGACGATAAAACACCGACTTTTTGATATCCAAAATAAGAATTTTATGATATGATAATTGTAGTAAGAATTTTCAAACTCTTTTTGAAAAGGGGGGAGTGAAATGCTGCAGGTTAAATTGATGAAGCCTTTTTATACGAAGAAAGAAGGCCATTTGGTCAAGTTCGTGTTCGCCTACCAATACTTCTCCATTCTGAAAGATGACGAATTGTTCCACTTCATACCGGTAGAAGGCAAAGAAATCATCGTCAACATGAATACCCTCCAAGTGGAAAATCTTTCTGAAGTCTTCGTGTTCCAAAAAGGAAACAGGTTTATACGCTTGCCACTGTATCAGCTCTTGCTGGTTTCGGATATCCATACCCATCTACAGGCGATTCTGCAAGAGGAGAGAGCGGGGTTGCTGGACGTGAATGATCAAGCGCGGGAAGAAGCAGAAGAAGTGATTCAGTTTCTGGAAAAAGAAAACTACGACCGCATGATCGACTATGCGCTGGAGACCAATAACAAGGAAATGTTTCTGAAACTGCTTGAACAGCAGTTGATGGAACGGCAATTGTACGAAAAACAGGAAAATGGAGGTTTTTAAAAGTGAAAGCAGCCAATGGATAAACGTCTGTCCGCCAAGCCAACCGGGACAGACGTTTTAATATGCCCGAAAACAGCAAAAAGCCCTTTTCTGTCTTCCTCGAAAAGGGCTTTTAATATTCTTCGATATACATAATGCACCTCTCACATCATAGTGAAATAATTGATCAGCAGCATGACCGCTGTCGAACCGCCGATTCCAAGTGCAAGATCTTCCCATCCAAGTTCAAGCAATTTGTCAAAATTCATTCTCATCCGCTCCTTTTTCCCTGTTGTAGAATTTCTCTGAAGATCTTGCATTCGCTAGTAAATTGACTTTTCAGTCTATTTAGCAGCTTGTTTTTATTATAAAGGGCTGGGATTTTATTGCCATGGACCAAAATGACTAAAAATTCTAATTTTTTATAAGGCCGTTTGTCTATCTATTGGAAATGAAGGGATTCTTTCGTAAAATAATGCATTGATATCCGTTTGTTCTATTGCTAAAGTAAATTTTAGAAGGTTCCGATAATTAGAAAGGGATGTGCACATGAAATTTTATTTGTCGATGGATATGGAAGGCGTGACGGCGCTTCCGGATTATACATATGTCGATTCATCCGAACACAATTACGAGCGGGGCAGGCGGCTGATGACGCAGGATGCAAATGCCGTCATCGAAGGGGCGTTCGGCAGCGGTGCTGTGGAATTTACGGTCAACGACAGCCATTCAAAAATGAACAACTTGATTGCCGAAGACCTCCACGAAGAAGCCATGCTGATCACCGGCGGCGTTAAAGCGCTGTCGATGGTCGAAGGGCTCGATGCCACTTACGACGGTGCGTTCTTTGCCGGCTACCATGCGCGCGCCGGGCAGAAAGGCGTCATGTCGCATGCGATGATTTTCGGAGTGCGCTCGATGTGGATCAACGAGGTGGAAATAGGGGAGCTCGGATTGAATGCCTACGTCGCCGGGCATTTCGGCGTGCCGGTGCTGATGGTCGCAGGCGACGATTGTGCCTGCCGGGAAGCGGAAGCGCTCATCCCGAACATCGTCACTGCAGCGGTGAAAGAGTCCATCACCCGTTCGGCCGTAAAGGCGCTGCATCCGAAAAAAGCGCAGGCGCTGCTGCGGACCAAGACGGCGGAAGCGATCCGGAACCGGGAGCGCGTCCTGCCGCTCATCCCGCCGGAGTCGCCGGAACTGAAAATCGAGTTCACGAACTACGGCGAAGCGGAGCTCGCGGCACTTATGCCGGGGACGGAACTCATCCCCGGTACAACGGTTGTCCTCTTTCAGGCAAAAGACATCCTGGAAGCGTACCGGGCGATGCTTGTCATGATCGAACTCGCTTTGCAAGCGAAATTCCGCTGAAACCGGTATGCTTGAAAGATCAACGATTAGGAGTGGATTTATTTGCGGACTATGCCAAGAAGATTGGAAAAAGGCGACACGGTGGGCATCATCGCCCCGTCAAGCCCGCCCAATCTGGAGAACTTACAAAAAGCCCTGCCGTTCATCGAGGGGCTGGGATTGAACATCAAGATGGGCAAATCGGTCGAAGCGAAACGCGGCTATCTGGCGGGGAGCGACGATGAACGGCTTGCGGATCTGCACAGCATGTTCGAGGATCCGGAAGTCAAAGGCATCATCTGTGCCGGCGGCGGATACGGCGCAGCGCGCTATGCCGACCGCATCGACTTCGGGATGATCAAGGAAAATCCGAAGGTGTTCTGGGGCTATTCGGACATCACTTTTCTTCATACAGCCATCGGGCAGTATGCGGACCTCGTAACATTCCACGGGCCGATGCTTGCGTCGGATGTCGGCAAGGAAGAATTCCATGAACGCAGCGGCCGCATGTTCGGCCAGCTTTTCGGTCCGTTTGAACTCCATTATACCGAAGAAATCGCACCGCTTACGGCGCTTGTCGGGGGAGCGGGGGAAGGCGAATTGGTCGGCGGCAATCTGTCGCTCATCCGGAGCGGCATCGGCACGAAATTCGAGCTCGATACAAAGGGCAAGATCCTGTTGATCGAAGACATCGACGAAGAGCCGTACCAGGTGGACGAAATGCTGAACCAGCTGCGCATGGCGCGGAAATTCGAGGAAGTGGCGGGCGTCGTCATCGGCGACTTCAAAAATGCCGAACCGAAAAAGCGGGAAAAATCATTGACGCTCGACGAAGTGTTCGATGATTATTTCAAGGATTTGAAAGTGCCGGTCGTCAAAGGTTTCAAAATCGGCCATTGCGAACCGCATTTCTCTGTGCCGCTCGGCGCGAAAGCCCGGCTTGACGCCGATGCCTTGACGCTGACGATCTTGCCAGGCGTGGAATAAGAAAACTGCAGGGCCAGAAAAGATCCACCGATTTGAGCGTTCAATAAAAACTGTAGATTTTTCAATCCCAAAAACAGTAGAGCGGAGGAACAAGATGATCAATGCAGAATCGACCAGGTGGGTGGCGAATGTGCCGGTGGCGACGGTCTGGACCGAACCGGGAAAAGTACGGGACATCGACGCATTCGGTACGGGCGAGAAAACCGATATCAATAAATGGATCAAGGCCATGTCCCCGGAAGAAAGCATGGACCTCGTCAGCAGCAACCGCGTGCAGACGCAGCTCTTGTACGGCGAGCCTGTGCTTATCGATGAAGTGGTCGATGGCTGGGCGAAGATCTGCGCCGTCTGGCAGCCGTCGAAAAAAGATGAGCGCGGCTACCCGGGCTGGGTGCCGCTCGCACAGCTGAAGGAAGTCGATGCGCTGAGCGAAGCCGGATTCGCCCGGGTGATTGCGGACAAAGCGCAGCTTTGGACGGAAGACTTCAAGCCGCTTGGCGTTGCACCGTTCAATGCCATGCTGCCGGTGAAAGAAGTGGGTGAATTCGTCCGCGTGCAGACGCCGGGCGGCGATGCCTTCATCATGGGAGAGCAAGTGGAGCTTGCGCCGAGCGTCGACAGGATCGCCAAAGGGAGCGGCATGGATGTGGCGCAGCTCGCGGCCCAGTTCCTCGAACTGCCGTATTTCTGGGGCGGCATGTCGAGCTACGGCTTTGACTGTTCCGGATTCAGCTACAACCTGCTGAAAGCGAACGGCGTCATCATCCCGCGCGATGCCACAGACCAGGCAGAAGCAGGGCTCGAAATCGATAAAGACGACGAAAGCGTGTGGCAAATCGGCGACTTGCTGTTTTTCGCCTACGAAGAAGGAAAAGGCCGGCTGCACCACGTCGGCATTTATTTCGGCAACGGCCTGATGATCCATTCGCCGACGCCCGGCAAAGCCGTGGAGATCATCGAACTCGCCGGTACCGTGCATGAGAAGGAATTATGCGCAGTGCGCCGCTTTACGGAAAACGGCGAGGCGGACTTCTAAAAGATTGAATGAGTTAGCCCGTTAATGACAAAAAGGTGAAATCCGGCTGTTTTTATGCTATAATAAATAGATATTGTTTCTATCTAAAGAGAGGCGTGGATGACGATGGCATTTCAACCGCATGAAAAAGAAGTATCTGAATTTGTAGCAGCCCGCAAGATTGGCGAATGGATTTCTTTTACACGCAACGGCGTAGAAGTCAATGGAACCATTTTTAAAATTATGGACAACTCGGTAATCGTTGAGATCTCACCGGAAGACGCAAAAGAAATTGGCGCGGCATCGAATATGACCGTGGTTTCCCATAAAAAGTATAAAATCGTCTGATTTTATTGCCCTGAAACTCCTGCAGCGATGCAGGAGTTTTTTTGTTGTTGGCAGGCTTTCGGGAATTTCTGTATGCCTTTAGACTCAAAGCTTGTACAATTGCCATTTAGGTGCGGGTTTAGCGTTTCAAATTATCACAGTTTTTGGTAAAGTAAAGTATGCAGAACCATCACTTGCACTGAAAGGAATCACACCGCATGATATTCGATTTTAAATTCTGGCATTATTTTGCTCGGCAAGGCGACTTAATACATAATCTACATGAAACCACTATGCAGAAGTTTAACCGGCGGCTCGCCTGGATTTTCGCATTCGGCTTGCTGCTTTTTGCTGTCCGGGAAATCTGGGGCATGAACACCGCATCGCTGACGCCTTATCTGGCGAACGGCCTGTGGAGCGACTATACGCTTGCGCGCTGGACCTCGCTGCTTGGCACGCTCCTGTGGGGAGGCATCTATATGGCATTCCATACATACGGCGTGGCCTATCTGTTCATGCTGCTGACCAAAATGCGCTTTCGGCCTGCGCTCGTCATACAGAGCTATGTGCTGGCGCTCCTGTTGATCGAAAAAGCGCTGCTGTTTTTAGTGTTTGCAGTGGCCGGCTACACGATGCCGGTTTCGCTGTTTTCATTCGGCCCGCTGGCAGCGACGTTTTTGGACATGCCGTTCCTGACGTTTTTCTTTAATCAGCTGACGGTGTTCACCGCGCTGATCATCGCGTTCCAATACCGCTTTGTCCGGTCGTTCACGGAAGTGGCTCCGAAAAAGCTCCTCTTTGTGCTGATCTTGGTCTATGTGTTGGTGGCTTTGGCCATCGCCGGATTGAGCTATGTGCCGATCGGTGAAATGCTCGGTGACTTCACGAGAGGAGGCGCTTCGGTTGAATAAATTCTTTTTCATCGGCTTGTCCGTCGCCATTTCGGCGTTCATTGCAGCTAATGCTCTTTTGATGTTCGGAGAGAAAAGCATTTTGGTAAAAGACGTCTATATCAGCGAGTACCAGCGTGCATTCGGCAGCGAGTACCAGGAAAACATGCCGAAAGAAGCGATCACGGCGCCGCTGGGCACGACACAGATCTACGTCCAGGATTCAGAAGCGATCGAGCAGTGGCTCGTGAAAGAGGGAGATCCTGTCCAGGCAGGGTCGGAACTCGCGCTCTTGAACGAAGCGGAGACCGAGGAACAGCGCTCCATCTGGGAATCCGAGCGCTCGGCGCTGGAATCCGAGAAGTCGGAAGTGCAAAGTTCGCTCCGTGATCTGGAATCGGCCCGTTCTTCGAACGACGGTTCTGCAAGTGAAAGCAACGCGGACCGCTCGACCGGAACGAACGGCGACGGCGATACCATCGAATTCAATGTCGACCTCCAAGTCGGCGTTGAAGTGCCGCAGGACGGTTCGTATGCTGCGGGCATCGCACAGGCCGAACAGCGCCTGGCGGCCATCGAATCGCAGCTGGCTGTTGTGAACGCCCAGCTGGACCAGCGCTTGTCGAACCCGGCTTTGATCAGTCCGGTCGATGGCGTCGTTGCGAAAGTGAACGGCGATTCGCTGCCGCTCAGCATCGAAATCTACTCGAACGACAAATCGTTCATCACTTACGCCTTTGAAGACGAATGGCAGGACATCGCTGTCCAGGACCGCGTCATGGTGCAGGCGGAAGGCATGGCCCAAGCGGTAGCGGGAACCGTGCTTGCCGTATCGCCGGTGCCGGCAGAAGATTCGAGATGGCTTGACGCGTACCGCGCCCTCGAGCCGACCGAACAGCCGAACCCGTTGGCCTTCTACGAAGTGCGCATCATGCCGGACCAACCGATCGAAGACAATCTCCCGTTCGGCCATAAAGCGAATGCGCAGATCACGGTCAACGAAGCCCAGGATGCAGTCGCGCTTCCGGAGCCGTGGCTCTTTGACCGCAATGAGCAGGCAGGCTTTGTCCATAAATTGTCGCCGGAAGGCTACGCCATCAAAGTTCCCGCCACCGTCAGTTTCGATACCGGCGGCAAGGCGGTGCTCACCGAAGGCGTCATCCCCGGTGAAGTGGCGGTCGAAGAAGACCGCCTCAGAAGAATCGAAGCCTCGCCGGCTGTCTTTGTGCCATTCCCGATTGTCCGGCCCGATTTTGAACTCGCCAAGAACACCAATTGGCGCGTCTATGTCGAATATTTATTGGCACGGTGAAATGACCCCCGGAAGCTCCTGCTTTCGGGGTTTTTACATGGAATGAAAGAGGGAGAGCGGGTTGAGTGATCATAGAATCGCAAAAAGCGCTCATAGAATTTCCTGAGTGATCATAGAGGCGCCGGAAGCGCCCATAAGGCAACGGAAACCGCTCATAGAACGACGTATGGCTCTCCGGCGAATCGCAAACGGAAAAAAGCGTGCGTGACAGCATGCACGGCAATTGGTACGATAAGGTCATTGACAGGTTTTAGGGAACGGAGTGGAAGAAATGAAAGAAACGGACTGGCGCTTTAAAATCGCCAACCGGGAAGCGCTGATCGGCGTCGGGCTCGCATTGTTCAATTTTGTCTGGTGGTTCGGCTTTGCCTACGGCATGGGCTCGCGGCCGGTGGAGGAGTATACCTATATATTCGGCTTGCCGGACTGGTTTTTCTATAGCTGCGTACTCGGCTTTCTGCTGATTGTGGTGCTCGTCATCGTCATTGTGAAGTTTTTCTTTGTCGAAGTGCCGTTTGAAGAGGAGGATGAGGAACGATGAATTTCGCAGTGATCCTCCCCATGCTCGTGTTTTTATTGATCATCTTCGGCATCGGCTATTGGTCGAGCACGAAGCTTGCTGACAGCTCGAATTTCATCAGCGATTATTTCCTCGGCAGCCGGGAGCTCGGCGGCTTTGTGCTGGCGATGACGATGGTCGCGACATACGGCAGCGCGTCGAGTTTCCTCGGCGGTCCCGGTACAGCCTACACGATGGGCTTTGGCTGGGTGCTGCTCGCCATGACTCAGGTCGTCACCGGCTATTTCGTGCTGATGATCCTTGGCAAAAAATTCGCCATCATGGCGCGCCGCTATAACGCGGTGACGATGATCGATTTCCTGAAGGCCCGTTACAACAGCACTTGGGTCGTCATCTTGTCGGCCCTCAGCATCATCATCTTTCTGTTTTCTGCGATGGCAGCGCAGTGGATCGGCGGGGCACGGCTTGTTGAATCGCTGACCGGCTTGTCGTACAACACGGCGCTGTTCATCTTCGCGGTTTCGGTGCTGGTCTATGTCACGATCGGCGGATTCCGTGCGGTTGCGGTGACTGATGCGGTCCAAGGCGCGGTAATGCTTGTCGGAACGCTGGTGCTGCTTGTCGCGGTCATCATCGCAGGCGGCGGCGTGCCAAACATCATGAACGA
The DNA here is from genome assembly GCF_042681545.1 of Planococcus chinensis. Classification (NCBI taxonomy): domain Bacteria; kingdom Bacillati; phylum Bacillota; class Bacilli; order Caryophanales; family Caryophanaceae; genus Planococcus; species Planococcus chinensis. Next base: position 124,072 of record NZ_JBHUFW010000004.1, read on the forward strand.
TTTGGTGAATGAAAACCCGAACCTCGTAACGCCGTTCGGGGCGGACGGCAATTTGAGCGCCGCCTACGTGTCGTCGTTCTGGATACTTGTTGGCGTCGGCGTCGTCGGACTGCCGCAAATATCAGTCCGGGCGATGTCTTATAAAAATTCCCGGTCGATGCACCGCGCATTGATCATCGGGACGGTCGTCACCGGCGTCATCATGCTCAATATGCATTTGATCGGCGTATTTGCGCGGCCGATCCTGCCGGGCATCGAAGTCGGCGACAAAGTCATTCCGCTGATTGCGCTCGAAACGCTGCCGGCATGGGCAGCGGGCATCGTCCTTGCCGCTCCGATGGCAGCGATCATGTCGACGGTCGATTCGCTGCTCATTTTGGTCAGCTCGTCGATCGTCAAAGACGTCTACTTGAACTACATCAAGCCGGAAGCGGACATCAAGACCATCAAGCGGCTGTCGTTCGGCGTCACCGGCGCGCTCGGCATCGTCGTCTACCTGCTCGCGCTCAACCCGCCGGACCTGCTGATCTTCCTGAATTTATTCGCGTTCGGCGGTCTGGAAGCGGCATTCATCTGGCCGGTCGTGCTCGGCCTGTACTGGAAATGGGGCAATAAATTCGGCGCCATCGCATCGATGGTGACCGGCATCGCAAGCTATGTCGCGCTGCATTTCTACAATGCCGCAAACGGCAACTTGTTCGGCGTCCATACGGTTACCGTGCCGGTCGTGCTGTCCTTGGTCGCTTTTGTTGCCTTCAGCTTGCTGATCGGCAAAAAGGCGTACGATTATGACGTGCGGCCGGTTGGGGTGAAAAAGCAGGAAGCGTGAGGGAGCTGCGGTTTTTATCGGTGCTTCAGCAAAAACTTCGCCCCAAGAATCCGAATTCAAAAGCGTTCATATGAAGAGGCCAGCGCCGCAGCGCTGGCCTCTTTTAAAGGTAAAAGCACACTTCGCGAACTTCGCTTCCTCAGAGTCGAATTTCTTACATGAACTATTTCAGCTTTTACATGACTTATTTGAGTTTCTACATGAACTAATTCAGTTTCTACGTGGCTTGTTGCAGTTTCTATATGAACTATCAAAAAAAACGCTAGAAGTGTCGTTGTATCCGTTTACATCAAAATTCACCCATTCCTTTATTCCCAAAAGGCGCCAGCGCCATTTACTTTCTTTCCGCGAAGGCGTAGAATGGGTGGATAATTCGGAAGGCGAAAGAAGGCGTGGCGCACGTGAACCAGTGGAAAATCTATGCAATATTGACGTTTGTTATGCTCATGTGGGGCTTTAATCTGCCTTCAGTAAAATATCTGGTCAGCCATGTCGAGCCGGTCACGCTGACGGCATTCCGCATCCTGGTTGCCGGGATTTCCGTATTCGTCATCCTCGCGGCGGTGAAATTGCTGCGTTGGCCGCGGAAATCGGAGTGGGGGTTCATCTTTCTCGGCTCGTCATTGAATGTGGTGGGGCACCATTATTTCTTGTCCCAAGGACTTTCCATTACCTCCGGCTCGAATGCCGGCTTGATTCTCGGCACTGGCCCGATGCTGACGGCGGTACTGGTGTCGCTCATCATGCGCAGCTACCCGTCGCGGCTGCAATGGCTCGGCGTTTTCATCGGCCTTGCGGGCGTCGCGGCAACGGTGCTTGTAGGAAGCGAGACGACCGGCATGAACTTAGGGGATGTATTCGTCTTTATTTCCATTCTCGTGCAGGTGCTCAGCTATATCGTCATTTCGCGGGCGGCGGGTTCGATGGATCCACGGCTGTTGACCGCCTATATGTTCGTTGTCGGCTCGATTCTGCTCTTTGCCATCTCGCTCGTACAGGAGCCGGGCGAAATCAGTGCGTTCGCTGATGTGCCGCCGATGTTCTGGCTGGCATTCTTCTTCTCGGCTGTGCTCGGCACGGCCGTCGGGCATATGCTTTATAATTACTCGATCGGCCAAGCGGGTCCGACAAAAGCCGCGATCTTCATGAACTTGAACACCTTGTTCTCGCTCGTCGGCGCCAGCGTCATCCTCGGCGAAGTTATCACGGGCCGCCATATCTATGGGCTCGTCTTGATTGTCATCGGTGTGCTGTTCGGCTCCGGAGCAGCGGAAGACTTAATACGCAAACGGAAAAAGCGGCTCAGCGCATGAGCCGCTTTTTTCTTAGAGAGCAACCGTAAGCCGGTTGGCTAATGCAGCATGACAATGAATAGCCCAGACGCTTTATTGGAAAAAACTATTCAGCGCCGGCGCGTCCACGGGCTAAGCGGAGCCATGAGACGGCGGGTCTTGCCGGCTCAGGGCGGGAGCTATGCCCAAAGCGGCCGAAGCGGCTGGCGGAAGGGAATTCATTCCATACGAAGCGGCTCAGCGCATGAGCCGCTTTTTTTTATTCCGGCAGCCCGTCATGGTTTATTTTCAGCAAATATGCAATATAATAGAGGAAAGCCTAACAAGAAACGGAGATTTTTGCATATGCCTTTAACATTGAACCCGCGCACCCAGGCGCTTCCGGTCTCCGGAATCCGCCAGTTTTTCAATCAGCTTGTCGATTACCCGGACGCCGTCAACCTGACGATCGGCCAGCCCGATTTTCCGACGCCGGAAGCGGTGAAGCAGGCGGGGAAAGACGCCATCACCAACAACATGACAGGCTATTCCCATAACGCGGGCTTGATCGAGCTGCGCATCGAAGCGGCGGATTTCTTCAAGGACCGCTACGGCCTCGACTACAACGCGCAGACGGAGATCATCGTCACCAATGGTGCGACTGAAGCGCTCGACGCGGTGTTCCGCACGATTCTCGAGCCGGGCGACGAAGTCATCGTCCCGTCGCCGTGCTACACGGGCTACGGCCCGATCATCGAGATGAACGGCGGCAAGCCGGTCCTGCTCGACACGTCCCACACCGGGCTCGTGCCGACAGCGGAAAACCTGAAAGCGCTCGTGACGAATAAAACCAAAGCGATCCTGTTCAATTTCCCGTCCAACCCGACCGGCGTGACGCTGACGCGGGAGCAAATGGCTCCGCTCGTCGAAGAGCTCAGCCAACACGACTTTTTCGTAGTGACGGATGAGATCTACAGTGAAAACACGTTCGAAGGCGAACACACCTCGTTCGCTTCGTTCGATGAAATCAAAGACCGGACCTTCCTGGTCCAAGGCTTGTCGAAATCGCATTCGATGACCGGCTGGCGCATGGGATTTCTGCTCGGGCCGGAAGGGTTCATGCAGCATGTCCTGAAAGTGCATATGTACAACGCAGTCTGCGCCTCGCTGCCGAGCCAGTACGCAGCCATCGAAGCGCTGAAGAACAATCGCCACGCACCGGAAGAAATGAACCGCGCCTACAAAGAACGGCGCGACTTCGTCTACGGCAAGCTGCTTGATATGGGTCTTGACGTCGTCAAACCGCGCGGCGCATTCTATATCTTCCCGTCCGTCGAGAAATACGGTATGACATCGTTCGAATTTGCAACGCGTTTATTGAAAGAGGGCGGAGTCGCCGCAGTGCCGGGTTCCGCCTTTACGCCATTCGGCGAAGGCTTCCTGCGTATTTCGTATGCCTATTCGATGCCGACGCTCCAAAAAGCGATGGACCGCATGGCAAAATGGCTGAAGACATTGGAGTAAGAGGAGCGAAGGCGGCTGTGTGGATTCGTCGGGCATAAGACAGACCGGCGAAGCGGCGCTATTTGCCGCACAGCTTCGAAAAGTAGAAGTGCCTGTTCAGCTCTGACAGGCATAAGACAGGCCAGCGAAGTGGCGCTCTTTGCCACACAGCTGGATTGGCTTATGACCCGAAGAGCTAGGCACTGAACTAGACACGGAATGGCTTATGACCCCGAGAATCCGGCCGCCAGAGACTGGACAATAAGAAAAGCGAAGGCGGCCGTGTAGATTCGACGGGCATAAGACAGACCGGCGAAGCGGCGCTCTTTGCCGCACAGGCGGAATGGCTTATGACCCCGAGAATCTGGCCGCCGGAGTCTGGACAAGAAGAAAAGCGAAGGCCAACAGATACCTTTGCGCGACTAAAAATAAAACCACAACAAACTGCACGTGAACGGTTTGGAGAGTCACAGTCAGTGGAAGCCCCGCTTGAACGGAGCGGGGCAAAAGGAGGGCATCATAGATGACGGCATTGTGGGGAACACCCGAAAAATTGCAGGACTTATTATGCGAATTGGTCAGCTGGAAAAGCTTGACGCTGACGGAAGGCGAAGTGGAATTCGCGTACAAACTGAAAGAGAAGCTGGAAGAGCTTCCGTATTTCCAGGAAAATCCGGATCATGTGCACCTCAGCGAAGTCAACTGGGGCCGTGAGAACGTAACGGCGCTTTACAAGCATCCGGATGCGGTGGATACTGTCGTCCTGATGAGCCATTACGATACGGTGCACACATCTGAATACGGCGACCTCGAACCGCTCGCCTGCAGTCCGTATGAACTGGCCGAAGCGTTCAAAGCTGTGAAGGACGAGCTGGACCATTATGCACAGGCAGACCTGGAATCGGGTGAATACCTGTTCGGCCGCGGCACCATGGACATGAAAGCGGGCCTCGCGCTCCACATGGCGCTTATCGAAAAAGCCGCAACCGAAGGCTGGCCGATCAATCTTTTATTGATGTCCGTGCCGGACGAAGAAGTCAACTCGGCAGGCATGCGCTACGGCGTTGCGAAACTGCTCGACCTCGAGCGGGAATTCGGCCTTGAATACATCCTGTTCCTAAACGGCGAACCGGTCTTTGCCCAGAAGCCGGGCGATACGGAGCATTACCTGTACACTGGCTCGATCGGCAAAATCATGCCGTCGGCGATGTTCTACGGCAAAGAGACGCACGTCGGCGAACCGCTGTCGGGCATCACATCGAGCTACATCTCGACCTACCTGACGCACCGCATGGAATGGAATGAAAACTTCAAGGAAACCGAATACGGCGAAACGACGCCGCTGCCGGTGACGCTCATGATGCGCGACATGAAAACCCATTACTCCGCACAGACGCCGTACCGCACCAGCGCGATGTACAACGTCTTCCTGATGAAAAAAGACGCCGAAGAAGTCTTTGCCCAATTCGAAAAAGTCGCCATCGAAGCGATGGAGCACTGCACCCGCGACTACCTCGCCATGTGCGAACGTGAAGGGATCGAGCCGGTCGGCGACATCAAAGTCCTGCGCTTCCAGCAATTGATGGATTATGCCATCAATAAATTCGGCCTCGACTATATCAACAATGCCCTGTACGACACAATGATGCACCCGGAATGGGACGTCCGTGAAAAATCGATGCACACCGTCGACATCCTGCTCATCAACTGCCAGGAACTCACGCCGGCATGCGTCCTCCTGTACGCTCCGCCGTTCTACCCGCCGGTCAACTCAAGTGAAGACGAACTCGTCAAGCGCTGCGTCGAACAAGTCACGGCGAACGCCAAAGAGCGCTTCGGCCTCGACATCAAGCAGATCCACTACTTCAACGGCATCTCGGATCTCAGCTACGTCAACTACGGCGACCAGCAGGACAGTTTCGTTACGTACGAGAAGAACACACCGGTCTACGGCGATTCCTACAGCATCCCGTTCCACGCCATGAAAGAACTGGATGCACCCGTACTCAACGTCGGCCCGTTCGGCAAAGACGCCCACAAGCGTACCGAACGCCTGCACATCAAGAACACATTTGAAGAAATGCCGTTGCTGCTCGAAGAGATGATTCTGTCGATTCCTGTGAAGAGCCGGCAGTGATTGGAAGGCTCCCGCTTTTGCGGGGGTCTTTTTTTGTGATGGAAGAAGGAAGAGGGGGATTTGACTTCGCTAGTGTCGTGTAAAAATTTGGAGGTGTTGATTAAAATCGGAGAAATGTCGATTAAATTCGAAGAAGTGTCGATTAAATCTTGAGAAGTGTCGATTAAATTCGGAGAAGTGTCGATTAAAAAAATCTTAATGGCATTTCGGTTCACCGAAATGCGCTTTTATCTTTAAAGGAGACCTTCGCTGTAGCGGAGGTCTTTTCAAATTCATCTTCTCTATAAAAAACCGATACTTGATGCATTTCGCCAAAGCGAAATGCGAAAGAGAACAGTGCTCCAAATCTCATTTTTACTGCTTATAACGGCTTCAAAAATGAGATTTGCATATATATGGAATTAAGTAATCTCACCTGCTACAATCTTATTGAGGTGATGCAGATGATTTTGAAATACCGTGATAAACCGGCAAAAATTGCCGGTTATGAAGCGTTGCTGAAAAGGTTGCCTGCCAACCATGAGAAACGGAGGTTGATTATAGAAAAGTTGAGTAATGCGAAGGCAGGAGCGGGAGGAGAAGAAAGAATTGACACAATCCTTTCTTATTTCGAACCGGATTATCCGTTTCGAATGATCCAGGATCTATCTCTACCTGAACGCAACCAAATCGACACGCTGCTCATTATGCAAGACCGAATCATCATTTTGGAGATCAAGAACCTGGGCGGGGAATTAAGAATGCGTACAAATCCGAGTGCATTGGGTCAGACCCTATTGGATGGACACCGAAGATTCTTGAAAAATCCGGTCATCCAGGTTGAGACAGCGAAGATCAAATTGCAAAAAGTATTAAAAGCCATGGGAATTCAATTACCGATCGAGTCGATTGTAGTGATGGCATACCCTTCGCAGTTTGTAGAAGATGTTCCTTCGGATGCAAAAGTATGGATTGCTGAAGAAGTACTTGTCCAGCTTTATAAAATCAATATCGAAAATAAAATCTTAAGTGTAGAAGAAATGCATTCACTCGGTAAGGCACTGCTCTCCATCGACAAGCAATACCAACCATTTCCACTCGCCCTCAATTTGAATATTAACCTCCAAGACATCGAAAACGGCGTATATTGCCCACGATGCAAACTGCGAAAAATGAAGCGGCTAGTACGAAAGTGGGAATGCTATTTTTGTGATATCTATAGCCTGGATGCCCATCTCGATGCAATTGACGAATGGTTTATGGTCTGCAAATCCACTATTACCACCCAAGAATGTAAAGCTTTTTTGGAACTAACTAATATTGAAACGGCTAAGCGGATTTTACGGAAAAAAGGGCTAGCCGAAATTGGCGGCAAAAGAAACCGGCAATACCTTCGGAAAGAGGGATTTTAAGCTGATTGCATTTCGCTTTTTAAGGAGACCTCCGCGGGAGCGAAGGTCTTTTCCATTCAAACGCTCTTGATTTATGAGAGAGATTCTTGAAGAATGTCGATTAATTTGTTGGAAGTGTCGATTAAAATCCGAGAAACGTCGATTAAATCACAAGCTAGCTTACCCCAACCCCAAACTCCTCCAAAATCCCCTAACCCCGCACACAAAAATCATGTACAATTTACTTTGTACATAATTGGAGGGGATTCCTGATGAAGATTGTAAAAGCTGAGATCCATGCAGTGGAGTTTCCGCTGAAAGAGCCGTTCATCATTTCGTATGCGACGTACCCGCATATGGCGGCGGTGATTGTGAAACTGGTGACCGACACAGGGCTTACCGGCTACGGGGAAGCGGTGCCCGATGAGCACGTGACTGGCGAGCAGGTCGACGGGACTTATGAAATCCTGAAAAATGTCCTGGCGCCGCAAGTCATTGGCCAAAGCCCGTTCGATATCGAGAACATCCACCACCGGATGAACGGGGCGATTGCACGGAACCCGGCGGCGAAAGCGGCGATTGATATCGCGTGCTACGACCTGATGGGGAAAGCGACGGGCCAACCGGTCTACAACCTGATTGGCGGACGGGCGCACGACAATTTGCAATACCCGAAAGTCTTGAGCATCGAATCGCCGGAAGTAATGGCGGAAAAAGCGAAAAAAGCGATGGAAGCGGGCTTCAGCAGCCTCAAGCTGAAAGTGGGCGGCGCGGATTCCGCGACCGACATCAAACGCATCTACGCGGTGCGCGAAGCGGTGGGCCCAGGTATGCCGATCCGCATCGACGTCAACCAGGGCTGGAAAACGGTTGGACATGCGGTGCAGGTGATCAATAAACTCGAGGATGCGAACCTCACCTGGGTCGAGCAGCCAATCCGCATGGGCAATATCCGCGGACTTGCCGACGTACGGCAGAAAACGTCGACGCCGATCATGGCCGATGAAACGGTCCAGTCGATGGAAGACGTCCTGGAAATCATCCGCCTGGAAGCGGCTGACTACATCAACATCAAACTGATGAAATGCGGCGGCATCTTCCCGGCAATTGCCATGGCGAAAGCGGCGGAAGCGGCTGGCATCATCGCGCAGATCGGTTCGATGGTGGAATCGTCGGTCGGCTCGGCAGCCGGCTACCACGCCGTCATGTCCCGCCGCAACATCGAAACGGCGGAACTGACCGGACCGCTCCTATTCGCAGAAGAAATCGGCGACTTGGATTTCCAATTGCCATATGTCCATCTGGCAGACAAACCGGGACTCGGAGTTAACGTCGACGAAGTGCAGCTCCAGAAGCTGACGACAATGGCATGCGTCGTTGAAGGGGAACAGCATCATGGAAATTAAACCGCAGATCGAAGCGTATTTCAGCCATTTCCATGCCCATCCGGAAGTGAGCTGGAAGGAAGCCGAGACGACGAAAAAGCTTGCAGAAATCTTGGGAGATTTCAATATCCCTTACCGGACATTCGATGACGTAACGGGACTGCTTGCGGAAATTGGAGAAGGCGACCGCGTCGTAGCGGTCCGCGCGGACATCGATGCGCTTTGGCAGGAAGTCGGCGGAAAAGTGCAGGCCAACCATTCCTGCGGCCACGATGCCAATATGGCAATGGTGCTCGGTGCGCTTCTATACTTGAAAAATGAAACCTTGACGAAACGTATACGTTTCATTTTCCAGCCGGCTGAGGAGCAGGGGAACGGGTCGCTGGCGATGATCGAACGCGGTGCACTCGAAGGCGTCACACATCTGTATGGCGTCCATCTCCGGCCGATCGAGGAATTGCCGTTCGGAAAAGTGGCGCCGGCCATCCATCACGGCTCAGGGATTTTCCTGAAAGGCAAAATCACCGGGGTGGACGCACACGGCGCACGGCCGCATCAAGGCAAGAACGCGATCGATGTGATTGCAGCCATCCACCAATTCATCAAGTCGATCTATTTCTCGCCGTTTGAATCGTATTCTGCCAAATTGACGAATATCCAGGCCGGCGGCGATTCGCTGAACATCATTCCGGGAAGCGCATCGTTTGCGCTTGATGTGCGTTCGCAGTCGAATGAAATCATGGACAAATTAAGAACCCGCATCGATGAAGGCCTCGCCTCCATCGCCGCGCTTTACGATATCGCAATCGACTGGGAATGGACGGATTACACGCCGGCCGCCGAAGTGTCCCAAGAAGCGATGGAAATTGCGGATGCGGCAATCCGTTCGGTCATCGGCGATGAAAACACGGCGCCGCCGGTCGATACGACAGGCGCGGACGATTTCCATTTCTATACGATCAAAAAGCCGGAACTAAAGGCGGCGATGCTTGGAATCGGTGCGGACCTCGCGCCGGGCCTCCATCATCCCGATATGGCATTCAACCGCGACGCACTTGATATCGGTGCCCGCGTGCTGGCGGAAACATTGAAAAAAAGCTGAAGCAAAATAAAATCTCCCTCGCCGCTGCGTTTTCCAACACCCACAAAAGGGTAAGGAAAGGAGTGGTTTAGGGAGATTATAAATGTTAGGAGATTTCATATGGATACTATTTTAGACGGGTTGACGTGGATCGTCGACGAAGGCAATAACTTGTTATGGACATACATATTGATCGCTTTGCTCCTTGGGCTTGGCATCTATTTCACCATCCGGACGAAATTTGTCCAAATCCGCCTGTTTGGCGAGATGTTCCGCGTCATTTCGGAAAAGAAGGATGGGGACGCAGGCGTTTCCGCATTCCAGGCGTTCACGATCTCGACGGCTTCACGCGTCGGAACCGGGAACATTACGGGCGTTGCCTTGGCCATCGCCATCGGCGGGCCGGGCGCTGTGTTCTGGATGTGGATGGTCGCGTTGATCGGCATGTCGACCGCATTCATCGAAAGCACACTCGCGCAAGTCTATAAGGAGAAAGACGGCGACCAGTTCCGCGGCGGGCCGGCATACTATATGCAAAAAGCGCTTGGCAACCGGAAACTGGGCATCGTCTTTGCGATTTTATTGACATTGGTGTTCGGGTTCATCTTCAACTCGGTGCAGTCGAATACGATTGCCCAATCATTCGGTGATGTGTTCAGCATCCCGGAATGGACAATCGGGCTGGCGCTTGTCGTATTGACTGCCATGATCATTTTCGGCGGCGTCAAACGCATCGCGCACGTTACACAAGTACTTGTCCCGGTCATGGCAGTTCTCTACATCCTGGTCGCGCTTTGGGTCGTCATCATGAACATTTCGGAAATCCCGGCCGTGTTCTCGCTGATTGTGAAGAGCGCATTCGGGCTTGAAGAAGCAGCAGGCGGTGCAATCGGTGCCGCAATCATGCAGGGCGTGCGCCGCGGACTGTTCTCAAACGAAGCAGGGATGGGCTCGGTGCCGAATGCCGCCGCATCGGCGAACGTTTCGCATCCGGCGAAGCAGGGCCTCGTCCAAAGCCTTGGTGTATTTTTCGACACGATCATCATCTGTTCGGCGACCGCGTTCATCATCATTCTGGCCGGCGTCTACAAAACTGGTGAACAGGAAGGCATTCTGCTTACACAGGCATCGCTTGATGTCCATGTCGGTGCTTGGGCGCCTTACTTCCTGGCAGCAGCAATCTTGTTCTTCGCATTCAGTTCGATCATCGGGAACTATTATTACGGCGAGACCAACATCGAATTCATCAATGCCCACAGCGGCTGGCTGACAGCTTACCGCATCGGCGTGCTGGCGATGGTGATGTTCGGTGCACTGGCGAAAGTGGAGCTGGTCTGGAACATGGCCGATTTGTTCATGGGCCTCATGGCCGTATTGAACCTGGTCGTTATCGCCATTCTCGGCAAGACAGCCTTCAAAGTGCTGGCCGATTACACAGCTCAGCGGAAAGCCGGGAAAAATCCGGAATTCTTCGCGAAAAACATCCCCGGCCTGAAAAACACCACGTGCTGGGGAGAACATAGCAGAGATTGATTCCAACCCATTTGCGGAAACGCAAATGGGTTTTTCTTTATGAAAAATCAGCATGCCTGTTTTTCCACTATCACGCTTTGTTTTTACCTTTCGCCCTACAAAATCAGACTTCCTCTAGGCAGAAGAAACCGTTCGCGGCAACCGAAAATGAGTCCTTTCGAGAAGTTTTTTCCCGAATCCTGTCCCGAATCATGTAAATATTTAGTAAATTGTGTAGTCGGTCCATCAGATATTTGGTAAAATGGAAAAGCAGTAGAAAACCTATTCCTGAGGAGGAAAAAAACACATGGTCAATATCTTAAAGAACAAAAAGTTCGTTGCGTCTGCTGTTACAGTAGCCGCAGTAGTAACAGCAGTTTCACCTGCTTCAGCAGCAGAGATGAAATTCACCGATGTATCAGATCGCTACAAGGAAGCGGTACAGTTTTTATTTGATCTGGGAATTGTAGCGGGTGAAACGGAAACGTCTTATGGCACAGAGCACACTGTCAAACGCCAAGACGCGGCAGTGATGATCGCCAAAGCTTTAGGATATGACCCGGCGGACACGTACGAGGATTCAGGATTCACGGATGTGCCGAAAAGCGCGAAATGGGCAGTTGACGCATTGAAGCAAGACGGCTTTATCGATGGGAAAACCGCAACACGCTTTGGTGCGAACGACATCCTGACGCGCAATGAAACTGCGAAGATCCTTGCGGAAGCAGGAAACTTCGAAATCGACGATACAATCAAAGAAACGAAATTCACAGACGTCAACGAGCGTTTTGCGAAATACGTAGATGCACTTGTCGACAATGGCATCACGTTCGGTAAAACATCTACAAAATTCGGTGCGAACGATGCGGTAACGCGCGGCGAAGCGGCTTTGTTCCTTCACCGTACAGCGCTTAAGATGATGGACGGCGTCTATTCGCTTTCAGTCATGCACTTGAACGACACGCATGCACGCCTAGACAGCGCTGCGAAACAAGTGACAGCGGTGAAAGAATACCGTGCTGAAAACCCGGATTCACTTCTTTTGCACGCTGGTGATACATTCTCAGGAACACTTTATTTCAATGAATTCCAAGGCGAAGCGGACCTGGCAGTCATGAACTTGATGGATTTCGACGCAATGACATTCGGAAACCACGAATTCGATCTTGGTGCTTCAACTGAAGGCCATAAAGCGCTGCAGGAATTTGTCGCAGCTGCTGAATTCCCGTTTGTTTCTGCAAACGTCGACTTCTCAACAGATCCGTTGTTCACAGGCTTGTTCCAGACGAAAATCGGTACAACTCCTGAAGACAGCAACATCTACACTGGCATCGTGAAAGAAGTGAACGGCGAGAAAGTCGGGATCTTCGGTTTGACGACGAAAGAAACAGAAGACATCTCAAGCCCGAGCCTGGTATCTTTCGATGAAGATTATTTGGAAGAAGCCCAAACGATGGTCGATGAGTTCGAAGCAATGGGCGTCGACAAAGTCATCGCTTTGACGCATATCGGTTTTGATGACAACCCGGCAATCGACAATGACCAAGTGTTGGCTGAAGAAGTCGAAGGCATCGACATCATCGTCGGCGGACACAGCCACACTGAATTGGCTGAACCGGTCGTTTATGATGGCGACGACACACCGACAGTTATCGTTCAAGCTGGCCAGTACGGCGAAAACTTGGGCACATTGGATGTTCTTTTCAACGGCGACGGCATCGTCTTTGCAGCGGCTGGTGAATTGATCGAAATCAAAGACCAAGTAGCAGACACGAAAGCGGTTGAAGTTTTGGCTCCTTACAAAGCGAAAGTTGAAGAAATTTCTAAAACTCCAATCGATGCAACTGCAGTGGAAGCATTGACTACGCCGCGTGCGGGTGAAGATTTGACAGCGCCAAGCGTGCGCAAAAACGAAACGGCTCTTGGCAACATCATCACAGACGGGATGCTTGCTAAAGCGAAAGAATATGATGAAAACGTTGTAATGGCGATCCAGAACGGCGGCGGCATCCGTGCGGGAATCGATGCTGGACCGATTACAGTCGGCGAAGTGATCACAGTTCTTCCATTCGGCAACACATTGGCGACAATGGATGTGACGGGTGCAGAATTGAAATCGGCATTTGAATTGAGTGTTGGGCAGCTTCCGCGCGAAAACGGCGGATTCCTTCACGTAGCTGGCGCGAAAGTGGAATATGATTCTTCTAAAGCGGCGGGATCACGCGTTGTTAACATTTCGCTGGAAAATGCAAATGGCACATTCACACCGATTTCTGATACTACAACTTACACAATCGCAACAAATGCGTTCACTGCTAAAGGCGGAGACGGCTATACAATGTTCGAAAAAGCTTACACTGAAGGCCGTGTAACGGACCTGGGCCTATCGGATTGGGAAAACTTGCGCGACCAGTTGGAAAGCATCGGAGAAGTCAACAATGACACTGAAGGCCGTCTAGTTGACGTAAACGCTGCAAACTAAATGAAAACAATCTGACCAACCGTGGTCGGACCATTGTAAAAAAAATATTAAAAGCTAAAGCCCTGTCTACTCTGTAGACAGGGCTTTAGTTATTTTTACCTAGTTTAAAAGAGAAAAATGTGGGTATAAATTTCGAATTAATGCAAAAGATACATAGAAATATTGAAAATAATGGGTTAAGGTATGGGAAGAGAAAAAACCTTAGGAGGAAATCTGAATTGAAAAAATGGATAATGATGCTATGTTTTGCATTAGTTGCTTCGTTGCTAGCCCCTCAGAGCCAAGTGGATGCAAGTGGAAATTTTGAAGACATCGGAACTAATCACCGCGCTTATGCGGAAATAAATTATTTGGTGAACTTAGGTTATGTCAATGGCGTTTCATCAACGCATTTCGTCCCATCACAGCAAGTAACGCGTGCACAAGCAGCCGCGATGCTGGGACGCTCTCTTAAACTGGATGGCACGCAACGTGCGACGAAATTCAAGGACGTTTCATCCGGCAACTTCGCTTCCGGCTATATTACGGAAATGGTCGAACGCGGCATCATCTCCGGTTACCCTGACAATACATTCCGTCCGTACAAAGTTTTGACTCGCGGCGAAATGGCAATCCTGATCAACCGGGCGTTCAAGTTCGGCGGCACGAGTGTTTCATCAGCAGCTACCATCCTGATGAACAAAGGCATCGCACAAGGTTTCCCGGACGGGACATTCGGAGCGGGAGCAACAATCATCCGCGCTGACTTTGCAGTTTTCCTTGCAAGAAGCCTGAACGCAGACTTCCGCGTTTCAACTGGAGATGTCGCATTTAACACAACAATGTACGTAAACACACCATCTGACGTATTGAATATGCGTTCTGCGGCAAGCGGCACGGCGACCGTTCTTACGAAATTGGCGCATGCCTCAACAGTTGCAGTTGCAAGTTCTGAAAACGGCTGGTCGCATGTCCGTGCAAACGGCTATACCGGCTATGTGGCAACAAACTACCTGGCTTCAACCAAGCCGAGCTCAGTGATTCCTGTAGACAAAAGCAACCTGACAGTGGTTATCGATCCGGGCCACGGTGGTACTGATCCTGGTGCAAATGGATTCGGTTTCTTAGAGAAGAATGTGGTTTTGAACATCGGGAAACACATGAAGACATATTACGATAAAATTCCGGTAAATGTGAAAATGACACGCACAACAGATGTAAAGATTGAATTGTACGACCGTGCAAAATACGCTTCACGCTACGGCGGCGATATTTTTGTCAGCCTACACAACAATGCTTTCAACACGGCAGCAAATGGTCAAGAAACATTCTATTATGCAAAAACAGCAGCAACCAACCCGCATGTTGCGCAGTCACGCGCCTTGGCAATCTACTTGCAGGCTCGTATGCAAGAAGCGTGGGATTTGGCTGACCGCGGCGTCAACCCGTTCGGATACGGCAACTTCGCGGTACTTCGTGACAACACTGTACCAGCCTCATTGGTCGAAATGGGCTTTATCGACAACGCTAATGACATCAAATACATCAGAGACGAAGCACAGCGCCAGAAAATGGCGAAATACCTTGTAATGGCGACACTTGATTATTTCTACCATTATGAAGGTCGTAAGGACGTTCTTCCTTACTACACAACTCTAGGCGGAGCGCCTAGCAGAAAGTTACATTAATATTACGAACCTGTCGGTGATTTCATCGGCAGGTTATTTTTTTTACAAGAATGTAATAATTAATGCTAAATATGGGTAATTATTAACTATTATTAGCTGCGCGAAAGTAGTCTAATAGATTAAAGAGAATGGCAAGAGGGGGTCTTGTGATGAAAAGTTTCGCCAGCAGCTTGTTTGTAGCCGCTTTATTGATATTGCCTTCACCAATGCTAGCCGAAGGTGAAAATACATACCTGATCCATGCATCGGAAGAACAGCTCAAAGGAATACAGGAGCAGTTTGGTCCGGCCTTGACGGATTACGAGGAAGTTCCGCTTCTGGAAATGGAACTGAGCGATTCGGAAAAAGCGGATCTCGAGAAAAAGTTCTCGTCTGCTGAAATCTATCCGAACCGTGAATACGAAGTCGCGGCGGATGTCGCCCCGACTTCCTTCACCATTACGAAAAGCACGCCTGCAGAATCCACGCCTTACACCGGAAAAGGGGTGCGTGTCGCTGTCCTTGATACCGGTGTGGACACAGAACATCCGGATCTGGTCGTGAAAGGCGGCATCTGTACCGCGGAAGAATGTGCACCGGGCATTTCCTATGATGATAACTTCGGGCACGGCACCCATGTGGCGGGAATCATTTCCGGCAAAAAGAACAGTTCGGGCATCATCGGCATGGCGCCGAATGTCGAACTATATGCCATCAAAGCGATGGACCGCGAAGGGATCGGCACGACCGCCCAAGTGACGGAAGGCGTCAAATGGGCCATCCAGAACGATATCGACATCCTGAACTTGAGCATTTCCATCTCAGTGTATGACCGGCCGCTCGAACTGATGCTGCAGGAAGCCTATAAGCAGGGAATGCTCATCGTATCAGCTGCCGGCAATGAAGGCGGCGCAGCCGGAGAAGACACGATTACGTATCCGGGCAAATTCCCGTCCGTCATTGCGGTCGGGGCTGTGAACAATAATTTGACGAGAGAAGCCAACTCGTCAGTCGGCCCGGCCATGGAAATCGCTGCGCCGGGAACAGGGATTTACAGTTCCTACCCGATAGAGCTTGATATCTGGGACGCCAAGAACGACGGATTCGTGTCGCTGACCGGCACTTCGATGGCGGCTCCACATATCACGGGTGTCCTTGCTTTATACAAAGAGCAGCATCCGGCACTCGCGAACGTCAAATTACGCGAAATTCTTCAATCGACTGTCAGAGACTTAGGGACGGCCGGCCGCGACCAGACATTCGGCTATGGCCTTGTCCAATACACCAAAGCGGTGAGCGGCGTTCCGTTCGTTGAGACGACGGTTTCCAAAGGCCGCATCCAGATGATCATGAAAAACAAGGCACTCGCTTCCGGCTGGTCGGTTTCGTCCGGCGACAATCTCGTACCGCAAGTGGAAGACGGCAAATGGATTGCCTACCGGACTAAAGGCACCCACGTATTCAACGCCACGTATACGAACGCTAAAGGTGTAAAAGTCACCGAACCGTTGACGGTCCGGGTCGCCCTGCCGGCTTTCCCGGATGTGACGCCGGCCAACTGGTTCGGACCGCACATCAGCTATCTGTTCAGCAACAATATGATGAGCGGGTATTCGGATGGCAGCTTCAAACCCTATAAAGAAATCACGCGTGGGGAAGCGATGATCCTGCTCGGCCGCGCCCAAGGATGGGACGGCACGAAACAGAGCACGCAATTCCCGGATGTCGGCCCGGCCAATAGCGCCTCCGGCTATATCCAAAGCGCGTATGAACTCGGCATCGTGTCCGGCTTCTCGAACGGCAGCTTCAAGCCCTACCAGTCGGTAACCCGTGCTGAAATGGCGATGCTGCTCCATAACACGTATGAATTTTCATACGACGCATCCAAACCGATGCCTTTCTCGGATGTCACCAAAACGATGGCAGCTTACGACTCGATCCACGCCATCACCCAGCAAGGCATCACGACCGGCATCAACAGCACGTCATTCGGGCCGAACCAATTCATGAACCGCTATTCCTTCGCCGTATTCCTGGCGCGGGCGGAAAGCCCGGTACTGTTCAAATAGAATCTAGTCAAAGCCTGCAGCTGTTTTTCAGCTGCAGGCTTTTTTGTGCTTTTTCAGATTGAATTGGAGAGACAGGAGGAGGGAGGCTTTTCCTAACCGGGAAAATCGGTGATTTTGGAGCGGATTGGGGATGCCAATAGCTCATGTCGGATTTATGATAAAAACGAATTTTGAATTGATTAATAGCATTTTTATTGTTTTATTGGAAATAAATTCATTAAAATTCATTGAAGTAAATAACCGTGTTTGTTCTATTGCGTTTATCCATTATCAGCTGAAAAAAAGAACCGGATCGGGCTAAAGATAGAGGGAAACCTTACTATATCTAGGTTTCATACGACTTATGAAATGAAGTAAAGAATCTTTTATTCCCGTATTTATGGATATTAAACCTATAAAAAGGAAAAGTTACACATTTGTAATGTTACTGTAACAAAAATTTGCCAATGGTCTGTTAGAATCAGTAACAGAGTTAAGAAATAAGGAAAACGATTCGGTGTTTGATCAGCATCTAGAATCTCCAAACTATCTATGAGGTGACGAATTGAAAAACCGTATTATGTTGTTGATTATTGCTGTATTGCTCATATCAGCCAGCCCAATGATGACTCAAGAAGCCGAAGCCAGTGGAGCAACACCAGAACAAATTGCAGACTACGCGCAGAAATTCAAAGGAGTACCTTATAAATTTGGAGGCACGACACCGACAGGATTTGATTGCTCAGGCTATATCCTTTATGTCTTCAACCATTTCGGCATTTCATTGCCAAGAACTTCAGCTGAACAGTTTGGAGTCGGAACACCTGTATCACGCTCAGATCTACGAAAAGGTGACTTGGTATTTTATGCAAATACATACAAGCCGGGCATCTCACACACAGGCATCTACCTAGGAAACGGCAACGTCATCTCTGCGGAAAGCAAAGGAATCGCCATTTCAAACATCAACACCAACCCATACTGGGGTCCAAAATATGCAGGCGCTAGACGCCTTTCAAGTGTAAAAACAGCAACAGCGGTTGTCGCGCCGAAACCATTGGCGCCGGTAACTGACGGCAACTTCGTAGACGTACCGACGTCGCACCCGGCTTATACAGCGATCAAAACGCTTAACATTGAAGGCGTGATCAGCGGATACGAACGCCAGGACTTCCGTCCGACAACCGATGTAACACGCGGCCAGGCAGCAGCTATGGTCAACCGGGTGTTGAAGCTGACGCCTAAAAATCCGGTCGCTTTCCGCGACGTGGCACCAGGCCATAACTTCGCGAAAGATATCGCGGCGATGAACGAAGCGGGCATTTTGACAGGATTCAACAACGGATCGTTCGGCATGTACGCATCACTTACGAAAACGCAATTGGCGATCATCTTGGAGCGCGCCTTCAAATTGTCCCAATCGCAGGAAATCCAAGTGCAGACAGCTTCTGTCCGCTACCTGGACGTTACCACTCAGACCTTCGCTTATAAATCGATCCTGGCTTTGAAAGCAGTCGACGAAACAACAGTCTTCCAGACATCTAAATTCTACGGCGAATCCAAAGCCGACCGCGCCCAGTTCGCTGCTGCTTTGTACAGCGCGAAAGAAGCGCAATAATACAAAGGGCCCTTTTGCTGAATACCGGCAAAGGGGCCTTTTATATAGAAGAAACTCGATTGAACAAAAGCACTAAAAGCGTTTAAAAATGGAGTTGGAAAGAATAAAAGTTAAGCCGTTTGTCCCCTTATTAGTATAGATTTGCCAAAAAGCCTTTTTAATAGTACCAGAATGGATTAAACTGAAAGAGGCACAACTTAGGAGGAAAAGATGAAAACATTAGGGAAGATTGTAACAGCGGGCGTCTTGGCATTAGGGCTTTTGAGCACTCCAGGAATCAGCCACGCGAATGATATAGTACCAGGCAGCGCCCTGGAAATTGAAATGAAAGCCATGATCGAACGGGGCGTCCTGATGGGCTATCCGGACGGTTCCTACAAGCCATCCGCGAACGTAACGCGCGAGCAGTTCGCCGCGTTCATCAGCCGGGCATTGACGCTTCCGGACGGCCAGCACTCTTTTAAAGATGTCGCTGCTGATTCGGCACTTGGCAAAGAAGTCGGCAAAGTCAGCACAGCCGGCATCATGGAAGGGGTATCCAGCGAACGCTTTGCACCGGACGCTTTGATTACCCGCGACCAGGTCGCGATGACGATTGAGAATATGATCGAATACACCGGCATGGAACTCAAGCCGAAGCGCATGGAATTCACCGATGCATCGGACATGAATTCAGTGACCTTGAACGCTGTGTTCAATATCGCAAACTACGAAGTGGTCTTCGGATATCCGAACAACAACGTTTCACCCGTGACCTATTCATTCAAACCGAAAAACAACGCTACACGCGACCAGGCTGCGGCATTCATTTTCCGTTTCCTGACTGCTTATGAAGCAACACCGGTGGAAGAGCCGCCGGTCGAAGAACCGCCGACGCCGGAACCTGCCCCAGTCGACAATAAATTCTACTTGGGCTATGTGGAAAACGGCAAGTTGGTGAAACAGGAATACGGTCATGACGCTTACCTGTCCGCCGCTGAATCGTTCAAGAACACGGCTTCTGCAGATGCGCTCTACAAAGGCGATGAAATCATCCGCGTCAAATCGGGTGTCGCTTACGCAGACCGCGTCATCAACAACCAGGGCGTCTACGCCAATATCTACCTGGATTCCGCATTCACGAAACCGGTCACGTACATCGAGTACGGCCGTGAAATCCGCTATATCGATGCCAACGACCAGTATGTCAAAGTGCAAGTGGGCGGCACGATTGGCTATGCGAAGCACAGCGAAGTGGACTTCGTCCCGTCCGACTTGATGGTCGACCGCGATTATTACATCGTCAACCAGTGGGGAACATTGACGTTCCACCAATACAATTATGCGAAAAAGGC
This sequence comes from Planococcus chinensis, assembly GCF_042681545.1. Classification (NCBI taxonomy): domain Bacteria; kingdom Bacillati; phylum Bacillota; class Bacilli; order Caryophanales; family Caryophanaceae; genus Planococcus; species Planococcus chinensis. Next base: position 144,288 of record NZ_JBHUFW010000004.1, read on the forward strand.
TGCGGCCAGCTACTCGATCGGACCGGCTCCGGCAGGCATGCAGGGCAACGTGAAATACTACAGCCACGACGGCGTGCATTTCTCAGCCGGTTCATCGAAAGTGAAGCATTACCCATACTTCCAGTACCAGTCGATCCGCACGAAAACGAACTATACCGCTGAAGACCTGGACCGCTATATCACCCAGCGACTGAGCGAAGTGAACAATATTTCATCGAAATATAAAGACGCTGCCACCAAATCGAAACTGATCGGCACAGGGAAAGACTTTATTGCCATTCAGAATCAGTACAACGTCAATGCCCTGTACATGCTCGCAGCTGCGATGCATGAAAGCGACCTTGGCATGAGCGCGAACGCGCAGACGAAGAACAACCTGTTCGGCATCAAAGTCTACGATGCGGCTCCTGAAAACGGAACGGCCTATAAATTTGCGGTCGAAAGCATCAACGACTTTGCCCGCGACTACATGAACGGGCGCTACGTCAACCCGAACGGCGCTTATCCGAACGGTGCAGCACCGGGCAATAAAACCGCAGGCGTCAACGTGAAATACGCTTCCGACCCGACATGGGGATCGAAAGTGGCAGGGCATATGTTCCGCATCGATTTGGCGCTCGGCCAAAAAGACATCGGCAAACACAAGCTCGGCATCACGAAAGTGGCTGGCGTCAACGTCCGCACAGCACCGCTTGGCGACAAACTTTACACATACAACCGCACGCATCTTGGTGTGGACAACGCGTTCGGCTATCCGGTTGTCATCTTAGAGACGAAACGCGCTTCAGACGGCTATGACTGGTATAAAATCAGCTCTGACCTGAATCCGGAACATGACACGAACGGCGGCGTCGGCTGGATCCGCTCCGACCTCGTCAATTTGATCAACTAAATGCAAAAAGCCCTCAATTTGAGGGCTTTTTTTCATGGTCTGGGAGAATGAAATATGGGAATACGCACAGCAAAGGTTGGAATAAATTTCTTCGAGCAGCCTTCACTCAGTTTCTTGTTTTCTGAAGAAGAGAACTGGGATACGCACAGCAAAGGTTAAAATACGATTCTCCCCAAAGAAAAAAGGTTGCCGGGATCTCTCCCGGCAACCTTTACACCTATTTTATTTCGATCTTCTCGCAAGTCCCAGGAAGCGATTGAAGCCGGCCGGGTAAACGATGCGAAGTAGCACAGCATATACAACCGCACCAAGCGGCACGAGGACAGCCAGTTCCAGGATGGCGTGCCAGTCGCCGGCGCCGAGCAGGAGCTTCGCACCGTAGACAATGCCTCCCATGCCGGCAGCCGGGATCAGCACGCGCCACGCCATGGCGGCGAAGCGCTTGAACTCGTCCATGCCGAGGTCTTTATAGACGACAATCATGGAGACCGTGAAGTAATAGACCGATACGACAGAAGCGGCGAACGCCAAAGCCGTGTAGCCGTAGTCGTCGACGAGCAGCCAGTTGAGCAGGAAGTTGACGGCGATGGTCGTCACGGAGATCCGGAACACGACCGCCGTCTTCCCGCGGGCGTACATCGACTTCGACAAGATCAGCTGCATGCCCTGGAAAATGATGATCGGCAAGTAGAACAGCAGGGCGGCATACGTATACGCAGTGTCTGCTTCCGTGAATCGTCCGCGCTCATAGATAAATTCGACAGCCGCGTCGCCGACAACGAGCAGGCCGACCGTGATCGGCACAAGCGTCACAAACGACAGCTCCATGCCGCGGAACACGGTGTCCTTGAACTTCGCGAGGTTTTCAGTCTGTTCGGACATCAGCGTGAAAATGATCGCAGCGAGCGTCGCTGCATAGATGGCGTTCGGGATGCTGACGATCAGCTGCGAGTTGTTCAAGTACGTAACAGCTCCGCTCAGGTCCGTGCCGGAAGCAAAGGCTTTATTGACGAACAGGTTGACCTGGCCCACAACCGAGTTCAGCAGGGAAGGGACGATCAGGATCAGGAACGCCTTGCGGAAATCCGATTCCATCCGCAGCGTCGGCGTCCAGGAGTAGTTGGAGCGGATCAGGTAGAACACCTGGATCGCGGCGCCGACCACCGTTCCGAAGACAAAGCCGTACGCGACGGAATAAATGCCCCACATATCGCTGAACAGGAGCGCGAACACAGCGGCCATCAAGGTCGCGAGCAGTTTCGACACAAGCGTCGGCACGAAGATGCGCCGCGATTGCAGGTAGGATTCGAGCAGGCCGGCAAGGGCGATGAATACCATGAAGATGAAGAACACTTCGGTGATTTCCACCGCGATGGCTTCAGCGCCCGGCGACATCTTCGGATAGACGAGCGGCACAAGCCAGCGTGCTGAGAACCAGCCAGCCACCGAGACGCCGGTGAACACCAGGACGGTCCAGTTGAGCAGCCCATTGGCGTTGGTGTCCGACGTGTCCGTGCCGTTTTCCCGGCGTTTGATATATAAAGGAAGGAATACGTTATTAAACCCGGTAGCGATCATCGCCACGACCAGTGTGATGAATGAAAACGCCAGGAAATAGCCGTCTGTTGCATCGGACGCCCCGAACTCCTTGGCGACCACCGATTCGCGGAGGAAGCCCGACAGCTTGAGCAGGAGCGCAAGCCCGGTCGTCCAGATCGCCGCTTTTTTAAGACTCGACATCAATTTCCCTCTTTTCTGGATGGCGGGAGATGTCCAGGTACGCAAACAACTCCAGCCCAATTCAAAAGGCGAAAGGAACGAATTCCTTTCGCCCGCAGATTATTTTTTCAATGCATTCATATAAATGGCTTCGTATTTCTTGGCTGCTGCAAAATGCGAGTATTCCGCGATGATTTTCTCGCGCGCCGCTTTTGCCAGCTCTTTGCCGTATTCCGGCTCTTCGATCAGGCGGATCATGGCGTCGGTCAACGCTTGCACGTTGCGTTCTTCGACAAGCAGGCCGTCTTTCTCGTGGTCGACGATCTCTTTCAAGCCGCCGACGGCGCAAGCGATCAATGGAATGCCGGAGCCCATCGCTTCAAGCGCTGAAATTGATGTCGCTTCCTCGACGCCGGCCGAATAGATCGACGGCACAAGCGCGATGTCGCTCAACGCGTAATACTGGATCATATCCTTGTGGTCGACAGCACCGAGCATCGTCACGCGCTCTGCGATGCCGAGCTCTTTCGCTTTCGCTTTCATGTCGTCCATCATTTCCCCGGTGCCTGCGAACACGAGGCGCGCATTCGGGAAACGCTCCAACACCGGAGGGAAGGAAAGGATCGGGTAGATGACGCCGTTTTTCTTCGTCAGCCGGCGGGGGATGAAGAAGATAAGGTCGTCCTGGTTCATCTTGTACTTGTTGCGGAATTCCTCGCGGCGCTCCAGTTCCGGCTTGAAGTCTTCGACGTCGATGAAGTTCTTGATCATCGTCGCGTCAACGCCGGTTTCGCGCTTGATATATTCCTTGATTCGGGTATCGACCGTGATGACTGCACGGGTTTTCTTGAACATGCTGAACTCGACGTCCAACAGGTTCTGCTTGTGCTTGCTGTCTTCTGCGACCGAACCTTTGGAAATGCCTTCGTACGTCAAGTAGCCGTGGGCCGTCGTGACTGTCGGCAGCCCGGCGTTGATGGATGCGCGCGTCGCGAACACATCCTGCGCGTTGACGATATCGAACGATTTGTACTTGTCGGCTTTCAGCATCCGTTCAAGGAAGCCTTGGCGGCGGTTCAATGTCCAGACATAGCCCGCTCCAAGCGAAGCTTTGTTCAGGACGAAGGACGGCGCGCGGGCGATCCAGTCGCGGCGCCATTTCTCGACGTCGGAGAACGACAGAGTCTCCACAGTGTGTCCGAGGTTTTCAAGGCCGGTCTTCAGCGTCGTCATGTGCGTAGACAATCCGCCAAGATGCGGATAATCGTAGGATGTTGCCAATAGAATTTTCATCGTTTATTTCCTTTCTCTATTCCCTTATTTCACGAAGTTCTCTTCGAGCAATTCGACGTTGCGCATCGCTTCGGCGCGCAGCTTCGCTACATTGGGTTCCATGATGGCCTGAGCGGCCGCTTTGTTGTCCAATAGATATAACGCATTCTCGAGCAGTTTGGTTTCATCGATTTCGCCGAGGCGGAATGAATAATCCCACATGCCGGAGCGTTTCAGGAAGCTTTCGACTTTCTTGTCGTAGCTGAAGCCAAGGTGCGGCACATTCGACAGCGCCGAGAAAATCAGGGCGTGCAGGCGCAATCCGACGGTCAGGTCCGCATGGCGGATGAAGTTCAGGAATTCATTCGGCGTAAAGTCCGAACCGAGCAGCATCGCCTTGTCGGCATGCTGCATCTTCGACAGGACGTCGTTTGATGCCGGCACGTCGTATTTGCCTTCCATCGGCACGAACACCGGCGTCACGCCGCGAAGTTCGATCAATTGGTCGAGCAGGCGGGCGGTCTTTTCGATATAGTCCGGGTTGTCGAACCATGGGCGCACCGTCACGGCAACAATCTTCTCATCGCCTTTCAATGGAAGGGAGTTGTACGCGCGGTCTTCTTCGTCGGCTTTGAACGCGAACACGATGTCCGCCGTTACAACCGTCTCCGGGCGCGTCACGCCGAGCTTCTTCAAATAGTCTTTCGAGTACTGGTCGCGCACGGTGATAAAGTCAGCGCGGTTTGCGAACACTTTCATGAGGATCTTGCCCCATGTCGATGTCACGGGCCCAATGCCCTGGGAGAAGAACATCACTTTCGTCCCCGCGATTTTCGCGAGCATGACGATCAATAAATAATAAGGGAGCGGTCCGAACAAGAACTTTGTCGGATATGTATCCTGCAGCAGTCCACCGCCGCCGGAGATCAAAAGGTCCGCCCCTTTCAAAGCGCGGTATTTCTCCTTGTTTTCACGGCGCCACGCACGGTAGATCGATTTCACATTATATTCTTTCGCCGTTTTTTCCGGTGACAAAGAAAAAACCGTAATGTCGGGGTTGTCCAATTCAGCACGCAAATTATCAATAATGGCTTTCAGGATGGCTTCGTCACCCGTATTACCCAATCCATAAAAACCAGATAGTACAATCTTCACACTTTTTCCTCCTCAAACTAAGACGCTGACGCCTTGTCCTCGCTAAATTCTAACACTTGTCATTCGCCCTGTGCAACTCCCCGTGAAATCTGCTATACTAATAAAATTGAAAGCCAACGAACCGGGGGTTTAACGATGAAAGAAAGTTATTTAGGGGTCGATGTTTCACCCCTGTCTTATACAGGTATAATAGAAGATTTACGTAAACGAATCGCTGGGGGACAGCAGTCGACGATCATCGCCGTCAATCCGGAAAAAGTCATGGCTGCCCAACGCGATCCGCAGGTCAAGGAATTGATCAATGCGTCGACTTACCAGATTGCTGACGGGGTCGGAATTCTGCTCGCTGCAAAACTGAAAGGCGGCAACATTACATCACGCGTGACAGGCGTCGACATGATGGCCACCTTGCTGAAGTTTGCAGAAGAAGACGGACATCCGGTCTATTTTTATGGCGCAAAAGAGGAAGTCGTCACCAAAGCGATTGCCAATATCCAAGCAACACACCCGAATATCCGAGTGGCCGGCTACACGAACGGCTACGAAACGGATGAAGCGGCGCTCGTGTCGCGCATCCACCAGAGCGGCGCGAAGATCCTCTTCGTCGCCCTTGGTAGCCCGAAGCAGGAATTATGGATCCGGCGGAACTTACAGAAGCTTCCAAACGTCCAAGTATTCCAGGGAGTGGGCGGCAGTTTCGATGTCTTCTCCGGAACCGTCAAACGCGCGCCGGCTGCCTTCCGCAAACTTGGCCTCGAATGGCTTTACCGGCTCGGCTCAAGCCCGTCGCGCATCAAGCGCCAGATGAACTTGCCGGTCTTTTTAATGAAAGTAATGCGATCACGCTAAAGGAGTTATGGAAAAATGAAGAAATCAATCTGTGTTGTCGGCCTCGGCTATATCGGCTTGCCGACAGCGGTCATGTTCGCAAATCATGGACATAAAGTCCACGGTGTAGATATCAACGAAAAAGCGGTCAAAATGATCCAGAACAAACAGCTCCACATCGAAGAATTCGGCCTTGAAGAGCGCTTGAACGGCGCCATCGACGGCGGCATGCTGACAGCCGGCACGACTCCGGTCGAATCGGACGTCTTCATCATTGCTGTACCGTCGCCGATCAAAGCGGACAAAACCGCGGAACTCGAATATGTGCGCAAAGCGACAGCTTCGGTTGTCCCGTACCTGAAAAAAGGCAATCTTGTCATCTTGGAATCGACTGTGCCGCCGCGTACTGTTGAAGACATCATGCTGCCGGAACTGGTCCAGTCAGGCCTTGAGATCGGCACAGACCTTCTCGTGTCCCATTCACCGGAACGCGTCATCCCGGGCAAAGTGTTCGCGGAACTCGTTTCAAACGACCGCATCATCGGCGGCATTAACGAAGAATCAGCACAGCAGACGTCTGACCTCTATAAATCATTTGTCAAAGGCACAATGCATGAAACTGATGCAACCACGGCAGAACTCGTCAAAGTCATGGAAAATACATACCGAGACGTCAACATCGCATTCGCCAACGAACTTGCGATGATCGCCCAAGGCATCAACGTCAACATCTGGGAAGCAATCAAGCTCGCCAACTATCACCCGCGCGTGAATATCCACTTCCCGGGCCCGGGCGTCGGCGGCCACTGCATCGCGGTCGATCCGTGGTTCCTTGTTGAACTGGATCCCGAAAAAGCGAAAATCATCCACCTGGCGCGCCAGACAAACGACGGCATGCCTTCGTATACCGCGCAGCTGACAGCGGATATCCTGGCTGCCAAAGGCATCAAAGATCCGAAAATCGGTGTCCTCGGCCTTGCGTTCAAAGGCAATATCGACGACATGCGCGAAAGCCCGTCGGTCGAAGTGATCGAGCAATTCCGCGTACGCGGCATGAAACTCGTAGCGCACGACCCGCACATCAAGGAAAACAACATTCCGGAACAAACCCAGAAGTTCGATGAAGCGGTCACAGATGCGTCTGCATTGGTTATCCTTACCGATCACCAGGCATTCAAAGATATCGACCCGACCACACTGACAACCATGGCGAATAAAATCGTCATCGACACCAAAAACTGCATCGACCGCGCAAAATGGGAAGCAGCCGGTTTCGACGTCTACTTGCTGGGCGATTCTAAAAACTGATTATAAATTTCTTGTGAATAAAAATAGGTGAGTTTTATGCCGCTTCGGCCGCTTGGGGCATGGCTTTCGCCATGAGCCGGGAAAAGCACCCGTCTCATAGCTTCGCCTAGCCCACTGACGCGCCGGCGCTGGTAATTTGTTTTTTAACAGGTAATCAAGTTAAAGGGCACTTTCTTTTTATGATATGGAGCAAAACTGCGGAGACGCCCGCAGGCAAGACATTAGCCGAAGCCTGCGAGGCTAAGTCTTTGCGACGAAGCTAGCGAAGCGATGCAGGAGCATATGTTTTCAGCGAAGCTGTTTTGCGGAATATCATCACCTGCTATAAATCTATTTCAACTTACCCTAGGAGGCCTCGGACATGAAGAAAGTCAGAAAAGCGATCATTCCCGCTGCTGGTTTAGGCACGCGTTTCTTGCCTGCAACCAAAGCGATGCCGAAAGAAATGCTGCCGATCGTCGACAAGCCGACGATCCAATACATCGTCGAAGAAGCGATCGATTCAGGAATCGAAGATATCATCATCGTTACCGGAAAAGACAAGCGGGCGATCGAAGATCATTTCGACTCTGCGCATCTTCTGGAAACGCGCCTTGCTGAATCCGAAAAATTCGAGCTGTTGAATGCGGTCCAATTATCCAGCAAAGTCGATATCCACTATATCCGCCAGAAAGCGCCGCTTGGCCTTGGCCATGCCGTGTGGACAGCCCGTAAATTCATCGGCGATGAGCCGTTTGCAGTCCTACTTGGCGATGACATCATCCAGGCGGAGACGCCAGGCTTGAAGCAATTGATGCAGAAGTACGAAGAAACCCAGTCATCGATCATCGGCGTCATGGAAGTGCCGGAAGAAGAGACATACCGCTACGGCATCATTGACCCTTCCGAGCATTTCGATCATTTGTACAAAGCAAAAGGCTTTGTTGAAAAACCGAGAGCAGGCACCTCGCCGTCGAACATGGCGATCATCGGCCGCTACATCTTCAATCCGGAAATTTTCGGATTCCTTGAACAGATGAAAGTCGGGGCAGGCGGGGAAATCCAACTGACCGATGCCATCGAGCAATTGAACAAGATCCAGAATGTTTATGGCTATGCATTCGAGGGGAAACGCTATGATGTTGGTGAAAAACTCGGCTTTGTCGAAACAACGATCGAATTCGCGCTTCAGCGTCCGGACCTCCGCGCAGACTTGCTCGAATACATGAAAGCGAAAATCAAAGACTACGAATAACCATTTGGAAGGAAGGATCCGTATGAAAATTTTATTGGTGTCGAATATGTATCCTTCTAAGGAATTTCCGAGCTATGGCGTGTTTGTCCAGAACACGGAAACCATCCTTGCCAACGAAGGGTTTCAAGTGGAGAAAGCGGTTATCCAAAAAAAGACGGCGAAATGGCAGAAAGCATTGGGCTATGCCGGGCATTACGCGAACGTCATCCGCAAAGGCATGAGCGGCGGATATGACGCAATCTATGTCCACTACGCCGCGCACAATGCGCTGCCGCTCTTGATGCTCAAGAAAATGAAGCCGTCGGTGCGCATCGTGACGAATGTGCACGGCAGCGATGTCGTGCCGGAAGTCCCGTCGCAGGAGAAATTCCAGCCGAACGTCAAAAAGCTGCTCGAACAATCGTCGGTGATCATCACGCCGTCCCGGTATTACGAAGGGCTGGTCCGCGAGAAATACGGCGTACAAACGCCGATCCGCATTTTCCCGTCCGGCGGAGTCAACGACGCCGTTTTCTATCCAGACAAGGAAAATAAGAAGGAGCTCATGGCGCGCTTTAACTTGGACCCGGCTTTCCGCTATTACGGCTATGTCGGGCGGATGGATGTCGGCAAGGGATGGGACCACCTCTTGCACGGGTTTGCCCAATTCCTGAGAGAACATCCTGAATTGAAACAGGAAGTGCGCCTCATCATGGTCGGATCCGGCAAGGATGACGCCAAGTTCTTCAAGATGAAAACAGAGCTTGGCCTGGACGAGTCGGTTATCCATTTCCCGCTGATGAAGCATGCCGATCTGGCAGCTATCTACAACATCATTGACCTCTTCATCTTCCCGACGACCCGCAAAGGGGAGAGTCTGGGGCTGGTAGGGCTGGAAGCCATGGCGTGCAAAACACCGATTCTCGCAAGCCGCATCGGCGGCATCCTCGACTACACAGTCGAAGGCGAGAATGGCTGGCTGTTCGAACCCGGCAACCCTGAAGATTTGGCAAGAGGCTTAGCCGCCTACGAGCAATTATCCGACCAACAGAAATCACTAGCCGGCCAAGCCGCTTATCAAACTGCTCAACAGTATGAACAAAAGAAGATCCAGTCGAAGCTATCGGCTATATTCCATGAACTTGAGCTAACAAAATGAAAGAGGACCCCCAACTATGAATTATAAAAAAATACTCATGTTATTTGTGGCTTTTATTGCCTTGCAGCCAATCATCGATGTATTGACGACTGCTTCCATTTTTATGGTGAACACCAGCCTGACCGTAGGCGTCCTGATCCGGGCCGCTTATATGGTAGCCATGCTGGCCCTGCTCTTATGGGTATCGAAAAAGAGCCGCATCAGCCGCCTGTTCACGGTGTACCTCATCGGATTGGCAGTAGTCATAGGCATCAACATCGCCGTCAATTTGAACGTAAAAGATCCGTATTATTTATTCCAAGAGTTGAAATTTTTCAATAAAGTAATTTATTTCCATATTGTTCTTTTAGGGTTGACGATTGTCTACCGTGAGTTGAAAGACCGCGATTACGACATTTCCGGAAAAACGACCAAGTATTTCTGGATTTCGGGATTGATCATCGGCATCGTCTTTGTGGTCGCCCAGATCACCGGGACAAGCTTGTCGAATTACTCGCATACAAAAGTCGGCTTTACCGGCTGGTTCTATGCGGGCAATGAAATCGGCGCAATCATGGCAATCGTGCTGCCGATTATGGCGCTTTACGGCACGCAGAAGACCGATTCCTTGAAAAAGTCATGGGCCTGGATTCCGTTTGTAATTCTGTCGCTCGGAATGCTCGCGCTCGGCACCAAAGTCGGCTACGGCGGCATCCTGATCGTCTTGCTGTCGGTTCTGTTCGGCAGCTTGATCATGCGCTTCATCATGAAGCAGAACACTAAGAACATCACAGCGAATCTCATCGTTTCGGCGATCCTGACAGTTCTGCTAGTGGTTATCACGCCGGTTACGCCGGTATTCGGCAATATGTTCGCACACATCACATCACTTGGCATCGACTTCAAGGATCCGGTGGAACGTCCGGGCGAAGAGTTGCCTCTAGAAGGCGAACCGGGATATGTCGAGCCGGTAGAGGAACCCGATATTACGAATGAACAAGTCCAGAACCTGATCTTCAGTTCACGCGAGAAGTATAAAGAAGTGATGAACGATGACTTCTTCAGTTCACCGATCGGACAGCAATTGTTCGGTATGGGCTTCGCTGGGAATTACGAAGTGCCGGAACCAGGCAAAACACCGAAAATGATTGAGATGGATTTCCATGACTGGTTCTATTCGTTCGGCTGGATCGGATTCTTGTACCTGATCGCACCGTTCGTCTATTTCGCAGGCAAGTACCTGATCCATTTCGTGCGCCACATCAAGACGCATTTCACGTACTTCTACGTGCTCTATGGCGTCGCGTTCCTTCTAGGCACAGGCATCGCCTATACTGCGGGACATGTGCTGACAGCACCTGCTGTGTCGATTTACCTGGCAGCGATTCTTGCAATGCTGATGGTGAAAGAGAATTTGATCAAGTCCAATTAAAGAAATCACCCGCATCTTCATGGATGCGGGTGATTTTTTGGGTTTGGGAGGGAGTGTAATTATTGGATAACTTGAATGATCATTGAAATCGATTGAGCGCTCATAGAAGTCCGACGAACGCTCATAAGGAACGCTTGAACGCTCATAGAAGTCCGACGAACGCTCATAAGGAATGCTTGAACGCTCATAGAAGCCTGACGAACGCTCATAGAAGTCCGTTAAACGCTCATAGAAAATCCAAAGCAAGTAAATGTGGTCTAAAGAGAGACTTTCTAGATAGAAGGTAATGAAAGAAACAAGCTATTTAAACCGCTTCGGCCGCTTTGGGCATGGCTTTCGCGATGAGCCGAGAAAGGCAATCGTCTCAACGCTTCGCCCAGCCCGTGGACGCGCCGGCGCTGGATAGGCACTCTACAAGAGGGATATAAATGATATGAACCAAGTTTATTTTTTAAAAGAATTGATGCCTAAAGCCTTCCGGAATAAGGAATAAATACATAACGTTTTCAAAAATGAGCTAGCCTAGCCCACTATGCGAAAAAGCTGTTTTATAAAATCATCAAATGTATCTGCCATCTTAATATATTTCCAAGACATTTCTTCGGTGGAGTAATCTTCCTGAATACATTGGATAGAAGGGTTTTCTTTTGTAAAACGATAATCCATTACAAGCCAGTGATGGTAATCCGACCATAATACAATTAGATTCCCCGGCAACTTTGCTTCTTCCAACAAATTACCGTACGATATAATGCTCGTATCATCGTCCTCGAAATGAATAGGATCAATATCTAACTGATACTTCCCGGATCTGTCTGGCATTATAAAATATGGATAAGTAAGTTCTCCACCATTATGGTCTTTCATTAATTGCTTGAATGTTTCTGGAAAGCTTAGATCTAACTGAGCTTCTGCTTTTCGAATAATTTCCTCATTGATTGGGTATTGATTTCGCCAACTTTTTTCTTTATCCCAAAAGTTTTTGCCGTTATAATACTCTTTCATTTATGGGACCTCCTCTGATCAGAACTGATTTATAGTATAACAGCAGCCTTTATTTACTCAAAAGTACGTTTACCTAACAAAAAAAGATTAACGAAGCTAATAAATAAAAAACCATCCTCATCAAATTTCTGATGGGGATGATTTTTTTTGCCTCGAATTCGAAAACGCGAGTCCGAAGACGTGGGCCGCTCCGCCGATAAACAGGAAAGCAAACGGCATGAGCGGCTGGTTATACCGCGGATAAGCGAAATAGACATTGTTCATGACAGTGAAATACGCAAAAAACAAGAACAGGTACAATAGTTCGCGCCACCGGTTGAGCTTGAATGCCAGGAGCAGGAAGAAGGAAGCGACGCTCGTCCAAATCAGCACCTGATAGGCCGCCCGTACTTTTTCGGCGGTGATGCCGAATACTTCAATCCAATAGAAGGGAGCCTTCCACTGGATTTCGAATTTCTTGATTGTATACGTTTCTTGCAGCCATTCCGGGTTGTGCTCGCGCATGCGTTCGATGCGCTCTTTCGCTACTTCCATCTGGTAGATGTTCTGCTGGTAGCGGCTCGCATCCGGATACTTCTCAACGAGTTCAGCGATCACCTCGCGGGAAGTCGGCCCGTATTTATAGCCGTGCGCTTGGTATGTGCCAAGAAGCATCGGATTGCCTGCGCCGCCTGACAGCGGAATAAAGGCGTCGTAAGCAATATAATTGCGTGCCCACCAAGGTCCAAGGACGAGGAGCAGCAGAGCTGCTGCTATGGCGAACTGCTTGAAGGCAATCTTTAACGGATACGCCTTGAAGACTAGATAGACGAGCAGCAGTAGCGGGAACAGTGCTACAGTCGGACGGAACATAATCATGAACAGATAGGTCCCAATGACCCAAAAGAAATCCTTCATGGAATACGTGTCGCCCAAACGGAGCGAGAAGTAGACGAACAGGACAAACGCCGCGGTCGTCGGAGCTTCCGTTGCAACCAGATTGTCGGATACGGCAATAGGGACGTAAAGCGCCAGAATCATGGCAGCGACCGATCCGGCAACGGGGCTGAAAAGGCGTTCGCCGATTTTGTAGACGCCGGCGATGCTGACGCAGCCGAGCAGGATCATCAGCAGTTTTGCAGCTGCCAGGCCGGCAGTGCCGGTTCCGAAAAAGAAAAAGACGCCAGCGATTAGGAACGGCAGGCCTGGCATGATATGTACGGTCGGCTCAGTGTGATCGACGTAAACCAGTTTGCCTTCCGCCAACAGGTACTTGGCGCTGTCGATATAGAAGACGTCATCGCTATTTAAATTCAGGCCCGGTCCATAATGGATGAGAATAGCCAAACGCAGGGCAAAGCCTGCCAAAACAGGCACCCAAAGCCATGGGCTTAAATTTTTAATCTTAGTAAACATCTTTACCTCCTAGAAAAAATAACACTCCTTCTATTATAAAGGAAGGAGCCAAAAAACACAGCTTACACCTCAAACACTGAATTTAGTGGCAAAAGGTGATTTGTCCCGAGTGATAATAAATTAGACCTACGGCAGAAAATACTGAACTATTACAAGCAGGAAACGTTTCGAATAACTAATTATTTTTTAGGCTGATGAATAAATAAACGCAGCCACATAGCCACTTGTTTACTAAACATTGTTATATCAACGTTTTACAGTCTTGTATAAGTTATATTTATGGGGATATACCACTTAATATGCGACTAAATTTTCTGATTTCGGTATTATTTGTCATACTTACGTATCATTTTCATAATAAAATGTAATTTATAGGATAAATTTTGCAGATATCACTTGAAATATTCGCCATCTTTGTTACACTAGTTAAGAGTTTAAATCCCTGGTCCAATAATTCATATTGCCCATTAAGTCAGAATTGCATTACATATCATTAGTATTTGCTATTATACTTAATTTGGCATTAATGGATTGTTTTCAGAGGTTTAAATTGAGTTTAACAACTCGCCAAATCAACAAATCAACATCCAAATTAGGGAGGAATAACACACATGGCTTACCAACCAAAGTCTTACAAGAAATTCGTTGCTACTGCAGCGACAGCTACTCTAGTAGCTACAGCAGTAGTACCAGCTGCATTTGCAGATGACGTAAAAACAGCAGCATTCACGGACGTTGCTCCACAATATCAAGCAGCGGTTGATTTCGTTGTTGAACAAGCTATCGCTAAAGGGATTTCTGAAACACAATTCGGTATCTCTAAAGAAATCATCCGTGGCGATGCTGCGATCATGATCGCTAACGCTGCTGGCCTTAACAACCCGGATGCTCCTGCATCAGGTTTCACTGATGTACCGACTCGTGGCGCTCTAGCTATCAACTCGTTGAAAGCTGCTGGCGTAACTAACGGTAAAACTGCTACTTCTTTCGATTTCAGCGGAGACATCACTCGCGGTGAAGCTGCAGTCTTCTTGGCAAACGCTTTCGACCTTAAAGGCGACACTTCAAACGTTAAGTTTACTGATGTAAACTCACGTTACATGGCTGCTGTAGCGGCTTTGGTTGACAACAAAGTAACTAACGGTAAATCAGCTACTCAATTCGGAACAGACGACAACATCACTCGCGGCGACTTCGCTCGTTGGTTGCTTGCTCTTGAAGATTTGATCGTTGACCCAGCTGAGCCAGGCGTTACAGGCGTAACTTCTGTAAACGTTGTTGATACTAACATCATCGAAGTATCTTTCGGAACTCCAGTAGATGAAGAAACTGCTACTGATGCTTCAAACTACCTTCTTGATGGTGCAAGCCTACCAGCTTCAGCTGAACTTGAGCTTTCTGCTGACGGCAAAAAAGTAACAATCACTATGTCTGCTGATGATGCTCTTGAGAACGGTTCAACTGTTACACTTACAACAAGTGTTGACGACAGCATCGAAGACATCAATGAAAAAGTTGTTGCAGAAACAACTACAACATTGAAAGTAAACGATACTAAACTTCCGACTGTTACTGGTTCTAAATATGTATTTGCTGATGATGAACTTACAGTTTCTTTCAGCGAGCCATTAGAAGATGAAGGAACAGTTGTAGTGACTGACTCTGACGGAGTAGATCAAGAACTAGTTGCAGAATTAGACGAATCAGGTCTTTTCCTTACACTTGACACTTCTTCACTCGAAGATGACGAAGTTTACACATTGACAATGGTTGGTGCTACTGACTTGGCTGGTAACCGTTTTGCAGCTAACACAGTAACTGCTAACTTCCGTACGGGTGCTACTGAACTTGTTGCTCCAACAGTGAAATCTGTTAAAGCTCTAGCTTCTGACGTAATTGAAGTTACTTTCTCAGAAGAATTGTCTGAAACAGGTACTTTGAACGGAACTGATTTAGAAGAGTATGAGTACGAAGTAGATGCAACTGGAACAGTTTACACGATCGAGTTGTTCGAAGAAATGGAAGATGACAGCGTTGTTTCATTCACATTTGCTGGTCAAGAAGATTTGAATGCAAACAAACTTGTTACAGTAACTAAGAAAATTAGCTACTTTGACGATGTAACAGCTCCGAAATTGGTTACAACTGAAGTTGAAGGACGTATTGTTACTTTGACATTTGACGAAAATGTTTACTTGTCTGATGTTGAAGATGCTGTTCTAAGAACTCCTGAAAACGTTGTAATTGAAATTGACAATGCTGAATTTGACTATGTTGATGGAAACATGAAGCAAATCACAGTTGATCTTTCTGACGCTGTTGGAGCAGACGCTGTTTCTGGTAGCTACAAATTGACTGTTGCTGAAGATACTGTATTTGATACTGAAGGCAACAGCACATCTTACACTACATCATTTGGTTTGTCTGATCTTCCAGCTAATGAAGTTAAACCAGAAGTTGAAGACGTTGATTACTCTGCTGCTGATGGAACAGTTACTGTATACTACAGCGAAGCAATGAATTCAAGCGCATTGAACCTTTCTAACTACAAAGTTGATGGTCAATCAGTATTTGCAGATGCTTACTTCTCTGGAAATAAAGAAACTGTAGTATTGACTTTGAAAGAAAATGTATTTGCATTTGATGCAGACCGCGTACTTTCAATCTCAAACGTTTCTGATTTGACTGGAAATAACATTGATGCAATCACTGAAGTCATCGAATTCGGAGATAACACTGCACCAATGTTGTTAACTGCAGAACTTGAAGAAGATTTGGAAACAATTACTTTGACTTTCAATGAAAACATGGATGCTGAATCTATTGTTGATCTTTCAACTGACTTTGAAGTTCTAGTTGGCGGTGTAGCTCAAACAGGAACAATCGAAGAAGGTTCTGGTCGTGAATTCACTATTACTCTAGAAGATGAATTGACTGCAACTGAGTATGCTAAAACAATTACTCTTACTCCAGCAGAAGATTTCGATGTTGCTGATGAAGCTGGTAACTTGCACCCAACATTCAAATCTGTAACTGTAGCTAAATAATTTATACAATAAAGGATTACACTTCAATTGAAGTGTAATCCTTTTTTTGTTTTATATTACCTCTAGTATTTATTAAGAATTAATATAAGTGTAAAAAAAGTGAGTTGATTGAGAATGACTGTGAAATTTTGCATTAGTTATTAAATTTCATGAATTATTGTCTATCTAAAAAAGGGAATATATAATTATATAAAAATATATTTCCTTGAATATAAAATTAACAAAATATTATTTTTCTGAAAAAATGTTTTTATAAGAGCCCATAATATTATTAAATCAAAAGCTTTTATAGAAGGAGTTTCGTATGAACTTAAAATCATTCGCTTTATTGAAAAAGGTTATGCTAGTATTGTTTACTGCTATTATCGCTTTCTCGGCTAACCCTAAGGCTTCACAAGCAGCAACCGCGTTCCCAGATGTCCCATCATCTCATTGGGCACACGACGCAATAACGGATTTAACCGAAAAGAACATCATCAGCGGCAAATTGGACGGCAGGTTTGATCCGTCCGGATCGGTGACGCGCGCTCAAAGTGCGATATTGATTGTGCGGGCGCTTGGCATTTCCACGGCGAACCGGCCAAATCCGGGATTCAAGGATGTCTCTTCAACTACGACCGGCTATAAGGAAATTGCCGCGTTGACGGACCTCGGCGTGTTCGCGAAAGCGACAAGATTCAATCCGTATCAGCCTGCGACGCGTGCGCAGATTGCGAAGATTCTGGTCATCGCTTTTGAGTTGAAAGGGACGAGTTCGAAGATCCAAGCGTTCAAAGACGTGGCGACGGCCAATTCTTTCTATTCCTATATAGATACGCTGGTGACGAATGGCATCACTTCCGGTACGACGCCTTCGACATTTAGCCCGTATCAGAATGTCACGAGAGCTCAGATTGCCGCTTTTATTCACCGGATTTTGATGCCGGAAAAACCGGCCGGTGAGGCGGCGTTCATGTCGGAAGTTCTCGTTCTGGTTAATAAAGAACGTGCAAAAGCCGGCGTTCCTGCATTGAAATCGCATGCAGGTGTGCAGAGTCTGGCCATCGCCAAATCGAAGGATATGGCAGCCAATAATTATTTTGACCATCGCTCGCCGACGCTCGGAATGTACAGCGACCAATTGAAGCGCGCCGGCATCTCATACAGCAGCGCCGGCGAGAATATCGCAGCCGGCCAGCGCACGCCGGAAGCCGTCATGCAGAGCTGGATGAGCAGCCCCGGCCACCGGAGCAACATCCTGAGCAGCGGCTATACGCATATCGGGATTGGCACATACAAAGGCGGGAGCTACGGCTATTACCACACCCAGATTTTCATCAAGCAATAAGCGTTCCGAAAAAACGCCAAATAAAAGAAGGTTCCGCAGTGAGTAACCTCGCTGCGGAATCTTCTTTTTTATTGCCCAAATAATTTTTCTTTGGAATACTGCTTGCCGAACAATAAATCATACTGGATCAGTTCGTAGACGCGTTTGACATCTTCCACGCTGTCCGGCGTCACTTTGTACAGTTCGCCTTCTGCATCGATCTTTACTTTGGAAGTATAGCCGGGCATTTCCTTCTGAAAGTTTTCAAGAAGGGAATAGTAGAGCGGCTTTTCGATGCCCGCCAAATCGAAAATGGCTGGGGCAAGGAACGACGGGCTGATGGTGCCCAGCTCTGGTATGTCGGCGCCGTAATTGCTCCAAACCGCTAACGGCGTCGTGTGCATGTCTTTGAAGTCTTCGAGCTCCCAATTTTCTTCGCCCGGACCCTTTGGTACAAATCCGGCTTGCTTGAACATCTTATAGTCATGGCCGAGTGCCGGAAGATGGTCGCCGAAAAAGACGATCAGCGTCGGTTCTTCCGAAGCCTCGAAATGATCAGTCAGCGCTTTAAAGGCAGCATCTGCATCGGCAATACCTTGCGTGAAGGAACGAAGCAACAAATTGAAGACCGGATCGACTTCGGGCGGCGTATTGGTTTCGACGGTGAACTCCGGGTATTTATTGCTGTTGTAGCTCGTGTGGTTCTGCATCGTGATGGCATAAGCGAAGAGCGGCTCTTCGGTTCTTTCAATCTGTTCGATCAAGGTGCGGGTCACTTGTTCGTCCGAGACGAACGGCCCTTTGTATAACGGATCATTAAAGCCATCGATGTCGATGAATTCCTCAAAGCCGATGTGCCGGTAGACTTCTTCGCGGTTCCAGAACCATTTCGGGTAAGGGTGGACCGCTGTAGTATGGTAACCCAGTCCGTCGAGATAGCGGGGCAGCGCCGGCAGTTCGTGCTTGATGTATTGCTGGTACGGCACTGAACCGGGCGGCAGGAACATATTCGTGAAGCCAGTCAGCGCTTCGAATTCCACATTGCTGGTGCCGCCGCCAAATGTCGAGGTCAAAATGCTGCCGTTCTGATGCTGCCGGACCGTCGGCATCGGGTCTTCTGCAAATTCGAGCGATGGGATGGTCGTCGGATCCCAGAAGCTCTCGCTCATGATGACGATCACGTTCGGTTTTTCTGTAAGTGATGAACCTGCGGGAACGGGCCGGGATTCCAGGTTTTCGATAATCTCATTGATGTTTTTTTCGTTATAGCCGCTTGGCGGCAGGACAATTGCGCTCTGCATATTGAGCAGGAAGGTGACGAAAAAACCGTTCGTTTTGTAATTGCGGTTCTGGTCGAATGTGATATTCGTGACGCCAGCATCCTTCAGCGACGTTTCCACGTTCGGGATGGAGCGGTAGAAGATGAACAAACTCAGGAAACCGGCAGCCACAATGATCAGGACGAGCCGCATCCAAATGTTCAAGCGGATCAGGCGCTTCGGCTTTTTGATGCGGATGAATGCGGCGAGGGCCGCGACGAGTGCGATGGCGCCGAAGAAGTAAAGAAGGACTTTTCCGAAGTCCACTTCTTTGATCAAGTTCGGCAAAAGGTTCAGGACGTTGTCGTAGAGCATCATGTCCCACGGGTACAGGTATTCCCCTAGGAAGCTGAACTTGAAATAGCTCATGACCGCGAGAAACCAGGCGACCCCGTTAGTGAGGAGGAAACTAATCAGGAAACGGTTGAAGAGGCCAAGGAACAACAGGAATATACTGAACGTTATCATGACATTAAAGAAGAAAGCGTTCGGCTTTTCTTCTTTCCAGGCAGCCGTCTGTCCCGGGTCGTTATTCAAAAAGGTTTCAATCCCGCCAATCAGAAAGTAGAAGTAAACGAGTGCAGCGAGTATCGCAAGAACGCCTCGGAAGCGGAACAGGATTTTCAAATAAATTCACCTCAAAAAAATAATTATATTTGGTATCGTCCTTAAATTATACCATTTTTTTGTATTTATTATTTAAGTGGTTCAAATTAACAATAAAAGAAAAAGGTATGATTTAGCGGCTCTCGGACCTGCAACTTTAAGCTTATGAAAAGTATTATATTGTAAATATTCAGAATATATTGTATACTTCGCGTATAAAACTGAATGGAAAGGGGGAGGGATAGATGCGAATAAAGAGCAGGAAGAGAAGTGCTTTTTTGATTTTGATTACGTTGGTTTGCTCGGTCCTGCTAATGGGGTTGGTGTGGAGCAGTTTGCCAGGGAAGGCCTCTCTTGCAGATGCAGCTAAAAAAATAATCTATGTGGATAACACTGCCGCTGGGAAGCACGACGGAACAAGTTGGAAGGACGCGTTCCCAAATTTGCAGCGCGCATTGGACAAAGCCAAAGAAGGCGATGAAATCCGGGTGGCAGAAGGAATTTATTATCCGACAAAAGACATCAAAGGAGATTCGACGCCGAAAAACTCTCGGACCAAAAGTTTTCAACTGAAAAACGGAGTGGCGATTTTAGGGGGATTTTCCGCAACTGATGCAGTCAATCGAGATGCAAAACGATACAAAACCATCCTCAGCGGCGATTTGAATCGCAATGGTAAAGTGGATGGCTTTGATGCACTCCATGTGTTCTATCATCCGCAAGGCACTTTTTTGGATCCGGCCGCTGTATTGGACGGAGTAACCATTTCGGGAGGGAATGCGAATGACGGCACAATTGCCGATGGCAGCAGCGGCGGCGGAATTTACAACCACGGCAGCCACCCGACACTGATTGGTGTAACTATTGAACACAACAAGGCGCTCGCTGTCGGAGGCGGCATTTTCAATCAGAAAAGCCATGCCATCATCGAAGGCGGATCGATTCGAAACAACAGCGCCGGAGCGGGAGCCGGAATGTACAATCAGGAAGGCAGCCCTCAGCTTTCGGACCTGATCATCGAAAAAAACAAAGCTTCGGAGAATGGCGGCGGCCTTGCAAGCCATGCCGGCGAACCCGCATTGGAAAATGTTGTTATCCGGGAAAACGAAGCCCATTCCATGGGCGGCGGGATATTTTCACAGGACAATGGGATGTCTTTGAAAGGCGTTCACGTAACGGGCAACAAAGCGGGTTCGGGGGCCGGCATTGCGGTGCAAGGTTCTAATTTCAATGCGAGCGGCGGAAAAATCACGTTGAATACGGCCGCAAGCGGGAAGGGTGGCGGGGTATATTCGGCCATTGGCCATGCGGCGTTTGATGGCATTGAAATCTCCGGTAATACGGCGGCTTCCGGTGGGGGGATCTATATTGAACGCGGATCGCCAATGTATACCAATTTGAAAATCCATCAGAATACCGCTAAATTCGGAGGGGGCGTTTCAGTTGGCGGCGGGCATCCGGAATTTATCGGCGGATCCATCGATCAGAACTCAGCAAGCGAAAATGGCGGCGGGCTTTTTGCAGGGGCAAGTGGAACGAGGCTGGTAAGTGTAAGTTTCGAAGGGAATGAGGCGAAAAATGGCGGTGGATTGTATAGCACGGAAAGCCAAATAGCAATGCTGAATGGGAAGCTCTCCGGCAACCAGGCAGCTGCAAGGGGCGGCGGGATCTACAACTACAATAGTGAGATGCGGTTGGGTAATAGTTTGATCAGCGGAAATGAGGCGGCTTCAGGCGGGGGCTTGTACAGCAATTATGTAACGGACTGGGAAATGACCAATGTTACGATTGCTGGGAACAAAGCGGCTGCCGGAGGCGCCCTCTATAGCAGCGGCAGTGCGCCAGTCGTGCAAAACAGCATCATTTGGGGCAATTCCACATCGGTTTATAATAGCAATTCGGTACCCGATTTTGATTATAGCTTGATCCAAGGGTCCGGAGGCAGTGAGTCCTGGGAGGAGGCATTCGGAGAAGATTCGGGCAACAACCTGGATGAGGATCCCGGCTTTCTAACACCGATTGCTCCCGATAAAGCACCGGCTACCGAAGGGGACTACAGACTCGGTGATGATTCCATAGCGATTGATGGAGGGAATAGCAAATGGGCGTCCGATGGTGTACCTGCGGGTTCAGAGGGCGGATCCCGGATAGTGGGCGCAGCAGTTGACCTGGGGGCATATGAGAGTGCCGTGGCAGATGCTCGTTCTCCTTTGCGGACAGCTGCATTGTCTGTGGATTGGGTGGATCTTGAAGGGCATTGGGCGGAAGAATATATAATAGAAGGAATGAAGCAAGAAATCGTTAGCGGTTACGCGGATCAAACTTTCAAGCCAGACAGCCAGATCAACCGTGCGGAATTTACAATTCTCCTTGCCAACGCGTTAGGACTACAGGGTAATGGAGGAGAGTTGAAGTTCATTGACAACAAACGCATTGGTGAATCTGCGCGGCCGGCTATACAGGAGGCAGTGGGAGCGGGAGTGATCCAAGGCTTCAATGACAGCAGTTTCCGTCCGAACCGAAAAATAACGCGGATGGAGATGGCAGCGATGATTGCCCGTGCGATGGAGCTTGAAGGGGATGCAGCAGCGCCGACCGGCTTTGCGGACGACTCCAGCATCCCGGATTGGGCAAGAGGGCCGATTGGGGCGATGCAAGGGGCTGGCATCATTTCCGGCCGCGGCAACAACCTGTTTGAGCCGACCGGAAATGCAACGAGAGCGGAGACGGTTGTGATGCTGTTAAGGATGGTTGAGTATATAGAGTTATAAGTTTAATGATTGAAAAAAGAATATTAAAGATAGAAAAGCTGGAAGAGAGATTTCTCTTCCAGCTTTTTCAGTTGTAGGTGTGTGTAAACATCACCTGCATCTCATACTTTTTTCGAAAGAGATCAACTCCAAAAATTCAGTATGAGCCTATATAAGTTATACTTGTAACTTTTCCAGTTCTACCCAGTCTAATGAAGAAAGAGGTGAGAGCTTTGCGGAAACTATCGATGGTCTTGTTAATGTGCTTACTAGCCGGATGCGGAACGACGGTACAGGAAGGCAGTTCCGGCTCGTTGAAAGTTTCGGACGATGTGGAATATGGAAAAACGGATTACCAAAAAATCGTCGCTCCTAGCAATGAGCTGGGCTGGAAGCTGCTGCCGCTTGCAGAGCCGAACGACCAGGGGAACCGCTTCATTTCCTCGGCGAGTTTATTCATGGCAGTGTCGATGGTATATAACGGCGCGGAAGGCGTGACAAAAGAAGAGATCGCGGAAACGCTCGGGGTGCCGGGGGTGGAAGCGGAGGAGTTGAACCGTGCAAATGCCTCGCTGATGAACATGCTCTACAGCGATACGGAAGAAATCCAACTGAACATCGCGAATTCGATTTGGCTGAACGAGCAATATCAGTTCCAGGAGGAGTTTGCGAAGAACAACCGGGATTATTTCAATGCAGAAATCGAAGAGATCGACATTGCGGATAGCGGTTCGGCGAAACGAAAAACGATTGGGTGAGCGAATCGACGAACGGAAAGATTGAAGAAATTACAGAAGACCCGCTCGATCCGAACTTGGTGACTATGCTTCTGAACGCGGTTTACTTCAAGGGAGACTGGCAGTACCCGTTTGAAGAAGACGATACGCAGGACGGCGATTTCCATCTGGCGGCCGGAGCGGTGAAAACAATGCCGCTTATGGAGCTCAATGAAACACTCCCGTATTTGGAGACAGGCCATTTCCAAGCGGTATCGCTGCCATACGGAGAAGGGGAAATGCACATGAAAGTGTTTTTGCCGAAGGAAGGCTCAACGCTGGCGGAGTTTGAGGAAAGCCTGGCGGGCGGGAAGTGGGATGAATGGAACGCAGCATTTGGAGAACGTCGTGGTAAGCTCCACCTTCCGAAGTTCGGGCTTGAGTATGAAGTTACTTTGACGGAGCCGCTAAAGACATTGGGAATGACATCAGCTTTTGAAGGGGAGGCGGAATTCACCAAGATGGTGGAAGGCGGCGGCAACCTGTTCATCAGTTCGGTCAAACAGAAAACCTTCCTCAATGTCGATGAAGAAGGTTCGGAGGCTGCGGCGGTGACTGGCATTAATGTTGCGACATCAGGATCTCCTGAAGAACCGTTTGACATGCGAGTCGACCGGCCGTTTTTCCTGGCAATCGAAGATACGGAAACTGGATTGGTCTTGTTTACTGGATTGATAGCAGAACCGATGAGCGGTAAATGAATCGAAGAAACTGCTGAATTTAGCGCAAGTCCGGAATGTGAAAATTCTCTTCGAGAGACTATAGTCTTGGATATAAATACCTGTTATACTATGGTTGCTAACAATATCTGGATGGCGATTCTTTGTTCACATAAAAGAGCGTCTGCGAGGGATATTGGAAAACAGATAGATAACAGGGGGATCGATTTATGAAGAAACTTAGTTTTGTACTCATGTCTCTAATGCTTGCGCTTAGCTTTACTGTAAGTGCCACATCGGTAACGGCGGATGCTGCAGGAACAAAAGTGAAGACCTTTGCCAATTGCACAGAAATGCACAAAGTGTATAAAGGCGGAGTTGCCCGTTCTTCGAAAGTGAAGAACAAAGGCGGAACAACAAAGTACAAACCGTATGTTTCCCAAGCTTTGTACGATGCAAACAAGAAAAGCGATCGCGATAAAGATTTGATTGCTTGTGAACGTTAATCTGTAATAGTGTAAGCCTTTCGACCATTCTTTGGTTGAAAGGCTTTTTAAATTCGCTCTTATCTTTGCCTGCTGAAAGACGTTTATATAGAAGAAAGCAATTAAGTTTTTATTAAGCCTGTGTAATTGTTTTCAAGAAACGTTGACGAGAAAGAAACGGTTAGGTAAAGTTAAAATAGTTAAAATTGTAAATTAATATAATTAAATGTTATTAATTTACAAATATAATATATAACAAGAAAAGCCTTACCGCAATCCAAGCACATTCATTTTCCAGGAAAGAGGAGGAACACAAAAAGATGGCCACAAGCAAATGGAGCAAGGGAATAAAAGCGGTACTCGTAGCGGGATTGGCTGCAAGCCTATGGCTTCCGGGTTCGCCGGCGCCGGTGCAAGCAGCAACGACGGCAAGTGATCTGTTGATTTCGGAATACATCGAAGGTAGCAGCTTGAACAAAGCGGTGGAACTCTACAACGGCACAGGAGCTTCGGTCAACCTGAGCTCGTATTCGCTGTCGCTTTATTCGAACGGCAGCACGTATCCGCAAAGTGAAGTGAATTTGTCCGGTACGCTCGCGAACGGGGAGACGTTTGTCGTCTACCATGGCAGTGCCGCAACCGCGATCCGATCACAGGGCGACTTGCGGAGCGACAGTGTCATGAACTTTAATGGGGATGATGCGCTGGTGCTGGAGAAATCGGGGGCCGCAATCGATTCGGTCGGCCGGACCGGTGCGCGCGTCAATAATATCGCCGACGTCACGTTGGTGCGGAATGCGGACGTAACTGCTGGCGACCGAGTTGTGGGAGATTCATTTACCCCTTCGGCGCAGTGGACGGCTTATCCAACCGACACCTTCAGCAAGCTCGGCGCGCATACGATGAACGGCTCGAGCACGGCGCCGAACGCTGCTCCGACATCAACAAAGACATTTGCGAACGAACAAGTGCAGGCAGGTGCGACGCTGCAATATGATTTGCGGGATTATTTCGCAGACCCTGAAGGGCAGACTCTTTCATTCTCAGCGACCAAAGGGACGGTATCCGGTTCGACGCTGACGCTCAGCTTGCCGGAAGGCTCGCATATCGTCGGTGTGACAGCGAGCGACGGTTTCCAAAGCATCACCCAGTCATTCTCGGTGACGGTGAGCGCAGCTGCACAGGTCGACGGTTATTACGCGACGGCGGCCGGATTGCAGGGGTCGGCATTGAAAGCGGAACTGCATGAAATCATCGACGACCACCAGCAGCTCAGCTATTCAGCGGTGTGGGACGCGCTGAAAGTGACGGATGAAGATCCGAACAATCCGAACAACGTCATTTTGCTGTATACGGGCGAGTCGCGTTCGAAGCTGTTGAACGGTGGAGACATTGGCGACTGGAATCGTGAACACACATGGGCAAAGTCGCACGGCGATTTCGGAACGACGATGGGAGCGGGAACCGACATCCATCACCTGCGCCCGACCGATGTGCAAATCAATGGGCTGCGCGGCAATCTTGACTTTGATTACGGCGGAAGCGCCGTGAGCGGATGCGACGGCTGCTTGCGCACATCCACTTCATGGGAGCCGCCGAACGAAGTGAAAGGCGACGTGGCTCGCATGCTGTTTTACATGGCGGTCCGCTACGAGCCCGGCGACCCAGTCGACCTTGAGCTGAACAATATGTTGAACAACGGCACTGCGCCGTATCATGGGAAACTGTCGGTGCTGCTCGAATGGCATGCGCAAGATCCGGTCAGCGCATGGGAGCGTCAGCGAAATGAAAAGATTGAAGACTTCCAGGGCAACCGCAATCCATTCATCGACCATCCGGAATGGGCCGAGTCAATCTGGTAAGAGAAGAGAGCGATGCATGTGCATCGCTCTTTTTTGTTTGTGGTGTAAAAACTAAATACATTTTCGTTTGATTTTCAATATTTTTACACTTAAATAGTCTATATGGGCAATGAGTTTGAATTATTACAAAAACTTAATGAAGCGCTTACAAACGAAATGTATAATTAATCCTGTACCTCAAAAAAATCCAAGGAGTGGAGCAATTTGACCAAAAGTTCGTTCAGTAAGATTTTTCTAAGTCTTTTACTGGCCTTATCCGCTGTCCTGCCTTTCATGGCAACAGCCGATGCCGCAGAACCGATTACGGTAGCGGAAGCGATAGCAAATAATACAGGAACAGCGACAGTGAAAGGGTATATCGTAGGGACGGCCAATAGTGGCACGAGCTACGACCAGGAAGCTCCTTTTACAGCAGCTACTAACGTAGGGCTTGCGGATTCTCCGGATGAAACAGATCCTGCAAAAATCTTGCCGGTTCAATTGCCATCGGGCTCTGTCCGTGCTGGCGTGAACCTTGTCGACAATCCAACGAACTTTAAAGCTCAAGTAACAATCACAGGTACACTCGGCGCCTACTTTACAGTTCCGGGCCTCCGCAGTGCATCTGCTTACACAATCCTTTCAGGAGGCGAAGCGCCGCCTGAACCGACTGCAGTCGATACACTTGCCCAAGCGCGCACAATGCCTGGCGAATTGATTTCAGTCGAAGCTACGGTTACGACCGGAACTGGTTTCTGGGGCGGCAACGCGTTCTACGTCCAGGATGAAACTGCCGGCATTTACGTTTACACATCAAGTGCCAAAGTGGCGCCTGGCGACAAAGTCCGCTTAGTCGGGTCCGTATCCGAGTATTCAGGCGAGCTTCAATTCCAGCCGAATACAATCGAAGTCCTTTCTTCAAACAACGAATTGCCGGCAGTTCAAACCATCACTCCAGCCGGCGTCAATGAAGACACGCAAGGCGAACGGATCGAACTCCAAAACGTCACGATCACGGGCCTTAATGCCGTAAACTCATACGGTACGTTCGAATTCACGGCCACTGCTGAAAACGGCGAAACGGTCGTCATCCGCAACGATAACCGCAACGGATTGACGTACGAGCGCTTCATGCAGGAATACAAAGAAGGCGATTTGGTCCATGTAACAGGAATCGCTTCGAAATACAACGACACGTACCAAGTGAAAACGCTTGGCATCGAAAGCTTTGATTTGGTCAACAAACCGGCCGTCTATGCAAATGTCTTCCCTGGTGTTGTTTCCCAAGGAACGGAAATCACTTTGCAATCAGGCTGGGAAAACGCAACGATCTATTACACGCTTGACGGCTCGACACCAACTGCCCAAAGCACACAGTACGCAGGACCAATCACGCTGACAGAAGATGTAGCTATCAAAGCTATCGCAGTCGGCACTGAAACATCGGACGTCTTCACGTTCGAATATACCGTCCTGAAAACAGCGGACTTGAAAATCCGTGACATCCAGGGCAAAAAGCATTTCACGAACTACGAAAACGTAACGGTGAATGAAATCACAGGCGTCATCACGCACTTCTATAACGGTGCGAACTTTGTCATCCAAGATACGGAAGGCGACGGCGACTGGAAAACTTCTGAAGCCATCATCGTCAACCGTTCAAGCGCAAGCAGTTCATTCAGTGTCGGCGACGTGGTAACGGTTGCCGGGACTGTGGAAGAATGGTTCTATAAAGGCTATTCGGACATGAGAGAAAACGACCTTCCGCTTACACGCATCCGCTCGACGGAAGTGGTGAAGGACGGAACGGCTCCACTTCCTGAACCAATCGTTATCGGCGAAGATGTCTTCCCGCCAACTAAGAACATCGACAACGATGGATTGACCCAATTCAACCCGGAAGAAGACGGCATTGATTTCTGGGAATCCCTAGAACTTATGCGTGTTGGGGTAACTGACGCACAAATCGTCGGGCCGCAGGATTACGGCGAAGTGTTCGTCGTATCGAAAAACGCAACAAACAACGAATTCCACAAACAGGGCGGCATCCTTCTTTCAGAAGATGACTACAACCCTGAACGCATCACTGTCACAACTGGCGATAACGTCATTGCCAAAGCGGGCGATTCATTCGCAAGCATGCCGGTCGGCGTCCTAGGCTACGGCTTCGGCAACTACCAGATCTGGACAAATGAAAACGAACTTCCAGCAATCGTTGACGGTGGAACGCAGCCGGAACAGACATGGATCGAAAACGCAGAAGACAAATTGACGGTTGCAGCTTATAACGTCGAGAACTTCTCGGCAGATCCGAACCACACAAGCGACGAAAAAGCGGCGCGCATCGGCGAATCGTTCGTCAAGGACTTGAACTCACCGGACATCATCACGATGGTCGAAGTACAGGACAGCGACGGCCCGATTGCATCCGGTAATTCTGATGCAACGGCAAGCTATGAGCGTTTAATTGCCGCAATCGAAGCGGCTGGCGGACCAACATACGCATGGACCGACATCGCTCCGGAATACAATAAAGACGGCGGGCAGCCAGGCGGGAACATCCGCGTCGGCTACTTGTACAACCCTGAGCGCGTAACACTTTCTGAAGGCACGAAAGGCACAGCGACACAGGATACGGAATGGGTCGGCGGCGAACTGTCACTCAATCCGGGACGCATCTTGCCGTTCGATATGCCGAACACACGCAAGCCGGTAGCAGCGCAATTTGAATTCCAAGGCGAGCAAGTGGTTGTCATCGGCGCCCACTTGAATTCAAAAGGCGGGGACCAGGGCTTGTTCGGCCAGAACCAGCCGCCATTCCTTGGATCGGTTGAAGAGCGCATCGAACTTGCAACAGCGATCAACGAATTTATTCAAGAAGGACTTGCACAAGACCCGAACTTGAATGTCATCGTCGCTGGCGACATGAACGATTTCGAATTCACACCGGCTCTTGAAGCCCTAAAAGGCGACATCCTGACGAATAAAGTCGAAGATGTGCCGCTAGAAGACCGTTTCTCTTATTACTACCAAGGCAACTCGCAAGTTCTTGACCACCTGCTTGTAACGAACAATTTGGCAGGCAAGACGGAACTGGATATGGTCCACATCAATGCATTGTTCATGGAAGAACATGGCCGTGCAAGTGACCACGACCCGCTCCTTGCACAAATCACATTCGCGGATCCGGTCGTTCCTGGCGAACAGGAAGCCGATCCGGACATGACAGGCGAAACAGCGGTCATCACAGCTGGCGAATTTGATGAAGACGGTACACTTGATATCGCATTCTCAGAAGGCACAGTGGATGAATTGATCGCGAGCGGCAAAGATCTTCTGATCGACTTGCCGACAGCCGATTTGACACTTTCAACGGAGAACCTGCAGCAGCTAGCTGACGCAGCCGGCGAAGGCTTCACATTGGCACTCGCAGTGGACGACGCGGCAGCAGTAGACAGCCGTCCGGCCCTGACAAACCAGATCGACATCGCCATCACAGACGCTGAAGGCAATGAAATTCCAGTGAAGTTCACATCAAGCGTGGAATTGACATTTGACACAACCGACGTCAAAATCCAGTTCGGCGCACGCGAAGACGCGAACGGCAAATGGAAAATCATCCAAGGCGAACTGAACGGCTCTACGTTTACACTCAGCATCAACGAGTTCGGCAACTACACAGTGGTGACGAACAAAGGGCAAGCGAAAAAGAAATAAATGATTGAGGAGAAGCACCCGCTGCGGCGGGTGCTTTTTTATTTAGTGAAATTTTTGGGAGTCCTTATAGGCGCGAACGCTCATAATTGAGGATTGAACGCTCATAATTGGGCCACGAACGCTCATCCGGCATGTGCGAACGCTCATAACTAGACGTCGAACGCTCATAAACGAACATTGAACGCTCATCAGATAGGTGCGAACAACAAATTCAAAGATAACCACCATAAATTGATATCGAAAATTTTTTATTTGAATGATATAATTATTTTAATCTGGAAAGGGGGCACATATGACATTATCTAGAGTTGAAGCGCTGCGGTCGGCAATACGCAGGTTGCAAACAGGTTCACCAGAACGGGACTATCTGGTGAAAGAGCTCTATAACGCCGAAGCTGGCATCCGGGGCGAGCATCGATTAAAGAAGAAATTTATCGAGTTTTATTTTCCTGAAGGCTTTGAAATGATATGGAACAATTGCCTCGCGCTTGGGGATTGGCCTGTGCAAATCGATGGTTTTCTGCTGACGAAA
Source organism: Planococcus chinensis (assembly GCF_042681545.1). NCBI lineage: Bacteria > Bacillati > Bacillota > Bacilli > Caryophanales > Caryophanaceae > Planococcus > Planococcus chinensis. Next base: position 174,683 of record NZ_JBHUFW010000004.1, read on the forward strand.
AGTGTAGCGGTTATTATCGAATCGAAGAATATTAGTGGTGAACTCCATTTTGACAACGATACTGGTGAATTTTACCGGATTGATAAAGATGGCGTCAAAAAGGTAATGGACAATCCGGCAATTCAAGTAGAAAAGCATATCCGCTTCATGAAATCATGGTTTAAATTGCATCACATCAACTTAGCAGTAGACGGATTGCTCGTATTTACGGCGAAAGAATGCGAACTCAAAACCCTCCCCCAAACAATACGTACCTGCAAACTTCATCAAATGATGGAGCAGATCTTCCTTCTATTAAAAGAATATAATTCCCCCATGTACTCACAATCATCTTTGGTAAACATTAAAAACCTGATCTTGGCTTCCCAAACACCTTATGTGGAAAAACCAATCACGCTGCAATATTCAATAAAACCGGAGCATCTGGCTAAAGGCATTTATTGTACGCAATGTGAAAAATTTGCCGTGAAGCGCCATTTCCGAACATGGGGATGTAATCTTTGCGGTGCAATGGACAATGAAGCGGCATACAAAGCCGTGCTGGAGTATTTCGCTTTTTTCAGCAGGCATGCATCCAATCGGCAAGTCCGGGATTTCACGGGCATTGATGACCGGCATACAATGAAACGGCTGCTGACACAAGCGCATATTGAGGCAAGTGGCCGTAAATGGCATAGTAAAGACCACTTAAAGCAATAAATGCCGAAGCTTCGGTAGATAAGACAGTGAACGCTCATCGGAGGCCGTCGAACGCTCATCACGGGACCTCCGACGCTCATCTGCTCTCAAACTGAAGCAGTTTCTTCTATATAAAGAGAAACGAAACCCAAACCCATCGATATGAAAAGCCCTCTGCCATCGCAGAGGGCTCCTTTAAACCCAAAAGCGCATTTCGCCCGGGCGAAATGCCACCATCTGTTCTTGGTTCAAGGGGTCACCCCATATTAAAAGACGTTTTCGCTCCTTGCTGATATAATAAGAAGAAATCTTAGAAGCTAAACCACCGTCTAATGGATACTCTGACAGAAACGGGATGAATCTATGAACAATCGACTGGCCAATAGAAAACAGGAAACTGCGAAAAAGCGGTTGCTGATTGCGGTTCTGACGCTCGCGGTATTGATGCTTGCGGGCATCGGGAGCTACTTCCTGCTGCAGCCGGAAACGGAATCAGCGATCTCTGCTGAGGTGAAGAAGGATTCATTTGCTGGCAAGACATATGCCGGATTCAAGGTAGCAGAGAAGGAATTGCCGGTGGAGGAAACGCCGAAACCCGAAGAGGGCAAGGTGGAGGACGTGAGGGTAGAGGCGCCTCCTGAACCGGAGCCTGCACCGGAAGTTATCGTTGAAAGCTCCAGCACACCGGTCGAGGCCCCTGAAAAAGACTTGTCGACGATGATCGCCAATGCGAAGACCCAGGTCTACACGATCTACACGGACCTCGAGCAGGGATCGGGCTTTTTGTACAATGAACTCGGCGATGTGGTGACAAATGCACACGTCGTCAAGGATGCATCGTATATCACGCTGAAAAACAGCGATGGCCAGGAATTCAACGGCCAGGTGATCGGCATTTCGGATACGGAAGACTTGGCGCTTGTGCGCGTTGCCGAACTGGCGGGCAAGAAGCCGATGGCGATGGAGACAGAAGCATTGGAAGCCGGACGCAAAGTAGTGGCGATCGGCAGTCCGCTAGACCAGAGCAACACCGCGACAGAAGGGGAAGTCACCGCTGTCGATAAAAGCTTCTCGGCGGATTATGAATACACCGGTCTATACGAAATGACCGCGGCCATCCAGAAAGGATCAAGCGGCGGCCCGCTGATCGATGCCGAAACCGAGCGCATCATCGGTATCAACTCGATCATTTTGGAAGACAAGCCGGGCATCGGCTATGCGATCCCGATCCATAGCGTGACCGAGCAGCTCAATGCCTGGGCGGCAGATCCGATTGTCTATGAAGAGGAAGAAATCGTGCTGCAGGACGTCAAAGATGCCTTTTTTGATGAACAATTGCTGACAAGCTTCATTGAGTCCTATTACGAATTGATTCCATACGCCTTGAACGAACCGGCGGAGAACTACTACCAGCAATACCTCCTGCCAGGCAGCAAAGCCGAGGCGGCAGGGAAGGCGATGGTGGAGTCATATCGCACAGAGGAGCGTACCTTTAACGCATTGAAGCCGGTCATCGACGCAGTCGAAATCGGTGACAAGGAAGCGAAAGTGACCACTACCGCTGAACTCGTCTACAAAGACAAAGCGAGCGGCAAGACGCTATCTGAAATGAACACCACCGAATACACCATCGTCATTGATGAATATGGCGATTACCAAGTCAAAGCCATTAAAGAGAGCGAATAATAAAAGGGCCGATCCAGTAACTGCTGGATTGGCCCTTTTTCGATTGGAGCGGAAGTGCTTGTGAATAGTTTGGGTACTAGGCGACGAACCGTTTTCGCACGACCATATAGGTGCTTTTTTCTTGGATGTGAATTCCCACTTGGAGGGGGTGAATTGCCATTTAGAGCAGGTGAGTTTCCACTAAACTTGCTTGAATTCCCACTAAACCTCATCGAGTTCCCACTTGGCCAAAAAAGGTTTTAGCAATCGCCTCAGGCGATTGCTTCCGCCCTTTCGCATTTCGCCCACGGGCGAAATGCTAGCCATTTGGTTCTTTCTTTTGCCCTTGAGTGAGTTTCCACTTGGCGGGGCTGAGTTTCCACTTAGAGCAGGTGAGTTACCACTAAACTCACTTGAATTACCACTAAACCAACTTGAGTTCCCACTTGGCCAAAAAATCACATCAATCGCCGGCGGAAGCAACACTAGCCAAACAAAAAAGCCTAACCGGCGTCGCCGGCTAGGCCTTTACAATGTTTTATTGAGATTAGCGTCTGTAGCTGTGGATTTTATCTCCCCAGTATGGAGCGTTAACGCTTAGGACTTCAGCTTTCTTGCCGCCAGAGTGAACCCATTGGCCGTTGCCGATGTAGATCCCGACGTGCGAGATGCCAGCGCGGTATGTGTTAGCGAAGAAGATCAAGTCTCCTGGTTGTGGTGAAGAAACAGCTGTTGTTTCAGCGAATTGTGAAAGTGTTGTACGTGAAAGGCTTTTGCCTGCTTTTTTGAACACATATTGTGTGAAACCGCTGCAGTCGAAACCGCTAGTTGTTGTTCCACCGAATTTGTAAGGGATGCCTTTCAGCGATAATGCAGTTGAAACGATCGCTGATGATGAAGTAGAGCTTGAAGCTTTGACAACTTTAGCGCCTGAAGAAGCAGATGTTACGAGTGTGCTTAGAACCCAACCAGCTTTGCCGTTGACTTTCACTTTGAACCAAGTTTGGCTTCCGACTTTTTTCTGGTGAGTGGCAACAGCTTTAGCGCCTTTTTTAGCAACTGTTACGACTTTGTATTTTGTGCCAGCGTCCAAGCGGACGTTTGTGTTGTATTTCATTTTGAATGTTCCGGATTTCGCAGTAGCTTTGCTTGACGCAACTTCTACGACCTCTACGGAAGTTTCTGTAGCTGAAGTTTCATAAGATGTTGTATTTGAAGTGGATGCAAATGCTGTTTCTGCATCAGTAGCCGAGTTAGTAAATACCAATGTACTAGCTGCAAGAAGTGTGAAGACTAATTTTTTCATTGTTTTCTCCTATCGGTTCGGTTTAGTTTTTTATGCTATATGTTATCCAGAAATAAGAATCAATTTGTTTTTCAATCTGTTACCTACTATAGAGTCTTAAACATTGAAAAACAACGTCAATACCATTGCAGTTATATTACAATTATATAACAATATATTTCTTTGGAATAAACCCAGTAATAGCAAGGGTTTTGGTGTGCAATAACGTTCTAACTGGAGGTTTAAAAACAAGGAAAAATGGGTTTAGAGGCTTAATTCTGTAATATAACAATTAATATGGTATGTTTATTTTCATTTTTTATCCATTTCAAAGGGTTTATTAGCAGTAGTTACCTGGGCATCGATCGATTAGCAAATAAACGATAAAGTTATAGTAAGAATATTGTTTATTGAATTATCAGATAATAATTATGATATTTATGCTATCGTCTGCATTTCAATAAAAGCTGCAATAAAATAAAAAATATTATTTTCAAAAAACCTTCAGTTCTATACAATAAGGCAGGGGCGTCCAAAAGCCGCTCCAATGGACGAATTCCGTTAAAAATTATATACTTTATTTGTAATTATATAAGAAATAAATGTAATAAATTTACTATAAATGAACCCCGAAAGGAAGGATCCGATGAAAAAATATGCAATCCTCGCATTGTCGTTGGCGCTCTTGGCGCCGCAGCCTCTCGGAAACACCGCATCTGCCGCACCGGAGCCAGAACAGAATGTCCTGATCGTCTTCGAAGACGGCGTCAGCCAGGAAGAAATGGCGGAAGCTGTGGAAGACGCAGGCGGACAAATGGAAGAGGAGTATGAAGAAGTGGCCGTCGCTTCAGCGAAAGTATCTGTTGATGCTGCCAAAGAGCTGCTCGCGGATCCGGATATCGCGCATATCGAGGAAGACGTCATCGTCAAATTGAGCGCGCAGATGGAGGACTGGGGCATCGGATCCAGCAAAATCCCGGCTGCCTGGAGCTCAGGCTTCACCGGCCGGGGCATCAAGATTTCCGTCATCGACTCAGGAATCTCGCCGCATGAGGACTTGCGGATTGCCGGCGGCTATTCAGCCGTTGACTATACCGCGAGCTTCAGCGATGACCAGGGCCACGGCACGCATGTCGCCGGCATCATCGGCGCCCGCCACAACGGCTTCGGCGTCCGGGGCGTCGCGTACGACGCGGACCTCTATGCCGTCAAAGCGTTCAACCAGAATGGCGAAGCCCGTTTGTCTGATATGATCGAAGGCATCGACTGGTCGGTCGCAAACGGCATGGACATCATTAATTTGAGCGCTGGCACCCAGACGGATTCATTCGCGCTCCGCTCATCAGTGGACAAAGCGTATGCAGCAGGCCTCCTGGTAATTGCAGCTGCCGGCAATGACGGCAATGACCTCGGAACAGGCGACACCGCCGATTTCCCGGCACGCTACCCGTCTGTCATCAGCGTCGCAGCGGTGGACCGCAATTCCGCCCGCGCACTTTTTTCATCGACCGGCAGCACTGTTGAAGTCGCGGCACCCGGCGTGAACATCGCCAGTACCTATCCCAACAACCAATACGTCTACATGAGCGGCACGTCGATGGCGGCGCCGTACGTGGCAGGAAACCTGGCGCTGATGAAGCAGGCCTATCCGCATCTGACGAATGAGCAGCTGCGCCAAGTGCTCGTATCGCAGGTCCGCGACGCAGGACCTGCCGGCCGTGATCCGTATTTCGGCTTCGGCATCCTGCAGGCATCGTCCTACACGACGCCGATCGTTATCAAGGAAGACATGACCGTCTCGGGACTCACTGCGAGCAAAACACTGCTTTCCGGGGAACCGGGCAACGCCTTCCAAGTAGCAGCTACAGCTCAAATGAAAAACGGCACGAAAAAAGATGTAACCACTGAAGCGGTCTGGTCTTCAGCCAATCCGGCAGTAGCGAGCGTCGACAAAGGGCGCATCACGTTGAAAAGTGCCGGCACGACAACCGTGACGGCGACGTATGAAGGCTTCTCGGTGCAGATCAGCATCAGCAGCCAATATCCACCTGAGCCGGTTCCGGCACCTGTGCCTGTCCCGTCTCCGGATCCGTTGCAATTCCAGGACGTCACATCGTTCTACGCACCGGCCGTCAAGTATTTATTGAGCCGCAATATTACACAAGGCATGACGCCGACGGAATTCGGCATCGCAAAACCGATCATCCGTGCGGATGCAGCGATCTGGCTCGCGAAAGAGCTTGGGCTTAACACCGCAGCGGCACCGGCATCCGGCTTCAGCGACGTGCCAGCCCGTGCAGTAGGCGCCGTTAATGCGCTAAAAGCAGCTGGCATCATCGGCGGCAAGAGCGCCGACCGCTTCGGATCATATGATTCCTTGACGCGCGGCGAAATCGCGATTATCCTGCAGCGCGCCTACGATCTCCAAGCGGGGACGACATCATCGGCATTCACGGACGTTTCCGACCGCTATGCATCGGCAGTCAACGCACTCGTCGCCCACAACATCACAAACGGCATCTCGGCGACACGCTTCGGCGTCTCCCAGAACGTCACGCGCGGCCAGCTTTCGGTCTTCATCTACCGCTTGGCTGCGCAATAAAACCTAAAGGCCATCCGGATTTCCGGACGGCCTTTTGGCATATGCAGGAGAATCAAATGGAAACTTTCCCGATGCTCAAGCGTCCCAATCGTTGGCTCCAACGTTACTCGGTAGGCAAAGTTTGACCTGACAAAGAACCAAGAGAGCGGTATACTAAAGGTTGAGTGTTTAACCCGTCTGTCATAAAAATCCATTTAAATAAATTCAAGGGAGGAGGGGGCCGACATGAAAAAAGAGATATCATCCATCTACTATGTCCGCATCATGGCGATGCTCATGGTGGTGCTTGTCCATACGACCGCGCAGATCTTCCATCTGTTCGAACCGCATACGGTCCAGCACCAGGCCTACCATTTCCTCAACCGCATCATCCGGGTGGAATCGTCGTTGTTCATCATGCTCGTCGGCATCGTGTTCTTCTATAATTACCGGACGCGCGAACTGACGAAGGATGTCTTCAAATCCTATTGGAAAAAACGGGTTTCCTATATCCTGATTCCGTACATCGTCTGGTCGATTTTCTATGAATTTTTCAACGTCCACCTCGGCGCGCGGACATTCGATTTCGCCGAAGCCTGGGACCGCCTGCTGAACGGCAAAAGCCATTACCAGCTCTGGTTCATCTACCTGATCGTCCAGTTCTATCTGGTGTTCCCGCTGATTCTGGTCATCGTCCGGCGCTCGGCGTTCTTACAGAAGCATTTCTGGCTGATCGGCTTCCTGGTCGAATTCGTCTTCTACGTCGTCAACTTGAAATTCCGCCTTGTCGAAACGCCGCATTTCTTCCTGAACTATTTCGCGGCCTTCTCGCTCGGCGCGTGGATCGGCCTTCATTACGAAACCGTATCCGCGAAGATCCGGGGCTGGAAAATCGTCCTGTCCGGATCCGGTTCGCTCCTGTGCGGCATCATCTACGTGTCGATCCATTATCGCAACCTATTCGGCGACCCGGTATCGATTCCGACACCATATTACCGCTTGGTCGGCATCATCTTTCTGACGCTCGGCGCGCTGTTCTTTTTCTACATCTCGGAAAAGTTCGTCACGCTGTTCGGCCGGAACGTCACCGGCAAACTGAAATACGTCGCAATGTATTCGTTCGGCTATTACTTGGTCCATCCGATGATCCTGTATTACGTGATGCTATGGTTCCCGACAAAAGAAACCGGCCTTTCGTGGCACGCCATGATCTGGCTGCAATACATCCTGGCCGTCATCGCCTGCTACTTCTTCATCTGGGCATTCCACCGCTTCGTGCCGCTCGCCGGTTTCATCTTCGGCAAACTGCCGAAAGACGCGCCGCTCTTCTGGAACGCTGGCGAATCGAAAAGGAAAACGCGCAGTTCGGAAAAAGCGGAAGCTTAGCATTGGGCTGAGTGATCATAGCCGACCGCTGAACGCTCATAACCGGTTGCCGAACGATCATAACAGGCCGCTGAACGATCATAAGATAACAAAAACCGCACATAGCAATAAAACCGGCAAGATTTTCTCGCCACGCAACCACAGAAAAAGGCATCCGCTCCGGCGGATGCCTTTTTCAATTGAAATGCATTTCTTTTCTTTTAAATTGTTAAAAATAATTGCTAACATAAACGTTTTATTTAGTGAGAGTTTATCTAGCGCCGGCGCGCCCATAGGCTAAGCGAAGCTGTGAGGCGAGTGTCCTTCTCGGCTCATAGCGGAAGCTATGCCCAAAGCGACCGAAGCGGCATAAAACTTTTCTCTTTTTTATTCCACCCTCGAAACAAGCCGCGGCAGCAAGCGATCCAGCAAGCGGTTCCTGCCTGTGATCCACTGGCTCCACCGGTGGAGATAGAGGAGTGCGCCGACGCCGATGCAGATTCCGACGGTGAACAAGAGGAGCGACCCTGTATACAGGATGAAGCTGCCGTTGAAAACATTGATGATGCGGCTCAGGCCCAGGATGAACGTCATGTGCGCCAGGTAGATGAAAAACGAGAAGCTGCCGACGATCTCGAGCAAGGGATGTGGCCGCTCGGAGCGCTGGAACACGACGACGAGCAAGAAGAACACCGCAATCGTGTAGAAGAACATGTCATAGCGGTCGCTCGAGACGACCGTGTAGCCGACCGTCTGGACGTTGTAAAAGATCCAGCCGAAGCCGGCCGCCGCGAACGCCGCAAGCCCCACGATCCATTTATGGGCAAACGCCGCCAATTGGTCATAATAGACGCCTATATAAAACCCGGCGGTGAAATAGCTGATCCACGCGAAGATATGCGTGCGGTACCACAGCGGATATTCGGTGAAGATGAACTGCCGGTACGCTTCGGTGTTCTCGATGGCGTACAGGTGCGAAAACGTGATGAGAAACGACACGATGATCGCGATCCACGGGTTTATTTTCCGCAGCGGCCGGTTCAAGACGTAATACAGCACGTAGAACTGGAAGATGACCAGGATGAAAAAACCGTGCCAGTCGCCGAGGCCGACGGTGTTCCATGCGATTTCAAGGAACGTCGATTCGCTCTGCAGCGAGATGAGGTACGACGAGAACAGCCCGATCAGCGCGTACGGGACGAATATGTATTTGATGCGCGACCACAGGAAGCCTTTCGGCAGCTTGTCCGGATAGCTCCGGGCGAGCAGCGTGATCGAGATCAGGATGAAAATCGGGGTCGCGAACAGGAACAGGTAGCGGATGACCAGAAATGGCATCGATTCAACGAAGGCCGCACCCGAGAATTTCTGATAATTCGTGATGACGTGGTTATAGACGACACTGAGGCAGGCGATGGCCCGGATCATGTCGATTTCGGTTAATTTTCGCATAAGGCACTCACTCTGAAAACTCCATTTCTCTTTGCGTAACTCCATCTATTATATAGAAGAAAAAACGGAATGTCTGCGGCTGCAGGCAAATTTTCCTGTTTTGCGTACGCGGGACTAGGGAATGGGTAAGAAAAAGGGTACGCGGAAAGAGGGAGCGGGGATGAAGGAGCGCTATGAATACATGGACTGGCTGCGGGTGCTGGCGATCATCACGGTTGTCGGCATCCACGTGCTGTCGAAAATCATCAACGCCGAAGCGCCGGAAGCCTGGGAATGGAAGCTCGCGAACGCCATCGATTCGGCGCTGCGCTGGTGCGTCCCGGTGTTCTTTATGCTGAGTGGGGCGCTTCTGCTGACGCGAAAACCCGACGAGCCGGTTTGGAGCTTCCTGAAAAAGCGGCTCGCCAAAGCGTTCATCCCGCTCCTGTTCTGGAGCGGTGTCTATCTCCTGTACCGCATCCTGGAGCAGGGCCGCAGCTATACCGTCGGCGAAGCGCTGACGCTGTTCCTCACCGACGACATCTACTACCACCTATGGTTCCTCTACACGATCATCGGACTTTACCTGATGGCGCCGTTCTTGCGCATCCTGGTCGACCGCATGAGCAAAAGGACGTTCGAGTATTTCCTCTTGTTCTGGGTGATCTTCTCGGTGCTCATGCCGTTCGTTAATAAATTCCTCGGCTTCGACATCGCGTTCGGCGCCGGCATGTTCGAGCCCTACATCGGCTATTTCATGCTCGGGGCGTACCTGTTCCTGTACCCGATCGACAAAAAGCACCTGCCGCTCCTCGGCGTCGCAGCAGTGCTCGGCTATTTCGGGACGTATCTCGGCACGGAATCCCTGACCGATTACAAAGGCGAACTCGACGAATTCTTCTACGAGCATTACCGGCCGAACTCGCTCGCCATTACGCTGTTCATCTTCACGGCGTTCCAGCACCTGAACCCGCGCCTCCAGGCGAATAAATTCATCACGTCGATCAGCAGCGCGACGCTCGGCATCTATGTGATCCACCCGCTCGTGCAGTTCTACCTTGATAAATACGCAGGCATCAACCCGGCGCTCGTCAATCCGGGCGTGGGGATTCTGCTTTCGTGGACGGTGATCTTCTTCGTATCCTACGGCATTATCCTGGTCCTGCAGAAGCTGCCAGGAACCAGGCATATCGTCCCTTAAGAGGATAAATTTAACATTCTGAAAATGATGTATTGCCTATCAATCTGCCCAATCTTCAAGGTATAATATAGTAATGTAAAAATATGTATGAAAACGACGGAGGACAGGCTTATGAAAATTGCTGTTTTGCTGCCTTGTTACAATGAAGAATTGACAATCGGCAAAGTCGTTCAGGATTTCCGTAAGGAACTGCCTGATGCGGCTATTTATGTATACGACAACAACTCAAGCGACAAAACGACGGAAGTGGCGCTCGCAAACGGTGCGATCGTCCGGCAGGAACCGCGTCAGGGCAAAGGCAACGTCGTGCGTTCGATGTTCCGCGACATCGATGCGGACGTCTACGTGATGGCGGACGGGGACGATACCTATCCGGCCGAATTCGTCCACGACATCATCCGCCCAGTCGTCAACGGGGAAGCGAACCTCGTCATCGGCGACCGGCTTTCAAACGGTACATACTTCAACGAAAACAAGCGCCAGTTCCACGGCTTCGGCAACACGCTCGTGAAGAACCTCATCAACCGCCTGTACAAGAGCAACATCAACGACATCATGACCGGTTACCGCGCATTCGACCGCTTGTTCGTCAAATCGCTGCCGGTGACAAGCCCGGGCTTCGAGATCGAAACCGAGATGAGCATCCATGCGCTCGACAATAAATTCCTCATCAAGGAAGTCGCGATCGATTACCGCGACCGCCCTGAAGGCAGCGAATCCAAGCTCAACACGATCCAGGATGGCATGAAAGTGCTGCGCATGATCTTCACGCTGTTCAAGGATTACAAGCCGTTCCTGTTCTTTACATCGTGGGCGGCGATCTTCCTGATCCTTGGACTGATTGCCGGCGTGCCGGTCATTATCGAGTACGTGCAGACATCGTTCGTCTCACGGGTGCCGTCTGCCATCCTCGCTGTCGGCTTTGTCATGCTGTCGATGCTGGCGTTTGCGTGCGGCTTGATCCTTGATACGGTCGCCGGAACGCACCGCAAGCAGTTCGAATTGGAACTGAACCGCATCAGCCACGACATCAACCGGGAGCGAAAAGTATGAAGAGGGGACTTCTAGCGATCGCTGTCGGAATCATTGCGGCCCTTTTCCTCAGCGTGGCCTCCATCTTTTATTTTGAGCCGATCTTGAATGCCCATCCGCTGCTCATCGTGGCGGCGGCTGTCGTCTTTTTCGCGCTGCTTTGGTACATACGCCCGTTCGGAAAGGCGATTTCTGCGTGGACGAAACCGAAAAAGGTCAGCCTTGCCATCTTCCTGCCGCTGTTCTCTGTGCTCGCCGCATTCAGCATGCGCGGAGAGCAGGCTTTTCTGCTCGATAACAATCCGCTCGTCATCGGTGCTGTCTATGGGGGCATATTCCTCGCAGTGGCGGTCGCCGCACTTGCCGCGATCCGCTTTTTCCTGAGCTTTGAAGCGCCGACGGGCGAACGGAATGTGCCGTTCTATCACATTTTCCTGTACATGCTGCCGATGCTCGGCGCGTCGCTCTTCATGTTCATCGCCTTTTTCCCGGCGGCCATGACGCCCGACTCGCTCGCGCAGTGGGAGCAGGCGAAGACGCAGGAATTCACCGACTGGCATCCGGTCATGTTCACGTGGACGATCATGCTGCTGACGAAGATCTGGGACAGTCCGGGCATCATCGCGTTGTTCCAGATTGCCCTGTTGTCGCTGACGATGGGGTATATGGGCTATCTGATGAGGCGCTTCAACGTCCATCCCGTCCTCATCTGGGCGGTGCTGATCGTGGCTGCCGTCATGCCGACGAGCGCCATCTTCTCGATCATCATCTGGAAAGACGTCACGTACAGCGTATCACTCGTGTTCTTCTCGCTGCTGCTCGTGCTGCTCGTCAAGACCGGCGGGGAGGAAGCGAAAAAGCCGTCGTTCCTGATTTTATTCCTCATCGGGTCGTTCGTGCTGGTGTTTTTCCGGCACAACGGATTCCCGGTGTTTGTCATCACCATGCTTTTCACCACGATCATCTACCGCCACGCGTGGAAGCGCCTGGTGCCGGCCGCGCTGTTCATCATCGTCCTGCACCAAGTCATCACAGGGCCGGTCTATGACAGCCTTGAAGTGGTCGGCTCGGATCCGCAGGAAGCGCTCAGCATCCCAACGCAGCAGATCGCGAACATCGTCGTCAATGACGGCGACATGACCGACGCCCAGCGCGAGTACATCAACCGCCTGATGCCGCTTGAGCTGTGGGAAGAGAAGTACAACCCTTACGCTGTCGACCCGATTAAGTTCTCATGGGGCGATTACGACCGCTGGGTCATCTACAACGACTGGCCGGGCTATTTCAAGATGTGGGGCGCGCTCGTCGTGCAGAATCCGGGCCTCGCGATCGAAGCGTTCCTGAAAGAAGCGTCGCTCGTCTGGCAGATCAACCAACCGGAAGACGGCTATATGAACCGCTACGTGACAAACCTCTACCATGGCAATGAATTCGGGCTGGTCAATACAGTGATCCACCCGTTCCCGACACGGGCGGCGTCGAGCTACCTGAAAGTCGATTCCGGCGTGGAGGAAATCATTTGGCGCCCGGCGCTTTATACGTTCCTGACCGTGCTGCTGTTCTATATTGCGTATGTGCGCAATAATTGGCGCGTCTGGCTCATGCTGCTGCCAGTGGCGCTGAATACGGCCGCCGTCGCGGCTGCGATTCCGGCGCAGGATTTCCGCTATCTCTATGGCAATCCGCTGTTCTTCTTTGCAGCGATCTTCATTGCGCTGCTGGCATTTGCGCCAAAAGGCGGTGGACGGCTTGAACGAAACTGAAGCAACCCGGCCGCTCGGCATCGTGCTGATGATTGCCGCCGCCTTCTCGACCGCAACCGGGCAATTGTTCTGGAAGCTCGCGGAAGGGGTGTTCGATTACCGGCTGTGGATCGGCTTCACGCTCTACGGCGCCGGCGCAGTGCTAATGACCGCGGCGTTCCGCTATGGCCGGATGTCCGTGCTGCACCCGCTCCTCAGCACCGGCTATGTCATCGCCATTTTCTACGGTGCGGTATTTCTCGGAGAAGCCGTGACGGGAAATATGCTGATGGGCACCGGCCTGATCCTGGCCGGCGTCATCGCAATCGGGGGTGACCGCCATTAATGCTCTTTTGGTTGGGCTGCTGCTCGCCATGACCTGGCTCGGTGCGCTCGGAGGCTATTTCCTGAAATCCGCTTCGTCGCACAACATCAACGCCGAGCGGAAGGAATTCCTGCTGCGGCTGATCGCGGGCGTCGGCTTCTACGGCTTCGGGGCGATCCTGAACATCGTCGCGCTGCAGTTTCTGCCATACACGACCGTATTCCCGCTGACTGCCGTCACCTATATCTGGACGATGGTGTTGTCGTACCTGCTCTTGAAAGAAACGATCAGCCTGCGCAAGATCATCGGTGTCGCGCTGATTGTGGCAGGGGCGATTGTGTTGGTGAGTTGAAATAATGGATGCACTTCCTTTAGAGGAGGTGTATTTTTTATTTCCGGAAATGATCATGGGGAGGCGAAAAGCGCTCATAGAACTTCGGAAACCGCTCATAGAATCCCCAAAACCGCTCATAGAAAATAAAAGCGGAAATTTCCGCACTTATTTCCCGGGAAATGATTTTAGAATTGTCAGATTATATTTCCCGGGAAATAATCAAAGCGGATTAAATGGAATAATATTTATTTTTGATTTTACATAATATACCTCTTTTTATGACAAAATCATGCTAAAATCTAGTTATCTAAATAGTCTGATTAAATATGAGGAGGTTATATAATGAAGAATCTCAGCTTTTCGAAATCATTTCTCGTTTTCCTTACCATTGTCCTGATTCTTGCTTTATTTCCCGCTATCCATACCGAAGCCGCACCGACCAAAAGCCAGCTGGACATGCAGGCGGCGATTGCCGAGCAGCTGAAGATGCGTGAAGGGGCGCCGCGGCTTCACCCGGACCTGCAAAAGATTTCGGGAAATAAAACCGTCGGCGTCATCGTCCATTTCACCGAAAAGCCGGTCGGCCTCGAGCGCGGTATCCGCTCGCTCCAAGGCAAGGCAGTGACCGCCGCACAGACAGATACGATTGAAGCACAAGTCGGCAAGCAGCAAGCCGCAGCGAAAACTGCCATGAACCAGCAAGGAATCGCATTCACGGAAGGGCAGTCCTATTCGACGGTGCTGAACGGCATCGCGACGACCGTGAAAGCGTCGGACCTTCCGAAGCTGCTGAAGATCAAAGGCGTCGCGTTCGTCGAGCCGGACCGCCAATTCCGTACGCTCGCCGCGCCGTCGAATTCGAATACCGTGACACCCTCATTCGTCAAAAGCCAGGCGTTTCTCGGCGTCGAGAAGCTGTGGCAGGAAGGCTTGCAGGGCCAGGGCGTGAAAGTGGCCGTGCTCGATACCGGCATCGATCCGAACCACCCGGAATTCAAAGGGATCTACAAAGGCGGCAAGAACTTCGTGCCGTTCTCTCCGCATTACACCGTGAAGCGCGCGCCGGACGATGCTTCGGAGACGCGCCCGTCCGAACGGCCGCCGTCGCTGCCGAAAGTGGATGCGTTCGGCTTCCCGTTTGAAACGTTCCACGGCACGCACGTCGCCGGCACGCTTGCGGCCATCGGGGCGAACCGATTCGGCTTCAAAGGCGTCGCCCCGAAAGTCGACCTCTACGCGTACCGCGTGTTCGGCGCCTATTCGACCGCATCGATGTCGTGGATCCTCGCCGGGATGGAAGAGGCGGTCAAACAGGATATGGACATCATCAACCTGTCATTCGGCGCCATTACGACATCGGAAGCGGACGCTGCGGCGTTCGCCGTCAACAACGCGATGCTGTCCGGTACGGTGACGGTCAGCGCGATGGGCAACGCCGGCCAGTTCCGCGGCTCGATCGGCTCGCCAGCGACGTCGCGCCTGGGCATCTCGGTCGGCAACAGCACGATTCCTGAAGAACGCCACACCGCAACCGTCAACCTGAAAGCCGGCAACATCACCGTCGCAAAGACCGTGAACATGATCGCTGCAGTCACCGGCACATCGCCGGGCAAACAATTCCCGAATGCGCTCGAACTCGTGGCCGTGCCGGGTGCGGGAAATAAAACCGATTACAAGAATCTCGCCGTGAAAGGGAAAGCGGTGCTCGTCTCCGTCGGCTCGATCGAAATCATCGACAAGATCAAAATCGCCAAAGAGATGGGCGCAGCCGCTATCCTCGTCCACAACATCCGGAACGGCTTTAATGCCCCCGGCCCGTCCGGCACCTATTTGAACGACGGCTTTGAATTTATTCCCGCATTCGACCTGTCGCAGACCGACGGCGAAGCGCTGCGCCGTCAGCTGCTCAACGGCAAAGGCAGCGCGAAGTTCAGCAACATCAAACTCACGCTGACCAAAGGCGACGAAATCGACGCGACCAGCTCAAGCGGCCCGTCGACGCCGAACTTCGACTTGAAGCCGGACCTTGTCGCACCGGGTACGAGCATCATGTCCGCGATCCCGATGTACAAAGCGGACAACCCGAAAGCGGATTATTCCAAGGCGTATGTCCGCTTCACCGGCACGTCGATGGCGAGCCCGCATGTCGCCGGCGTCGCCGCGCTGATCCTGCAGGCGCATCCGGACTGGACGCCGTTCGATGTGAAAGTGGCGCTCATGAACACCGCCAAACTGCTTGATACGAATAAATACGACGTCTTCGCCCAAGGGGCAGGGCGCGTGCAAGCGTACGACGCGGTCCATCCGCCGTTCCTCGCCTACAGCATCGACAAAGCGGTGCTCAATGCGACCGGCGCCCTTGTCGATAACAAGAAAGGCTCCGTGACGTTCGGCATGCAGCCGCTGTCGCAGGGCAATATCTCGGTTACGAAGAAAGTCATCGTCAAGGACATCCTCCGCAAAGGCGGCGCATACAAAGTAAGCGTCGAGACGAAAAAATCGTTCGGCAACGCGAAAGTGACCGTCGACAAAACGGCGTTCACGCTGAAAGGCGAACAGGTGCTCAACGTTAAACTGACCGCGTCTAAAAATGCGGAAGCGGCAGAAGACAGCGAAATCCTCGGCTATATCCACATCTCCAACGGTTCGAAGCGGGCGACCTTGCCTTTCGCCGCAAGCTTCAGCCCGACGAAGACCGTCGAAGTGCAGAACCTCCAAGTCACCGAGACCGACCTGTCGTTCAATGGGGACGGCAAGAACGATAGCGCGAACATCACATACCGACTGACCGGCGGCGTCGGCAAGAACGCGATTGAACTTTGGGATCTCATGAACCCCGGCGGCGGAGCGTTCGGGGACGGCTATATCGGCTTCGTCCATGCGAGCGAAAGCATGAAAGCGGGCGTCCACAAGATGCCGCTGCTCGGCTTGTACCGACCATGGAGCGGCGAACCTGCTAAAAGAATTCCGGATGGCATGTACCAGCTCCACTTTATGGCCGAGCCCGCTGACGGCGCATCGACCTATGTGTTCTCGCTCGGCAGCATCATCTTTGTGAAGAGCACGCCGCCGAAGATTTCCGGTTCGGTCACCGCCGGGCGGGCGATCGGCAAAGTCGCCGATCCGTACCTCGCCTATAACACCGAACTCCTGAAACTCGGCGAACCGTTCGACATCAACTCGAAGCTGCACGCGAGCTACATCCTCAACGGCCGCGGCAAATCCGTCCCGGTCGAACTCGACCAGAACGGCGCATTCGCCTTCGATGTCCCAGGATTCCGGGAAGGGGTCGACACCCTGACGTTTATCGTGGTCGACGAAGCAGCGAACCGGGGCAAAGCGTTATTGAAATAAAATCAAAGGCAAGGGGTGATTCCCTTGTCTTTTTGTATGGAGAAAATAAGATATAGAAGATGCCTTTGCACGCAGCTTGGTAACCTCTTCTCCAAGCGAGGCGCGTCCAAGGGCTAGGCAATAAAATGGCCCAAAGGTAGTTTGGGCCATTTTATTTGCGGCGAAGCTAGCGCAGCGATGCAGGAGCAGAAGGTTTTTGCTATGAGAGAAGTATTCTTCTTGGGTCATAGCGGGAGCCAGGCCCAAAGCGCCGAGCGGTTTAAGAACAGCACACTGTTTATTCACCAAAACTAAAACCACCTCACCAAGCGAGGCGCGCTCACGGGCTAGGCGAAGCAGGAAGATTAGCGGTCTGTGCTAAGCTTCCTGCGTAAGCCATGCCCAAAGCGCCGAGCGACTTATTAATGCTCAACCCAAGCAGAAATCACTCCTTTATTAATCCCATGAAAATTTTGTGTAAACGTATTCATTTATTTTAGAAACCGAAGTATAATGGAATCGTTCGACTATTCGAAACAAAAGGAGATGGAAGAATGTCCATTAAAAGAAAAGTGGCCATGGCTACAAGTGCAGCTGTACTTGTACTGAGCGGACTCAGCACCGCATCGCCGGCATTGGCGGCACCAAGCAAAGACGTCACACGCGGGGAATTTATCAAGCACTTGGTAACCTCCATGAACGTCGAGTTAGGTGATGGTTCCACAATCGCTTTCAAAGACGTCGATCCTTCATTGGCGCCATACGTGGAAGCGGCATACAATCTGAAACTGACGAGCGGGAAATCAGCCACGCTTTTCGGGACGAATGAAAAACTGTCCCGTGAACAAGGCTTCGCCATCGCAGCCCGCGCCGTGGATTCCGAAAAAGAATACCCGGCATCAAACCTGAAGAAATTCAAGGACAGCCGCCACCTGAGCAAGAGCCTGACGGACAATCTTTCCGAAGCGGTGGGCATCGGCCTATTGATCGGCTTTAAAGACGGCACGATCAAGCCTGGCAAAGGCATCTCCGGAGGCGAAATGCGCGCCATCGTGCAGCGTTTGGTCCGCGAATACAAGAAAGTCGACGGCAAGCACGTCTCGCTGCGCATCCTCGGCACGTCCGACCTGCACACGAACTTCGTGAACTATGACTACTACCAGGACAAAACTTCAAACAACCTCGGCCTCGCCAAAACCGGCGTGCTGATTGAAAAAGCTCGTGAGGAAAATAAAAACAACCTGCTATTCGACAACGGCGATTTGATTCAAGGAACGCCATTCGGCGGCTATAAAGTCACAGTTGACCGCCTGGAAGACGGCGAGCTTCACCCGGCGTATGCCGCACTTGAGTCGCTTGATTTCCAAGCATCGACGCTTGGGAACCACGAGTTCAACTTCGGCCTTGAGTACCTGGACGAAGCATTGGACGATGCCCCATTCCCTGTTCTGAACGCAAACGTCTATGACGCAGCAACGAAGAAGAATAAATACACACCTTACACGATCATCGACAAAGAAGTCGTTGACGGCAAAGGCAAGAAACACACGATCCAAGTCGGCGTCATCGGCGTCGTAGCACCGCAGATTCTGAAATGGGACCGCGCGCATCTTGAAGGCAAAGTCATTGCGGAAGACGCAGTGAAATCAGTTGAGAAATTCCTTCCGGAAGTCGAGAAAAAAGGCGCTGACGTCGTCGTAGTCCTTTCCCACTCCGGAATGGGCGACGAGAAATACGAAGTTGGCGAAGAGAACATCACATACCAATTGAGCCAAGTGAAAGGCATCGACGCCATCATCACAGGCCACAACCACGATACATTCC
Source organism: Planococcus chinensis (assembly GCF_042681545.1). Taxonomy (NCBI): domain Bacteria; kingdom Bacillati; phylum Bacillota; class Bacilli; order Caryophanales; family Caryophanaceae; genus Planococcus; species Planococcus chinensis. The sequence goes on from NZ_JBHUFW010000004.1 coordinate 193,479, forward strand.
CAGGTTCTTATGAAGAGTTGGCGAACGTCGACCAGGAACAAGGGACGATCAACGGCACACCAGTCGTTATGCCAGGGAAATTCGGCAGCCACCTGGGCGTCATTGATTTGAAATTGGCTCCTAAAGGAAAAGAATGGAACATCGTATCCGAGAAAGCGGAACTCCGCGCCATCGATACGAAAACCGACGAAGTGGCTGAAGAAGTCATCGAAGCTGTGAAAGAAACACACGAAGCGACGATCGACTACGTCCGCAGCCCAGTCGGTGAAACAACTGCCCCGATCACGAGCTACTTCTCGTTAGTGACGGACGATCCATCGATCCAGATCGTCAACAACGCACAGAAATGGTATGTAGAACAAAAAGTGGCCGGCACAGCGAACGCTGATCTGCCGATCCTGTCAGCTGCTGCTCCGTTCAAAGCAGGCGGACGCAACGGCGCTGAATACTACACAGACATCAAAACGGGCGAAATCGCCATCAAGAACGTCGCTGACCTTTACGTCTACGACAACACGGTCTTCGCTTTGAAACTGACTGGCGCTGACATCAAAGAATGGCTCGAAATGTCCGCAGGGCAATTCAAGCAAATCAACCCAACGGCTACAACTGAGCAAGACTTGATCAACGCGGACTTCCGCACATACAACTTTGACGTCATCGATGGCGTCACGTACGACATCGACGTCACGCAGCCGGCGAAATACGACGGCGACGGCAACGTCATCAACGCAAACGCAAACCGCATCAAGAACCTGAGCTTCGACGGCAAAGCCATCGACCCGGCTAAGGAATTCCTGGTCGCAACAAACAACTACCGCGCTAGCGGCAACTTCCCTGGCGTCCGTTCAGCGAAAGAGTCCATCGACTACGCATACGAAAACCGCCAAGTCATCATGGACTACATGCTGGAAGTCGGCACCATCGACCCATCAGCTGACGGCAACTGGGACTTCGCGCCGATCGCTGGCACACAGAACATCACATTCGAAACATCCGCCAACGCCAAGGACCTGATCCCTGCAGACAGCGGCATCACTTTCAAAGCCCTGACTGAAAACGGCTTTGCGAAATATGGTGTGGAAATCGAATAAAGTATGGGAGAGGCATCTACTTTTAGAGTAGGTGCTTTTTTTGTGGTGGTTGGGGAGGGGGTGAAAAAAACTTTAAGGGAATTGGGATGGAAGGCATTTCGCCTCGGCGAAATGCGAAAGGGAAAAGGGCGTTGGGGAAGAGGAGTAGGCTGGTTGGAACTCAAGTAGCGTTGGTTGGAATTGGGGATGACTTGGTTGGAACTCAGCAGCCGTTGGTTGGAATTCGCTCTTAGTTGGTTGGAATTCATGATACGTAGCGAGGAAGAAGACCTAAATGGATGGCATTTCGCCAGATGGCGAAATGCGAAAGGGAGGAAGAACATTTTAGAAAGGGAAGGAGGTTGGGTAGAACTCGAGCTGGGTTGGTTGGAATTGGGGTCGATTTGGTTGGAACTCAGCAGCAGTTGGTTGGAATTCGCTCCTAGTTGGTTGGAATTCATCATACGTAGCGAGAAAGAAGACCTAAATGGATGGCATTTCGCCTCGGCGAAATGCGAAAGGGAAGAAGCAATTGCCTTTGGGGCAATTGCTTTAAAAGAAAGATCCATGGGGAAAGGGAAGGAGCTTGGTTGGAACTCGAGCCAGGTTGGTTGGAATTGGCACAGACTTGGTTGGAACTCAGCACCCATTCGTTGGAATTCGCTCTCCGTTCGTTGGAATTCAAATTAAAGTGCTAGAAACCATCCACAAAAAGAAGCCGACCGCATCAGCGGACGGCTTCTCTCTTCCTATATATCGTTTGATGTGATGCACCTTGCGAGAGAAAATCCATCTTCTTCAGCAAGTAATTTGCCGCATACTTATCTTTCAACCCCAAAAACTCCCGGCATTGCGCGTTCGTAATCTCCGGCGCAACAAAGTCGAACCAGTCATCGAGCGCGCGCCGGTAGCCGTCTTCCACCGGCTGCTTACAGGAGCGGCACAGGAGGAGGCGTTCGCTCATTTTCTGGCAAACGCCGCCGCATTTGCCGCACACCACGCCTTTTTTGAGCTGGCGTGGGTCATAGGAATATGCTTCCTGGAAGTCCATCTTTGGGAATGGCTGATGCTGATCAAGGAGAAGCTGGGCAGTTCGTTCTGGGGAAGAGATCCGTCCGGTCCGGGGGAGGGTGGAGATGAACCGGTTGAGTGAGTAGCCGTAGACGACAGGGAATTCGCTCGGCATGCGGTCAACAAGGGTGGTTGGATAGGGCAGGACGATGGCGCCGTAGACAGGACAGGAGAGCCCGGCCCGTGACAGAATCGCAAGCAGTTCTTCACGTGCATTCCAGACTTGCGTGACAGGTGAGTTGTAGCCGTATTTATTGCCTTCGCGGGTGGTTTGTTCCAGGTGGTAGCTGTCTTCGTTGAACGACAGCGTGCCGGAAAAGTTCTTCACTTCTAGAATCAGCACGAAATGATCCGTCACGATGATCGTGTCGATTTGGCAGAAGCGCTCCGCTAGTTGCAAGTCGCCGATATAGGCGCGTGGCCCATCGAGCCGGCTCCGCAGGAGGATCTCGTCCACCCGCTCCTCGCCGCCGAAACCGGCCCGGATCTTGTAATGGTCGTCGCGGACCGCCTCGAGGTGGGGAAGCCGGTGCATGAGGCGCGGCAATTGGCTCAAAAGGTCCGGCGCACTGCGCATTTTCATAAACATTCCTCTCACTCCTTTCCTTAAGAATTATATCAATTTCGGCCTACGCATGGTAAAATATTTTATATATTCAGAATACTTTCTAGTCGGAAAGCGCCACTAAAAATCCTCTTGGAGGGGAGGCCGAACCATGTTCTGTTCCAATTGCGGAGCGAAAAACCGCGACAGCGCCAATTTCTGCAGGCGCTGCGGCGACCCCATGGACCGCTCCACCCGCAAATCCCGCCGGAAGAAAAAGCATCCGTTCCTATATGCGCTCCTTGCGCTCCTCCTGACCGGCACCGGCTACGGCGCGGCCCAGCTATCCGGCGACCGGACCGAAGAACCGGAGCCGGTCGCCCAAGTGGCCAATAATCCTATACCCGGCGACAAGACAGCTGTCATCAAAGAGGCGCAGGCGAAGGTGTTCACCGTCAAGACCAAAGACGCTTACGGCTCAGGCTTTCTGTTCACCAATGGCGGCGACGTGGTCACGAGTGCGCACCTTGTCATGGGCGTGCAGGACGTCATGGTCCGCGACAGCAACGGCCTCGAGCAGCCGGGGAAGGTCATCGGCATCTCCAAGGTACATGACATTGCTCTGGTGAGAGTCGACGCGCTCGCTGGCACCGAACCGCTCGGCATCGAGCTCACGCCGGCGCAGGTGGGGAGCGAAGTTATCGCGCTCGGCAGCCCGTCCGGCTTTGAGAACACCGCGGCCATCGGCTACCTGACTGGCATCGAACGCGACTTCGACCAGGAATACCTGTACGAGGACCTCTACCAGATTGATGTCCAGATGGCGCTCGGCTCGAGCGGCGGCCCGTTGATCGATGCGGCGAGCGGCAAAGTGATCGGCATCAACTCGCTCCTGCTGATCGAGAGCAACGGCATCGGCTTCGCGATCCCGATGTATACGATGCAAGACTTGCTCCTCCAATGGGCGGCGACGCCGATGACCGACGCCGAAATCCAGGAAGTGTTCAACTCGGCCGAAGCGTTCGGCACGAACGGCACCGTCATCCAGCCGTCCGCCTAGACGAATAAATCCATCAAAAAACCCGCTGCAAATCGCAGCGGGTTCTGTGTTTTATTGGACGTCCATCAGGACATCGATGTCTGTGCCGTCATCTTTTATTGTCTTCACTTGTCCATATCCAGGAACCATATAGTATTTATAGCCGCTGATATGGAATTCCGAAGTTTTCGGAACATGCACTTCTACAGCGTTTGTGAATGTTTTATACGGAGTTTCTACTGTCACGTTCACGCCCGTAATGACAGAAGGCGCAGTGAACGGGGAATCGACATTGAACTTCGTGCCGGCTTTGACCGGGTACACGAGGTCAAGGTAGGCTTCGGAATACGGGTAAGCCTTGTAGAACTCTGAACGGCTTTCGAGTTCCATGTAATAGCCTTCGCTGCCCGGTTTGTGGTTGACCGACCACATGAACCCGATTGGCTCGCCAAGTTTTTCTGTGTCGTCCGTGTAGACGTGGACGCCGGTGATTGTTTTGCCGTCTCCGAAGCTGTACGTCTTCGTCTTGTCTTTCAAGTAGCTGCCGGCCATATGCGTATCGTTCTGGAATTTCGGCTCCAGCCCGCGTGCAAGGAATGCCGAGAACTGGCCGCGTGTCGTAGCTGCAAGCGGCTTGAACGTGCCGTTCGCATAGCCCGTCGCGATGCTTGCGCCCGATACCTGGTAGATTGCATCGTGTGCTCTCATATTCGTCGAAACGTCAGTGTACTCGCTTGCGCCGAAGAACGGTGCCACAAATACCCGGGACAGGATGATCGCCATATCGCCGCGCGTGATCGGCGCGTACGGATCGAAGGTGCCGTCGCCATAGCCGCTGATAAAGCCGGCTTCTTTAGCCGCCGCGATATAGCCGCTTGCCTTCATGCCTTTCGTGACGTCCGTGAAGCCGCTCACGCGCTGTGTGCCGTCAAAGCCTTTCAATTTGCCGATCATGATCGCCGCTTCCGCGCGCGTCACGATTTTATCCGGCTGGACCGAGCCGTCGGGGTATCCCGAAACAACCCCTTTATCCATCAAGTATGTAACTTCCTCGTAAAAGCCGTGCGTTTTCGGCAAATCCGCCGCAGCGCTCGCAGGCGATGCCAACAGGCTCATTGCGAGGACAGCCCCCGATAAAGCAGGTAATAATTTCATATCCATCTCCCTTTCAATTATGTAAATAAATTCCTTAACAAATTAATGGTAACACGGCTCTAGAGGCATATGCAAGCTTTTTGTAATCTTTTTGTAACATTAATGTAATAAAAGAAATGAAAGCCCCTGCAACCGAAGCTGCAGGGGCTTTACCTTTATTTCACATTGATCAATTCGACTCCGACTTCGCCATCATCATGAACCAGCTTCACTTGGCCCATACCTGGAACCAAATAGAACTTATGACCGCTATTCGGAATTTCAGAATATCCTTCCACAGTGACTTCCACGGCGTTCGTAAACGTTTTATAAGCCGTTTCGACCGTCACGTTCACGCCGGTGACCGACAACTTGTCGCCATAATCTTCTCCGGCATCAATGACCGTTCCGACCTTGTATGGGTAGACCAGGTCCAGCATTGTAAAGTTGAGCGGGGACCCGATTTCGTAACCAGAACGTGACTCTGTTTCATTGTAGAAGCCGTATTCCTCCGTGCTGTCGTGCCAAGCAAAGCCAAGGTCGATACGCGGCATGGTGTATCTCTTATACGAATGGGTGGAAACCGTTCCATCTTCGTATTTGTACACATAGGTTTTCGTCTTGTCGCGCATAAAACCGTTTGCCAGATGCGTATCGTTCTGGAACTTCGGCTCCTCGGCGCGTGCAAGGAAGGCCGAGAACTGACCGCGCGTCGTTTTCGCATACGGCTTGAACGTTCCGTCCGAGTAGCCGGCTGCGATGTTCGAATCCGCTACGGCGCTGACAGCGTAATAAGCGCGCATGTTTGGATTCACGTCTTTGAACGTGTTCAACCCGATTTCCGGAGAGGAGTAGACCATCCCCAAAATGATCGCCATATCCCCGCGCGTAATCGGCGCATACGGACGGAAAGTGCCATCATCATAGCCGTTGATATATCCCTGTTCTCTAACCGCCGCAATATACCCGCTCGCTTTCATGCCTTTCGTAACATCCGAGAATCCGCTCGCACGCGGCGTGCCGTCAAACTGGAACAATTTGCCGATCATGATTGCTGCTTCCGCGCGCGTCACAATCTTATCCGGCTGGACGGTGCCGTCCGGGTAGCCCGAAACCGCGCCCAATTCCATCAAATACGTCATTTCATCATAAAAGCCGTGGCTTTTCGGCAAGTCGCTCGCCGCAGAAGCCGGGGCTGCCAATAAACCCAGTGCCAGGACCGTGCCTGACAACGCTGTAACCCATTTCACAAAAATCATTCCTTTTCTATTGTAAATAAATTCCTCTAAACAATTTACCACAAAAGGAAAAATATACAATAGCTTTTGTAACATTCCTGTAACAAAAGAAAACCCCTGCAGCCAAACCTGCAGGGGACACCACCTTTATTCCACTCCAACCAGCACCATACCTACCGCACCGTTCTTATCCACCGTCTTCACATTGCCGAATCCCGGCACCATATAATACTTGAAGCTCTCCACTTCGAACTCCGCATTGTCCGGAACCGTGACTTCCACCGCATTCGTGAATGTCCGGTACGGCGTCACGACGCGGACATTCACGCCGGTGATCTGGGCAGGGGGCTGGAGGAAACTATCCGTGTTGAATTTCGTCCCAACTTTCACTGGATACACTAGGTCCGTAAAGAACTCTGAACGCGGATAGCCGATGCCGTACACCTCATACGACTCGAGCTCCAGGTAATAATCCTGCAGCCCTTTAGAATGGTCCACCGACCAGACAAAGCCGAGCGGTTCGTTCATATAAGTCGGCACGTTCACGTACGTATGCTTTTGTGTGATATTGCCCGCATATTGGTACGTATAGGCTTTCGTCTTGTCACGTAAATACGTGCCGGCCATATGCGTGTCATTCTTGAACTTCGGCTCGAGGCCGCGCGCAAGGAACGCCGAGAACTGGCCGCGTGTCGTCGAAGCCATCGGCCGGAACGTCCGGTCCTTGTAGCCCGCGGCAATGTTCGCGCCCAGTACCTGATAGATGGCATCATGCGCTTTCATATTCGTCGACACGTCCCTAAATTGGCCGGGTCCGAAGATTGGCGTCGCGAATACCCGGGACAGGATGATCGCCATGTCGCCGCGCGTGATTGGCGCATACGGACGGAACGTGCCGTCCCCGTAGCCGCTGATGATGCGCGCTTCCTGGGCTGCGGCGATAAAGCCGCTCGCTTTCTGGCCTTTTGTCACATCCGTGAACTTCGTCGCACGCGGCGTGCCGTCGAATCCTTTCAGCTTGCCGATCATGATTGCCGCTTCCGCACGTGTCACAATCCGGTCGGGCTGCACCGTGCCGTCAGGATAGCCGGACACCACCCCTTTGCCAAGCAGATACGTCATCTCTTCATAGAACCCGTGGCTGGGCGGCAAATCGGTCGCTGCAAGGGCAGGGGAGGCGAGAAGCGTGAGCGCCAGCAGCACGGCCGATAAAACGGAGAACTTTTTCACAAGCATCATCCCTTCACGGTTTATACCAAAAACTTATCATATCCGCGAAATTATACAATAGCCAAACGGAATAAAATCTGATAATTCTTATAAATAAATGCGAATTCACCATTTATCCCGTGTAAAACCCATAATTTCTAAAAAACTTCCAAAAAGGTCTAGTCGATAAATACTGTTTAGGGTATACTTGGTGTAACTTATTTCCCTCGAATTTCGGTTCTAACAATAAAAAACAAAAAGAGAGTAGGGCGAAACGACTATGATGGACTTCGAAGGCTATAAAAATCAGTTGGAAAAACGATATAACCGTGATATGCGCGAGATCCTCCACGACATCTACATCGCCCGTGACATGGGGCCGTCCGTCGGCGCGAAGCACCTCGGCATTCCGCGCCAGGTCTTCCTTTATTACCGGAATCTCTACAACCTGAAAGAACTCAAGCACCAGCTGGCTGCCCAGAGCGAGTTAGGCATCGAACGATAAAAAAATGGCCGCGGCATCTGCCGCGGCCATTCTCTTTTATAATCCGGAAGCTTTGCTGAGCAAGGCTTTTTTCCGTTCTGCTTTGCGTGCTTCATATTCAGAGACGAACGACTCCGCATGCGATTCCGCAAGGCCGTTCGCTTTCAATTCGCTCTTCAATGAACCGATCACCGCATAGAACACGGTATCCGTACGGTTCTCAAGCTCCGTCGCAGCACTCACATACTTGTTATAGAAGTAAGCATAATTGATGCTTTCGCCAGCCGCTTTTTTCTGTGCGTATTCCGTCTGTGCTGCGCCAATCAAGCCGCCGATGCGGGAAGACGCCTGGCCTTCGATGTCCGCTAGTGTCGGTTCGTACTTCTGTTTGATCGAAGCCACCGTTACGCCAGCTTCAGCAGGCGCTTTGCCGCCTGTTGATCCAGAACCGGAAGACCCGTTGCCTGAAGAGCCGCTGCCTGATGAACCGGAACCGGTTGATCCGCCTGTAGCTGAACCGTTAGAACCTGTTGTCCCAGACGCTTTGTCCGTGCTGCTTCCGCCAGAAGAAGAGCCTGCCGTGCCGGAAGTGGTCGTTGCCGATCCGCTTGCCGTGCTGCCGGAAGTCGAAGCCGAATCGCCTGATCCAGATTTCGAACCTGAACCGGAAGCTGAGCCTTCAGTTGTACCGGCCGCAGCCGATCCGTCAGCCGAAGCTCCGTCACCGGAAGCAGTCGTACCTGAACCCGGCTCGCCAGATTCTTTGCCATCCGCATCCTCGACAACTTTGCCGTCTTTATCAACGATGATCACCGAGCCGTCCGGCAATTCCACTTCGTATTCCTCTTCGATCACTTTATCCACATTCTCATCCGCCGTCTCATATTCCTTGAACTGGAATATATACACGAGGTAACCCGCGACGCTCAAGAAGACGATGCCCAAAACCAATATAATTTTCTTCCAGTGCTTTTTCATTCAATAAAACCCTCCCAAATTAAAATCTTCTTCTTACGATAGCACAAAAACTTCTACTTTTATACAGATAAATTTATTATTACTAATATTTTACAATATTTTCTATTGTCGTAACAATCGCTATCGGCTACAATAAATAAATGCGCTCTTTGTAATTTTAAAATATATCGTTCAATTCTATGGGGATATAAAGTAGCAATTTTAATATTAAATTTCTATTTATAAAGAAGTCGAACCAGCGAAGGCGCGCAAACGGGCTAGGCAATAAAATGGCCCAAAAGCAGTTTGGGCCATTTTATTTGCGACGAAGCTAGCGCAGCGATGCAGGAGCAGAAGGTTTTCGCTAAGAGACGAGTGATCTTCTAGGCTTCTTGTGGGAGCCATGCCCAAAGCGCCAAAGCGGCTTCACAGATTCCGTTCCCGCATGCACAATCGCCGGGAGTATTATATAATTCACTTAACTGTTCCAACCCATTGGCACTTCCGGACGGAAGGCCATTCCCGATAAATCAAAGCAAAATCCCGATTATACGGAGGAGACCCCGATGATTGACACACACTCACATATCCTGCCAGGCCTCGACGACGGCGCCCAAACAATGGCCGAAACCATCGCATTGCTCGAAAAAGCGGTAAGCGAACAGATCACCGACATCATCGCCACACCGCATGGCTACCACCCGAACTTCAAAACCGACCTGGCGCTCATGCAGCAGCAGCTGAAAACGGTTCAGGACTACATCACCGAACAGGGGATGCCGCTCAACATCCACGCCGGCATGGAATGCCGCCTGTCCGAGAACTTGCCCGAACGTTTGGCAAAAGGGGAGGCCCTCACCTTGGCCGGCTCGCGGTACGTCCTGTTAGAACTGCCGTCATCTGGCATCCCGGCCTATACCGTACCAATCATCCAACAATTGATCAGCGCCAACTACGTGCCGATCATCGCGCACGCCGAACGCAACCAGGGCATCATCGAAAAACCGGAGCGCCTCCGCAAGCTCCTCCTGCACGGCGCGCTGGCCCAAGTCACCGCAGGTTCTGTCGCCGGCAGCTTCGGCAAAGCCATCCAGAAAACCGCCATGACGCTCATCGAAGCCAACCTGATCCACGTCTACGGCTCCGATGTCCACAACATGGACGTCCGCCCGTTCAAGTTTAACGACGGCCTCGATTATCTCGAAAAAAAGAACCATCACGAAATCGTCGACCTGCTCCTCGAAAACAACGAGCGCATCATCCAGAACCGCCACCTCATCGTCCTGGAACCCCAGGACATCCCGAAACCGAAATGGTGGAACGTTTTCGCTTAAGAATGGAATAAAACCTACAAGGCCATCCAATCTCACATTGGATGGCCTATTTTCGTCTAGACAGCGGGGGAGTGTCGATTAAACTGCGAGAAGTGTCGATTAAATTCTGATTTGTGTTGAATAAAATCTAAGAAGTGTCGATTAAACTTCTGATAATGTCGATTAAATTTTGCGAAGCATCTATGGCGCATCTCTTAAACCACCGATAAGAACCTCCGAAACATAGATAGAAACCCTAGAAACATCGATAGAAGCTGTCGAAACGTAGATAGAAACACTAAAAACACCGATAGAACCCTCCCAAATGCCAAAAGCAATAATGCCCTTTGGCATTTCGCCAAGGCGAAATGCGCTGTTGCACTTAAAGGAGACTTCCGCGATGCGGAAGTCTCTTCATATCACGCCCTTGAACTTAGCGTCTTGGAGCGGAACTAAAAATATTTGCTCTCGAAAGACCAATGATATATGTAATATCCTGGATAGTTCATGTTAAAATACAAACAGCTCGTATGGTGCGATCACCTATAAATGAGCCTATACATAAATAAAAATTACGGGGGTCCCCCAATGTTCACAATCGATCAATATATCGGCAACATTCAATCAAATCTGCAAAAACATTCAAATGAACTAACAAGCAATCTGAAAAGAGTCGTTGCCTACAAATTCTCACCAGCTATCGATCTGCTCGATTTCACCGCATCCATAGAACCGATCAATTTCGAACTATCAATCCGCATGTTCTCAATGGACCAGGGCGCCAACGAAGTCTTCAATGAAGAAAACAACCCGAATCTATTCGCTGGAAGCGAAGAAGTGCTCCCAGAAATTCTGTATCATGAATTAGATAATAGCCAGAGAGAAGCTTTCTTCGACTTCTACGAAGAACATGAAATGGAAATCCCTGAACAAGAGCAGAAAACATTCGCCGAGTGGTTCAGCTCTTGCTGGAAAGAAGCAGGGGGAGACGCTTTGGAACTGCCAGCCTACTTGGTGTTGCCGGAAGAATCGAATTCCTATGATCTTAGAAAAAGTGAGTGGATAGACGAAGAAGAAAAGTGGACTTGAATCATTCCATATTAGTTTAGAGTTTTATGCTCAATCAATTCGAAAGAGACTTCTGATGTTGGAAGTCTCTTTTGGTTTTTCGTTCTGTCATTGCAATTAAGATAAAACTTATGCAACAAAGAGGGAGATGAATGTCAAGCTTACTTAAAGTAGCCCTTTCTATTCTAAGAGGCTTTCGTTTATACTCACAAAAAAAACCGCCCATCAAGGCGGTTCGTAAAAGAAATTTATTTCAACCCACTTACAAGCGCCTCAACCTCAGCCAAGTGCTCATCAATGTTCTCAGGCGTCACATACACCCCGAAATCCTCCGTCACATCCGCCGACTCGCCTTGTTCCACGCGCGCCGCAATCATGTCGCCGACCTCCGGGTAAAAGTGGTGCCCGTCAAAATAATTTGTAATGTCATTCGTTACCGTGTTCGGGTACATGAAGTTCCACACACCGCCATATACATCCACCAAATCGCGGAGCCACGTCTCGTACTCATCGTACAGCCCCGTCGAATCCAGCGATTTGAACAGCTCGCTCGAGATCGGGGTCGTGTACACGACCTTCTCAGCTTCCGGATGCGTATCGCGTACTTTCGTCATGACTTCCTTGTACTTCGGAAAATACGTATAGCGCTCGCCGTAGAACGTCGACTCGAACTTGCGGATCTTGCTCTCCGTCAGCTTCAGTGTCTCCTCTTCGTTATAACGCTTCGCAAATGCATTGCCTTCGCGGTTGTACAGACGGTCTGCCGTAATTTCGTCTTCGCGCGACAGCTCGAAGTTCTCATATGAGGTCTTCAGCACATCAAACGACAACAGGTTCTTGCTGCGGTAGAACGGCTCGGTCACGCGTGCCACATGGTTCAGGATCGAACGCGGCGCCTCGGCTTCTTGTGTGCTCGACTTGAAGAAGTCGACACCCAGCACCACGCGCTCGTAATCCGGGTTTTCCTCGAAAGCGAAACTCAGCATTGTCTGATACTCGCGCATCGACAAATTCGCGACCGAGTAATTATAGACGTCCCAGTCCGAAAATGCATCGGTATGGATATACGTGCTCCGGCTTGAGCCGATCAAGAGCGTATCCGCATCCTTCGGCACATAAATCTGGTTCGCCGTCTTCTGCTCACGCTCATCGGTCACGACTTGGACGTCGTTGAACTCGTGCGCGTGGCTGTAATGCCATAGCGGGTCGATCCAGTAATTGAATCCGGCCACCGCCGCCGTCAACGTGGCGAAAATCGCCATGACGGTAAGGGAATATGATTTATCGCTCATGGGATCTCCTCCTAGAAGTTGAAGTACAGGAACTCGCTCACTTGCTGCAGCTGCATGACGCTATAGAACAACAGCGCCGCCGCAAACACAGCCATGGCCAAATTCCGTTTTGTTTCGTACATGATCTCGGTCGAATTTTTCGCGAACCAGGCGATCAATAGGCCGATGACCAGTGTTACCAACAGCTCCACTGAATGTGCCTGGAACGGGAAGCTCGTGAACCAGCTCTTATCCAGATCCGTGAACACACGTGCCAATCCGCCAGGCAGCCCAATGCCGTTGAAACCGAGCATCGCCTTCAGAACCGCAATCGCGTCGCCGAAGCTTAGCGCCCGGAAGAACACCCACGCAAAATGGACGAACAGGAATGTCACAATCCAAGCCAAAATCGAATTCATCTTAAACCCGGCCAGTTTCCAGTAGCGGCAGATGATGCTCGCCAGCCCGTGCATGACGCCCCAGATCAGGAACGTCCACCCGGCACCGTGCCAGATGCCCGACACCAGGAAGATGATGAAGATGTTGACGTAAGTCCGCACTTTCCCTTTGCGGTTCCCGCCGAGCGGGATGTAGATATACGTCGTCAAAAAATGCGACAGTGTGATATGCCAGCGGCGCCAGAAATCCTGGATGTCGCGCGCTTTATAAGGCGAATTGAAGTTCAAAGGCAAACGGATGTTGAAGAGTAGCGCCAGCCCGATCGCCATATCCGAATACCCGCTGAAATCGAAGTACAGCTGCAGCGTATACGACAGCGTCGTGATCCAGCTGTCGACGAACGACAGGGAGCCGACGTCGTTATAGCCGGCGTTCGCCCATTCGGCGAACGTATCGGCAATCGCCACTTTCTTGAACAAGCCGATCGCAAAAATCAAAAGCCCTTGCGAAATGTGTTCGTAATTGATGCGGTATGACCGTTTGTCGCTGAACTGTTCCATGACCTGGCCGTGGTGGACAATCGGCCCCGCGATCAATTGCGGGAAGAACGATACGAAAAGCCCGTAGTTCAGGAAATTGTATTCCTTCGTCTCCAAGCGGTACGAGTCGACCAAATACGCGATCTGCTGGAACGTGTAGAACGAAATCGCGAGCGGCAATAAAATATCCTTCAGCACAAACTCCGAGCCGAACACCACGTTTATGTTCTCGACAAAGAAATCATAGTACTTGTAATAACCGAGCAGCGCGACGTTGAAAATGATCCCGACAGTGAGGATCGCTTTTCGGAACGACTTCGCCCGGTCCTTGCCGAGGAACATGCCGATTGTGTAGTTGATAACCATCGACACCAGGATCAGCGGCAAGTACGCCGGATTCCAGTAGCCGTAGAAAAACAGCGAAGCGACCAAAAGCCACGTCTTGGCAAATGGAATATGTATGCGGCCGAGCAGGTAATACAAAATCCAGACAATCGGCAGGAACAGGAAAATGAATTCAAACGAGTTAAATATCATGGTGAAACCCCTTTAAAAGATGGAATGTGGAACCGAAGCGGAAGCTCAGCGCATTTCGCTGAGGCCGATGATCGATACGCCGAGCATGATGAAGCAGACGCCGGCGATTTTCCACACCGTGATCGTTTCACCGAAAATGAAAAATGCGCCGACGACCGCGATGACGTACGCGCTCGACTGGAGCGGATACGCGACGCTGAGCGGCACTTTGGTCAAGATGAACAGCCAAAGGATCGTGGCGAGCCCGTACATCGACAGCCCCGTCAGGATATACGGCGAGAAGAACATCTTCACGACCGACAGGACAGATGAGAACGCGTCCGACTGTTTTTCCATGCCGACTTTCCAAAGAAACTGGCCGGCAACCAGGATAAGTGTATTTGCGAGTACCAATAAAAGATGCGTAACATTCATGAGTTAATTTTCCTCTTTCCGGTAATTCTTAAGTTCGCGCTGCAAGAACGCGACTTCCTGCACCAGGATGCGCGTGCGGCGCTCCTGCTTCGACAATAGCGCGGTGTGGTAGATGAGCAGGCTCAGCACCACAAGGAATGCTAGCAGGAAAATGAGCGACGGCATATAGGCGATGCCGATCAGATGCGACAGCCGGTTCAAGTACGGCAAGGCGATTGCCATGACGACACCGATCCCGGAGAACAGGAGCCACATGAACGCGTACTGGTCCGTGAGTTTGTTTTTTGCCGTCATCGCGACGACCACCCCGAGGAAAAACAGCGCGGCGGCGAGGACGATGAAATGTATAATATCCATGCTTAGAAAAAGCCCCTTCCTATATATATGAACGAATCAGCGAAAAGAAAGTTACTTTCGCCATGTAGTAGATCGATTTCACCGGCGTGATTGATGACGCACCGCCTTGGCGGGCGTTCATCTCGACTTTCGTCTCTTCGACTGTGAACCGCTTGCGTGCAAGCTTGACGATCACTTCGACTTCCGGGTAATCGACCGGGTAGTCGTTTGCGAACCATTCAATCACACGGCGGTTGACGATGCGGTAGCCGGACGTCGGGTCCGTAATGTGGACACGCGAAATCATCCGCAGCAGGTAATTGAAATAAAGGATGCCCGTACGGCGCGTCAAACTGCCTTTGTAATTCGATTTCTCCAGGAAACGCGAGCCGATCAGCATGTCGACATTGCGTCGCTTCATCTCGGATACCAAATGATGCAGGTCTTCCGGGTCGTGCTGGCCGTCGGCGTCAAGTTGGATCGCGTAGTCATAGCCGTGCTGCGCTGCGTAGCGGTAGCCCGTCTGCACCGCGCCGCCAATCCCCAGGTTCACAGGAAGCGTCACGTGCGAAAAATTATGCTGTTCGAGGATCTCTTTCGTCCGGTCGGTGGAGCCGTCATTCACCACGACATAATCGTATTCGGCGAACTGCTCCAATTGCTTGACGGTGTCAACGATCGCCTGCTCCTCGTTATACGCCGGAACGATGATCAATATATTAGAAGTCATTACAGAAAAGCCCCTTTACCATAGTACGTACATTATAGAACGCTTGGGCATGGAAGTCATGCCAATATATCATTATAAGCTATTTTCCCGGTGTATGCGATAGACCGGCAGTTCAGAAAAATGCGCATTTTAATAAAAAACTGCGCTTCGAGAAGCGATTTGATTGAAGTCATGCCGCCTGTAGAGGGAGAGGCAGGAGGGCGTAATGATTATTTAAAGATAGCGTGCTGCTAGACCT
Source organism: Planococcus chinensis (assembly GCF_042681545.1). Classification (NCBI taxonomy): domain Bacteria; kingdom Bacillati; phylum Bacillota; class Bacilli; order Caryophanales; family Caryophanaceae; genus Planococcus; species Planococcus chinensis. Next base: position 209,073 of record NZ_JBHUFW010000004.1, read on the forward strand.
CTCATTCAGTTGAAGGGATAGAAACAGAAAATAAGATAGGGAAGACGATGCCAAATTTACTCAGCCTCACGGCCGAGTGAAACGAAAACCAACAGATATATATAAGGTTACAAAGAATCTTCCAGCGCCGGCGCGCCAGGGGCGAGGCGAAGCAAGAAGACAGGCGGTTTATGCCTGGCTTCTTGCGAAAGCCCTGCCCAAGTGCCGAAGCGGCCAAATACCACAATAATCCAGAAAAGAGTACTGTATTAAAAATAATAAAAAACGGCATTTTCAATAACTATACATTTTCTTTTATCGCTCCGACTAGTTATAAAATCCCGTTCTAATAGAATAATCCTGTTTTTTTGCCAATTCAGGAATAACTATCTATACTTTTTTCCAAATTAAACCTCATTATCCAAAGAACTTCATGTTATACTGAGATAAACATTTAAGCCCAAAAGGAGTTTTCACGACACATGGAAGAGACCATCTCGCTACAGGAATTGTTCACCACGCTGAAAAAGCGGCTCGGCCTGATCGCCATTCTGACCGTCCTCGCTGTCATCATCGCCGGTGTCATCAGCTATACCCTCTTGACTCCGATCTACGAAACATCGACGCAGATTCTGGTCAACCAAGAAAAGCAGGAAGCGTCGCAAGTGATCAACCAGAACATCCAAGCCGACCTTCAATTGATCAATACATATTCCGTCATCATCAAAAGCCCGGCTATCCTTGACCAAGTTGCAGAACAGCTTGACCTCGATTTGACCGCGGAGCAATTGAACCAGAAAATCACCGTTTCGAATGCTGAGAACTCGCAAGTCGTCAACGTGGCTGTCCAGGACGAAGATCCAGCAGTAGCGGTCGACATCGCGAACACTACAGCGAATGTCTTCCAGACTGAAATTACTGAACTCATGAACGTCGACAACGTCTCGATTCTGTCGCCGGCCGTGTTGAAAGAAAATCCGGTACCAGTCGCTCCGAACCCGATGCTTAACATGGCGATTGCCGCTGTAGTCGGCTTGATGCTTGGCGTCGGAATCGCGTTCCTATTGGAATACCTCGACACTTCAATTAAGAATGACCAGGACATCGAAGACGTCCTCGGTGTACCTGTCCTTGGCGTTATCTCGCCGATCCAGGAAGAGACCAACATCCAGAAAGCTGCAAGCAACACCACACCTAGAAGAAGGGGAGCGTAGTCGATGGCCCGAAAGAAAAAAGTACTCCAGGAAACCGCCCGCAAAGTGGTTACATATACCAACCCGCGTTCTTACGTTGCGGAACAATTCCGCACGTTGCGCACAAACATCAACTTCTCGTCTGCCGACGGCGACATCCGTTCACTTGTTGTGACGTCCGCTGCCCCTTCGGAAGGGAAGTCGACCGCGTCTGCGAACCTCGCAGTCGTATTCGCCCAGGAAGGCAAACGCGTCTTGCTCGTTGACGGCGACATGCGTAAACCGACGACGCATTACACATTCCATATGGGGAACTCCCAAGGATTGTCGAGCGTCCTGACGCGCCAGACAACAATCGAAGACGCAATCCGCCCAACAGTCGTCGAAAACCTCGACTTACTCACGTGTGGCCCGATTCCGCCGAACCCGGCGGAGCTGCTCGCATCGAAATCGATGGACGCGCTCATCGGGGAACTGAAAGACCGCTACGATTTGGTCATCTTCGACGCACCGCCTGTGCTCTCTGTTACTGACGGACAGATCCTCGCGAATAAATGCGAAGGCACCATCCTGGTGGTCAACTCCGGCACAACCGAGAAAGAGATGGCGCTTAAGGCGAAGGAAGCGATTACATCGTCGAACAGCCGCCTAATCGGAGCCGTTTTAAACAACTTCATCCTGCCAAAAGATAATTACTATTACCAATACTATGGAGCCGAGAAGTAAAAGGGGCATTCCCTTTTTGCTTTTCTTTTTTTGCCAATTTGCAAAAACAAGGACTTTTTACATATCATCTATTGAATTCATTATTGTTATACAAGAATACTAGGTCTTATTCATGGTTTTTGTGATGATTCCCTGCACAGTAAGTCCTTCACTGTCTAAAACATACATAAAAAGTATTTTTTTGTGGAAAAAAGTCTATCTTTGCCATATATTAGTATGTTAAAATAGGTGTAATAGTCAATTGTCCTATGACAAAAGACCTTATATCCCCGGAAAGGAATGACCCCTTTGTCTCTTAGAAAGCGCATATCCTTATTATTCGGGGTCGATTCGCTGATCGTCTTCTTCTCCATCTTCATCGGCTATTTCATCCTCCATCCGTGGACCAATCCGTTCGAGAGCAAGTTTCTCCTGGTGTGCGCCACTGTTATCTTCATTGCACACCATGCATTCTCGCTTTACTACGGCTTGTACCGGAGAGTCTGGGAATACGCCTCCATCGGCGAATTGACCTCCATTTTCAAAGCAGTCTCGTTCTCGGTGTTCACACTCGGCATCGTGCAGTTCTTAGTATTCGGCGACGTGCTGTTCCGTGCACTCGCGATTACCTGGATGCTGCACCTGTTGCTCATCGGCGGATCACGTCTGTCGTGGCGGTTGTTCCGCGACACGATCACTGGCAAAAAAGCGCCGGAGCAGAAACGCACGATGATCATCGGAGCGGGGCAGGCCGGCACACTTGTTGCGCGTCAGCTTCTGCATAACGCAGACCGCGGGTTGCTTCCGGTTGCCTTCATCGATGATGACCGCCATAAGCGCGGCCTTGAGATTCACGGCATCCGTGTGCACGGCAGCACAGAGGACATCGCGGAACTCGTCAAAGAGCACCGCATCGAAAACATCATCATCGCCATCCCGTCACTCACGAAAGTGCGCACGGCGGAACTTATCCAGGCGTGCATGGACCTCGGCGTCCGTACACAGACCATCCCGCTCATCGAAGACATCATGACCGGCAAGCTCTCCGTCAGCGATATCCAGGACGTCAAGATTGAAGACCTCCTCGGGCGCGACGAAGTGCAACTCGATATGAATAAAATAAAAGACCAGCTGACTGGCAAGATAGTCCTCGTCACCGGCGCTGGCGGTTCGATCGGTTCAGAAATCTCTCGCCAAATTATGCGCTTCGGCCCGAAAAAGCTCCTGCTTCTCGGACATGGAGAAAACTCGATTTATACGATCGACATGGAACTGCGCAAAACAGTCGCAGAAGGCACCGAACTCATCCCAATTATTGCGGACGTCCAGGACTACGACCGCATCATGGACGTCATGAATGAACACAGGCCGGACGTTGTCTACCACGCAGCGGCGCACAAACACGTACCACTCATGGAAATCAACCCGACTGAAGCTGTCAAAAATAACATCCACGGCACAAAGAACGTTGCAAATGCTGCACATATCTCGGGCGTAAAGAACTTCGTCTTGGTATCAACAGACAAGGCAGTCAACCCGCCGAACGTCATGGGGGCATCTAAACGCTTCGCTGAGATGATCGTCCAGAACTTGGCGAAGCGCAGTGACACGAAATTTGTCGCTGTCCGTTTTGGCAATGTCCTTGGTTCGCGCGGATCTGTTATCCCTTTATTTAAGGGACAGATTGCAGTAGGTGGACCGATTACAGTAACCGATCCAGAAATGACCCGTTATTTCATGACAATTCCTGAAGCTTCGCGGTTAGTAATTCAAGCTGGCTCCCTTGCTCAAGGTGGAGAAGTATTTGTCTTGGATATGGGCGAACCCGTTAAAATTGTCGACCTAGCGAAAAATCTAATTCGACTTTCCGGTTACTCAGAAGATGATATCGAAATTAAATACTCGGGCATCCGTCCTGGAGAGAAGTTGTTTGAAGAATTACTGAATGAAGATGAGATCCAAGCGGAGCAGGTATTTCCTAAGATTTATATCGGGAAAGCCAATCCAATCAGTGAGTTGGAGTTGTTCTATACACTAGAAAAGCTACCTGAGATGCCAAACGAGGAAATCAAGAAAGTTTTATTAGCTTTGGCAAATCGGAAGAACGTTGGAGAAAAAACACTTCAAGTTAGTATGTAGTTTCTTCTATATTAATTAACTATGAGAAGGGAGAACCGAAGATGTTCTCAGTGGCTAAACGAATTATCGATTTCACCATTTCACTTATAACATTGATTATCTTATCGGTAGTTTTACTGATCTTGTCGCTGCTCATCAAACTAGAGTCTCCTGGACCTGTCTTCTTCAAACAGAGAAGAATAGGCAAAGATAAGAAAGAGTTTGATATCTTGAAATTTAGAACGATGAAAATAGATGCCCCAAGCGACATGCCGACGCATTTGCTTGATAAACCGGATTTATATATTACAAAAACCGGGCAGTTCTTGCGCAAAACAAGCTTGGATGAGCTACCGCAATTGATGAATATCCTTAAAGGGGATATGAGTTTGATTGGTCCTCGCCCAGCGCTATGGAACCAGGAAGATCTTATTGCTGAACGTGATAAGTACAAGGCGAATGATGTGTTGCCAGGTTTGACGGGGCTTGCACAGATCAGTGGGCGCGATGAATTGCCGATTGAAGTGAAAGCTAAAATTGATGGGGAGTATGTTAAGAAGAAGAACCCACTATTGGACACCGAGATTTTCTTTAAGACGGTTTTCAGTGTTTTAAGAAGTGATGGAGTTAGAGAGGGAAAACGAGAGGTGTCTTAAATGAAAGTCTTGATAACTGGTGAAAATAGCTATGCTGGAACTCAATTGGAAAAACGCATAACTGAACTAAACATGAATTGGGACATAGAATTTATTTCAGTCAGAAATAACAATTGGAAACAAGTAGATTTCTCTGTTTATGATGCTATTTATCATGTAGCTGCAATTGTTCATAAAAAAGAAACTACAGAGAGTAAGGATTTATATTATAAAATTAATAGAGATTTAACACATGATTTGGCAGTAAAGGCAAAAGATGAAGGTGTTAAAACCTTTGTATTTTTGAGTACAATGGCAATTTACGGTCTAATAGGAAAGATCGGTGAAGAAACAATTATTTCTAAAGATACAATCCCTAAACCTACATCTAATTATGGAAAAAGCAAGTTAGAAGCTGAACAGCTTTTAAATAGCCTGCAGTCTTCAGAATTTAATGTTTCTATATTAAGAATTCCTATGATTTATGGTTATGAGTGTCCAGGAAATTATAAAGCACTTAGCAAATTGGCGAAAAAAACATTTGTGTTTCCGAGAATAAAGAATAAAAGAAGTTTTATATATATAGATCATCTCTCTGATATTGTTGCTCACTTAATAAAAAATAAGATTTCAGGGTTATTTTTAGTTAAAAACCCAGAAGATATTGATACTTTAAAAATGGTTAGTGAGATAGCTTTAAACAATAATAGAAAAATATATAGTTCATACTTGTTAGGAATCTTTATAAAATATTTTGGTAATAACTTTATTATTACTAGAAAAATGTTTGGAAATGTTTTCTATAGTAATAATGATTGTGTCATTCCTAATTTTCAATTTAAAACCATCAGTTTTGAAGAAAGTATATTTTTATCTGAGAATTTCAAGGGTAACTTTCCTTTGCATTAGTATTTAGCAGGGTGAGGAATAAAAATTCGATTATAAATAATATTTTCAGAAAAAGAGTAATTAAAAGGGATTCTTAACAGAAAGTAGGATAATTAATGTTTCTGTCAGAAAGATTATTTGGAGTATTAATATACTCTTTTATACTCTTTAGCGTTTATTTAATGATATATAGCTCTCAAAATAAAAATTTGGGAAAAATTTTATTAGTCTATACATTTTTATTATCTTTAATGGGGTTCTTTTTTACTCCAAACCCAGGTTCAGATTTGTATAGAATTATTCCTATAATGAACCTTTACGCTTCTTATAATTTCAAAGAAATTATTGATTTATCAATTGAAAGTAACACAGCATTTGCTCTGATCTATTTGCATTTAATTGGAAAAACAGGAGTAGCATCGTTATTGCCAGCAATTACCGCTTTTATCGTTTTTACAAATATATTTTATATTATCAAAAAGGCAGCTCAGAAATATAGTATTAATTCCGGAAATACAGCTTTGGTTTTATTCTTTACAATGTCTACGGGATTTTTTATTGAAGCAATAAGTGGAATTAGAACTGTGCTTGCCTTTTCAATAGTAGCCATTTGTTTTTATAAAGAAATAGAAGAAAAGAAGTTAATTATTAAAAATTTAGTTTGGTATTTTATAGCTTCTTTAATTCATCCGATAGCATTATTTATAGTATTATTACGTTTTTTATTTATTATCCTTCAAAGAGAAAAACATACAATAAATAGGCTTCTTTCTATCTTATTAAGTTTTTTATTTGTACTTACTTTATATTTATTTGGAAACATATATATTGATTCAATGATATTAAAAGCACAAGATTATTTTAGAACAAACCGATATAGCTACTTTTGGGAATATTTATTGGGGGTTCTTTCATTATTTACTATTACTTTAACTCAAATAATAATGTTTGGTATAAATCGAAAATCTAAAATTACAGATAACGTTATAAATATTTATAGATTTTCTGTGCTGATCAGTGTTATATGCATAGTAGTGATGGTGGAATACAATACATTCCACAGAATGGTGATTTTTAACATAATGCTTTCTATTCCTTTATTTATTTATACTTTAAACACAAAAAAATTTTCAGGGAAAAATAAATTATACTATAAATTTTTTTTAATATTAATTTCTTTAATAATGCTTTTGATAGCAAGTTCAAGGGGTAATTTAAGTAGTTTGAAATTTTTTATAATTTAATGAAATAGGTGCATATATGAAAATTGTTCATTTTACTTCTTTGGCAAATGATAAAGCAAGTGGAGTTGCAAATATTGTTCCTCTCCATATAATAAACCAATCAAAAATTGAAGATGTCTATTGGTGTAATATTAGTGAAAATTATATTCCACCGAACGGGTGTACAGAAATATATAAGTACTTAAAAAATTTTGATGAAAATACCTTCTCTACATTACCACCAATATTTAGACATCCAGATTTAGTTGTATTTCATGAGGTGTACTATTACAAATTTATTAGGATAGGTAAAATTTTAAATCATTTAAAAATACCATATATAATAGTTCCACATGGGTGTTTGACTAAAACGTCTAGAGAAAAAAAGTTTCTTAAAAAATTCCTTGCTTTAAACTTTATTTTTAATGAATTTATAGAAAAAGCTAGTGCAATTCAATATTTAACACATGGAGAACTTGAAACTTCAAAAAACAAGTGGAATGAAAAATATATTATAATACCAAATGGTTGCTTTATTCCAAATTTTAAAAAAGCGGAATTTAACGATCATGTTTTCACTGGCGTTTATATAGGTAGAAAGTCAATATATTATAAAGGTTTAGACTTACTTCTAGAAGCTTGTAGTAACATAAAAAGCCATCCTAAATTTCACAAGTTAAAAATAGAAATTTATGGTAGTGATGACAATAATTCAAATATTAAATTAGAAAGCTTAATTAAAAAATATAAGTTAGAAGAAACAGTTAAAGTTTACGATGCAATATATGATAAAGAAAAAGAACAAAAATTATTAGACAGTGATTTTTTTATATTAACTTCTAGATCTGAAGGTCATCCAGTTGCACTAATAGAAGCATTATCATATGGGCTGCCATGTCTAGTAACAGAAGCAACGAATATGGGTAAAGAAATTTTAAACTTTAATGCAGGCTGGGTTGCTCAATCTAATTCGAAAAGCATTGAAAGTGCGCTAATCGCATTATTAAATAGTGAGAAACAATTGTTTTGTAAAGGGGCTGAAGCTAGAAATTTATCGACAATGTACGAGTGGGGAAAAATAACCAAGGAATCTATAGGAAAGTACAAAGAAATTGTAAAAATTAATTAAAATATATAATTTTTAAGGAGATATACATGTTAGTTTCTCTCATTATCCCTGTTTATAATTCAGAAAGATATATTGAAAGATGTCTCAATAGCGTTATTAAGCAAAGTTACTATGATATAGAAATAATATTAGTTAATGATGGATCTTTTGATAATAGTAAATCTATATGCTTAAGTTTTGCAAAAAGGGATAAAAGAATAACTTATATTGAAAAAGAAAATGGAGGAGTTTCTTCAGCTAGAAATGTTGGTCTAACTTTAGCTAAAGGGAAATATATTGGGTTTATAGATGCAGATGACATTATAGAAGAAAAAATGATTGAGGAAATGATGAATCTTCATAATAGAACCAAAAAAGATGTTCTAATATGCGGTATTGAACAGAAAAAGAATTTCGAAAGAAAAGAAGAAAATTATTTGAACAGAAATATAATAAAGATGGATTCAGTAGAAGCGATTAATAATATGTTAAATGTATATGAATATCAAGGGTACGTTTGTAATAAACTATTTTCTTCTAAATTAATAAAAGGTAAGAAAAAAATTACTTTTGATGAAAGTATCCATACTTGTGAAGATATGTTGTTTTGTACGGAAGCTTTTTTGAGGGCCGATGTAATTATGTATGATAAAAATAAGTATTATAAATACTTGATACACGGTGAAAATACTTCTTTAAAATATAGTTCAAAAAAATTAAGTGCTATAAAAGCTTATAAAAAAATATTGACATTGATTTATAATCATAATGAAATTAGGCAAGATAAATTTCATCAAAGTTATTTTTATTTAATTCTAAGTTTATTAATGCAAAGTAAGGATTCAAAAACAGATAAGGATACAGTATTGTTTAGAGAAATAACTAATATAGATCCTAAACAGCTAAAAAAATGGAATACCCGTATTTTATATTATTTATTAAGAAAAAACTCTAACATAATTTATTTTGCTTGGAAAATTAAAAATTATAACTTAAACAATCAAAATCTAAATTTGATTGGTATAAGAAAGAAGGCAAGTTGAAGAGATGAGAAAAATTGCTATTTTAACTTTAAATGGATATTTTAATTATGGTAATAGATTACAGAATTACGCTTTACAAGAAATACTTGAAAAAAAAGGATTTAAAGTTGAAACAATAAAAAACAACACAGATCATAAAAAACTCAAATTTATTGAAAGTAAAAATTCGTTAGTAAGTTATTATTTAAAGAAAATATTTTCAAAAGATATATTTGGAAAACTACATCTACATTTTATATACACAATTTACGGAAAGAATGCGAATGAAGAAAGATCTTTAATGTTTAAAGAATTTTCAACAAAACATATAACGGAATCAGATTTTCAGATTGCAATTAATGACATTCCCAGAAACTTCTCAGAGGAATATGATTTTTTTGTTACCGGTAGTGATCAAGTTTGGAATCCAGTTTTCAGATTTGGCTCCTCATTAGACTTTTTAACTTTTGCACCTAAAGAAAAGAGAATTGCATATGCACCAAGCTTTGGAATAACGAAAATTCCTATAACTTATGTAGAGAGGTATAAAAAATGGTTGTCTGAAATGAGTGGAATTTCGGTGAGGGAAATAGAAGGAGCAAAGTTAATTAAAGAACTTACTGGGAGAGATGCAGAAGTATTAATAGATCCTACTTTATTATTGACTAAAGAAGAATGGTTAAAAATTAAAAAACCTCATATTAATAAACCCGATGGTAAATATTTGTTAACATATTTTTTAAGTGAAATATCTTCCGAGACAGCGAGGACAATTATAGAAACTGCAAAGTTACATGATTTGGAAATAGTGAATTTAGCAAATATTAAAGAAAAAAAGTATTATTCAACTGGTCCAAGCGAATTCTTAGATTATATTAATTCCGCTTCTATCTTTTTTACCGATTCTTTTCATGGAGCTGTTTTTTCCATTTTGTTTGAAACACCTTTCTTAGTCTATGAGAGAGAAGGAAATTTACCATCAATGAATTCTAGAATTGATACCTTATTATCAACATTTAAATTAGAAACAAGAAAAGGAAATGTTAAAGATGTAAATAGCGAGATTATAGACTTAGATTTTTCTCATTTAAAAATTATTTTAAGTAAAGAAAGAGCTAAAGCACATAATTATTTAGACTACTATTTGAAATAAAAATATTAATAAAAAGGTTAACAAATCTAAAAATAACCTATATTAATATTGAAGTTTTTTATATTATAGTTCTCTTACAATACGTGCTCATTCAATTATGATGAAAGGTAATAATTGGGATTAATGATGTTCTAAAGGTAAAGTGAAAAACCAATGCAAAATGCAAATGAAAGAAGTTGTAATTATGAATCAATTAAAAGTGGGAGCTAGTTTATCCTACTTAACTTTAGCAATTACAATCATAATTGCTTTATTATATACACCGATAATGATTCGATTAATTGGGCAAACTGAATATGGACTATATGCTCTTATAGGATCTTTTGCTGCATATTTTAATGTAATGGATATGGGGATAGGAAATGCAGTAGTAAGATATGTATCAGGAAACAGAGTAATAGGAGATAAAAATAAAGAAGCAAAATTAAATGCTCTTTTTTTAGTTTTATATTTATTAATAAGTTTAGTTGTTATTATCTTTGGTTTACTACTTTTAAGCTACTTTGAAAGTATATTTAATAATGCGTTAACTTTGCATGAAATAAAAAAAGCAAAAATAATGATTATAATATTAGTAATTAATTTTGCTTTCTCATTTCCACTGGCAATTTTCGGATCTATTATTCAAGCCTATGAAAAATTTGTGTTTTTAAAAGTATTGGGCATTTTGAGGTTAATATTAACACCTCTCATCATTTTACCTCTTTTGTTTTTTGGATATGGAATAATAACTATGGTATTGGTTACTACAACGGTGAATTTAATAGTTTTACTTTTTAATGTTTTATATGCTTTTAAATATCTTAAAATAAAATTTATTTTTGGGAAAATCGAGTTTAGTTATCTAAAAGAAATTTTGGGATACTCATTTTTTGTTTTTTTAGGAATAGTAGTTGATCAAATATACTGGAATACTGATCAATTTATTTTAGGAATAATGGCTGGAACAGTTCCGGTTGCTGTATATGCAATTGCAATGCAATTTATTAGCTTATATATGCAATTTTCTACTTCAATCAGCGGCCTGTTCCTTCCGAAAGTGTCAATGTTAGTAGCCAAAAATACGAGTAACAAAGAGCTCACTAAATTAATGCTTCGATATGGTCGCCTTCAGTTTATTATATTGTCTTACATATTAATTGGATTTGCTCTATATGGTCAATATTTTATTAATATTTGGGCAGGAGAAGGTTATAAAGAAGCTTTTTATATTGTTTTAATAATTATGTCTGCATTGATTGTCCCTTTAATCCAAAATTTTGGTATATCAATTTTGTATGCTAAAAATTTACAGAAATTCAGATCGATGAATTTATTATTTATTTCAATACTTAATATTATAATTACTATTCCTTTAATAAAAGAGTTTGGAATTATGGGGGCTGCTAGCGCTACTGCAGTGTCTCTAATAATTGGGAATACTATAATTATGAATTTGTATTATCATTTTAAAATAGGAATAAACATTGTAGTATTTTGGAAAGGGATATTGAAATTTTTTCCATCAATATTAATGTCTTTTACAATTGGAGTTATTAATAAAAATATTTTGCCAAATGACAGTGTTATTTTCTTTTTTGTTAATGTTCTTGTTTTTTCATTAATACATTTTTTTGTAAGTTGGTTTTTAGGTATGAATGAATATGAAAAAAATATTATAAAAAATGTAAGTCACCAATTTAAAAAAATATATAATAAAGTTACGAAAGGCCGTGTTCACCTTGAATAGTAATTTAAAGGAATTATTAGAAACAGTCGTTTCTAAAGATTTTTGTATTGGATGTGGAGTTTGTGCTTCTTTAGAAAATTCTCCATTAAAAATGCAGTTGGATAAAAAAGGTAAATATAAACCGGTATTACTTTCATCTAAGGAAGATACTAGTCATGATTATTTAGCTGTTTGTCCGTTCTCGGAAAATTCCAATAATGAAACAGAGTTGGGGAGAAAATTTTATGGTAATTTAGAAGACATAAATCATAACGAATATACAGGATTTTATCTTAAAAATTATGCTGGATATGTTAGAGAAGGTTCTTTTAGAGAAAAAGGAAGTTCTGGAGGTATGGGTAACTGGATCGCTACTCAATTATTAGAGCGTGGGTTAGTTGATGGAATAATCCATGTTAAGTCGAGCGAAACAAAAAATAATAGCCTTTTTGAATACCAGATTTCTTATAATAAAGATGAACTTTTTAAAGGGGCGAAATCTAAGTATTATCCAATAGAGTTATCTCAAGTAATTAATCTAATTCGAGAAAATAACGGACGCTATGCTCTAATAGGAATTCCTTGCTTTATTAAATCTATAAGACTTTTAGCTAAACAAGATCCAATAATTAATGAAAGAATAAAATACTTTATTGGATTAGTATGCGGTCACTTAAAGAGTGCAAATTTCGCTAAATCAATAGGATGGCAACTAGGCATCAACCCTACTCATTTAGAAAGCATTGATTTTAGAAAGAAGTTAGAAAATAAGTCTGCTAATAATTATGGTGTTGAAGTAAAAGGAATAAAAGGAAACAAAATTGAAATTTTAACTTCTCCAACTAAAGACTTGTATACAACTAATTGGGGTCAAGGAATGTTTAAATATAATTCTTGTGAATTCTGCGATGATGTATTAGCTGAAACGGCAGATATTACTGTGGGGGATGCTTGGCTTCCAGAGTATGCAGATGATAGTAGGGGAACAAATATTATTACGGTAAGAAATACTGATATATTAAATATATTGCAAGACAGTAGTGATAAAATTTTTCTTGAAGAAATAAGTATAAATAAAGTTTATTCTTCACAGGCTGGTGGTTTTCGGCATAGAAGAGAAGGGCTAGCGTATAGACTATATTTGAAAGATTCAAATAATGAATGGAGACCTCAAAAAAGAGTTGTAGCATCCGATAAAATAAATGCCAAAAGAAAGAAAATATATGAAAAAAGATCAGAATTATCACAAGCGAGTTTTACCGCATATGAAATTGCTGAAAAAGAAGGAGAGTTTCAAACTTTTATTGACTACATGAACCCGATGGTTAAAATGTATACTAAATTAGCTACTCCTACTCTTTTAGAAAGAGCTACCACTAAAATTAAAACTAAACTAGTTGATAAATTTGAGAATATATGAATAAAGTTTAAGAGAATATAGCTGATTTAATTTTTATTTATTATTGTAATAATAAATATAATATTGAATAGAACCATTTCAAGCCAATTTAAATTATCTCACTAGGATTTTATAAGGGAATAAATATAAGGAGTTCGCATGTATGTTTGATATCAGTATATTAGTTCCGGTTTTTAACGAAGAAAAGTTTCTGGAAAATTTCTTTGATTCTTTACTAAAACAAAGTACCGAAGAATATCTAATAGAAATTATTTTTATTGATGGTAATTCTCAAGATTTAACAATGGAAAAATTAAAAAAAATTAAAGAAAAAATCAATAGTAAAAAAGACCTTTGGGAAATTAAAATTTTAACTAATAAAAAAAAATTAATAGCATCTTCATTAAATTTAGGTTTAAAAGAAAGTTCCGGTACCTATATTTTAAGGTTAGATGTTCATAGTGAACTGTCGAATTCTTATATTATAGACGTTATAACACTTCTTAAAGAAAATTCCTCCAATTATTGTAACGTCGGAGGTAAAACAATAGCTAAAGGTTATGATCAAAATTCGAGAATTTTTGCTAAGGCCCTGAGCAGTAAATGGGTTTTAGGGGGCGCACAATTTCGTTATAGTAATAAGTTAGTCGAGGTTGATACACTTTTTCCTGGTGCATGGCTGAGAGAAGATTTAAATGCAGTTAAAGGATGGAATGAAGAGTGGGTAGTAAATGAAGATACTGAATTAAACAGTCGATTAAAGAATGTAACTAAAAAAAATATATTAATGAATCCTCAAATAACTATAAATTACTTTCCTAGAAATAAATATAATGACTTAATTGTTCAGTACTTTAGATATGGTTATTGGAGAATGAAAACAGCTAACGCGCATAAAAACTCAATAAGGATGTCTCACTTATTACCTCTTGGAACTTTATTTTATTTATTTCTTATCATAGTGATTGGTTTAATTGATTTTAAATTATTATTACTTTTTTTAATGACTACTATTATTGTCTATTCTTTCTATCTTTTTATCTTGTCAATTGCTATTTATAAAAATCTTAAAGAAACATTTAAAGGAATTCTTAGTATAGTTGCAATTCAATTACCTTGGATTGCTGGAAGTTTAAGAGGATATTTAGATTTTGGATTCCCTATTAAAGGGTACTATTTCTTAATTGAAAAAATGATTAGAAATTTAAAAGGTATTTAACTTTTAGTCAAAATTAAGTTTTCTGTAATAAAAATTCTTTGTTGAATTAGAATATAAGTTTTTTCATTTTTAAAAAATGGAAAGCTTGTATAATATACAGGCTCACATGTTATTCCTATAGCAAATTTAACGAAAAAAACACAATTATTCGTGATAATTTCCACCTACAAAAAATGTAATTTATGTTGAGAGCAAAATTCTCATTTAATATCCAGTTATCTTCGCATGAAAGGGACAGAATCTATAAGAGATCAAGATCCGAATGCCGTCTGTGGAAACGTCTGAATAAAATCGATTCATTAAGGAAGAAGTCGTAGAAAAAGCAGAAGAATTTCGTTATGTGAATAATGGACGTTTGATGGGAAATAGGTGATGTGATAGAAGGAATATAGAGAGGAGTGCCCTGTACAATGGCGATATTAATCACTGGAGGTGCTGGCTATATCGGTAGCCATACCTGCGTAGAATTGCTAAATGCCGGTTATGATATTGTGGTACTTGATAATTTTTCTAATAGTAAACTCGAATCTTTACAACGAATAAAAGAAATAACAGGGAAAGATTTTTTGTTTTATGAGGCCGACTTGTTGAATCGAAAAATTGTGGAAAAAGTATTTGAAAGCACAGAAATTGAAGCGGTTGTCCATTTAGCTGGTTTAAAAGCTATTAGGGAATCTGTTTCAAAACCGCTGCATTATTATCACAATAACGTTACGGGTACTTTAGTACTTTGTGAAGTTATGAAGGAATATGGCGTGAAAAATCTTGTGTTCAGTTCTTCGGCAACGGTATACGGAGTTCCTGAACAGGTGCCGATTTCAGAAGATTTCCCATTAAGTGCATTAAATCCCTACGGAAGAACCAAACTAATGGTAGAAGAGATATTAAGAGATTTGTTTGTAACGGACGGTTCGTTCAGTATTGCGTTACTTCGCTATTTTAATCCTATAGGTGCTCATAAAAGCGGGAAAATCGGTGAAGATCCTAATGGAATTCCAAACAATTTAATGCCTTACATCACACAAGTGGCGGTAGGTAAATTGAAAGAACTGCAAGTGTTTGGAAATGACTATCCAACATCGGATGGGACGGGTGTACGTGATTATATTCATGTAGTGGATCTTGCTCTTGGCCATTTAAGAGCTTTAGAAAAAGTGATGTCCTCGACCGGTGTAGAAGCCTACAATTTAGGGACTGGAACGGGTTATAGCGTACTCGAAATAGTTACAACATTTCAAGAGGTATCTGGCCAACAAATTCCTTTCCTAATTAGTGATAGAAGATCCGGAGATATTGCTACTTGTTATGCCAATCCATTAAAAGCAAAAAATGAATTAGGATGGGTTGCGGAAAGAGGTATTAAAGAAATGTGTAGGGATTCATGGGAATGGCAAAAACAGAATCCTAATGGATATGTAGTTGAAAATCATATACCTATCTAGAGCTAACTTACAAATACTTAATTAGTGAATGAGCAGATGAAGCAATTCATTTAAGGTTAGAAAATTGAACATCATGCCATCTTACAAAATGCAATTAAATTTCTTCATCTAAAACGAATGTTAAGAAACCGCCCTCGAAACCCTTAATTTTATTGCAGGCGGTTTTTTGGCATTCAAGCTGTCAACGCCGGTTTATTTTTCCCCATTATTGCCGGAATAAAATTCCCCATTTTTGCTAATCAGCCGTCGGGGCAGCCGGATAAATTCCGGCTTTTTTCTTTTCCTTCAGGCGATAGGAATCGCCTTTGATGTTAAAGGTTACCGAATGGTGAAGCAGGCGATCGAGAATGGCTGTGGCCAAGACGTCATCCCCGAATACCTTGCCCCATTCAATAAACGATTTGTTCGAGGTCAGAATCATCGCGCCGTGCTCGTATCTCTTCGAGATGACTTGAAAAAAGATATTCGCCGAGAACTCATCAAACGGAAAGTAGCCGACTTCATCCAAGACAATCAAGTCCGGCCGTGTCCACTTCTTGATGAGCCGGGGCACCGTGCCTTTCGCTTCTGCCTTATGGCACTCGGCAACCAGATCGGCTGCGGTTAAGAACAGCACGCTGTACCCTTGGGTGATGGCTTCTAACGCAAACGCGATCGCCAGATGCGTTTTCCCGACACCTGGCGGTCCCAGAAGAAGCCGGTTTTCGCCATTCGCAATGTACCGGCAGGTAAGGGTTTCATTGACTCGTTGCTCGTTGAGGCTCGGTTGAAACGCCAAATCGAAATCGTGGATGGTTTTGGTATATGGGAGTTTTGCCCGTTGAACCCGGCGGTTCAACTCGGTGGATTCCCGGTGTTCCCATTCTCCCGAAACGACCGTGTGTAAAAAGTCGAAATATGATACATTATGGGTAGAAGCGTTCTCGACCAAATCATCGAGCTGGCTGGCCGTATGTGACCAGTTCAGTTCTTTCAGCCGTTCTTCGAGGATAGATTTCATTCGAAATCACCTCCTTCTAAGGCGGCGTAAGCTGCGAGGGGACGTGCTTCAACGTAAGGAGTGGAAACGGTGGAATCCTGGGTCGCCAAACCGATGGGATTCGCTCGTTTCTGCTCTTTTTCTTTTGCCTCCTGCAGCCCTTCATAATGTTCAAAGCGCACATGAACGCGTGTCTCGCCGGACAAAATCGGGTGTTGTGCAATGCATTCCACTTCATCGTAGATCTCCAATTGCTTCTCCAGCGTCACCTTGATCTTCACTTGATGACCGGCGTACCGGAATGGAACGGAATACTTATTGCCGAGATACGAAATAAAACAATCCCGGCTGACTTCGCGGATTTCCCAATGCGTGGTCGGGAACAACTCCTTCGTGCCCCATGCTTGGAGAAAGGGTTGTTCCTTTTCCCAACGCTGAACCGGCGGTTCCTGGGTCGTTTCATTCTTTTTCTTGTTCGCGGTCCTATCCAGCCATTTCCGCATGTCCTGGTTCAGTGCTTCGAGCGTCGGTTCGTGCCGCCGTTGAAAGAAGTTCCGCTTCATGTAATCGACCGTTCGTTCCACTTTCCCTTTCGTTTGGGGCCGGTAAGGCTTGCACGCCTTCGGCGTCACCCCGTAGTAAGCGAGAAAGTCTTCGAAGGTTCGGTTGAAGCGGATTTCTATCGGCGTATGCCGGATGACGACCGTTTTCATGTTGTCGTAGAGAACTTGATTGGGGATGCCGTTGAAATAAGCGAAGGCATTCATGTGGCATTTCATCAAGGTCTCGGCTTTCATATCGGTCGTGAATTCGATGTATTTCATCCGGGAATACCCTAGGATCATCAGGAACGCATAGACTTTCTGGAGACAGCCCTCCACTTCGTAGAGGCCGACTTCTGCCCAATCCATTTGTGCCTGCTGGCCGGGCGGTGTTTCAAAGCGCCGGGTCGCCTGTTTCTTGGGTTGTTCCCGGTGCGGCTGCACAAAATCTTTTAGGATGGTGCTTTTCCCCTCAAACCCTTGCGCTCGAATCTCTTCTAGTAACACCACACAATTGGTGGTGCCTTCTTGGATCCGCGGGAGCAGGTAAGGTTTAAATGGATCTAACTTGCTTGGCCGTTTTGTTCGCTTGCAGCTCCGAGGGAGCTGTTCGGCTTTTATGTATTTCCGGATGGTTTTCCGGTCGAAACCGGTCTCTTTGGCAATGGCTGTTAATGACCATCCTTTTTGGTGCAACTCCCGTATCATAAAAAATTCCTCCATTTTCAACATCGACACATACTCCTCTACAACGTGGTATATGTCGATTATCCTTGATAAATGGGGAATTTTAAAACGGCGTTATTGGGTAGTTTACCACCGGCAGTGACACAAGCTAACAGCAAACTTTTTATAATACTTTAAACATCTGGATGAAATGGGTAGTTATGCAAGTTTTAGTGCCCGACCAAAAAAGTCACTTTCTTACATCCTCGGCGACTATATTTTTCTATATGTAGTCTTCCTCCGATGCAAGTATGTCTTAATCAAGATTGACTATAGCCGCTATTGGTTATGAGTAAATTAATAAAATATCTACCTGGCAACATTTCATATGCTTTTACCGAAACTACACTACAAAATATTGGAACCATGAAGTCCGGTTGTTCGAAGTTGCTACCATGTAGGAATTTCCTCCTCAAATATTCGCTTTATGTATTGATACTAAGCCGAAAAAATTAACTTCCTTTTAACCTTGCTTCTATACTGTCGTCTTAAAGGGAAGAGTTTCCTGTTTTTATTTCTAAGGAAAACAAGATGCGCGAAGTAAAACGGCAGAAGCAGCTTCTCGCAGAACCTCAGAGGGCATAAGAGCGAGAGAGCTAAGAAGATGTGCAGTGATACATAATTTAATTGTAGGAAAGTCACTTTTCAAAGGAGGCGGGGCCATATGGTGGATTAATAAAATCGCGACCCTGTGTACGGAAAGATTTCGTGTATTCACTACAATTGCATAGCAAAAAAAGCCACCTTCAGTGAAATTAACTGATTTCGAGGATGGCTTCTGCATAGTTATGGAAGTGGGGGAATATCCATAATTGCGCCGTACACAGGGACCAAATGGGAACTGCTGGAACCATGTGAAAAACGTAGTAATGCGCCCCTGTGATAAACAAAATTCAACATGTACACCAATCTTGCATGAGGAACTTAGCAAAACCGATAATGGTAAGGTTCCTCAAGCTTTTTTATGAGGGAGAATAAATAGTCATAAATGAGCTGTACACAAGGGCGAAATGGGAACAGTTGGAAGAGAGATTCTTCGACCAACTTTTCACCAAAGAAAACCGCCGGCGCTACATCACCGGCGGTTCCATATCTTCCACATGCGGATCTTCTTCTGCGTTCTGCGCATTCGTCAGGCAGTACATACAATACGCCATGTTGTTCTTCTCGAACGGCTCAGGTAAAAGCTCACGCAGCGTTTCTCTGTCCAAAAAAGCGGGAGCGGCTTGCCCGTCATCCCAATACAGCGGGAACGAACTGTATGGATAGGCTTCCAGCCGTTTCACCATCGGCACTTTCGTCTGAATCGGGTTGCGGTGAATATACGAGCTGACAGTCAAAAGTCCGAGCCGGGAATCGACTTCCTTCGCGAAATAGCGCTTCTGGTAGATGCGCCAGATATGCAGGTACCGTTTCGCGTAAGAGGCGCTATAGTGTCGGTTGACGAGGCTCATGATCTTGTGCAGCGGATCCCGCTCCGCTTTGATCAATAAGTGGTAGTGGTTTGTCATGAAGCAATACGCCAGCATCGATGTGTAGTGCAAAATAAAAGTACAGAGTTATGAAATGCAAAAGTACAAAATTGAGCATTGCGTAATGAAAAAGCCATTTGTGCGGAGATTTAAGCCTCTAATTGAGAAGAATGTGGCCATTGACTGCATAGAACAGAGCTACTAGTAAAATATAGTTTTAGCAGACAAAATGGCAGCATACACAGGGTGAATCCTTTGCAAGTGAAATATTAAGGATAATTTATTGTATAAATAATGAATTCCAAGAATGGCCTCTGATAGCCGTTGCTTAGCTCCCGCATATCCCGTCATAAGAAGCCTTTCCAGCAGACACCAACTGATTGAGGAAAGGCTTCTTTGGCTTTTTCAAGAGCAGCAATGATATTGTCGAAATATTCTTTTCAAATATGCAATATATTATGTTAGAGTAAGGAAATACTAAATTAAGAAGGTGACATCTATGGCTAGAAGCAACATCGAAGAATTGGAAAGAAACGCAACGTTGTCGAAAGTATCTGTAGAAGAAATTATGGTGGCAAATCAGGCGCTGAAAGATGTCGTCATTAAAACGCCGCTGCAGCGGAACGACCTTCTTTCTGCCAGATACGGCTGCAACGTCTATTTGAAACGGGAAGATTTGCAAGTGGTGCGCTCGTTTAAACTGCGTGGGGCTTATAACTTCATCCGCAGCCTGACGCTCGAGGAACGAAAGAAAGGAATCGTTTGCGCCAGCGCCGGCAACCATGCCCAAGGTGTTGCGTATTCCTGCTTTGCGCTGGGAATCGAAGGGAAGATTTTCATGCCGTTGACCACTCCTAGCCAAAAAGTTTCCCAAGTAAAGCGCTTTGGCGGCGAATATGTATCGGTGGTCCTCACAGGTGACACGTTCGATGATTCCTATACAGCGGCTATGGAATACTGCACAGCCGAAGAAAAGGTGTTTGTCCATCCGTTTGACAATAAACTGGTTGTTGCCGGCCAAGGCACCGTGGCCGTGGAGATCCTGAACGACATGCAGGAGCCTGCGGATTATGTGTTTTGTGCCATCGGGGGTGGCGGATTGGCGTCAGGCATCGGAACGTATTTAAAAGGAATCAGCCCATCTACGAGACTGATCGGCGTCGAGCCGGCGGGAGCTGCCAGTATGAAGGCGTCGCTGGACCATGGCAAAGTGACCCGGCTTGATTCGATTGATACTTTTGTCGACGGCGCAGCGGTCAAGCAGGTCGGTGAATTGCCGGTGGCGATCTGCAGCGGCGTGTTGGATGATATCGCTCTTGTGCCGGAAGGGAAAGTCTGCACGACCATTCTGCAGTTGTATAACGAAAATGCGATTGTCGCGGAACCGGCGGGGGCGTTGTCGGTGGCCGCGCTGGATTTCTATCAGGAAGAAATCAAAGGGAAAAACGTGGTCTGTGTCATTAGCGGCGGCAACAATGACATCGAGCGGATGCAGGAAATCAAAGAAAAATCGCTGATTTACGAAGGGCTGAAGCATTACTTCATCGTCACCTTTCCCCAGCGTGCGGGTGCGTTGCGCAAATTTATGGACCAGGTGTTGGGGGAGCAGGACGACATTACGCATTTTGAATACACCAAACGGACCAACCGCGAAGCAGGCCCCGTTATCGTGGGGATTGAACTGAAGTGCCGGGAAGACTATGCGCCCCTTTTAAAACGGATGAATGAAAACGGATTTCCGTATAAGGAAATCAATAATGACCCGACGTTATTCAACTTGCTGATTTGATGATTAAGTAATCTTCAAGTGATAGTGATATAGCATATGATTTGAACAAAAGGCATTTCCGGCTCCTTTCAGGGGTTTAGGAAATGCCTTTCTTTATATTCTGTTCCAATGCTCTCTTGCCCTTGATTCATATTTTATTAATGAATTTCCCGATTCAAGTTTAAAACATCTTTCCCAAGGGAAACATTTCATATACTGAAATATTATAGGGGGAAAGAAATTGGATCGTTTTTTACAGGGAGTCGCTGATTTTTCAGCGTGGTTATGGGGCATCCCTCTCATCACGATGTTGCTGTTATCAGGTCTCTACATGACATTTAAACTTGGATTTTTTCAATTCCGTTATTTTGGCTATATCGTCGGACAGACGTTTGGCAGTGTGTTCAAGAAACCGAAAGGCGAAGGGACGGTCACGCCGTTTCAGGCGCTGACGTCCGCGCTTTCTTCCACGATCGGCGCAGCGAATATTGTCGGGGTGCCGGCTGCGATCATGTTCGGGGGGCCGGGCGCGGTTTTCTGGATGTGGGTCATTGCGCTAATCGGCATGGCGCTCAAATTCGCTGAAAGCGTACTTGCGGTCGAGTACCGCGAGAAAAATGCCAACGGGGAGTTTGTCGGCGGGCCGATGTATTACATGACGAAAGGCTTGAACATGAAGTGGCTTGGCGTCTGGTTTTCCTTCGCCTTGATGATCGAATTGATCCCGAGCATCATGGTGCAGGGGAATTCGATTGCCCGTACGGTGGAAACGACATTCGCGATTCCTGCCCTATGGACGGGCATTGCAACTGCCGTACTGATATCGGTCGTCGTCTTCGGCGGCATTCAGCGGATTGGGAAAGTGACGGAGATATTTGTTCCGTTTATGGCGTTGTTCTATGTCGGCGGTGCAGTTGTGATTCTCGTGATGAACGTCAGCGCAGTGCCGGAATTCTTTAAGCTGATTTTCAGCAACGCCTTTTCTCCGGCACCTGTCATGGGCGGGTTTGCCGGTGCAGCGATTGTCGAAGTCATCCGTTGGGGCTTTGCCCGCGGCCTTTATTCGAATGAGGCAGGGCTTGGCACAGCGCCGATTGCGCACGCAGCTGCCATGACCGACCATCCTGTAAGACAAGGGTTCTGGGCCGTCATTGGCGTGGTCGTCGATACGCTGATCGTCTGTACCGCAACGGCATTTGTGGTGTTGTCATCCGGTGTCTGGACGGGCGAAGGGGCCATGGACAATTCATCTGCATTGACGAGCTTGGCATTTGAATCGTATTTCGGTGAATTTGGCGCGATTCTTGTCACTATCGCCTTGATATTCTTTGTCCTTTCAACGATCCTGGTCGTTGTGTTCTACGGCGCGAAGCAGGCGGAGTTCCTGTTCGGTACGAAAGCTTCCTACGGCATGCAGGTGGTTTATATCCTGGCCGTCATTTTCGGCGCGGTCGGTGCAGCAGAAGTGATTTGGGGCTTCCTCGATATCATGCTCGCGGCCATCCTCATTCCGAACGTCATCGCCATCCTGCTGCTAAGCGGGAAAGTGAAAGCACTGACGACCGAGTTTTTCACATCGGAAGAGTATTACAAGAAAGACCAGAAAGAGAAGAGAAGGAAAAAAGCAAGAAAAGCAGCGAGAGAGGGTTACGAGTACTAACACGATCCCAGCTGAATAAAAAGTATGAAAGCCTTGAACACTCGAGTAGGAGAGTTCAAGGCTTGTTTTGTGTCAGGGACTTAAGAGATTCATCGTTTTCGGATGAGAGCGAGGAGGGGATCGGTTTTCTTCGCAGGATAGAGCTGCTGATGGAAGGGAGTAAACATGGCAGTGTCTCTGCCCGTTTAAGGCTCGATTTAAAAGGCATTTTATGAGCATGTTTCCAGTGGGTTAGGGAATAAGAAAAGAAGAGGATGCATCATGGCTATGCAGACAATTTATTGTGGAAAGAGGGATAGGATGGATTTAAATACGCAAGCGATTGAAGATTTAGTTAGTGCTGAGGAGTTAAGAGCAGTGAAGGAGTACTTCGAAACCAATGAGTCTGGAATACTGAATGAACTTGCTGAAATCGATCAACACATCGCATTACGCCCTTTAGCGATCATCTTCGAGGAGCCGGACGAAGAACTGCAAAAGCGTTACCAAGCGATGAGTTTTTCGAAAGAGGTTAAAGAAGATGGAAGTGAAGGAGTAGTTGCGGAGCTGGTGAAATAAGTGGAGTGAAGAGCGTCCGTTGGGGCGCTCTTTATTATTTGCTATAATATGGAATAAAAGAGGTGAGAGTAGATGAAGAATAAACTGTTAATCTGGTTTTTAGTCATTTCATTAATGGCTAGCGGGTGGTTTCTCTATAAGTGGCAGAAGGCAGAGAATATATATGAAGGAAAATTGGCTTCTAACCTTGAACAAACTACCCGTAATGCCGGTTTTATGATGGGGGTGAGTCCGGCGCAGATTTCAGCTGACCCTACATATATTAGGCTTAAACTGGAGGCGCTATCAGATGCCTTCGCAGCCGCTTCTGATATGTCGCATCCCGAGATGGACGTTTCGATTGAGGAAACCGACTTTAAGTATCTTTGGGGCGCACATCTCATCCTTGAACGGAACTATTTGCCGATCATTGAAAAGCTGCAGTATACGGATCAACCCCTTTCTAAAGATGATGAAGAAAAACTGATGCAGCTTAAAACTAGTTTATTCGAATCCGGATTGATTGGTGAATATGAACATCCGAGCGCGACGGATTCCTATATGCGGGCGGTTAAAGAATTCCTGCGGCTCGAAGGCGCCCTTTCTGACGTTGGGAATCTTAAACTATAGGCGAGCTGCTTCTATCATGGGGAATTGTTTGCGTGCCTGGCACGCAAACAATTCCCCAAAAACATAAAATGAAATAAAAGGAAATAAAAAATGTCTTAAAACCTATTCTACTTTCTTCTGCTCGGAGTAAAATGGAATTAGTGAAAGAAAGGTTTTTCTACATGCCGAAAGCAAGGGCAACGTAAACGCCATTCTTCATTTCAATAAAGGCAAAGCTTTCGAAAGAAAGTGACGCAAAGTCTCAGGCCTAAAGCCTTGTGCCACGGCGGCTGGGCTGCTGAAGAATGGTGAATGAAAACTTTCCCGGTTGATTTCTAAATTCTTCTGATTCAAATACAAATTTGATTTGGGAGGTTTTATTTTTGGTTAAGGGTAAAAAGAAGATGCAGCGATATTTCGCAGTGGGGTTGGTGTCGACGGCAACTGCGTTCGGTTTGGGCTCGACCCTCGTTTTCGCAGACGGGCACGAGGCAGAAGAGCAGGAAGCAGTAGAGACTGAAGGGGTTGAAACGCCTGAAGAAGTTGAAACGGACGAACCTGCCCAATTGCCGGGGGACTGGTTCTATTTCATTAAAAAGCTGCAAGAGAATGTGCAGCTTGCGTTGACGTTCGATGATGTGAAGGAAGCTGAACTCTTTGCTTCATTCGTGGAAGAGCGGATTCAAGAAGCCGAGGCTTTGTTTGCCCAAGGCGAAGTGGAGCTCGCGGTTGAAACGCTGGAACGGGCGATTGCCCAGCAAGAGGAAGCGTTAAAGGCGTATGAAGAGGCAGCACCGGAAGAAATAGCTGCTGATGAAGAAAGTGCAGAAGATGAGGCTGGTGATGAGCCGGCAGATCCGGAGGCAGAAGAAGGCGAAGCTGCTGAGGAATCCGAGGAGGCACCGGTCGACGAAGACCGTGCGGCATTGGAAGCAAAATTCAGTTCCAACCTTCTAGCATTGCAAGCTGCACTGGAGAAAGTAGAGAATCCGAAGGCCAAAGAAGCACTGGCGAAAAATGTGGTGAAGGCCCAGGAACGCTTGGAACGTAAAATCGATAAGAAATTGGCGAAGCTTGAAGAATCTGTCGGAGAAGAAGCTCCAGAGGAAGAAGAAGTGACAGAGGAAGAAACAACTGAAACTGAAACAGAAACAGGAGATGTCATCACAGAAGGCCCTGAGGAAGAAGCTGCAGATCCGGCCGAGCCGGAGGTAGTAGAAACAGAAGAAGGCGAAAGCTTCTCGGTAATGGGCGCAGCTACAAAGAAAAATGTGTCCGCTGAAAAACCAGCACAACCCATTGTAAAAAATGAGACAACGAAACAGGCAGAGCGGAAAGCAACTCCGCCAGTGAAGAAAGCAGAACCAAAAGCGGCTGCACCAGTGAAAAAGGCAGAGCCAAAAGCAGCTGCACCAGTGAAGAAGGCAGAGCCTAAAGCGGCTCCTCCGGTGAAAAAAGCGGAACCGAAAGTGGCAGCACCAGTGAAGAAAGCGGAACCGAAAGCCGCTCCGCCGGTGAAGAAAGCAGAACCAAAGGCCGCTCCGCCGGTGAAGCAAGCAGAACCGAAAGCAGCTCAGCCTGAAAAGAAAGCAGAGCCAAAAGCAGATAAACCCGAGAAACAAGATGCTCAGGACAAAGGGAAAAGTCCTAAGGATTGATTGAGGGTTTGTAAGACGACAGATCCAGTTGGTAGAACATGCAGCCCTTGACCGGGAAACCGGTTAGAGGGCTTTTTCTTTGTTGGCGCATGTAATCCAATGTTCAAAAAGTTACCGGCATAAAGTTAGGGTCTCCTGTTGGTGCCCACTTTATTTATTTCAGGTAGAGAAA
This sequence comes from Planococcus chinensis, assembly GCF_042681545.1. NCBI lineage: Bacteria > Bacillati > Bacillota > Bacilli > Caryophanales > Caryophanaceae > Planococcus > Planococcus chinensis. The sequence goes on from NZ_JBHUFW010000004.1 coordinate 234,988, forward strand.
AAATTAACTTCATTTTAACCTTGTTTCTATAGATTGAAAATTAAAGGGAAAGTTTTCCTATTTATTTCGGCTCAGAAAATTAAATAGGACAAGAGAAGCTTGTGGTACGGTCGCAGATTGGAAGAATCAAGAAAGGCGGCAGAAGAAATCGGTGTGTATCAAGTCACTTTTCAGAGGAGACGGGGCCATATGAAGGATTTATATTTCGAAGAGAACTACGGGAAATTGTATGAAGCGATGGAAGGCGGGGAAACGGTGGTTTTCGATTTTTCACACCATGCTGGACGGATTAGGCATCTGTTCATCAAACGGGAAATTCCATATCCGCTGCAGGGCGGCCCCTTTTACGACCTTGTGACACCTTATGGATACGGCGGACCTTTGATTCTCTATGTGGAAGCAGGGCGCAAGAGTGAGTTGGTGGCAGAGTTCGAGCAGGCCTTTCAGTCGTATTGCAAGGAGAACAAAGTGGTCAGCGAATTTGTCCGTTTTCATCCGCTCGTTGAAAATGCGCAGGATTTTACGGCTTGCTATGAGGTGACTTTTTACCGGCATACGATCATAACGAATTTGGCAGCCCATGAAGATCCGATCCAGCAGGAATACTCCAGCTCGTGCAGACGAGATATCCGGCATGCGCTGAAGGCCGGTATGGAATACCGGATTATCGAAAAACCTGAGAGCCTGGCGCTGTTCAAGACCCTTTACTATTCCACGATGCAGCGCAATGAAGCAAGCCGATACTACTATTTCGACGATGCGTATTTTTCCAAGTGCTTGGAGCTGTTCAAAGAGAACCTTGTCCTGGTGGAAGTATGGTACGAAGGACAAGTGATTGGCATGAGTTTGAATTTCACCAGCGGCAAGATTCTTCATGCCCATCTGACGGGAACGTTGAAAGAATTCCATCATTTATTTCCTGCGTTGATCCTGCAATATGGCTTGGCTGTGTGGGGGAAAGCGAACGGTTTTGAATTGGTCCATCATGGAGGCGGACGGACCAACCTGCCGGATGATACATTGTATTTGTTCAAGAAGAAGTTCGGCAGACAAGCGGAAGGTGAATTTTTTGTCGGCAAGAAAATCTGGAACGCGGATGTGTATGGGGCGTTATGTGAAGCGACAGGGAAGCGGGGAGATCAAGCATTTTTCCCGGCGTACCGGGCGGAAATTGAAGAGAATTCGCACACAGTGTAGCAGAGGGAAATTCTTTGTATGACATGGGTGTCTCTCTTGCTGAAAGGATTTAAAAGAATCTAAGCAGCTTGTGGACCGATAAAAGCCGTCTGGAATGAAGCATTCCAGACGGCTTTGCCATTTTCTTAATCGGCTAACTTCGCTTAATCGCTGTGTCCCATGCCTTCCATGTGCATGCCTTGGCCTTTCATGCCCGTGCCTTGGCCTTTCATGCCCATGCCTTGGCCTTTCATCTTCATCCCTTGCCCTTTGGTTTTGCAACGGCCGCCCATGCGCATTTGGCCTTTTTTCATGTGTTCCATGCGGCCGGGCTTGTCCTGGTTGGATGTCATCATAAAGGCGAGTCCGACTGTCATGAGCGGCAACAAGAGGATGAGTTCAATCGGGACGATCGGCCGGTAGACGGCTTTGTCGGAAGTCACATCAAAGATGCCGACGGGCTTGATCTGGAACGCACCGCCAGCTCCCTCGCCTTGGCCGCCTTCCAGTTCCTCTGAGCCGGGTGACCCTTCATCGCCTTCCCGCTCAAAGCCGAAGCCGGCCCCTGCACCGACGCTGTATTTGACCTTGGCTACCGGGATGATGGTCCGGCCTTGCATCTCGATCGGGTCGCCGTAGACGAGTGAAACGTCGCGTACTTTTGAAAACTTTTCGAAAATCGGAAGAAGCGGAGACGATTTGAATGGTGTAAACACTTTTTCATCCATGTTCTTCATTCCTTTCAAATAGAGTGCACCCATGGCAAAGTACCGGTAGTTTTCTGTGTCCGAAGCGGCGGCAGTTGCATCCCCCGTGAAACTGATAGTGTATAGATTCGCCCTCTCCGGAGGTATCCCTTTATTTTATTTCTGGGATTGCCGGTTTTCTTCTTCAGGCGCATACTGGATGAAATGGAATTGCATAAACAAATTGAAGACAGTGCATCTAGGGGATGGAATACGATACTTGCAATTGAGAGGGGATTTGCATGAAAATTTTTCAGAGCTGTTTATGGCAGACGAACGCGACGCTGATCGAAGGGGAGGAGGCGTGCTTTCTGTTTGATCCGACCTTCTATCCGCATGAATTGGCGCAAATCAAAGCGGCGCTTCCGGACAAGCCGTTGAATGTGATTTACACCCACGCGGACTGGGATCACATTGCCGGGTTCTCGGAGTTTTCGTATGGGCATACAATTGGCCATCAAAAGATCAAGGAACGGCATGATCCGATGGCGAAGGTGCGGGCATTTGATCTGCAGTGGTATGTCGCACGGGACAAAGCGCTCGGGGAGCTGAGGATTGATCAGGAAATCATGGAGGAGACGACCCAATCATTTTCGGATGATACGCTCCTTTTCTTGCCAATACCGGGCCACACGGATGACATGATGGCGACGTTTTTCCTGGAGCGCAAGCTGGTGGTAGCAGGCGACGTGTTATCGGATCTGGAATTCCCGTTCGTCTTTTATTCCTGCGTAAAATACATAGAGAGTTTGGAGAAGATAAAAGAGAAGATCATCGAACATGGCATCCATACGCTGGTTCCGGGGCATGGCCGTGCGATTGTTGATTCGCAGGCGGAGATTCTCCGGCGAATTGAGGAGGATTTGGAATATCTTCAAGGGTTGCTGGCTGGCAGGAAGGATGCGCTTTACCGGGGACAGCCGATTCCGGAACATTTGATAGCGCGGCATGAAGGGAATATTGAGTTTGTTGAAAAGGAATTAAAATAGCTTCCATTTTTTAAGGGATTACCAAACGGCAGTGGTTGCACCAGAATAGGGCATTAATGTAGAGGAGCTGTATCGAAATGGACAAGATAGAAGAAACCAACCACCCGATTCCCCAGGGGAAGTATGTTCCGGCCACCCGGTTTAACAACCTGATCTATACCGCCGGGATGACGCCCAGAGATAAGGGCGTTCTGATCCAAAAGGGGAAAGTCGGCACCGACCAGCCCGTTGAGGCGTATAAAGCGGCAGTCAGGCAAGCGGCTGCCAATGCGCTCGCTGCAGCGCGGAATTTGCTTGCGGAAGGGGAGCGGTTTGAACAAATCGTTTCGCTCACCGTGTATCTGAACGCAGACGACACATTTGAAGCACATTCTGCGCTCGCCGATTTTGCTTCCGAATACTTATACGAACAATTGGGCGATGCGGGAATCGGACCACGGACAGCTGTGGGCGTGGCGTCGTTGCCAGGCGGTGCACCGGTCGAGATTCAATTGGTTGCTGGTGTCGTTATGGAAAGCGGAGAATAGATATAAATTGGCGAAAGAAAGCCGCTCCCGGGAATCTACATTTCTGGGAGCGGCTGTTTTGTTTATATGACAGCTATGCAGATTTTATTGGCATAGGGATTGCAGATTGCGTGCTGCAAATTTTAGATTTTGCTTTTGATAATCCGTTTAATAACGCGTGGTCAAATACGGTTCGCAGCTCGCAGCCTTTCCGGAGTCATAGCCAAGCAGGAAAGCCTTTGTACGCTCTTTCGGCGTCCCGTGCGTCGGATCTGTCACCGACGGGTCTTGGCCGATATCCGCCAGTGTCCGCTTCACTTCCTGGATATCTGTAGCGTCCAGAAGGCGGCGCGCGTTTACCGAATGGACCCATACGCCCGTCATGCAATCGGCGTTCAGCTCAAGGCTCCGGGAAGTCGCTTTCGGCGCTTCGTCGCCGTTTTCCGGCAGCCAGCCGCGTTCGGTCTGCAGATTATGGGCGTATTCGTGTGCCAGGACAAACGCCACGGAGAAATCGCCGGGCTTGTATTTACTTGGCGGCTCCGCATTGGTTTTATAGGTTCCTTCCTTTAGCTGCGTGGCCATTTGCAGGGTCATGACAATCCGGTCATCCGTGCTGCAATAGAAGGCCAGCGCCGGCTCATCCGGTGTGTCAAGAATGCATTCGGTAAGAACGGGCTTTCCAGCAGCCGGGAATGAATACCCGGCGTCCGGTTTTGCGTAGCCATCCTTCACCATGAGCGGAGACCAAAAAGCTTCGACATCCGCCAGGACGTAAACAAGAAAATCATGCATCGAGTAACCCTTCGGCAGGCCCTTGGTGAACGCTTGGCTGACGGGAGCCGCTTCTTTCGCTGCCAAGGCGGCAGGTTGGAGAACGACAGTTTCCTGATTTTCTGCCGCTTGCGTTGGGGGCTGAAGGGTATTCCATTCAGGGATCAGCAGGAAGACGACCATGGCTAGTAGGATCTGGGATGTCTTTCTCAACATGATGATCATCTCCTCGTTTGCGATTGGAATATCCAGAGGCGGGGCGGTGATTTAATTTCAGAATGTTTTGTTAAACTTTTATTATTCTATCACATAATTGATAATCGGATAGACTTTTTTTATTTGAAAATGCACAAAAAGGAAGTAATCCATTTGCGGATTACTTCCTTTTTTCGCTTGGCTAATGACAATTGTGGGCTCCGCTTAAAGCTTTATATCCGGAACAAATGAATTTATTGGATTAAATAGGTTTTGGAAGAGGTTTTATTCAGCAAGTTTAACTTCCTTTTAACCTGCCAGGATTAGGATGAAGGCATTAGATGGGATACGTATACTTTCCGCTCCTGTACATAAAAGAAAAGAGGGGATTTCAATGAGGGATCTATTCTTTAACCAGCCCGGTGGCCGCTCCTATGAAACGGTCGGCGACGGCGCATGTGAAGTGTTCGAGTTCCAGCACAGCAAGGGGACGGTGAAGCATACGTTCCTGAAGCGGGAAATCGCGGTGAAGGTCGATGGCGAAACCTACTACGACCTGGTCACGCCGCTCATGTACGGCGGACCGGTCATCTCGGGCTGCAGCGAAGGGGACAAATGGGAGCTCGTGGACGAGTTCCAATGGGCGTTCCAGTCGTATTGCGAAGAGAACAACATCATCTGCGAGTTTGTGCGCTTCCACCCGGTGCGGTCCAATGTGCTGGATTTTGTCGGCTATTACGATATCGATTACGCAGGCGAAGGCTTTGCGACGGACCTCGCCTCGTTCAAAAGCCCGGAGCATGTGGAATTCTCGGAGCCGTTCAAATCGATGATCCGGAATGGCCTGTGCGCAGGCGTCGAGTATTCGGTCAGCACCGAACCGGCGCAGTTCGAGAAGTTCAAGCGATTCTATCTTGCCTTGTCGAAACACGCGAGTAGCATCGGCCCGGACGATCTCGACGGACCGTATTTCAATAAATGCATGGAATCGCTCGGCGGCAAGCTCGTTGTGGTGGAAGCGACGTACAAGCGCATCACGATCGGCATGAGCCTGAGCTTTATCGACGAAAACGAAATCTGTTGCCACCTGGCTTTGACGCTCCCGGAATTCGAATCGCTGTCGCCCGCGCACGTCATGCAATACGGGCTGACGCTGTGGGGGAAAACGCACGGCTTCGAGCGGATCCATCTGGGCAGCGCGAACCCGAAAGAGGGGCTGTATCTGTACAAGAAGCAGTTCGCCTTGAACACGAGCTTCCGGCAATGCGTGGGGAGCAAGGTTTGGAATCCGGAAGTTTACCGGAGGGTTTGTGCGGGGGATGGGGTTGTATTTCTGCCGGGGTTCTGGGCAAAGGGGACTGGGTCACTCAATGGGACGGAAAAGCATTAAAAAGAAACGCGATTTAACGATCTGAAAAAAAGAAACATATATTGGCGGGAGGAATTGGGTTGGCGTTTAAAAAGGATATGGAAAAACATTTATCGGATTACAAAGTGAATCGGCTTGGGGTTGAGGAACCTGGCAATTGGGGCATCGATGATTATGAACATATACTGCCTGTCAGCCATAAAAATTTGAACCTGTTGGAGCCGTATCGAATTGATTTGGCGAATCACATAGAGGAAAAAGGCATCAACCGGCACTGGGGCTTTCATCATTTAACCTCTTCCCAAGCGGTTTGCCTAAATTTTTTTTATCCAATCATGAAGGAAAAGCAGCTCTCAGCACTTTTGGAAGTTCTGCAGTTGGAAGATGAAGATGTAAAAGAATGCAGTTTTGAAATGGAAGTAGCCGGAGGGGACGGTACAAATTTCGACTTTTACATCGAATTGGCTTCGGGGAAGAAACTCTTCTTTGAAATCAAATATACAGAAGACGGTTTTGGAAAAAAGAAGGCGGGCATCGACTATCGGTCAAAGTATGACTCCTACTATCAGGAAGGATTAGCCGAAAAGCTTAAACCAGGTCTCGATGATTATGAAAGTTTCATGGATGACTACCAATTGATGCGCAACATCTCTTACATCGATGAGACAGGCGAGAACTTATTAATCATCATTTATCCGGAAGGCAACCGGAAGATCCGCAAGGAATACGATGCCGTCCTGGCTAATGTGATCGAGCCGAGTTACCAACCCAATATCCGTCTTCTCACATGGGAGGACGTGTGCACGGGTGTCATGGAAGTGCTGCAGGACTCGAATGCTTCTGGCCGCTTGCTGAACCAGTACTCGGATTTCGCTGAAAAGTACCTTCCGCTGGAGGGAGAGGATTGATGCGGAGTGAGAGGGAATTGTTATTGGAAATTTATCGATCTTTCGGCAAGGTCAGCACTTTTCCAATAAAAGAGATTCGAATACTTCCATTTGGTAAGTCAACGTTTTATTATATTCCTATTTATTTAGATAAACAAAATATTTACGCTCTCATTTGAAGGCTTAAGTTATCAACAGAAGATATTTAATTGACGACATTATATGTGAGTATTTTAATCTCTATACAAAATATATTCTAAGAAAAAGTGAGGTTATCCCATGAGAATATTAATAACTGGTGTAGCTGGGTTCATCGGTTTTGCTTTAACGCAAAAATTATTGGAGTTAAACTATTCAATAATTGGAATTGACAATCTTAACGATTACTACTCAGTAACTTTAAAAGAATCCCGTTTGGATTTATTAAGGAATTCGAATTTTATATTTTATAAAACAGATTTAGAAGATAGCAAAAAAATTTCGGAGATTTTTGAACAAAACCAGCCGCATGTAGTTATAAACTTAGCTGCACAGGCCGGAGTCAGATACAGCCTAGAAAACCCAAAAGCATACATTGATTCGAACATTGTCGGGTTTATAAATATTCTTGAAGCTTGTCGTCATAATGAAGTTAAGCATCTTATCTATGCATCTTCTAGCTCTGTATATGGAGCAAACACCTCCTTGCCGTTTTCGGTCCATGATAACATAGATCATCCATTAAGCTTATATGCGGCGACCAAAAAGGCGAATGAACTGATGGCGCATACATATAGCAGTCTCTACAAAATACCTACTATAGGGTTACGATTCTTCACAGTATATGGCCCTTGGGGCAGACCAGACATGGCATTGTTTATGTTCACAAAAAATATCATCGAAGGTAAACCAATCAATGTTTACAATAATGGGGAAATGATGAGGGATTTCACTTTTGTAGACGATATTGTAGAATCAATTTCTCGATTGATCGAAAAACCTGCACTTCCTAATCCGGACTGGTCAGGCGAAAATCCTGATCCAGGTACAAGTTATGCACCTTATAAAATTTATAACATCGGAAATAATAATCCTGTTAATTTAATGGACTTTATTGAAGCGATTGAAGAAAAAGTAGGCAAGAAAGCAATAAAGAATTACATGCCGCTTCAAGCAGGGGATGTTCCTGCGACTTATGCAGATGTAGCGGATTTATATCGAGATATTGATTTCCAGCCACAAACCCATATTAAAGATGGTGTAGGGAAATTCGTCGACTGGTATATTGACTACTATGGAGTGAAATTATAATGGATAGAAAAATCGGAGTTGTGGGATTGGGCTATGTCGGGTTGCCGGTGGCAGTGGCATTTGGAAAAGAACATAGAATCATTGGATTTGATATTAACGAAAATCGGATTTCTACATTAATACAAGGAACTGATTATACAAATGAAGTAACGGGAGAAGAGTTAAGAGAAGCTTCAATTGACTTTACTTCTGATGGGGCAAAACTTAAGGAAGCTGATTTTGTCATTGTCGCTGTACCAACACCAATCAATGAGCATAAACAGCCTGATTTGACGCCTCTTATCAAAGCATCCGAAACTGTAGGAAAAAACTTAGCAAAAGGTACAATTGTCGTATTTGAATCCACTGTTTATCCAGGAGCTACTGAAGAAGTCTGTGTACCTGTGCTTGAAAAGTTCTCTGATATGAAATGCGGTGTCGATTTCTTCGTAGGCTATTCACCCGAGCGGATTAATCCTGGAGACAAAAAACGTACCTTTACAACAATTACGAAAGTAGTCTCAGGCCAAACCCCCGAAGTTCTTGAAATTGTAGCAGCTACCTATGCCAGTGTTGTAAAGGCTGGAGTCTACAAAGCGAGTTCAATTAAAGTAGCAGAAGCGGCGAAAGTCATTGAAAATACACAGCGTGATGTCAATATTGCATTGATGAATGAGCTAGCGCTAATTTTTGACCGGTTGGATATTGATACTACTGAAGTGCTTGCCGCAGCGGGAACAAAATGGAATTTCCTTAACTTTTCTCCAGGTTTAGTAGGAGGCCATTGTATCGGAGTTGATCCATACTATCTCACACATAAAGCGCAAGCAGTTGGCTACCAGCCGGATGTTATTTTAGCGGGACGCCGAATCAATGACGATTTAGGAAAGTTCATTGCTAGAACATTGGTGAAAAAAATGATTAAAGCTGGCATTGGCGTACAGGGTGCAAAAGTCACTGTACTGGGACTTACATTCAAAGAAAATGTGCCAGATCTACGCAATTCGAAAGTGATAGATGTCATTCGGGAATTGCAGGAATATGATGTTGAAGTTCAAGTGACAGATGCAGAAGCGAATGCTAAAGACGGGTTGCGGGAATACGGCGTCTCATTGATTGAAATGGACGACTTAGAGAAAGCTGATGCAGTCGTTTTAGCGGTTCCTCACCGGGAATACCTTGAAAAAGGATGGGATAACGTGCAGTCGTTGCTGAAAGATGGAAGTGGAATCGTAGTGGATGTTAAAAGTGTATTGCCACTGAGCGAAAAACCGGAAGCGTTGAAATTATGGAGACTCTAACTTGTAGAAAGCTCGTGTTTAAGCAATTCACCTTGACTGTTTGTAAGTTTTTATCGCTTTTAAATATCTGTAAAGCAGCAATTGCAATAAAAACGGTCAGATTCCAATTACAATACGAGGCTACATTGTGAATGCTGTTCTCTTCAAACATTCTGCGAAGGGATATAAAAATAGAGAAACGTCTTTCAATGAGTTGGAAATTGCTGATTGAAGGACGTTTTTCTCTTCCTTCATAACTGAATTTTTAGTTCACTTAACCTTCTTTTAACTTGCTTCTATTAGGATGAGGTCAAGTTATAAAGAAGAGGTTATTTTGTGAAAAGAATTAAAGATAAAAAATTACTTTACTCATCCTTGCTTTTTGGTAAAAGATCTTCCAAACCAAATTTTGTTTATCTTCATTAATCTTTCTGTATGTTATATAGCTTTTTCGTACATTTATAATTATAAATTTTGAGTAAAAGGAAGGTGTTTCTATGTTAAAGAAAACCTTTAGGGATGAAGAATGGAGCATTGCTTATAGAAGAAAAAGAGATGAAGAAAATATCTTCACTGATAAAGAAACTCCTTTTATTGTCCTTAAAAATAGTTGGCGTTACTGGTGTGCTGATCCTTTTATAGTTGAAGAAAGGGAAAGTTTATTGGTTTTTTTTGAAGCTTACGACAGAATATTGAGAAGAGGAGTACTCGGTTATAGAAAAATAAGGGACAACAAAGCCGGAAAAATACATATCATTCTGAAAGAGCCTTACCACCTCTCTTATCCTTTTATCTATAGGGAGGGAGAATCTTGGTATATGATTCCGGAATCTGGTCAAGATAGTTCAATTGCCCGTTATAAAGCCGTATCTTTTCCTAGCCAATGGACAAAAGAAAAAGAATTAGCAAGTGGTTTTGGATCAGTGGATACGACATTGTTCATTGAACCGAATAACAAAACACATATATTTTTGTATGTTAAAAAGGACGGCTTAAAAGAATTTCAATATTTGTCCCAAGACAAAAATGGAATTAGAATGGTGTCTTCGCTGGTAGATTGTAGTGAAACCAAAAGGCCAGCAGGAAACATTTTGAAGCATCAAGGAAAAATGTATCGGCCATCTCAATTATGTACGAACACGTATGGAGAAGCGTTAATATTTAATGAAATTCTTAACCTTTCAACGGAAATGTACAAAGAGAAAGAACATGAAAGAATATTTACCCACCAGCTCAAATTCAGTCAAAATAAAGAGTGGCACGGTATGCATACTTATAACGCAACTGAAAACTATGAAATTATTGACATGAAAATAGAGCGGGTGAGTTTAATTACGATCATAGTAAAAGCTTATTTAAAGCTTAAGAAATTATCGTTAAGGCAGAACAAGCAGAAGGAAAAATCGATTTAATTTCTCAATTTTCATCTGATCCTTTTAAATGGAAGTGAGTCTTTGACATTTAAAGAATGTAGATTTGTTAAAAGTTTTATAGAGTTGACTGGCAATTTTCTATAAAGATTTGCTAAATGTTCTAGACAAAAATTATAAATAGGATAAAATCAAAATAATACAAATTCTAAATTTTCAGTTTATTTTATGTTTTTAAAAATATGAGGTCTTGATTTTCGCATAAAAGGGCTGGTAGAGAAAATTTTACAACTTTATCGATTTTGAAATAACAATCTAACGAATAATTATTGTTAGGGGGATGAAAAGCATGCAATCAAAAAATATCACTTTTTTAATTGAAAGCCTTGATGGTGGAGGGGCTGAAAGAGTTACTTCTATACTGGCTAATGAATTTAGCAACAAAGGTTTTAATGTAAAAATGATAATCTTAAGCGAAGCGGAAAAAGAGTATTATGTAAATCCTAACGTGAAAAAATATTACCTAACACTAAAAAAATCATCAAATAAATATAAAAAGCTTGCCGACAACTTTATGGAAATCTATCCGCTGATAAAGCGCTTAAAGAGTGATGTAATTATTTCTTTAGCTATGCCCGTTACCAATATCCACCTGCTTCCTATCCTCTTATTTTCAAAGAAAAAAGTTATTCTCTCTGAAAGAAGCAATCCTGAAAAGCTGCCGAGACAATATTTATTAAAAAAGGTGAGGAATATGCAGCTTAGATTAGCTGACTCTATCGTATTTCAGACTACGGATGCAAAAGAATATTTTTCGCCAGCTATTCAAAAAAAAGGGAGACTTATTCCTAATCCGATTAGTAATGAACTGCCCATGCCCCATGTAGGAAGAAGAAAAAAAGAGATTGTCAATTTTTGCAGATTAGATGCCGGCAAAAATTTGCCCATGTTGATTGACGCTTTTATGATGTTCGTAGAAGAATTTCCAGATTATAAATTATCTATTTATGGAAGAGGTTGCTTGGAACAAGAATTGAAAGAATATGCCAAGGCTAAACAGTCAAAAGAAAACCAAATTACTTTTCACGGACACAAAGACGACTTGCATGAAACAATAAAGTCGAACGCCATTTATGTTTCTTCATCTAATTACGAGGGGATTTCTAATTCGATGTTGGAAGCAATGGCGATCGGCTTGCCGACAATCTGCACAGATTGTCCAGTAGGAGGTGCCAGGATGATTATTAAACCTTATGAAAATGGGATGTTAATTCCTGTTAACGACACAATTGCCTTATATAAAGCGATGAAGGAATTGGCTTTGGATGAAAGTTTAAGCCATAAATTATCTAAAAATGCTTTTCAAATTAGAGAAGAATTATCGGTTGAAAAAATATTCAATTATTGGAAAGGAATAGTAGAGGGTAGGGGGGAAGGTTTTTCTGTAGACAGCAGACAGATGGAACAATATCATTCAGAGCACTTACAATAAGAACCCGTTGTCAGGATTGATTATTTTATATCTTTTATAACCTTTATAGGTATGCTTACAAAATGGCTATATAAGTCATTGAAATCATTAATTCATAGACTGGATAGTTAGTCTCGATAGTGCTCTTCTTTTTCTTTTTTACCAGTTGCTTTCTTTTAAGTTCATAGGGAATGGATGACTTCCAGAAATTTTAATGAAACGTTATTGGAAGTATGAGAAAGGAAAATGAGGGAGGGAGAATTGAGATGTGAGTCAAAATTCGATGTCTTCAAAAATCGGTCATGCCGCTAAGTGGTCAACCTTTACTGAAGTGGCGGCAAAATTGGTTACTCCGGTCACAAATATTATTTTAGCCAGGCTACTAGCGCCTGAAGCATTCGGGATTATTACGATTGTGGTAATGGTTGTGAGCTTTGCAGAGATGTTTACTGATGCAGGATTCCAGAAATATTTGGTCCAGCATGAATTTTCGGACACTGAAGAAAAAGAGAAAACTGCTAATGTGGCTTTTTGGACAAGCCTATTCATTTCGCTGGTAATATACGCGTTCATTTTTATTTTCAGGCACCAGCTCGCTGCTGCAGTGGGGAACCCTGCATTAGGAAACGTAATTGCATTTGCAGCAATGCAAATTCCAATTTACGCTTTTTCTAGTGTGCAAATAGCTTTAAATCGGAGGGATTACAATTTTAAGCTTTTATTTTTGGTGCGGATTGTAATTGTAACAATTCCTTTATTCGTTACATTGCCATTAGCTTTCTTTGGTTATGGATACTGGTCAATTATTATTGGGACCATCTCCGGCTCTATATCAAGCGCTATAATTTTTATGCGGATTTCGGAATGGAAACCTTCTTTTTTCTATAGTTTTTCTCTTTTTAAGACCATGTTTTCTTTTAGCAGTTGGACATTGTTAGAAGCGACTGCCATTTGGCTGACAGCTTGGGTGGATGTTTTTATCATCGGCAGTTTCCTAAGCGAATACTTTGTGGGTTTATATCGGACTTCATTAAATATGGTCGAATCATTATTTGCGCTTATTACTGCTTCTATGAATCCTGTTCTTTTCTCCGCTTTATCGAGACTTCAAAATGACCACTACAAGTTTACGGCTATGTTTTTAAGTGCACAAAGATTACTTGCTTTTTTAGTTTTTCCGATTGGCATGGGGTTATTTCTGTATCGGGATTTTGCCACAAGCATCATGTTGGGTCCGAAATGGACCGAAGCGAGTACGATCCTAGGTCTGTGGGCCTTAACGTCTGCTATCAGACTAGTTATGGTAAGTATTTTCAGCGAAGTATACCGATCTATGGGTAGACCTAAGATATCACTTTTCTTGCAGACGATAGACTTGTTGATTATCATACCGGTCTGTTTAATCTCTTTACAGGTTGGTTTCTGGGAACTCGTTTATGCGAGAGCGTTTGTAAGACTCGACTTAATAATTCCTGGTTTATTTGTTATGAGTATCATTTTTAAAATCAGTGCACATCGTATTCTTAAGAATGTAATAAAGCCATTAATTTGTACGCTTATCATGTCCGCTGTTGCATTGCTTCTCCAATCTATTTCCGATTTGCCTGTTTGGAGTGCTATTTCAATAGCATTATGTATTCTGGTCTATTTCTTGGCTTTGTTCTATGTGGACAAAGGAACTGTAATTGCGGCTAAAAAAGTTATCGTAAGTAAAGAAGTGTAGCTTAAAAAACCTGAATATATCCCCGTCACTCACCATACCCATCCGAATAGCATCAGTTCTTTTTGGTTGGTTGTGAATCAATAAATTGTAGAAACATGGCAAGTACTTAAAAACTATTTCCAATTAGTTAAAGTGAAGAAGGTTTAACCTTGCTTGTTTTTCAATCTGCATTCTAAACAAATATCATTCAATTTATTTGAAAACCAATAAAGACTGCCTGATTGCCCTAAAATAAGCGGCGCCAGCGCAGCCTTTTTTGGTGCTTGAGAAGAGCAGGTACCGAATGCCTCAAAAAAATGTTTTTATTCACAGAATCTTTAAAAATTACGTTGACACAGGCAACTATTAGCAATAAACTAGGTTTATTCGTAAAACGAAAGGAAATAGGAAATGAAGTATTTCTTTCGTTATGAAAGCATTTACATTTTTTAATGTACTTTTGTTCAGATGAAGGAGGGGGAACAGGGTTCAAAGAAGATGCAGGAAGCGGCTTTTATTCAGCCAAAGCCTGCTGCACTAGCATCAGTTACAAAAAGGAGGAACGAAAGATGAAGAAAAGAGTACGTTTTGGATTTGTTTTGGCATTGGTTCTTGTTTTATTGCTGGCCGCTTGTTCCGGCAACGACGAAGCAACCACCGGTGAAGGGGGCGAAGCTTCGGAAGGCGACAAGCAAGGCGGCACACTCGTCTACGGCCGCGGCGCCGATTCGGTCGGGCTCGATCCGATCAATGTGACGGACGGTGAATCGATCCGGGTGACGCACAATATCTTTGAGACGTTATTGGAATACGACCAAAACCTGGAATTGCAGCCGAAGCTGGCGACTGAATACAGTTCGAGTGAAGACGGGCTGACGTGGACGTTCAAATTGCGCGAAGGCGTGAAGTTCCACGATAGCACCGATTTCAATGCAGAAGCGGTCGTCTTCAACTTCGACCGCTGGATGGATCCGAAAAACCCGTACCACCAAGGGGATTTCCCGTACTACCCGTTCCTTTACGGCGGATTTAAAGGGGACGAAAACCACTTGATCGAGCATGTGAAAGCGACCGGCGACCACGAGCTGGAAATCAAGCTGAAGCGCAAAACGGCGCCGTTCTTGAGCTATCTGGCGATTTCGATGTTCGGCATCGCGAGCCCGGCAGCAATCGAGAAATACGGCGATACGCTGAACGAAAACCCGGTGGGGACAGGTCCGTTCATGTTCGAGGAATGGAGCCGCAACAACACGATCACACTCGCGAAAAACCCCAAGTACTGGATGGAAGGGAAGCCGTATCTGGACAAGGTCATCTTCCAGGTGATTCCGGAAAATACGGCACGCCTCAATGCCCTGCAGACCGGCGAAATCGACTTGCTTGATGGCATGAACGCTACCGATACCAGTATTGTGGAAGACACGGATGGGCTGGAACTATTGAAGCGCCCAAGTTTCAATATCGGCTATATGGCGTTCAACACGGAAAAAGCGCCGTTCGACAACCCTTTGGTCCGCCAGGCGATCAACATGGCCGTCAATAAGGAAAACATTGTCGATGCGTTCTATAACGGCCTGGCCGATCCGGCAACGAGCCCGTTGCCGCCATCGCTCTGGAGCCATGACGATTCCTTGGAGAAATACGACTACAATGTCGAAGAAGCGAAGAAGCTTTTGAAAGAAGCCGGGTTTGAAAACGGGTTCAAGACGAAATTGCATACGATGAGCAACCCGCGCCCATATATGCCGGAGCCGATGAAGATTGCGGAAGCGATCCAGTCGGATTTGGCGAAAGTCGGCATCGAAGCGGAGATCGTCTCGATGGAATGGGCGACGTACTTGGAGGACACGAAAGCAGGGGCGCACGAAATGGCGCTTTACGGCTGGACCGGTGTAATGGCGGATCCGGACAATTTCCTGTACCCGAACCTCAGCCAGACGAATGCTACCGTCCCGGCGCAGAACATTGCGTTCTATAAGAGCGAGGAGTTCACGGCTTTGATTACCGAAGCGCGTGAGACGATCGACCAGGACAAGCGCATCGAACTTTATAAGCAGGCGCAGCAGTTGTTCCAGAAAGACGTGCCGTGGCTGATGCTTGCGTACACTACGCCGCCGCTTGCGCAGATGGATTACGTGGAAGATTTCGTGCCGCATCCGATGAGCAACGATTTGCTGACGGACGTGTACTTGTCCAATAAATGATGATGGAGTGATTGTGTGTACGATTTATTGAAGGAACTATGCGAACGGGTTGGCCCGAGCGGCTTCGAACAGGATGTGCAGCGGTTGATCCGGGATAAAGTGAAAAAACGGGCAGACGAAATGCACGTGGATGCCTTGGGCAACCTCATCGTGAAACTGAACGCCACCGATTCCAAGATGCCGTCGGTTTTATTGGCCGCGCATTCGGATGAAATCGGGCTGATCGTCAAGAAGATCGAGCCGAACGGCACGCTCCGGTTCGAGAAGCTTGGCGGGTTTGATGACCGCATCCTGCTGGCTCAGCCGGTGACGATCAAAGGGTCGGAAGGCTATGTGGAAGGTGTCATCGGGACGCTATCCATGCATTACGTGAAATGGGACGACCCGAAACGCATTGAGTCCCACCGGGAACTTTACATCGACATCGGGGCTGCGAATGCCGAAGAGGCCCTAGAGATGGGTGTGAAAGTCGGCCAGCCGATCTCTTACGGCAGCGGGCTCAAGCGCATCGGCGGCAAGGCACGGAACCGCGTCGCCGGAAAAGCACTCGATGACCGGGCCGGCTGTGCGGTATTGATCCGGCTCATCGAGGAATTGAAGGATGCTCCGGAGCGGCCGCACGGCGATATCTATTTTGCCTTCACTGTGCAGGAAGAAGTCGGGCTGCGCGGAGCATCTGTGTTGTCGCCTGCAATCCAGCCGGACTTTGCGCTCGCGATCGACACCACGCCGACGAGCGACACGTACGACGTACTGATGACCGGGACGCGTGTGCTAGGCGGCGGTCCGTGCATCAAGATTGCCGACAAGTCGCTGATCGCCCATCCGCTTGTCACAGGGCTTTTGCAGAAGGCAGCTGTTGAAGGCGGAATTCCGCATCAGCTGGAAGTCTTCATGGGCATCGGCACCGATGCCGGGGCCATCCATATGACGTCGACCGGCGTCTCATCGGGCGTCATCTCCATTCCGTCGCGCTACACACATTCGCCGGTGGAGATCGTCGATTTGGGCGATCTGGAAAACACCGTCGGGCTGGCGAAAGAATTCCTTTATCGCATAGGGGAGCTGGCGGGCAAAGATTTCCTGGATACTTGAAGTCAAAATTTTTGTGTGCCAGGCACAGACACAATTAACGTGGAAACCATGAAAAACCCCTTCCGTGAATTCAGGTTCACGAAAGGGGTTTTTTGATGGAGCGGAATCGCTCCTAAAATGCCGGATCGTCCAATAGCGCGGCTGTGATTTTCTGGATGGACTCGGTCATCGTCTCGCTTTCTTCGAGCTCAACGGGCAATACGCAGGAAGTAGGCGCCGCGGCAGGCGGGTGGCGGACCAGCAGCACTTTATCTGAAAACGCCCCTTTTTCGATGGCGGTTATGATGTAGACCGAGTAGAGCATGGTTTCCATGACTTTCTTTTTAATGTGGTAAGCGGGATCAAGCTGAATGTGCTTCAATACAGTGTCGGTGGCCGGTTCAGATTCTTCATTTCGGAAAGCCATGGATGTTCTCTTCCTTTCCCTCATCGTTTGTACTTCCTACCTTCCCTCCGCACAGCTGCTTTAATCCACATTCCGAAAATTTTGTATAACCGTTTGGAATCTAATGGTCCTAGTCAGAGGGAAAGGGGGAAATGCGGTCCGAAATGAGAAGGAGAAGCAGGGCAGCCGTTCCCTCGGTTGAAGGACACCAAAAAGTAATGTAATAAAAAATCTGAATGTTTCAAATATTGTTATCAAAATAGTCGATAATGTGTTAAAATAGAGCTGTGATTTTGGACGAATGAACGGCCTACATAAGCCGGCTGAACGTATAAGCCGGCATCGGATGCAGCATTTCAATGAACGCAAGATGAAAGAAGCTTTCCCTTGATGCGCAAGCCGCGTAAAAGGGAGCAACGGCGGACGTCCGAGGAGTCGGGCCAGGAAGGTTCCCGTAGAGCCAATGGCCGGGAAAGGCCTGCTTGATGCCCTCGTCATAAAAAAGGAAAGGAGTGAAGGCGGAACGGCAAAGTGAATAAGGCCAAGCGCAACTGCTGGAATTTCCGTCACTGCTGTTTGCCGAAAACGGCTATCACAAACAAGGAGAGGCTTATGATGAAGAAACGGGCAAAATGGCTTTTGGCGCTCCTGATCATTCCGCTGATCGTGTTCTTGGGGGCCAATCCATCCCTGGCAATCGTGGCAGAACATCTGATTCATTAGCAATGGGCTGATTTGTGCCGTCCCTCAAAGGGGCGGCTTTTTGAATGCGGGTATCTGTCGGCCGAAGACGGGAAGTTTTTAAGGAACGAAGAAAACCCCACCCGGGCGTGGAAATCGTCGGATGGGGGTGGTTCAGATGGCCAGTCCTTGGCCAAAGGTTCATTTTAACGGGTGCTCAGCAGTTCCGGTTTGGCGCCTTTCATCAGCTGCAGCTGCTCCAGGGCGAACGCGACGTCCAGCACTTTTTCTTCCTCGAAAGCCGGGCCCATGATCTGCAGGCCGATCGGCAGCCCGTCGCGGACGCCGCATGGGATGCTCAGCGCTGGGAGACCGGTCAGGTTGCCGGGGCCGGTGAAGCGGATCACTTCATCCAAAAAGCTTAAAGACTGGCCATTGATGTCGACCGTGTTGTCGCCGATTCCAGGTGGCAGGAACGGCAGCGTCGGGCTGATGAGGACATCGGCTTGCGTGAAGGCCTGTGCGAATTCGTTGCTCAGCTTGCGGCGGATCTGCTGCGCCTGCAAGTAATCGACAGCGGTGACCAATTCGCCGAATTCCAATAGGAAGCGGGTGTCTTCGCCGAACCCTTCGGGATGCTCCTTCAGGTTTTGATGATGGATGGCGCTCGCTTCCGACGTGATCGTGACAAGTTCCGCGTACTCCGCCATGGAAAGCGACGGAATCTTGACGGGCTCGATGCGGGCGCCGAGCTTCTCGAGTTCACGGATCGCATTCCGCACGGCTTCGTCGACTCGCTTGTCAACATTGCGGAAGAAATAGTCCTCGTTGATGCCGATCACTTTGCCTTTCACGTCACCCGAAAGACCACTGCTGTACTTCCGCGACGGTTTGTCGACAGACGTCGGGTCCTGCGGATCGTAGCCGGCCAAGGTCTCAAGCAGCAGCGCGGCGTCGTGGACGGTCTTCGTCATCGGGCCGATGTGGTCGAGGCTCCAGGCGAGCGGGAAGCAGCCATATTTGGAGATGCGGCCGTGCGTCGGCTTCAGCCCGATGATGCCGCAGCTCGCTGCAGGGATCCGGATCGACCCGCCGGTATCGGTCCCGAGCGATGCGATCGCCATATGGGCCGCGACGGCCGCTCCGGACCCCCCGCTTGAACCGCCCGGAATTTTCTCCAAGTCCCACGGATTGCGGCAGGCGCCGAAATGCGGATTGGTGGTCGTGGCGCCCCAGGCATACTCATGCATGTTCAGCTTGCCGGTGAACACCACGCCGGCATCCTTCAATTTGGAGACAACCGTCGCATCAAAATCGGGCACGAACTCCTTGTGGATGCCGGAGCCCATCGTCGCAGTTTCCCCTTTGAAATAAAGGATGTCTTTCAGCGCCATCGGAATGCCGTGAAGCGGACCGCGGTAATGGCCGGCTGCAATTTCTTGTTCAGCGGCTTGGGCGGCCTCACGCGCCGATTCGGCCTGAAGCATGATATACGAATTCACGTCGCCGTCGTATTTCTCGACGTTGTGGAGCACCGCTTCCGTCAATTCGACCGGGGAGACCTCTTTGGTTTCAAGCAGCGGCGCCAGTTCGCCAATTGATTTGGCTGCAAGTTCCTGCGTCATTTGCGGTCACCTCCCGGCACGTGGGTCAAGCCGATGTCGTAATCGGCCAGCGCTTCCTGCTTCACGGTTTCCCGCATCTTTTCAAAAACCGCCCACTGGTTGACCAACATGTCCACGTGATGCGCCGGCACGTCAATCCCTTTCGCTTTCAAGACTTTTACGATTTCTGGTTCCATTCCTTTTCCTCCCATTCATATGGTGATCGCCCAGGTGCGAGAACAAAGTTGAATAAATTCACTTTATCACATTTGAAAGAAAGTTTTGACTATTTAGTCGATATCAACTAAGATTGGATATAGGAGCCAAGGGGGCTAGGAGCAGATGTTCTTTTCGTTTTGAACTGAAGGTACAGGGATAAAAGGAAGAGGGGTTTATCTGCTGGATGATGGGGAATAACTATAATAGAAATTGAAAGTGGAGGGAACAACATGAACAACACCATTCAACTGAACACAATGGACACACGCACGCGAAACAACCAGGTGATCTTCTACAAGAGCCAGGAAGAGTTTGTACAGGCATTGCGGGAAGCAGGAAGCCTTGAGGAAATCGGCTCGGCTGAAGACTTGCTGGAAGAGGAATAACCAAACGGGGCAGCTCCAATCGGGAGCGCTTTTTTATTTTCCGGAACTTTTTATTGTTTTAATATGGTTTATTCCATTGAAGAAATAAAATCTATCACCATTGAAGGCAGCGGGCTCTTTCAAAAGAGCCCGCTGCCTTTTGGGGTTTATTGCCGCAAACGTTTTCGGCTGGCCATCGCCACGAGTCCGGCCAGGGCTGCGGCGCCGATCGCTGCACCGTAGACGGAGCCCCAGCGCAGCGGAATGCTTTTTGAGCCTGGCGGCAGCGGTTCCTTTTGGCCATATGTGTACGCGGCGAGCTGGTCGATTGCAGGTGTCGGCGTGTGTCCGGGGCGGATCAGCGTAAGAAACTCATCGGTTAGATGCTTCACTTCGTCCGGCACGGTATCAAGGTGGCCGAGGACGTTCTCGAACGTAGTGCCCTTCGCTATCTTGGAAAGCGCCAGCACGAAGAGCGGCTCGGGAATACCGTCGATGGCCCGGAGCCCGGGCGGCGTGATCGGGATACCGACGTTTTGGATGGCGGTGAATGCTTCGTGAAGGGCGCGCTTCATCAAGACATGCGCGTCCCGCGTCGCGGCAAACCGCTCCAGGTCCATATTGCAGGCATAGACAGCAGGCGCAAGCGTAGGAATGAGCAAGGCGACGTGGGTTTTCAACCAGTAGTCGATGTCCGTCCTGATTTCTGCCCGGTAGCCGCGCATCGAATCCAATACGGCGGCGACGTCACGGGTCCGCTCCGTCACGCGGCCGTCTGGTTCGCCGATTGGCAGCGCTATCGGCTTTTTATCATCGACCGGCAGCATGTGCATGACGTGCCCTTTCTTGAAGCCACCGGGGAGCGGGAAACCGGACATGACCCGCTCCTTGCCGAGCGCAGCAATCAATTCCTTTTGCCCGGCGGCGTTGTTCATCATGAACAGGAACGTCGGCACGTGCTTGTTGGCGGCGAGTATAGGCAGGATTCCGGAAATCAGGTTTTTGCGCACCGGCAGGATGACGAGATCGTACGCATCGTCTTCCCCGAGTCGGTCCACGATCGGAAGCCGGGTGACCGTCTGCTCCCCGGTCTTGGTGTTTTCCGTGACGACGCCGTACGCCTTCAATTCTTCCTGCCGCTCCCCATGGTCAAGCAGCGAAACGCTGTGCCCGGCTTCAGTGAGGCGCTCGGCGAACAGACTGCCGAACGGACCGACGCCGTAGATCAGGATGTTCTTTTTCATGGTGGTGCCTCCTATGTTGGGATTTTTTTCTTGTCGTACTAGTGAATCGGGAATATAGTGCACGAAGTTTATTCTGAATATTGTAATAATTTTATGCCATTTTATCATATATATGATAAAATGGGTTTGTAGAACGGGTTATACATAGACGATCGAAAGCTGTTTATACAAAAGAAATGGAAAAACAAAAGATTTCTGGGGAGGAGGCGCGGTGCTAAAACAGGCGCAACAAACAGATAAGCTTTAGCAGTCATCATTCAGGAGCTGGCGAAAGATTTTCCATTAACCGGACAGGAGTTGTCCGGACTTAAGGAGAGGCTCGTGATGAAAAATGGATTGCGCAAGAAGATTATTCTTTTGCTAATTCCTTTGTTAATAATAAGTTGGAGTGGTGCATTGGCAAACGGTGTTACTTCAGCAGAACATGAAGTGCCTCCAAAGCAGCAAACAACAGTAAATACGTTCCAACCAACAATAACCTGGGGCGATAGTCTCAAAACGATGGAAGAATTCCTTCATTATGTAGCGAATGATGTCGAAGCGTTCTGGGTAAATGTAATCGATAAAAAGAATTTAATTAGCCCAGTACCGACATTGGATTTTTTCTTCCCAAAACCAGGTGAAAGCATGGGAGTGATTGGTTGTGGTGCATTGACTCAAACGAATGATGAGACAGCCCAGTATTGTCCATGGCTCGGTAGAGTCTATATCTCACAAGCTCTGGCCTACAATTATTGGCACGGAATCTACAGACGCAACAATGATCCATCCCCTTATTATTCTACAGGTCATTTCTCTGCGGCCCTCTTGGTTGCGCACGAAGCGGGCCATGCAATGGAATCTTATTTGGGGAATCCGATTACGCTATTAAGAAGTAAGGAACTTTATGCAGACTGCTTATCGGGAGTATGGGCCAATTCCCTATATCAAAGAGGCTATCTTCAAAATACTGATTTAGAACAAGCAAACAGAACACTGCATGATATCGGAGATTATTCCCAACTCCCGACGGAGCACCGGGGTACGCCAGCGCAACGCCATGCTGCATTCTTATCAGGTTATAACCAAGGAACGATGGAAAGTTGCCAATCCTATGCCAATGGCTATGTAGGGAATTAAAAGTAGGATAGTAAAATAGGCAAGCCGCCAGCAACGCTGGCGGCTTTTAAACCGTTATACAACTACCATCCTTTGAATTCTTCTAGCGTCAAAATTATTTGTTCAGGTCTACAAAATAATTGTGCAAATTGGAATTTGTTTGCCATTCAGTTTTATTAGTTGGGCGAAACTATTTTTGAAGATGAAACGCTGAAGACCAGTGAAAGAGTCGGAGTTGCTTCTACTGATTCTGAATACCATGGCGGAGGAACCGGATGATCATCAGGCAATAGGAGGGCAACTATTGCAGCCAATAAAATCTTGAGAAATTGTCTTAACATCCCAATCGCCTCCCAATTAGAAAGAGTGGCAGAAGCCATTATTAGCAGAATGTGATCCAAAGTTTTCTTTTTCCTATCCCGAAATCTAGAATGTGCATAAATTAGGAGACCATTCCATATGCACGTGCCCATTGCTGTCCCACTGAATCATATTCAACACTTTATAGGTTCCGGAAGGCAGGCTGTGAAAAGGGAAAAAGTCCAGCTGTCCTTGCCCTGTTTCACTTCGCCAGCCTGGATTTGGGCCTTGGAAAAATCCATAAGGGTGTACGTAAGCATAGGCGGGGGCAATTGTCGGTTCCTGCCATTTAATGTACAGGGTGCCGTCCCACCGGTAAAGCACTGGAGTCCAATGCACAACATCATCTTTCAAACCCCACCAGGCAGTTGCGTGATTGGGCGGCAACGCCTTCAGCCGGAAATGGCCGCTTTGCAAGAATTCACATTCCACCCCTCTTATTAAATGCGGCGGAGAACCGTCATCGTTATTATGTGCCAGAACATTTGTCGGAAATAAACTTACCGCGAAGCCAAGGTAGATGAAAAAAGCAACCGTTGCTCTTTTGAATTTTTTCATAGGAATTCACCTTCCTAAAGATTCTTCCGTGCTTTACCACTACAATTGGAATCCATTAAAACAAAAGTGAGGTGAAAGGGCAGACCTCCTGTCAAATTGAAGTGTACGAAAAAGTTGCGCTACAAATTAAATCGTACTGACTTGCAAATACGTGTTAGTCCTAAGCTATGTAGCGTTCAAGAACATCATTCAGCAAATTTCATAAACTGGATTATTTTAAGTAGAAAATAAGGTTATCCGGGTGTTCTATATATTCACTTATAGTATCTACCTCATGTGAAAGAGTGTCAATTAAAATCTGAATGTTCTATTAATTTTTCGAATATTTGTTTACTCCAAGGCATTATAGAATCAGAGAGAAACCGAGGATCATACAAAAGCCGATGGTGCAGGATAATACTGTTTATTGGCTGATTAATGCAGGCTTCCGCAGCGCTTGTTGAGAGGATGGGAAATTTTTCTGTCGAAGATATCGGTTAAAGGGATAAATACTGAATATATCTTACTTTCTCCAATACATAATAATCCGTTTATTAAGTTTAAATTACTTTTACCTATTGACAAAAAAGAAAAAAAGATTGAATATTCAGTTTAATTAGTTTTTTATAATAAACTGCTCATTTCAATGCTTTTTGATTCGGTTGTAAACTTAAAATTTTAGGAGGAGTCAAATATGGTGATATTAATAACTGGCGGAGCTGGATACATTGGAAGTCATGCAGCTGTTGAGTTATTAGAAAAAGGGTATGAAGTTGTATTATATGACAACATTTCAAACACTAAAATAGAAGCGGTAAACCGTATTAAGGAAATTACAGGAAAGGATTTTCCATTTTATAAGGGGGATATTTTGCAAAAGAAGCAGTTAGAAAAAGTTTTTATTGAACACAAGATTGATGCCGTCATGCATTTTGCTGGTTTGAAAGCAGTGGGTGAATCCGTGGATAAGCCACTGGAATATTACCGAAATAATTTTACGGGAACGGTTAATCTACTTGAGAGCATGGAGAAGTTTGAAGTGAGAAAATTTGTGTTCAGTTCGTCAGCGACCGTCTATGGAGATCCGGAGCAAGTGCCAATCAATGAAAGTGCTAAGCGGTTGGCTACGAACCCCTATGGCCGTACAAAGCTGATGATTGAACAGATGCTGGAAGATCTCGCAGCTGCAAACACTTCTTGGCGAATTGCGACGCTCCGATATTTCAATCCAATTGGAGCGCATGAAAGCGGCAGACTTGGTGAAAATCCGCTTGGCATCCCAAACAATTTGATGCCATTCATTACTGAGGTAGCAGCTGGAAAACGTGCAAAACTTCAAATATTTGGAGATGACTATGATACTGCAGATGGAACAGGAGTACGCGACTATATCCATGTCGTTGACTTGGCAAAAGGCCATTTGAACGCTTTGGAATACTTGGATTTAAATGAGGGATTAGAGACCTTCAACTTAGGGACCGGCAAAGGATACAGCGTCTTGGATCTCATAAAAACTTTCCAAGAAGTAAATGGAATCGATGTGTCATATGAAATAATCTGCCGACGTCCAGGAGATATTGCAATATGCTACGCTGATTCGGAAAAAGCAGAAAAGATGCTTGGCTGGAAAGCAGAAAAGAATCTAATGGATATGTGCCGGGACTCCTGGCGATGGCAGTCGAAGAATCCAAATGGATATGAAGTGGCTCAAAAAGATTCTTCCGAAAGAAGAGTGAGATTTAAGCTTAAGAATAAAGAATTTGCGTAATCAATTTTATGGCGGAAAGCGATAAGACCATGATGAGTTCCTGTTATTTGTAAACAAGTAAAGAAGACGTTCTTAACGATATACTAAAACGATAATTGTTATTATGTAGAAGCTTATTTAGAAAAGGAATGTGATGAGCAATACAAATAAACTATTAAAAATCTTTTACTTAACATTCCACTTTGATAGAAAGCTTTACTATCTGATGGTCTACTTAATAGACCATATACTTCACTATTATTTAAAAGTAACCATGCATTAGGCGGACTTAACAGACATGTGTAATAAATATTTCAACGTATTAACTGAAATAGATTACCTAAGCATAAGGAATACGGGAGTGGAAGATGCAAAAAAAATTCTTCTTTGGACATTTTGGTTTATAATTTTGAATCCTTCTTTTAATATAAAAAGCTTTACCCATACAAATGGAGCATCGAACGCCCCTATTTTTATAAAAGTACAAAAAGCTATTCTTCAATTCATTTGAAGAATAGCTTTTCTGTAGATAAGGACAAAAGTAGTGGATAAAAATCATTTGAAATAATATTTCTTTTAATAGTAGTGACATAGGAACGAAGCGATGGTAGAATTGATTAAAAATTATGATATATTCACAATCTTCTGATTTATTAAATAAGTAAATTGGTCATGTGAAAAGTTGTGAAAAAATAGTGAAAGTTTATTGAAATGAATTAATCAGAAGGCATACGGGGCTGATTTCAAGGGAGGAATGAGAGTGGGCAAACTTAAAGGACTAAGTGTAATCATCCCTATATACAACGTTGAAGATTATCTTGAAGAGTGTCTAGAATCTGTTATACAAAGTATGGGCACAATGCCAAATGTACAGATAATCCTAGTCAATGATAATTCTCCTGATGGATCGGGAAAGATTGCAAAAAAATATGCAGAAACTTATTCTAACTTCCATTACTTCTATAAAGAAAATGGCGGCTTGTCAGATGCAAGGAATTATGGCCTTAAATTTGTAGAATATGATTATGTCACGTTTATAGATAGTGATGATTGGATCCAGCAATCGTATTTTAGAAGAATTATAGATGCTATGGAAAGTCATCCAGATTTAATCATTTTTGATTGGGTAGACGTTTTTGAAGATCGAGCCCAGCAAGTTGTGAAGGGCATAGATTTTGAAGAGTTTATCTGGACGGTTCAGCCAAGCGCTTGGAACAAAGTATATAAAACAGACTTGTTCAAAAATATTTCATTCCCAATTGGACGAGTATACGAAGATGTCGGAACTATTTATAAATTAGTCTATTTAGCAGAGGATTATATATACATTAATGAAGCTTTATACAATTACCGAAAAAATCGTCAAGGAAGTATTCTTTCTACTGTTTCTTCAAATATCAATGATCTTTATGAAGCTTTAGAAAGCACTTACCGCTTTTATCAAAAACATGATGCCCTAACTACTGAAAACCAGCAAGGTTTATGTTATCAGTATGTCAAGTTGCTTGGGTGGTCAAACATGTACAGGCAGCTCAGATTTTATAAGTACAATTTCTGGGGGTTTTACCGGAGAATGAAAGCGACTCGCCAACTGATATATGCTCGTTTTCCTGATTGGAAAAACAATAAATTTTTAAATTGGAATGCCGAATTTTTTGAAAAGAGGCTCGGCGACAATTATATAAAAAAGTTTGACGATATTGGGAAGTCATTTTTTAAGACCTTATATATAATTGTCTATCTCATTTTGAAGAATCGTAAGAAATATATTTCGCCTAAAAAACCTCAATCTGCAAAAAGCAATGTTTTAAGGTCAGAGAAGGAAGCTTTTGAATGGAAAAAACATTGAATTGATGAAGGGCGTTTTTATAAATGGTAGAACATACTAATTTAGTGGAAGTAGATAGGAGGTTGCTATGTTTACATATTTATTTGTCGGGAGCCTACTTTATATACTATTTCTAATTAATCTGCCTCTGCTGCCGAACAATAGTCAAGGAATCACGCATTTGAAAGTCATGCGAGTACTGCTTTTAATTCCAATAATTTGCTACCTCCTGTATTTGGCGATCTTTAGATCTCTTGATGTAGGAACCGATTATAAAATGTATCATAATTTTTATCTCACTGGAGAATATGCAGAAAAATTCGATTTTTTTGTCGTGATGATTTATGAGCTAGCACATCATGAAGGCAATTTTCTCATCTTTACTTTCTTAATTACTGGTCTGTTTTTGATTTTTAATTTGTTGGCTATAAAAAAGATAACTTATAATTTCTTCGTCAGTTTCACTTTGTTTATCTTATCGTTCTATTTTTTCTTTGTTTTTAATGGAATGAGACAAGCGGTTGCTATTGCAGTTATATTCCTGGCTGTATATTTTATTCAAAAGGAACATATGAAGAAAAAGGACTTCTTGATATTTTTGTCGCTAGTTTTTATTGCGATGCAGTTTCATTTTAGTGCAATATTTATGTTCCCTTTGATTCTTTTGAGGTTTTTCAAAGTCGATAAAAAAATTATTCTTATTGCATTTTCTCTTACGGTTATCGGATACTTTACGCCCTTCATAAAGAATAATATTGGCTACAGTCTCGCGGTAATTGATTTTTATGCTCAAAAGTATGAAAACGATTTGGATTTTTTTTTCTTAGTCAATAAAGAGAAGGGAATTCTGCAATTTATGCCGGTAATTATACAGTATGCATTTTTGTATTATAGCTTCAAATTAAAAAAACCTGAAAACATTTATGAAAAATTTTTGATTAATTATTACTTGGCTTTTTTGTTTTTATACTCAGCTTCAGGGGTTGAGGCGATCGATCGCCTGCAATATTATTTCTATCCATCAATAATTCTTTTCTATGATTATTTGATTAACACTATTTGTTTGAATAAAGGAATCCAGAAACATACTAAACAAGGTTATATAAATAGAATAATAGGAATAGCAAGCATTTCATTTTGGTTTTTATACTTCATTTTAAGAGTTAATCAGGGCATAGGAGGAATAAACCCTTATGATTTTATAAGTTAATTTAAATTATATGCAGAATTCGTATTTTAATATATCTCAAAATCTATAAATGTTAAAATCATTTTAAAAATCTTAAAAAATTAATATTTCATTCATTTTCATGAGCAGACATGAAACCTTGGAATCAAAAAGGTAGATTACTATAAAAGCAATGGGGGGAGAGGCTTTTGAAAAATATTTTATTGCTTGCGGAAGCTTATGGGGGTGGTGTGAAAACTTACATTGACACAATTCTTCTCAATCAGGAGAAAGAATCGGCTATTCGACTTTATGCTCTTGTCA
This sequence comes from Planococcus chinensis, assembly GCF_042681545.1. Lineage (NCBI taxonomy): Bacteria > Bacillati > Bacillota > Bacilli > Caryophanales > Caryophanaceae > Planococcus > Planococcus chinensis. The sequence goes on from NZ_JBHUFW010000004.1 coordinate 263,581, forward strand.
GCTCAATGAGATTAGAGAAAGACGAAAAAATCCATCAGTCCTATTTGATAGAAAACAATTTGTCATTCGGAAAGTCCCCCTTTAAGCTGTTTAAAGCATTGCGGACATTTCATTTTATCGTACTGGAAAAGAATATTGATGTAGTTCATGCCAATAGTACTTTTTCGGGAATTATGATGTATATATATTCACGCTTGAATAGAAAACCATTTTACATCTACAGTCCGCATGGCTACTATTCATTCAAGGATATGGGTAGACTAAAAAAGTTTTTAGTAAGATTAGTGGAAAAACAAATAAATAAATCGGCAAATCTGGTTATCCACGTATCAGCTAGTGAAGAAAGAGAAGCATTAAAAAACAAACTCACTTTTGCTGAAAAATCAATTGTTGTATTAAATGGCTCAAAAGATCCTGAAATGAGGCCCATTCGTAATAAAAACGGTGTTTTCACAATTATAAATCTAGCCAGAGTAGATGATCCCAAAAATCCATTTGAATTTATTAAAATTGCTCAAAATATTTTAAGTAAAAATTTAGATGTCACATTTATTTGGGCAGGAAATGGGAAGTATTTAGAAGAAGCTCGAGAAATTGTGAAGATAAGTGGATTGGATAAAAATATTAAATTTATTGGTTATACCAATGAAAAGGAGGATATATTCCTTCAATCAGATTTATATCTTTCTACCTCGCAATATGAAGGGCTGCCTTTTGCAGTAATTGAGGCTATGTCCTACAGGTTGCCGCTTCTTCTCAGCAATATTGTTGGGCATACAGATTTGGTAGTGGAAAAAGAAAATGGTCTATTATTCAAAAGTGGAGAAGATCAAATTATCTATGAGTTTATTCAAAACCTTATTGTAGACGAAGAACAATGGAATTCATTTTCTGAAAATTCATATCGTATTTTCAATGACCGTTTCAACAATGTGCAAATGCTGAAAAAGCTCATGTCTATTTATCAAAGTGTCTAATGGAGAATCTGGTCAGTGAACTAGAACGTTTTGTTATAAATGTTGTTATTAAATTTCTAATAGCATGTAACTCACCTCAATGTGAACTTTGGAAATTACCCGATATTGTAAATTTCAGGAGGTTGCAAAATGGAAGAAACACTTGAATTGAAAGAAATTTATAGATTATTAAGAAAACGAGCAGGATTGATATTTCTAATGATCGTAGCGTCTGCCGGATTAGCGGCAATACTTTCTTTTTATATTATGTCTCCAATGTATGAGGGGACCACTCAGATACTGGTGAGCCAGGGAGCTGCAGAGAGGCAGGGACTGACTGAAAATGATGTACAAGCAGACTTGCAGTTGGTGAACACTTATAGAGGGCTTATTGAAAGTCCGGTCATAATGGGGAAAGTAATTGAACAACTTGATTTGGATATTACTGTTAACGATCTAAAAAAAAATTTCACAATAAATTCAAGTTCGGAATCCCAACTTATTGAAATTGCTGTTGCCGACCAGAGTCAAAGGCAGGCAGTCGATATTGCAAATGCAACAGCTGCTATCTTCCAGGATGAAGTGCAGAATATTATGAATGCAAATAACGTCAAGATTTTGTTCCCAGCTGAAGTTATAGAAAATACAGATCCTATTTCTCCAAGACCTCTATTTAACATAGCTGTAGGTGCTGCTCTGGGTTTGATCATCGGCATTGTCTTGGCGTTTCTATTATCGTACCTAGATACTTCAATCAAAAGTGAACGCGACATTGAAAAATACCTCAATGTACCAGTGTTAGCTGTAATTTCTCATGCAACAGGCAGCTTAAAAGACAGCGAGGCGGCGAAAGTTGTTCTAAAGGAAAAGGAGGCTTAATTGAATATGGAGAAAAAGAAAAGCAAATCTAGAATAGGGAAGGAACATTTCACAGTCAGCACAGGGTCTCAAAACCCGATTGCAGAACAATTCCGTAGACTTCGTACCAATATAAATTTCTCTTTTTCTAATCAAGAGGTTCAATCACTCGTGATTACTTCTGCAGCAGCTACTGAAGGTAAATCATGGATAGCTGCTAATCTTGCTATCATTTACGCCCAAGAAGGTAAAAAGGTGTTGCTTGTGGATAGTGATATGAGGAATCCCACAGTTCATAAAAATTTTAATGTCTCAAATGACGTTGGGCTTTCAAATGTTTTAGCTGGGGAAATGAAGGCTGAAGCAGCAATTAAAAAGACTTTCGTCGAGCACTTGGATCTTATGCCGTGTGGACCGGTACCTTTAAATCCAGCTGAATTGCTAGCTTCAGAATACACAAACAAAATGTTTGATTCGATGAAATTGAGTTATGACATCATTATTTCAGATTCTCCAGCTTTGCTTTCAGTAGTTGATGGCCAGATTCTAGCCAATAAGTGTGATGGAAGTATCCTAGTCATTAATTCAGGGAAAACGGATAGACAAGAAGCTATCAAAGCGAAAGATGCGATTGCCTTATCGAATGGAAGGTTAATGGGCGTTATTCTAAATAATTTTTAAAAACCCGCTGGAAAGCAGTTTTCGGAAAGTTAAATTCGTAAAAAGAGGTAACGACAATAAGTAGTTATTGTGAAGAATGACAACTGCTTTACTGAAGTCAAAGCTTTATTATTTTGATCAACTAAACTCTGTGCATAAGACTAATAGTGACTGTGTGAAGGAGTGAATGCTGATGACAATGACAAATAACAAAGTGAGCGTGGTCATACCTACTTATAACCGAGCTGATTTACTGATGGCAGCAGTAAAAAGTCTCCAAGAACAAACATATGGAAATATTGAAATTATCATTGTGGATGACTGTTCGACAGATTCAACAGCTCGAATGGTGGAACAGATAGATGATAAAAGGGTTGTTTATGTCAAACATGAAGTAAATAAAGGGGGAGCAGAAGCAAGAAATACGGGCGTTAAACATGCTTCTGGAGAGTTTATTGGTTTTTTGGATTCGGATGATCGATGGCTACCTGATAAATTAGAAAGGCAATTAGCTGTTATCAAAAGCAATCAGGAAATCAAAGTTGTTTATACTGGCATTAAAGTATTGAGAGATAATACAGTTGTCAAAGAAATATTCCCCAAATATAAAGGGGATTTATTATCGAGACTAATCGAATCAAATTGCATTTATACGACTTCTTCCATACTAGTTAATAAGAAGCTGTTTGAGCAGATAGGTGGATTCGATTCTTCCTTTCCCAGTTGTCAGGATTGGGATTTGTACCTTCGGTTGGCGCAGGTTAGTCAATTTGATTTTGTTAAAGAGACTTTAGTATTGTACAATCAGCATCCTGGTGAGCGGATATCGACCAATCACAGGGCTGTAATAGATGGGCACTTGCAAATGTACGAAACATACTGTGAGCTTGCACAAGCAAAAGGAAAGTCTGTATTCCAAAAGTTCAGTTTCAAAATAGCAAAGACCATATTTAGAGTGGGATTGATTAGCCAAGATAAAGAAAAGGTTAAGCTCTCAAGGAAGATATTGGTTACAGGCTTGGCAAAAGATCAATCAATTTCTAAAAATACGTTATTATACTACTGCACGTTCATTAATCTGAAATTTTTACTTCATCTTCATACACATTATGAACGGTTTAATGCTGGCCAATATTCATTTTCTTTTAAAAAAGCATTGAGTTTAAATGGACCGAAAAGAAACAGTGTGATTAACAAATAGGACATTTAAAAATATCAGTAGGTGTAAAAAAGATATTATTCTCAACCGATAGCCTTTAGTTTGTAGTATGTGGTGAAGAATAATCTGTAGATGTTAAAAAAAGATTTTGCGTCCAAAAAACCTACTTAAATTATAGGAACACTATTCTCTTTGGTTTTAAAAAAGCGATTTAGGTTTAATTTTTCGATGTAGGTATCTAGAGTTCTCGTAGGGCTATTTTTAGAAATCTTCAATAGATATTGCTCTTTTACGAACTAGATTAAGATTTCCCTCTTAATAAGAAAAGACTCTCTCCAAATTTTACATAACTGAAAATCGCATTGCTCAACTACTTGTTGAAAAATTTTATTTTAATGGAGAGTCTTTAAGCTGATTGCTGTTGCCGAGTTTTCTCTACGTTCCAAGCGCTTAAGATTAATTATAAAAATGAATATTTCTTATTTTGAATTACCTCTATATTTTCTTCGTTCTATAAGTTCTTACTCCAACAGTAATTTACCGCAGATCTTTCTCTAATCTATTCCTTCTGATATTCAAAGCAAAGTATTTATTTGAAAATCAAATTAATCTGAAATTTCAAATAAATTTGTTAATTGTGTTGATTTACTAGGTAAAAAGAGTTAGAATTGTTGAAAAGTAAATTAATTATTTATCTTTTATAGATAATTATATATGTTTAAGTGTTGATAATTTTATTTTTTAGAAATAATTGTAAATTATTTAATTTACTAAAGGACGGTGAACTTAAAAAACTAGAGTCCAATCTACGTTTTGCAATGTGATTTGGTTTTCCAAAAGGTTATGGTTAGATGATGAAAAATCTCAGGACTATCATAAAGGAAATTTAAGCAGAAGAAATTAAGAATAGAATAATTTTATTAAGGGTGTTAAAAGCGGAGCGAAGAAGTTTAAATTTTTTTCTTTATTAATTACAGAAAAAGAAATTGAGAAATTAATTTTCCGGAGAATAGGACTAACCAAGGAAGGTGAGCATGGAATAATTAAGTCGATTAAATTTAAAACAATTTTTGTAGAAGTGTTCTAAATAGGATTCGCCTAGTGTATCGCAAGATGGTCATGTTACTAAACAGATATTAGACGCTGGAATCCATCGAGTAAAGCAGAAGGAAGGGATATGCATGGCAGTTTCCAATCCAGAGCAAACTAGGGACATAATAATCAACGAAGTTCATGAAAACACATATTATCCAAAGGAAATAAAAGATGCAAGTTCATACTTAATAATGAAAAGGATAATTGATATTCTAGGTGCTATTGCGGGAATAATATTGCTGTTTCCTCTTTTATTATTGATTTATATAGCAATTAAGACAGAAGATCCATATCATTCAGCATTTTTTAAGCAGTCTCGTGTCGGTAAAAATGGCAAAGAATTTACTATGTATAAATTTCGCTCTATGGTTTGTAACGCAGAAGAAATGAAGCTTGAGTTGTTAAAAAGAAATGAAGCTTCAGGACCTGTATTTAAAATTAGACTAGATCCACGAATTACATGTGTGGGTAAATTCATCCGCAAAACAAGCATGGATGAATTGCCACAATTAGTTAATATACTCAAAGGTGAAATGAGTTTTGTGGGACCGAGACCAGCTCTTCCTGATGAAGTAAGAATGTATACTTCTTTTGAAATGCAAAGGCTAAATGTTCTTCCTGGTTTGACTTGTTATTGGCAGGTCAGCGGAAGAAGTAATGTCCGATTTGAAGAATGGATGGAAATGGATATAAAGTATATAAATAATCATTCAACGTGGATTGATTTGAAATTGATTTTTAAAACTTTCTTTGTCTTATTGGGTTCTAAAGACGCTTATTAAAAACCAAATTATTTAGGAGGCCAAATAGACATTCTTTTTAAAGAACGTAAGAGAACCAGATCTGTGCTTTTTACAAAAATCAATTGTTGTTTTTGAATAGAGCGGAAGAGAGCGGAAGAGAAAAATAAAATCTCATAACTAATAACTATATACAGTTTTTTGTATTGAGATTTTATCACTTTGAAAATCGATGATGGAGAGTGGGTATATGGCGGACGATGAAGAGCCAAGTTGAAAAAATAGCCAGGAAGCCCTTTTTACGCAATGTAGCAGTCATGGCGACAGGTACTGCCATGGCACAAGTAATTTATATGGCATTGTCGCCTCTTATTACTAGAATATATGGTCCTGAAGCATATGGATTATTGGGGGCATTTTTGGCAATTGTAATGATTATCGGTCCTGTAGCTGCACTTACTTATCCATTTGCGATTGTACTACCAAGAAAAAGTGAAGAAGTACAGGGGTTAATGCAGATTTCTTTTATGATTTCAATAGGAAGTGCCTTTACTCTTGCTTGGATTCTGTTATGTTTCTACGACCTTATAATCAAGTGGTTTAATTTGGCGCATCTCTCATCTTTTTTGTTCCTCCTGCCACTAGTAGCACTATTTTCAGGTATGCTGCAAATTGCAGAAAGTTGGCTGATCAGGACCAAGCAATTCAAAATAACGGCAAAGGTAACGGTCGTCCAGGCATTGGTTATTCAGGGAAGTATGGTGCTAATCGGTTTATATTATCCCGATGCTTCTATTTTGATCATACTTACAACTCTTGCTCTCGTTTTTAAAGCAGCAATGATGATTTGGTTTTCAGATAATTCTTTTTTGAAATTAATGGAAATGCCTCGGAAAATCCCAGAACTTAAAATAGTGGCGGCCAAGTATAAGGATTTCCCTGTTTTTCGAGCTCCTGAAGTTTTTCTTGATGCCATAACACTGGGGGTTCCAGTCCTCTTGCTCGCCAATTTCTTTGGACCTGCTTCAGCAGGTTTTTATTCTATTGGCTACACTGTCTTATCGGTCCCCGCTCAATTGATAGGCAAATCAGTTGGAGACGTCTTTTATCCTAGAATATCCGATGCAAAAAACAATGGGGAAAATATGACAAAATTGATAAAAGAAGCGACTTTTTATTTAGGGGCAGCTGGGATTTTCCCTTACATTATTGTCATTGCATTCGGCCCTTGGCTGTTTAGTTTTGTCTTCGGTGAAGCATGGTGGACAGCAGGCGAATATGCTAGGTGGATGGCTCTTTGGATGTATTTCAGGTTTTTAAATAGCGCGTGTTTAACAGCATTGCCTGCTTTGTCTGCCCAAGCCTTTCTTTTGGGCAGTACAATCATTTTCTTGATTGCAAAAATCTCCGCGTTCCTAATTGGACTATATATTTTTTCCAGCGCAATAGCAGCGATTATCATAGCGGCGGTGGTGGAAGCCATTCTGGAAATCATGTTCTTACTGATCACCTTGTATATTAGCAAAAAACGAGATGAAACAAATTAGCGGAGTTACTAAAGCAGAAGGAAGGGATAGTATGAGCGATTTTGTTTATTCGAGTAAGAGATTACCGATAGGCAAAATGACTTTCGAAATACAGGCGATTTATGAGGAAGATCTGCCAAAGGTAGAAGAATTTCATGGGAACTGGGGATCGCTGGGAGTAAGCCGGAATCTTTACAACGGATTCCAGCCTTACGAAGATGATGCTTATATTTGCATCGTAATTGGTAGCCCTGTCCTTTTTTTTAGAGACAATCTTTTTTTAGTTTGTGGACCAGATTCTGAAGGAACAATAGCTATTTTCCAGCGATGGCTAAATGACGAAATTAGCTGGGATGAAGATTTAAGTGGGCCTTTTACGGTATTGATTGTGGAAAAGAAGTCAGCTGTTATCCACTGTATTACCGATTTGATGTCATTCATTCCAGTGTTTGCTTACCAGCATTCTGCAGACGTGATGATTTCGACACACGTTGATGTATTAGGAAGAGTAAGCGAACAACAATACAACATTGATATCGTATCACAAGTGGATTTTATCCTACATGGAGTCGTTACCTATCCCTATACAGTGTATCAACGGATCTTTCAACTACAACCAGCTTCTGTCCATTCTGCAAAGGCTAACTCTAAAAAGATAGAGTCTGAGTTTTATTGGATTCCAAAAGAGTCGATGAATTATGCGCGGATAAATGATGCCGCGAATGACATAAGGATAGCTTTGGAAAGTTATGTCTCTCGTGTGACAGAAGGGATGACTGTAATTGCGCAATTCATCAGCGGCGGTGAAGATTCAAGGGCACTTTCCGGTCTCTTGCCGAAAAAATTAAAAAGGGAGGCATTCATTTTTTTGGATGATATGAACCGCGAAGGAAAAAGAGCAAAAAAAGCAGCTGATGCTTACGGAGCACATTTCAATTTAGCGACTAGAAGTAAATTTTTTTACTTAGAGATTCTCCCTTCAAGTACTAAATTAACTGGAAGCGGAGCGGAATACATTCATGCCCATACGCTAAAGTTCTATAAAAGCTGTGGATTGACGGAATATCCTGCCGTATTTGGGGGACTGTATTCCGATGATATATTAAAAGGTGAATGCATTGAAAAAATGATGGAAAAAACTAGGCTCCCTTTCATTCCCCAGATTAAGAGCCGCTTTCCTTCCAGAAGTAATAAAATCAGATGTTCCCTAATGAAAGAAGAAGTGTTGAATGAGTTAAGTCGACGTCGTGAAGCTCATTTAGACTTGGTCAAAAGTTTCCGAGAGAACACTGCTGAAGAGTGGTTTGAATTATGGCCAAGTTCAATGAACTGGGTATTGCCGTCCCTTCATGTAAATCGACGGCTTTTTAGAAGTTATGAACCTTTTATGGCGAATGATATCGTGAAGATAAGTGCTTCTGTTCCGCAAAACTGGAGGCTTAATCGACGCCTTTTCCTTAAAACAACCAAGCCCTATCTAGAACAAGCTAAATGGTTGTTCCATTCAGATGGACGGCTGCCTTACTTTCCTTGGTATATCAATTGCATTATCCAGTCCGGCGTTTGGACCTATCAACAGGTTAGCACAAGAAGCGGATTGGTAAAGGGGTTTCAAGGTCCTTGGGGGGAATGGAGTGCAATCATAAAAAGCCAAGAATATAAAGACCATATTTTGAAGTACGCAAAGGGAATAACTGTGATGTCAGGCGCATTTACAGAAGAAAATACGGAAAAAATTTTTAAGAGCAGGGAATTGACGAGAATGCAGCGTATCAATTTGCTCCAAACGCTATATGGCAATGTGAAAAACATAAATCTAAAAAAAGAAGTGATAGAAGAAAGGAAAACAAATATTGATGCTTTCTTATTGGAAACACAAATTAGATGTAGGGATTGATTGTTCAAAATGATGTAAAAGGGGAAAGTGCTAATCTTCAACTGAATGAGACCATTCAATACGGTGACTTGGTATGGAAAAGAGCATTTATAAAATCAAATTGGAGAAAGAGTTTAATAAACTCAAGTGCAGATCTGTATGGTGTGGGCAATTAAAATAAAATGACATTTAAAATTGGATAATTTTTAAAATTAAACAAAGTAAACTATCCAGCTTTGTTGGTATCAGTAGAATTTACGATATTTACTGAAAAAGTTCTATATTTAAGGAGGTCCTTTAATGTATAGAAAAGTAACTAAAGCAATTATCCCCGCTGCGGGTTTAGGTACGCGTTTTTTACCAGCTACGAAAGCGATGCCAAAGGAAATGCTGCCAATTTTAAATAAACCGACCATTCAATATATTGTAGAAGAAGCGGTGGCATCCGGAATAGAAGAAATTCTCATCGTGACTGGAAAGGGTAAAAGGGCAATTGAAGATCATTTTGATAATAATTTCGAACTCGAAGACAATCTTTTGAAAAAAGGCAAGTTTGAATTATTGAAAGAAGTACGAGCATCTTCGAAAGTAGAAATTCATTATATCCGCCAAAAAGAACCAAAAGGACTGGGTCACGCAGTTTGGACCGCCCGCAAATTCATCGGGAATGAACCATTTGCAGTCCTGCTTGGGGACGACATCGTTTGTTCAGAAGAGCCATGTTTAAAACAATTAATTAATAAATTTAACGAAATGCAGTCGTCCATTGTTGGTGTACAGACCATTCCTGAAGACCAGACACATCGGTATGGAATTATTGAGCCGACGCAAAAAGATGAGCGCTGTTACGGCGTCAGAAATTTTATTGAAAAACCACCGCGAGGGACTACCACTTCCAATTTGGCGATTATGGGACGCTATATTTTAACCCCAGAAATCTTTATGTATTTAGAGGATCAAGAAATTGGGACCGGAGGAGAAGTACAGTTAACCGATGCCATTCAAAAACTGAACAAAATACAAGATGTATATGCGTATGATTTCGAAGGCAAACGATATGATGTTGGAGAAATGATCGGGTTTATCCGGACGACTATCGAATTCGCTTTGGACAATGAAGAATTTAGGGAAGAAGTTGAAGAAATGATGATTGAATTATTAAAAATGAAATCGACGGCTAAAATAATATAGGCCAAGGGGAGAATGACATGAAGATTTCGATAATTGGAACTGGTTACGTTGGCCTCGTAACAGGGGTGACTTTGGCAGAAATAGGACATGAAGTTATTTGTATCGATGTAGATGCCCAAAAAATCGAGAAAATGAAACAAGCGGCCTCCCCTATACATGAACCAGGTCTGAGTGAAATGATGGCAAGAAATATTGCCGTTAAGCGCCTTGCTTTTACTACCAGTCACCAATCAGGTTTTGAAGACGTGGATGTAATTTATATTGCTGTCGGAACACCGGAAAATGAGGACGGTTCTGCTAATTTAATGTATGTCGAACAAGCGGCGAAAGACATTGCTGAAAACGTTGTTGACGATGTTACTGTGGTAATGAAGAGCACAGTCCCTGTCGGTACCAATCATAAAGTCAAAGAGCAGATTTGCAATGCGGTGAAAGGACGTGTCAAGATAGAAATTGTTTCAAATCCGGAATTTTTGAAAGAAGGTTCAGCTATCGAAGATACATTTCTCGGAGACCGTATAGTGATTGGTTCTGACAGTATGGAAGGTGCAATGGTTGTTGCAGCTATTAATGAACCCTTTGGAGTACCAATATATCATACAGATATAAAAAGTGCCGAAATGATCAAATATGCCTCTAATGCATTTTTAGCGACTAAAATCAGCTTTATCAATGAAATATCGAACATCTGCGAATTGGTAGGCGCAAACATCGAGAATGTCGCATCCGGGATGGGCATGGACAACCGCATTGGTAGTCAATTTTTGAAAGCAGGAATCGGTTATGGAGGCTCTTGTTTCCCAAAAGACACCAAAGCCTTAATCCAGATTGCTGGAAACGTGAATTATGAATTTGACCTCTTAAAAGGTGTCGTCAATGTCAATAAGAAACAACAATTGCTGTTGATTGAAAAGCTGAACCAATGCACAGACAAAATAGAAGGCAAGCGGATTGCAGTCCTTGGGCTAGCTTTCAAGCCGAACACCGATGATATGCGAGAAGCGACCTCCATTTTGATTGTTGAAGAACTGATCAGACAAAGAGCGGAAGTGGTCGCTTTCGACCCCATCGCCACTGAGAATGCGAAATCCATACTGCACCCGCTTGTCGTATATGCTGCTTCCGTGGAAGAAGCCGTAGAAGGTAGTGACGCAGCCTTGATCGTGACCGAATGGGAAGAAATTAGAGGGATAAATTTGTCCGTTTTTCAAAAAATGCGACGTCCACTCATAATTGACGGCCGCAACTGCTTCTCTTTAGACTCCATGAAGGAGTATCCGATTGAGTACCATTCTATCGGACGTCCAGCAGTCACAGAAAGCGTGAAGCTTCCATACTAAGAATTGAAATAGTTTCCGTGCCAGGCACAGACACAATTCAGGCTGGTTTTTTGAATCAGCGTTCCGTAGAATGAACGGATAAGGAAAAGTGTCAGTTTTCCTATTCTTTCATCGGATGTGAAGAGTTTTGGTTATTACGGAAATCCTGAACGTGGTCTTGCCGGTATTCCTTTTGCTAGGTGTCGGATTTGTTGTCGGTAAATACATGCTGATCGACTCAAAGTCGGTCTCTGATTTATCAATTTATGTTTTCAGCCCTGCGCTATTCTTTTATTCAGTTTCAACTTCAGAGATGGACATGGCAGATCTCGGCCGAATCGTCTTGTTTTCATTCGGCTTGTTTCTGGTGTTTGGGGTGTTTGTCTTTGCGGCGGGGAAGGTGTTCGGATGGGACAAAGTCTACCAGAATACACTGATGCTCGCGAGCGGATTCCCGAACGCCGGGAACTACGGGCTGCCCATCATCCTATTTGCGTTCGGCGAGGAAGGGGTGGCGATTGGCATCATCTATTTGGTCATGCAATCGCTTTTGATGAATTCAGCCGGAGTGTTTTACGCCTCGAACCATCACGAGATGCCGAAAAAGGACATCTTTTTCCAAGTGCTGCGGATGCCCGGGTTTATTGCCATTTTGCTCGCATTGCTATTGAAGGTTCTGGAGGTTCCGCTGCCGTCGGCGGTTGAGAATGCGACGGGGCTTTTGGGGCAGGCATCGATTCCGACGATGCTGACGCTGCTTGGCATCACGCTCGCATCGATCCGGCTGCAGAACGTGCTGCGTTTTATCTGGACGGCGACAATGTTCAAGCTGGTTGTCTTTCCGCTGATTGCTTTTGGCCTGTTGCTGTTCTTGTATCCGGCTGATGCGCTGGAAGCGAAAGTGCTCCTGGTGGCGGCTGCGACGCCCACTGCCGCAACGACGACTTTGCTCGCCATCAAGTTTGGAATGAACCCGGATATGGTGTCGAGCGCGATGTTCGTCAACACGTTTGCGAGCATTGTGACGATCCCGGTGTTATTGATTGTGCTGTAGGATAGCCATCACTCTAAGGAGTGATGGTTTTTTTGTGCTGAAATGGGGTTGAACGCTCATAGGAAGCCCGAAAACGCTCATAGAACCTGGATAACCGCTCAAAGGAATACGAAAACCGCTGACCGCTCGTAGAGTCCGGAAAACCGCTCATAGTAATAAAACCGCTTTCGATTTTGTCAAAAAGAGGCCATTCAAGACCAAAAAGACCCCCCCAATCGATTCGCCGACATGTTTAATTCCAAACTCAACGGGAAAAGGTACATATCAAAAATATAATAATGGAAAATACATACAACTTAGAAAGAAGGTTTCGCTATTGGACTTACATCCTTTGGTATTAGTAGTGATCATCTTCATGATCAGCATTGTGTATGTGACGCTGTCGACGATTCGGATGATTCTGATGATGAAAGGGTATCGCTATCTGGCCGCGGGGCTATCCGTGCTGGAAGTGATCATCAATATCCTGGGCCTTGGCCTGGTGCTCGACAACATTTCGCAGATCCAGAATTTGATTGCGTACGCTGCTGGCTTTGGTGCGGGAATCGTTGTAGGATCGATGATCGAGGACAAGTTGACGCTCGGGTATGTGACCGCGACGGTCGTGTCGCCGGACAACTCTGACCGCTTGTCGAAGCAATTGCGCGAGCTCGGTTTCGGGGTGACGGACTGGGAAACGAACGGACACGGCGGCCAGCGCCGCTCGCTGCAGATCCTGACGCCGAAAAAACGCGAATTGAAATTGTACCAGACAATCAAGGAGCTGGAGCCGCAGGCATTTGTTGTGGCCAACGATTCGAAGACGATCCACGGCGGTTTCTGGATCCGGACGGTGCGAAAAGGGCGGACAGCGGTTTAAGGCTGATTTTTGCACGCGTCCAATCTTTAGGCGAATAAAAGAACGAGAGCCGGCTTCTTCTACGTGAAGAAGCCGGCTCTTTTTAAGGTTCAAAATAATAGAAAGAATTTTCTGATAAAAATTACTCAATTCCTGTCCTTATCCCTTACACTAGAAGAAAGACCAGGCGGGGAGGCGGAAGCGATGGAGATGGCGGCGGCGCTCATCGGCGGCATCGGTTTGTTTGTGCTCGGCATGGGAATGATGACGGGAGCGTTGAAGGAGCTGGCGGGCGAGTTTATCAAGGACTGGATGAACCGCATTGCCGGCGGGACCGGCCGCGCCATTTTTTCCGGCGCGTTGATCACCGCGATTATCCAGTCGTCGACCGCGGTGACGCTGTTGACGATCGGTTTTGTCAGCGCCGGCTTGCTGCCGTTCCGCCAGTCGATCGGCGTAATTATGGGGGCGAACATCGGCAGCACGAGCACCGGCTGGCTGGTGTCGCTCATAGGCTTCAAGGTGGACCTGCTGGCATGGGCGCTGCCGATCGTCGGATTCGGCGTTCTCGCGCAAGTGGCGCTTAAGAAGCGTTTGTCCGCATACGGCACAGCCCTGGCCGGGTTCGGCTTGCTGTTCCTGGGCGTCGGTGTGCTGCAGACCGGAATGGCGGATCTGCAGGAGGCGGTGTCGTTCGAAGGGCTGACCAATCCCTTCCTGCTGATTGCGATCGGCACGGTGATGACGATCATCATGCAGTCGTCGTCGGTCGCGGTCGCGACGACGCTGACGGCATTGTTCTCGGGCGTCATTGGCTTTGAGCAGGCGGTCTATCTGGTCATCGGCCAGAACATCGGCACGACCTTGACGGCGGTGCTCGCCGCAATCGGAGCAGGTACGGCAGCGAAGCGGGCGGGCCTGACGCACGTACTGTTCAATCTGGGGACAGCGATCCTGGCGGTTCTGCTCGCGCCACTATTGATCGGGGCGACGCGAATAGTCAGCACAGCGCTTTTCGGCACGTTTGACGCCGCAGTCGGCATCGCGATTTTCCATACGCTGTTCAACGTGCTCGGGGTGCTGGCCTTTACAGCGGTGCTGCCATGGTTCGTCCGGCTGCTCGAGTGGCTCGTGCCGGACAAGGGCGATCCGCTGCTGCACCACTTGGACGCACGATCGGTCGGCATCCCGGAAGTCGCACTCGAAGCCGCGCACCGTACCATCCAGCTGATTTTGTCGGACCTGTTCGGCTTGGCACGCGCGATGCTCGCTGGCGGGGAAGCAGACGAAGCCCGGATTGCCCGTCTGCACGACGCGGCGATGCAGGTGCGGACGTTCCTTGCAAAGATCGAGACGATGTCGCCGGAAGTGTTCAACCGCCACGTCCAGATTCTGCACACGCTCGACCATATCGACCGGCTCCTGCAAGTGCTCAGCGAACCGGCCGCAAAGGCAGCGGACCAGCTCCATCCAGGCCTTGCCGAGCGTTGGCTGCCACTTCTGGAATCGGCTGAGAAGCGTATCCGGGATGACAAGCAGCTGCCGGGGCTGATCACAGAACTTGGCGACGCCTCAGCAGCGATGGCCGACCACCGCAAAGTCCGGCGCGATGAATACTTCATGCGCGCCGCGAAATCCGGGGCGGAACTGGACCTCGTGCTGAAAAAAGTCGAAGCGCTTCTGTGGTACGACGGCGTGCTTTACCATTTCTGGCGGGCGGTAGCCCGGCTGGGGGAATAAAACCAGATACTGCACACAACTAAAACGGCGAAACAGCCGGTCCCAAAAGGAACCGGCTGTTTCGTCTGCGTTATGGGCAAAATTCACCCTGTCTTGTAATTATTGTACCCGGCCATGACTTTGTAGTCGACGTATTTGTGGAAGAACCATTCTCCGGCTGTCAAGACGAGCGCCGCAATCAGGGCAGGTGCCACCATTTCGGACATCGTGCCGCTTAGGATCTGGCCGATCAGCCAGATGAGCAGGAACGCGGTGACAAAATCGACGAACGACGCGATGCTGTTGCGCGTCGACTGGTCCTCGGGCTTTCCGGCGTGCAGGAAAATCAGCAGATCGCCCATGACGTAGGAGACGGCGGTCACTGCCAGGCTGATCAGCAAGGTGTCGACTAGCGGCACGTCGAAGGCCCAAGTCAGGACGATGAGCAGGACAGCGGCGACCATGACGAACTTGATGATGAATGCAATAACGTGGTTCATGCGTTTCCCTCCTTTTTGAAAGTTCTTGTTATTGGAAATGTACCCGTTTTGTGAAGGATTAAGCGGTTCACACAAAGAAAATAGTGTGAGTGGTTTTATTCCAAAAAGGGTCCGGTGTACCCGTGAATTTATTGGAAACTGATGTGGGCCTGAGCAGGAAACCGGGTATGCAGGGAATAGATGCGTTACGATATCCATATGAATCAGGAAAGGATGATGGACAATGAAATACAATTTTGATGAAGCGGTTAACCGGAAAGGCACGTATTCACTGAAGTGGGACGGCGGCGAGCTGATCAAGGAGTTCGGCATCACCGACCGGTTTGACGAGGATACGATCCCGCTGTTTACGGCCGATATGGATCTGCCGGTTCCGCAGCCGCTGATCGAGGCGCTACATAAAACGGTCGACCACCGCATTTTCGGCTATTCGGTGTTCCCCGACGAATATTTCGATTCAATCATCCATTGGCTCGACAAGCGCCACGGATGGAAGGTCAAAAAAGAAGAGATCGTCTACAGCCCCGGGACGGTGCATGCGTTGAACGTCGCGGTGAAGGCGTTCACGAAGCCTGGCGACGGCATCATCATCCAGCGGCCGGTCTACCCGCCGTTCACCGGCGCGATCGAAGGCAACGACCGGAAAGTCGTCAACAATGCGCTCGTTTTGGGCGAGAACAACTATTACACGATCGACTTCGAGGATTTCGAGGAAAAGGCGAAAGATGAGCACACGACGATGTTCATCCTGTGCCATCCGCACAACCCGAGCGGCCGTGTGTTTACGCCGGATGAGCTGAAGAAGCTCGCGGATATCTGCCGCCGCCATAATGTCTTGATTGTTGCAGACGAAATCCACGGCGACTTGGTGCGCATCGGGCAGGAATTCGTACCGATGGCAAAAGCGGTTGAAGACGCAAGCAACATCATCACATTTACAGCGATCAATAAAACCTTCAACTTGGCTGGGCTTCATTGTACGAACGCTGTTATTACGGATGAAGAGCTGCGCACTACATTTGCGACCGAGATGGGCATGCAGCTGCCGTCGCCGTTCACCGTATCGGCGTTGATCTCTGTCTACAACGACGGCGACGAATGGCTCGAGCAGCTGAAGGAATACATCGACGGCACCATGGACTTTACGATCGAGTTTCTGGCTGAGCACATGCCGAAAGTGAAAGCCTATATCCCGGAAGGCACCTACATCATGTGGCTCGATTTCAGCGGCTACGGCATTTCCGCCGATGAGATCCACGACCGCATCTACAACAAGGCGAACGTCGTCCTCGAAGACGGCAAGATGTTCGGCGAGGAAGGCGAGATGTTCCAACGCATCTGCCTGCCGTCGCCGCGCCCGCTGATCCAGGAAGCATTAGAGCGGATTGCACGGGAGTTCGAGGATTTGGAAGAAGGAAAATAAATGTTGATAGCCCGGTCTGATGGAGCTTTTCCATCGGAGCGGGCTATTTTTATTTGTTGATAGAAAAAATGGAGTTCAGCTAAAGGGATTTCCAGAATTTTGTAGAATTTTTAACTTGAATAGATTTATCTCCTAGTAAAAAAAATTAGTCAAGCGTTGTTAGAGGAGAAAAGGAGGAAGATTTGAGGACTTTTTTACAGTATTTAATTTTCAATATTGCTTTGATCCTCTTCCATGTATTCATGTATTTTGTCAGTGTGATGGGCATAGGGGGAGGGACGGGGCAGGAGCCGAGAAATGAAGTTTTCATCAGCCTCCTGATTGTTGCTGCTATCGGAGCGTCGCCCAATCTGCTGCTTCTGCTCAACGCCTTACTATGAAAAGTACATATTCTGGAGAACGTTCTCTGGACAGCTGTTTTTTCAATCGTTGTCATGGCGGCATACCTTTATCTTTTTTGGCCGGTGATCCAATCGCGGCCTTTGTGAAATCTCTTAGCTGTTAAGATCTTCGTCCACGCGCCTTCCGCTCTCCGTGAAAACGGAAAAGAGAAAGGCGCTTTTTTATTTGTGATGAATGAAACGTGTTTAGCCCACCCCGGAAAAAGGAATAATCCTGTAGTATTCAAAATTATCATAAACATTTTGTTTCTATTACCGAAATAAATTCATATAATTGAAAGTATAGCGGAGCACACAATGCGCATCTGCTCGAAATCCTTTGGAAAGAAGAGGCGAGAATCCCATGGACAAAACAACTTTCGAAATAGAGGAAACAACCATCCACGATATCCAGCAGGCTTTCGGAACAGGCGAATTGACATCAGTTGAACTTGTTCAAGCGTTTTTGGACCGCATCGAAACGTACGATAAGAACGGGCCGAAAATCAATTCGGTGCTGTCGCTCAATCCGGATGCGCTGAAGATTGCGGGAGAACTGGATAGCATGCGCGGGCAGGACGGGCAAGGGGATCTTTACGGCATCCCGGTCCTATTGAAAGACAATATCGAAACGACCGACGACATGCCGACGACGGCTGGGGCGATTGCGCTGAAGGACAATTTCGCGCGGGATGATTCGTTCATCGCCGCGCGGCTGCGCCAGGCAGGCGCAATCATCCTCGGCAAAGTGAACATGAGCGAATGGGCGTATTTCATGTCGAAGGACGGCCCGAGCGGCTACAGCGGGCTTGGCGGACAGGTGCATAATCCGTACGGAGTCGACCGCTTTGAGGCAGGCAGCGTCGGCGGCTCGAGTTCCGGTACCGGTGCTGCGATTGCATCGAACTTCGCTGTGGTCGGCATCGGAACGGAAACGTCGGGTTCGATTTTGAGCCCGGCAAGCTCCACATCGATTGTCGGCATCAAACCGACGGTCGGCCTGATCAGCCGCGCCGGCATCATTCCGCTCGCGGAAAGCCAGGACACGCCGGGGCCGATGGCGCGCACCGTCGCGGATGCGGCGATCACGCTTGGCGCGTTGACGGGCGTAGACGAACGGGATTTGGCGACACAGAAAAGTGAAGGCAAATTTTTGACCGATTACACGCCGCATCTGAAAGCGGACGGCCTGAAAGGCGCACGCATCGGCGTCGATGTGACGTTCTTGAATGACGCCGAACCGGACGAACGGGCGATCATGGACCAGGCGATGGCGGACCTGGAAGCGCTCGGTGCAGTCATCGTCGAAATGACGATTCCGGTCGAGGAATTCCATTCGGACGTATTATGGTACGAGTTCAAGCGCGGCATCAATGCCTACTTGAAAGGCTTGTCGGATGACGTTCCGGTGAAGTCGCTTGAGGAACTGATCGCGTTCAACAAAGAGGACCCGGAAGTCCGGATGAAATTCGGCCAGGCCGAACTCGAAAAAACCCAGATGATGAGCGAGGATCCGGCGGATACGACGTATCTGCTGCACCGCGCGACCGATCTGAAGATTTCGGCAGAAAAAGGCATCGATGCGGCGATGGCGGAGCATGACTTGGACGCGCTCCTATTCCAGAACAACCGCGGTGCCGCCATGCCGGCAAAAGCGGGCTATCCGTCGATCACCGTTCCGGGCGGCTACACAGGGACCGGCATGCCGGTCGGCGTGACGTTCAGCGGCCTCGCCTGGAGCGAACCGCGACTGATCGAACTCGCTTACGCCTATGAGCAGACCTCGAAAAAGCGCAAAGCGCCTGTATTTGAATAAAACCTATCATGACAGCAGCCCTCTATTTTTTGAGGACTGTTTTTATTTGGCCGGGCAGGTTGGGTGAACGCTCATCACGAGTGGCTGAACGCTCATAACATTCGGCTGAACGCTCATCGCAGATGGTTCAACGCTCATAACGAACGGTCGAACGCTCATCGCATGCCAGCCACAAAAATGAGTAGAACCAACATCCTAAAAAGAGAGATTTTATTCCATCAATTTGAAGCGACCATCGAATGCTCCGGAGCGGTTTAGCCCGTCCCGGAACGGGAACTGTATAGGTAATGATTTGGAAAAAGGAGGCGAGGACGATGAAGAAGAATATCGGTACCATCAACTCGATGATGCGCATTTCCGGCGGACTGACGCTGCTCGCATGGTCGATCGCCAAGATGGCGAAGGAGGAGCCGATCGGCGGCCAGATGTTTTTGGCATTCATGGGGGCACAAAAAGTCGCTGAAGGCGTAACGAATTACTGTCCGATGACGGACATGTTCGGGTTGGACAAAAAACCGGTGCAGAAGCCGATTACGATGTAGATTTCACGCAAGCCCAAACATGCAGCTGAATGAAAAATAAAAGGAGGCATCATCAATCATGAAAGTGACGGACATTATGACAGCCCAAGTGGAAACATGCACAACGGAAACACCGATCCAGGAAGTGGCAGTGCAAATGGTGAATCTTGACGTCGGGTCGATTCCGGTCACCGACAACGGGAAATTGGCGGGCATCATCACTGACCGGGATATTGTGACGCGGGGCGTCGCGGCGCAAGTGCCGTTCGATGCACCGGTCGGGCAGATCCTATCGAAGAACCCGGTCACCGGTTCGCCTGATATGGACGTGGAGGAGGCTGCGGAATTGATGGCCGCTAACCAGATACGCCGGCTGCCGATCGTCGATGGGGATCAAGTGGTCGGCATCGTTTCGCTCGGCGATATTGCGGTGAAAGACCCGTCCGATCAGCACGCAGGGGAAGCGATCGAGGAAATCTCCAAGCCTTCTGAGCAGGATTGATGAAAAAAGCTAAAACAGCCGTTCTGGAAAAAAATCCAGGACGGCTGTTTTTATTGACTGAAGAGGTACAGCAGCACAATCGCCGCGTAGCACATCACCCAAAGCATCGCGGCGAAACCGGCGTTGTACTTCAGACTAATCTCAAACGGGCTCCGGCGGCTGAGCGCGGCAAGCAGCAGGTTCAAGCCGGAAAACGGCGAGACGAGGGTTGTCGCCATCCAGCTCGAAAGCAGCCCGAGGCTCAAATAGAAATGGTCATCGGCAAACAGCGGTGCATCGCTCAGCGTGATGGCGAGTATCGTCGCCGTGATGACCGGATGGAGCCCGAGCAGCGCCGGGATGACCATGAGCGCGAGCATCAACGGAATCAACAGCAAGACGTTCGTAATGTTCAGCGCATTGAGCAAGGTAACGATCCATTCGTCGGCGCCGTTGTTCAGGAGCGCCGTGCCGAATGCGCCGGCGATGATGAACAGCGACAGCTCATTGCCCATGCCGGGAACGCGCGCATCGAAGAACGCCCGGTAATTGCGAATGAGCTGTTGGCGTGTCGAGAAGAACAGCGACCAGAGGAACGACATGACGATGGCGACAAGCGGAATGACTGTCAGGACGGACAGGCCGGTCACTTTCTCGCTGATCATGATAATCGCCGTGATCAGGCCGATGACCCCGGCGAGTTCTGCAACCTTCTGCTTTGCGCGGTGCAATTCCAACGCGTCCGGCAGCGGCGCATCCCTTGGAATCGGCTTAGCAGATCTGCGTTCGAGCAGATAGCCGCTTCCCATGATGAGGAATGTCAGCACGATGCCGACCGGAAACAGCTGCAGCCACGTAACATCGAAATACGCCAGTACCAGGCCGACCGAGATGAAATAAGGTGACCACAGGAACGCCAGGACGAAGCCGCGGATCATCGCCTTGACGCGCAGCATCGTGTACGGCTCAAACGACGGCGTATCGGTCAGCTGGTAGAGGATCGGGATCGAGCCGATGTTCATGACGCCGCCGATGCTGCCGGCGGTCAAAGTGGAGAATAAATACAGCCCGTCCGTTCGCTTGATGTAATACGAAAAAATGACTTCTATGTACGTCAGGTAATTGCCTTGGCGTATCGGAATAGCAAGGAGCGGAACGAAAATGAAGATGGCAAGGACATTGGCATTCGTCTGCAGGCCGATGAAGAACGCGTGCAGGCCTTGTGCGCTCAAATCCATCGCCAGTGCGCCGACGGTAAGGGCGAGGATCAGCACTTTCGGCACCGTCTTCAAGTATGGAAAAAACGATAGCAGCGCAATCAGCGCAAAAAAGCTGATAAAGGCCTCAGCGTAAAGGAACGGAAAAAAGATGGAGATCAGGTAAGTGCCGCCCATCAAGAGTGTGCTGAGCGGCCGCAGGATCGGTTTCATGGCAGGAGCTCCTTCTGTGTTGGTCTCTTCAGTTTGCCAGAAAAAAGGGGAGCCGTCTTTTAAAAGGGCTTTTATTGGAATGAATCGGGTTGGGGGAGTGGAGAAAAGGAGAGGGGGATGGGCTGAATGATCATAGAAACCGGTTGAGCGCTCATAGAACTCGGAAAAGCGCTCATAGTGCCGCGAAAAGTGATCATAGAACTGCGGAAACCGCTCATAGAACCCCTAACCCCTGAAATGAAAACAGGCTGCCGGGAAAATCTCCCGGCAGCCTGTCCAATTTTACCGCACGTGCATTTCGTTCGGGTGAGACCCTTTGCGGCGGTCTTTGTTCAACTCGTTGATCGCATCCATTTCATCTGTCGAAAGCTCGAAATCGAAGACTTGGAAATTCTCTTCGATGCGCGATGGCGTAACGGATTTCGGGATGACGATTGTGTTGTTCTGGAGGTGCCAGCGCAATACGACTTGTGCCGGCGATTTGCCGTGCGCTTCGGCGATCCGTTTCACCGTGTCGTCCGAAAGCACTTCGCCGCCCTGATCAAGCGGGCTCCAAGCTTCCACGAAAATGTCGTGCTTCGCGCAGAATTCCTTCAGTTCGTTCTGTGCCAAATACGGGTGGCATTCGATCTGGTTGAGCACCGGGACCACGTCGCATTCATCGAGCAGGCGCTGAAGATGCTCAATCTCGAAGTTGCAGACGCCGATCGCTTTGACGCGGCCATCGTTATACAGTTTTTCCATCGCCTTGTATGTATCGACGAATTGGTCGAATTCCGGTGTCGGCCAGTGAATCAGATACAAATCGACATAATCGAGGCCGAGGCGCTCGAGGCTTTCTTCATAAGCACGAAGTGTAGCGTCATAACCCTGGTCGCTGTTCCACACTTTCGTCGTGATGAAAAGCTCTTCACGCGGAACGCCCGCTTCCTTGATCGCTTTCCCGACGCCTTTTTCATTTTGGTAGATCATCGCTGTATCGATCGACCGGTAGCCCGACTTGATCGCTTTAAGCACCGCATCCGTCGCTTCGTCGTCCGGCACTTGCCAAACCCCGAATCCCAGCTGCGGCATCTGAAGGCCATTGTTCAATGTAATATGATCCATTTCGCATTTCTCCTTTTTCCTGAAATTTCGTGTGCCTTAGTAAATACCCTTCCTTCATTGTACATAATCCTAAAGCGGAGTTGAAATAAAAGAAGCTAATATAATCTGATTCTTCTAATATTTTTATATTTTTATCAAGTTTTTATTGTTAAACTGAAAGTACAAGAAAAAACGAACGAGAAAAGGGGTAGAGCCATGAAAAAACTGTTTGCGCCCATTGCCATCTTGCTGTCGCTGTTTCTTCTGGTCCCAGTCCAAGCGGCGCCGCCGGATCTGCCGGCGAGCCATACGTTTTATGAGGAAATGAATTACCTGATCGACAAAGGCGTCATCGAAGGGGAGGCGGACGGCAGCGTCAAACCTGACCGGCCGGTTACCCGTGCCGAAGCGGCCATTATGATTGCCCGCTTGAAGGGCTTGAGCGGCACCCAGCAGGCGACGCGTTTCAGCGACGTGCCGAAGACTCATTTTGCGAGCGGTTTTATTGCTGAAGCGGTGAAGGCGGGCTACCTGACCGGCTATACCGACGGAACGTACAAGCCGGATGCGCCGATCATCCGCGGCGACATGGCAATTGTGCTCGCGCGCGTCTTCAACCTTGGCCTCGGTTTCCAGAACGGCTTCAAGGACGTGTCGCCGAACATGATGGCGTATGATTCGG
Source organism: Planococcus chinensis (assembly GCF_042681545.1). Taxonomy (NCBI): domain Bacteria; kingdom Bacillati; phylum Bacillota; class Bacilli; order Caryophanales; family Caryophanaceae; genus Planococcus; species Planococcus chinensis. Next base: position 286,891 of record NZ_JBHUFW010000004.1, read on the forward strand.
TTAATCTCATCATTGCAGCGAACATCACCGCTGGCTATCCCGACAATACGTTCCGGCCGAAAGCCCGAGTGACGCGCGGCCAGTTTGCGGCGTTCATCGCGCGCGGACTTGAGCCGAAGTTCAAGAACGATGCGGCGATCCCCGGTTCTTACATGAAAGACAAGACGAAGACCTATACGTACCGCATGGCTGACGGCGCGTCGGCGGTGCACCGCTTTGTTGATGTGCCGGACCGTGGAAATCTCGCGTACGGCTTTATGTGGACCGTGGAGTACGGCGGTGAAACCGGTGAGTATGCGGAACTTGAGAACTACCGCTTTATTGCATTCGGCTGGCCGTATTCGGAATACGACATTGCGCTCCCTTACCCGGTCGTTGCCGGCAAGAAGTTTGATACGTTCAACGGCGACGAAAGCCAAGTCAACACCATCACCGCTGTCAATAAAACGGTCGCCACCCGCTACAAGACCTTCACCAACGCGACGGAAGTGACGACGTATGACGGCACGCGCTATTACATGGTGCCGGGACAGTCGACGGTGAAGACGGTCAACGCAGCGGGGAAAGTGGTCTTTGAATTGATTTCAGTGAAATGATGGAGGGGCCTTCCGGAGTGAGGGCTCTTTTTTAGTGGAGAGATGGCACAGAATCGTATTTTAACCTTCGTCGTGCGTATTTTAACTTTTGCTGAGCGTATTTTAACCTTCGTCGTGCGTATTTTAACATTAGCTGAGCATATTTCTTCCCGGCTCCCGCCGATCTGAAAAACACCTAGTATATTTGGTAATTTTTTGATAACATGAAAATAAGATAGAAAAATCAGAAAAAAGGAGTGGTGACATGAAAAGAAAGCTTTTTGCCGCACTGGTTTTATTGCTTTCGCTGATGTTGTTGGCGCCTTCTGCCCTCGCTGCACCGGATCTTTCGGAAGATCACCGGTTCTATGACGAAATCACCTATTTGATGGACAAGGGAATTGTTACAGGCTACTCGAACGGCACTGTCCAGCCGGACCGAGTGGTGACGCGCGCCGAAGCGGCCATCATGATCGGCCGGCTGAAAGGCTTCAGCGGTGAGCAAGTTGCGACGCCGTTCAGCGATGTGCCGAGCGGGCATATTGCGAGCGGCTATATCGCTGAATCGGTGGAAGCGGGCTTGCTGTCGGGCTATCCGAACGGGACCTATCAGCCGGACGCACCGATCATCCGCGGCGACATGGCGATCATTTTGCAGCGTGTGTTCAACCTCGGCATGCGGATGGACGAGGAATTCACCGACGTGTCCCACAACATGAAAGCGTACTGGCCGATTGAGAACCTCCTCGCGGCGAGCATCACAATCGGCTATCCGGATGGCACGTTCCGGCCGCTCGACAATGTGACGCGCGGCCAATTCTCGGCATTCCTCGCGCGCGGCTTAGAGCCGAAGTTCCAGAACGACGCAAGGATCCCCGATTCCTACCTTCGGGATAAGACGAAAACCTATGTCATGACCGGAAGCGGCGATACGCTGACCTACGTCTACAAAAAGCATTCGCTGAATGAGGGCATGGCACCGGAATTCATGTGGGTCGTTTCATCGAAAGCGGGCAGCCTGGATTCGGCGATCGTCGAGCGGGAGAGCTTCACATCTTACAAGCTTGGCTTCCCGTACTCTGAGACGTACGATAACCTGGCGTACCCGGTGGTCCAAGGCAAAACCTTCCTCGTAGCCAATGAAGGCGGAGAGCCGGAGCGGCGGACGATCACGGCAGTCAATAAAACCGTCGCCACCCCGTACAAAACATTCACCAACGCGACGGAAGTGACGGGCGGGAATGGCATGAAGTATTACTACGCCAGAGGGCACGGCCCGATCAAGACGCTCGACCCGAACGGTGCCGTCATTTTTGAACTTGCGGATATCCACTGACGGCTTCACCCCCCTCTTTTTTGAAAGAGGGGCTTTTTATTTTATTCCAAATACCTGTTATTAATTCCATTATTTTCTATCAATCCTGTATTCTTATTGTTAGAATTAAGTGGAAGCTTATTTATGAAGGAGGATGTCCATTGAAACAAAAATTGACCACTATCTTTGCAGTACTGATGTCGCTGGTTTTATTCGCTCCGTCGGTTTTTGCCGCGGCAGATTTGCCGGAGGACCACAGATTCTATGAGGAAATGACGTACTTGCTCGACAAAGGCGTCATCACCGGCTACTCGAACGGGACGGTCCAGCCGGACAAACCGGTGACGCGCGCGGAAGCGGCGATCATGATCGGCCGCTTGAAAGGGTTCGATGGCGAGCAGAAGGCGACGCCATTCAGCGACGTGCCGAAAGGGCATATTGCGAGCGGCTATATCGCCGAAGCGGCGGCAGCGGGCTTGCTGTCGGGCTATCCGAACGGCACTTACAACCCGGACGCGCCGATTGTCCGCGGCGACATGGCGATCATCCTCGACCGCATGTTCCGTTTGGAATTCCGCTTGCCTGAAGATTTCCGTGACGTTACGCCAGGCATGAAAGCGCACGGCGCCATCGAGCGCATTTTGGCGGCGCACATCACAATCGGATACGCGGATCACACGTTCCGCCCTGCTGCGAAAGTGACGCGCGGCTCGTTCGCAGCATTCCTTGCGCGCGGCTTGGAGCCGAAATTCAAGAACGACGCCAAGATCCCGCATTCATACCTGCGCGACATGACGAAGACGTATACGTACAATTCGCCACAAGGCCTCAAAACCGACCGGTACATCGATGTGCCGGACAAAAACGGCTTGCGCTACGGATTCATGTGGACAGAGGAAGTCGCCGGCAAGACCACGCCGTACCTGATGTTCGAAAACTACAGCGAACTTGGCAGCGGCTTGCCGTATTCCGAAGGCTTCGTTGTGCTTGACTACCCGGCGGTCAAAGGGCAGGTATTCTATAATCCGGCCGGGGATCATTTGGATATGTATATCATTTCAGGCATCAATGAAACCGTCGGAACCCCTTACAAGACCTTCACTAATGCGGTTGTTGTTGGTGATGGAAGAACAACTTATTACATGGTCGAAGGCTACGGCAATGTCAAGACGATCGACCGCGAAGGAAACGTACTGCATGAACTGGTGGATGTGAAATAAAAACAGGACAGGGAGTGGACATATGAAAAAGAAGTTGATCACGGCAATGGTTTTATTGCTTTCCATGGTGTTAATGGTGCCGTCGGTATTTGCGGCGTCGGATCTACCAAAGGACCACCGCTTTTATGAAGAAATCACGTATTTGATGGACAAAGAGATTGTAACCGGTTATTCGAACGGCACCGTCCAGCCGGACCGAGTAGTGACGCGCGCGGAAGCGGCGATCATGATCGCCCGCCTGAAAGGCTTCAGCAGCGCACCGCAGGAAACGAAATTCAGCGATGTGCCGAAAAGCCATCCGGCAAGCGGCTATATTGCGGAAGCGGTGAAAGCGGGCTTGCTGTCAGGCTATCCTGGGGACACCTATAAACCGGACGCGCCGATCATCCGCGGCGACATGGCGATGATCATCAAGCGTGTGTTCGACCTCGGCCTCACCGGGCAATGGGAGTTCAAGGACGTCTCGAGCAATATGAAAGCCTATGATGCAGTCCAGACGATGCTTCTCGGGAATATCACGATCGGCTATCCGGACAAGACATTCCGGCCGAACCTGAAAGTGACGCGCGGCCAATTCTCGGCATTCCTGGCGCGCGGCATGGAGCCGAAATTCAAGAACGATGCAACCATCCCGAACAGCTACCTGCGCGACAAAACGAAAGTGTATGTGCTGGAGTCAGGTGGAGAGCGAGTCACTCACACATACAAAATGCATACGATCGACCCGACCCTGCCAAAAGAGTTCATGTGGGTATTGGAGAACAATGTGAACAGCAACGTTACTGCAAATGTCGAAAGCGAAAGCTATGATGGCTATACCGTCGGCTTCCCGTATTCCGAGTCGTATACCGACTTGGCTTATCCGGTCAAAGCGGGCAAGGAATTTGTCTATAAATACCTTGGTTTATACGATAAAGAAATGCGCACAATCACCGGCGTCAATAAAACCGTCGCCACAAAATACAAGACGTTCACGAACGCAACAGAAGTGACCGACGCAAAAGGCACCAAGCATTATTATGTGGAAGGCCATGGCAAAGTCAAATCGGTCCAGCCTTCCGGCGCAGTCTATGAACTAGTGGAAGTCCGTTGATCGGAAACGAACCCTCTTCTTTCGAAGAGGGTTTTATTTATACAAAGGATTATGCAGGGAAGAACACGAATTAGAACGGAGAAGTTCCTAGCACCGATGCACACTGCAGAAAATGATTTCCCATCAGATTTTCCATCGCCGCCGGCCTAAGTAAACAGCGTTTACTATGAAGTGGGAGTGATTGGATGAAAAAGAAGTGGATCGTGATCATGGCAGTCTTGATGAGTTTGATGTTGGTAGTTGCGCCGGTATCGGCAGCGCCGGATTTGCCGAAAGAGCATCAGTTTTATGAAGAAATCACCTATTTGATGGACAACGGGATTGTGACTGGCTATTCGAACGGCACCATACAGCCCGATCAGGCAGTGACCCGTGCAGAAGCGGCGATTATGATTGGCCGGCTGAAAGGCTTTGATGGCGCAAAACAGGCAACGCCGTTCAGCGATGTACCGAAAGACCATACGGCAAGCGGCTTTATTGCCGAAGCAGCGGAAGCGGGATTGTTGTCGGGGTATCCGGATGGCACCTATAGACCGGATGTACCGATCGTCCGCGGCGACGTGGCGATGATTGTGCAGCGTGTGTTTGGCCTCAGCATTACGATCAATTCAGGCTTCAGGGACATGCCGGAAGGGATGAAATCCTTTAAAGCAGTCGGGACGCTGATTGCTGCCAATATCACCATCGGCTATCCGAACAACTCATTCCATCCGCTTGAAAATATAACACGCAGCCAATTCTCGGCATTCCTGGCGCGCGGCATGGAACCGGAGTTCAGGAACAAAGCGACGATCGGGGATTCTTACTTGCGCGACAAGACGAAAGTGTACGTGATGGAAGGCGCGGGCGAAGCGGTCACGTATCGTTACCGGAAGTATTCGATACGGGACGGTGCACCGCCGGAATGGGTATGGGTAATGGAAAGGAGTGCTAATGCGGCGCCGGCCGCTATAGTTGAAGCCGAAACGTATTCCGGATATTTTACCGGACCTCCATACAAGGATCTCTTCTTCGATTTGCCTTATCGGCAAAAGGTAGGCACAGGATTTCTCTATGCAGTTTACTTTGATCCATTCAGAGAGGTCGGCCGCACCATCACCGGCTTCAATCAAACCGTCGAAACAAAATACAAGACATTCACTGATGCCACAGAAGTGACCGATGAAGAGGGAAATAAATATTATTACGCCCATGGCCATGGCCAAATCAAACAGGTCAATGCAGACGGCACAGTGCTATCCCAACTTGTGGACATCCGCTAAAGGGCGTGTTACCCTCTTCGAAAGAAGAGGGTTTTTATTCGACTGAATCATGAAAAGAGGTGCGGAAATGGTTGGAAGACAAGATTTGGTGCTGGTGCTGGAGGAGTATGAATGGGCGTTTTCGGTGCGGCTGCTCGACCGGAACGGCACGCTGTTCAGTGAGAGCCGGTTCCCGAAAAATCCGTCGGTCGCAGAGGTGCGGACGCTCGTCGGAACGCTGACGCATATTTTCGGCAATTTCAACCGCGTGACGTATAGCCGTAATTTCCATACGATTTGGGACCACGACGCGCGTCCGGATTTTTTCGGCAAGTTCATGGCGGAACTGTTTGCAACGCATAACGACGGCGGCTGGGACGGCTTCAGCGACTTTCTCGCACGCCAGGAGCGGAAGGTGGATCCGACGGAAGGGTTGCCTTTTTGATGTTCGGACCCCAGCGTTTTGCGATCAGGCAGGATTTCGGGGTTCATTCGTGGAATAAAAGAAAGTAGACACAGGGGGTGCACCGATGGCGTTCAGTTCGAAAAAAAGCAAAGCGAGCCAGGCCAGGCTCAAGAAAATGGCGGAGGAAGTGACGTTCAGCGAACGCCCCGACAAGACGTTCAACGTCCGGGCGTTTGGCGCAAAAGGCGACGGCAAAACCGACGACTGGCGCGCGCTGCAGCAGGCGATCGCGTTCGCATACAATAAAACCGGCGGCGGCACGCTGTTCTTCCCGCCCGGCACGTACCGGGTCAGCGAACCGCTTGAAGTGCCGGAAGTCGGCGCGGAGTCGCAGAAAATCGTCTCTTGGGTCGGCTACAGCGACCAGACGACGATCATCGCGCCGTCGAAGAAAATGGATTACATTGTCCGCATGCGCGGCAGCAACGGCCACATCAAAGGCATGAAATTCATGGGGACCGATCCCGGCAACGGCTTCCAGCAGAATGCGAAAGTGTGCATGCTGGCGACCGATATCAAGAACAAAGTGTTTTCGAACGTGTCATTTTCCTGGGGCGCGGTCCACGGGCTGCAGATCACGGGCGAGGGCAATAACAATCTTTGCGTGTTCGACCAGTCGTGCAAATTCGAACAGAACGGCAAGGTGCTGAAAGGGACGGACGCGAGAGGTTCCGGCGGCAAAGTGACGTTCTCGAGCCTTAAGCTCGGCGCAAGCAATGTCCACGTCGGTGCGTTCCTGAAGATCGGCTCAGGACCAGGTTCGGTCCACCACATCGACCGCGTCGACGGCAACAGCATCGCCGTGTCGCCAAATTTGCGCCGGGCGCTGGATAGCGGTACGGAGTACAGCATACATATCGGCAGCGGCCTACAGCTGGACCGCGGCAGCGACAATAACGTCTACGGCATCTACGATTGCCATTTTGTCGGCAACGCGGGAGCGGGTCTTGTGCAGCGCGGGCTTTACGGCCATAACGTGCAGGGCGGCAACTTCGATGCGAACGGCATCGCCGGCATCCACATCGGCAGCGGCACAATCGGCACGACGCCGTCCTACTCGAACACGATCCAGCACGCGTATTTCGAAGCGAACGGCTACGCCAATATCATCCTCGACTACCCGTCCGGCCTCTCCATCATCGAACCGCTCCTTGCGCAACCGCGGGACGGCACCGGAGGCGGCATCGACTCGATCACGTCGCTCCGCAACCTGCCATTTGACTACTCGACCACAAGCGTCCTCCACAACGGCCGCCTGTACAATTACGTGCTTGCCACCACCGGCAGCTTCGCCATCGAAATCGGCGCCGCCCACCGGATCTCCGTCAACCAGCCGGCGAACGCGCGCGGCGGCGCCATCATCAAGCTGCCCGCACCGCCCGCGCACGAGTTCGGCGAAGAGCTCGAAATCTTCGTCGAAGACAGCGGCGGCGAACCGGTCCAGCTCACCTGCGACTTCGCGAAAGTCAACAACGTGGCCGGCCGCTTCGGCGTCCAGGCGCCGGCCGGGATCGGGTATAAGATTACGGCGTTCTATAGCCGGCGGCATGCGTCCTGGATGGTGTCGCATACGGTGCCGATCCAATAGGGAGTTTTTGCACTTTAAGGGAGAGATCCTTTGGGGTGTTTTTTTGTTTGGGGTGAGGTTTTGGAGTTAGTGGGAATTCGGGGTGGTTTAGTGGCAACTCAAGGTGATTTAGTGGCAACTCGCGTGGGTTAAGTGGGAATTCGAAGTAGCTAAGTGGGAATTCGGAAAGGTGTGTGAAGTTCTGAAGAACCGGGAGAAGGTTTCTAGTATGGAGTGTATTTTGAGTTTTCGACTTTCCTGATCGAAAACCAGAGAATGATGCTTTTCGCTGGAGCGAAAAGCGAAAGGGATAAAACAAAAACCTGGCCCGGGAAGAGTGGTTGGTTGGAACTTGTGGCAAGTTGGTTGGAATTCAAAGGGAGTTGGTTGGAACTCAATCCAAGTTGGTTGGAATTCAATATTTGAAGCTAATGTGTATGTGCTACTTAGAAGAAAAATCCACTAATTGTAAAAAAATAATTGTTAATAACTGGATTTTAGGTTATCTTTGTATATAGGACTATATACACAAGTGGAGTGGTCGCTCATCTAATACAGCGGATCACCTTCTATTAGCAAGATCCAAAATCGTTTGTTCAAAGAAAAGAGGCACATCAAGTGGAACACAAAGAACACTTCAATCTCATGCAATTTTTCGAAGGCTATGTCCGAAATTATCGCCGCTTCAATCTGTCGACGGTCCATAACCGCTCGATGATCACCCAGCGCGAGATCAGCCATTTTGCCAACCTCGGAGAAATGCTCGGGTTTGATTCCTTTATTGAAGACACGAAGTTCGACGCGGCGCGTGGGCGCTCCCGGCCGATGGATTTGGCTTGGTGGAAGCTCGACATCGACCAGAGCGAGGAGGAGTATGCGTTCTTGGCGCTGCATCTGGAGCGGGAGAATGTGCGCTCGAAGGATATGGAGACGATCGACAAGCTGTTTTCGGAAACCTACGCGAATTATGTGCCGCATAATGTCATCGGCATCCAGCACATTGAGTCGGTCGAACGGATGGCTTTTTTAAACGAAGAAGTGGCAAGCCGCAATGCGCTGCAAGGCTCTGCAGCGCTGATGATGTATTGGCATTACGACCGCAAGGCGAATAAAAACTATGTCTACGGCGAATTTTTCGGGCCGTACGGCGAGCGCGAAAGCAAGCAAGCGCTTTGTTCAGCGGATTCGTTCGGCTATTGGTCGATGAATTTAGTGAAGGTCCAGCCGGTCGGCTGAATAAAGAATGGGCTGTGTGCAGATTTTTTGCACGCAGCTTTTTGTATGGAGAATTTGAAATAAAAACGAGTTAATGTATAGTTAGTTTATAAGGGTTATATGGTTTTATTGAAAAGAGGGACTTTTGTGAGCCGAGAAGTGATAGTTGGAATTGACGGAGGCGGCACATTCACACGTGCGGCAGTAGCTGATTTGGACGGAAATATACTGGGATTTGCCAGAACCGCAGGCGCTCATCCGAAAAAGAATCATGAGCCGGGAGAAAATGTCCGGGCGGCCATCTTGGGTGCTTTGGAAGACGCAGGCAGCAAGGTGGATGCGGTCCGTTCGACGGTAGCTGGATTCGCAGGCGTGAACGCACCGGAAGACCAGGTGTGGGCGCGGCAATTTCTCACGGACAGCGGCTTGCAGGGGAGTGCGCAGGTCTTCAATGACGCGGAACTTGCGCAGTTCGGGGCCTTCCTGGGTGGTCCTGGCATCATGGCGGTCTCGGGGACGGGTTCGATAGTGGTGGGGAAAACGGAGAGCGGACGCATCGTCAGGAATTACGATTTCCACCACGAGGAGGAAGCGTCAGCGCGTTTTTTGTCCTATTCGGTGATTTATGATTTGATTACACGCGATGCGGGGCCGGAAAATGCGGCGCTGCTCCAAAAAGTCCTGCAGTTTTGGGATGTACAAACGGTCGACGGCCTCCGGCTTCTGGCGGCAAGCGGTTTTTGCAGCGACAGAATCGAGGCGCGCAACCGGCTGAGCGAGATGGGGACACTCGTCACGGACGAAGCAGAAAGCGGCAACTCCATTGCCATCAACGCCTGTGAGAAAGTGATCGACACGCTCGGAACCGGCATCGGCCTGGTGTCGGCTGTGTTTTCTTCGGAAACGGTGCCGCTTTCCTTGGTCGGCGGCGTCGCGAGAAATCCGTTCACGCAAAATCTCATCCACCAATACCTCGACAATGGCAAGACGAATAAAACCTATCATTATCAGCAGCCTCAGCTGTCGCCGGTGCTCGGCGCGGTGCTGTATGCGCTCAATGAAGTGAAGGGGCATGCGTGTGAGCAGGTTCTGGAAAGGCTCTTGGTGAGCGAGAAGGATCATGATTTTTATTGAAGGCATTGTTTTGGTGAAGCCGCATCTGGGAGTGTTCCGGGTGCGTTTTTTTATTGCTTAAAGTGGAGTCTTTCTTGATGTAGGTTGGAATTCAGAGCGAGTTGGTTGGAATTCAAGGGGAGTTGGTTGGAATTCAGATCCATTTGGTTGGAACTCAGGCCGAGTTGGTTGGAACTCGGCGAGAGGACCATGAAGTATGCTCTTTCACATCTGAAAATATGTCACAAGGAGCCTGATCTCACACCAAAACCCAAAGAATGATGCTTTTCGCTAGGGCGAAAAGCGAAAGGGCAGGAGCCAAGTGGGAACTCAGGCGTGTTTAGGGGTAATTCGCTCGTCCCAAGTGGCAATTCACGCAAGCCAAGTGGGAACTCGATGAAACTACTTCTCACACCAAAACCCAAAGAATGATGCTTTTCGCTGGCGCGAAAAGCGAAAGGGCAAGAGCCAAGTGGTAACTCAGGCGAGTTTAGTGGCAATTCGCTCGTACCAAGTGGCAATTCACACAAGCTAAGTGGCAACTCGGACAAGTTTAGTGGCAAGTCGCCCACCCAAAGTAGAATTTCACACACCCCAAGTGGAACCCTGCACAAAACCACAAAAAAAGCACCCAGCAAAAACGCTGGATGCAGCCCCCTCAAGCAGTGAACCGGCACTTCGGATACGCGGAGCAGCCGGTGAAAGAGCCATGCTTGCCATTCCGGGCAATGAGCGCCTCGCCGCATTTTGGGCAGATGCCGGCGGCGGTCTGGGCTTTTTTGCGTGCTTGGGTGTCTTTGATTGTGGTGACGTGCTGTTTTTTCGCTTCGCGGTCGGTGATGTTCGCCTTCGAAAGATGGTCGGCGTAGGCGAGGACCAACGAACGTGACAGCAGCGGTTCGCGGTAGCTGCGGATGGTGCGCACCAGGTCGCCGGTGTGGACGACGTGGGTGTGCTCCGATTTAATGTCGATTTTCTTCAGTTCGCTATTGCCGGTGAAGTTGACGATCGACACCATCGGTTCGGTATAGCCGGGCAGATGGGCTTGGAGCGTCTTGATGTGGCCGAAGTTCTGGCGTACCGGGTTGTGGAAGCGGTGCTTCGAGCGGTAGATGGTCTGCGTCCACTGCGCGCTGTGCTCGGAGCCGAAGATCCAGCCTTTGTAGTTTTTGGTCTCGATGACGAAGATGCCGTTCGGACCGAGGACGATGTGGTCGATCTGGGTCGTCGCGTCCGGCGTCTTCAAGGTGATGTTGTGGAGCACTTCGAACGATTCTTTGTCGAGCCGCTTGAGCGCCAGGCGGACGCCGAGTTCACCGAACCAGCCTTTGACAACAGGCGACTTCAGGATAGCGGCTAAAACGATCATGAATGCAAGGAAGAGAAATGGCATAGGCACCTCGTGGATTTTGTATTTAGGACTATTATCTCTCTTATTCCCTGATAGTGGAAGAAAAAATTCCAGTATCAAGAAAAATAAAAAATTCTTTCCGGTTTTATTCAAAAAAGCCGTTAACAAATTGCCGAAACCTGCCGATATCATACTTATAGCCTACCATGTGTTGGGAAAGGTGAGGAGAAATGATTACGATTAGACAGGAGACCTTTATGTTAATGAAAGAAGCGATTCGGACCCCTATTACAAACCTTGAAACGCATGAACTTGTTCAATTGATCGAGACCTTGGACGGCGATGACAAACGTATCGCGGAGAACGCGCTGATGCAGATCCGCCTCCTGCAGGACGAGCTGCAGAATGAAAAAGGGCGCATGCAGGAAGTGACGTCATTTTTCCACAGCTGGACAGAAGGCTTTGACGACATTTTGAAGACCCCGGTGAACATCGAAAACCACGAGCAATTGCAGATCCGCTATCCGGCGCTCCGCAACTCGGCGAAAAACCTCATCGACAGCTGCCGCAAGAAAATCAGCGAATTCCGCACGGTGCAAAAATAACGGCCAGGCACGCAATGCAAAAGGTCCTTGGGATGCAGATTCCAAGGACTTTTTTTCTAGAAAAAACAGGAAAGAATTTTATCTTTTTTGGTAAAAATTCATGCTACAATAACGACAGATAGCGCGGGCTTGCGGACTCCTACGGCCATGGCGCACGTATGGAGGAAGAGGGATCGCATGGTACAGACAAAGGAATTGCAGCATAAAGTGCAGGAGCTCATGAGCCTGCTTGAAGCGTTCAAGCAATTGAACTCGAATATCGAAATCCACGATGTGTTCCAGGACATCCTGCTGCAGATGGTGCACGTCATCCATGCGGAAGCGGGGACGCTGTGGGTGGTGGACGGCGAAGCGCAGAAGATCCGGGCCGTTGCCGCATACGGCGGATCGGCGCACAACATCCTCCACCTCGAATTGGAGATGGGGGAAGGGATTGTCGGGAAAGTCATCGCAGGCGGTGCGGAACTATTGATCGAAGACGTGCCGGCGCACCCGGATTGGTCGAACCGCGCTGACGCCACGAGCGGCTTTGCGACGAAATCGATGATCACGGTGCCGCTCGCGGTCAAAGGGCAGGTGCTCGGCGCGCTGCAATTGGTCAACAAGAAAGACGGCCGGCAGTTTACGGAACAGGACATGTCGCTCGCGCTGATGCTCGCGAACCAGTCGGCGCTTGCGCTCCACAACAGCCAGATGTTCGACCAGGTGTCGCGCATGCTCCTCAGCATGATCCGCACGCTCGCCAAAGTCCTCGATGCACGGGACCCGTATACAGCGGGCCATTCGGAGCGGGTGGCGAGGTATTCGCTGTGGATCGCCGAGCGCATCGGCATGGAGGGCGCAGAAGCGGAAGAGCTCTACAAGGCGGCGCTGCTCCACGACATCGGCAAGATCGGCATCCCGGACGACATCCTCCGGAAGCCCGACCGCCTGACGAATGAAGAATACGCACAGATCAAGCTTCATACGGTCATCGGTGCGGAGATTCTCTCGAATATGGAACCGAAGCCGGCGATGAAGAACGCCATTGAGACGGCGCGTTCGCACCATGAGCGGCTCGACGGCACCGGCTATCCGGATGCCTTGTCAGGCGCTGACATCCCGCTCTTTGCGAAGGTTGTCGGGGTCGCCGATGCGTTCGATGCGATGACGACGGCGCGCTCCTACAGCAAAGGCTTGTCGCTTCGGGACGGCGCCGCAGAACTCGTGCGCTGCAAAGGCACGCTTTTCGATGAACGCCTGGTGGAAGCGTTCGTTGCCATTTTGGAAGAATGCGAATATGATCCCGAACGGTGCCGCGAACGAAACGGAGGCTACCGGCTATGACGCAATTCGAGGTTTTATTGATCGGCCACCTGATCGGCGACTTCCTGCTGCAGACGAGCTGGATGGCGCAGCATAAAGCGAAGCGCTGGGGGCCACTCCTCACGCACGTCGCCGTCTATACGAGTGTCGTCAGTGCGTTCGGCTTCGCGTCGGGCGGCCTGTCGTGGGCAGCGGTCGTGCTCATTTTCCTGAGCCATGTCGTCTTGGACCGCAAGACGTTCGTCGCGTTCTGGGTGCGGCGTGTACAGATGGTGCCGCCAAACGCCCAGCCGTGGCTCTTGATCATGGCCGACCAGATTTTCCATATTATCATTTTGGCCCTGGCCATTTTGATTTCATCGAGGTGACCCTAAATGGCATTGAAACCAAGAATCTATAGCGCCGAGAAGGAATACGCGCTGCCGAAAGAAACGCTTTGGCAGGTACTGGCGGACAACAACCGGCTGAACGAATACATCGGCCTGTTCCCCGTGACGTTCCGCAACATCGCAAAAGAACAGGGCGGCATCTTCTACCGTGAAGCGCAGGCGAAAGCGCTCGGGCTCGTGCCGCTCCTGTGGCAGGAATACCCGTTCCAGTGGGAGGAAGGCAAAAGCTACACCGTCGAACGCTTCTACCCGGAAGGCCCCGTCAAGCATTATACGTGGGGCATCGAATTTCTAGACACCCGTGAGGCGAATAAAACCCGTATCCGCGTATCGGGCACGTTCGTGCCGCGCAATGCGCTTGGCATCCTTGCGATCGACCTCATCGCCGCGCCGTCGGTCAAGAAGACCCTCGCCTATATGGACGATTTTCTCGCAGCCGGCGCAACCGAAGCGCACCAGGCGCCGCAGAAAACGACGGACCATAAAGTGAACTTGCAGGAGATCGGCCGGCTTGAAGGCGAGCTCCGGAAATACCCGGTGAGCGAGGGATTCATCCTAGCCTTGCGCAGCCATCTGATCCACAAAAGCGGACATGACGCCGCGCAGATCGAGCCGTACCCGGTGGCGCGCGAATGGCAGCAGGATCCCGATGACGTGCTGCGCGGCATGCTGTACGCCGCAAAAGCGGGAATGCTGACGCTCAGCTGGAACCTGATCTGCCCGAACTGCCGCGTGTCGAAAACCGAACACAGCTCGCTAGCTGAACTGCAGCCGGAGTTCCACTGCGACCTGTGCGGCGTCAATTACGACGTGAACTTCGACCAGTCCGTCGAACTGCATTTCTCCGTCCATCCGTCGATCCGGAAAGCCTACGCCGAAGTCTATTGCGTCGGGGCGCCGATGATCACGCCGCACGTCAAAGCGCAAAAGATCGTACGCCGCGGCGAATCGGCCGAGTTCGCGGTTCCGCCGATTGACGGCCTGCGCCTGCGCGTGCTGCAGGCGAACCATACGGCGCAAGTCGGTTCAGCGGAGGGCGCGCCGAGCATCACTTACACGGACGCCGGCTGGTCGCACGCCTCGGTTTCCGGTTCTGCGCCGATCCGTGTGGAGAACGGCAGTAGTGCGGATATCCTCGTCGTCCTCGAAGAGGTTTCCTGGCGCAGCGAAGCCGTCACTGCCGCCAAAGTGACCGCAATGCAGGAGTTCCGCGACTTGTTTTCTTCGGAAGTGCTGTCGCCGGGGCAAAACATCGCCATCGGCCACGTGACCATCCTCTTCACCGACCTCGTCGGCTCGACGTCGCTCTATGAGACGGCGGGCGATTCGAGCGCGTACGGCCAGGTGCGCAGCCATTTCGATTTCCTGGCGGCGCGCATCGCGAAAAATTCCGGCAGCGTCGTGAAGACGATCGGCGACGCCGTCATGGCGGTGTTCCACGTGCCGGGCGACGGCTTGAAAGCGGCGCTCGAGATCCAAAGGGAGCTCGCGGATTTCAATAAAACCCGGGGCGAAGCATTCGTTCTCCGCATCGGCCTCTTCAGCGGCCCGGCGATCGCCGTCAACTCGAACGACCGCCTCGATTATTTCGGCCGCACCGTCAACATCGCGGCGCGCATCGAGTCGCAAGGAAGGGGCGGCGACATCGTCTTCCCGCGGAACTACCTGGAGCAGGCGAACTTAAAGTCGCTGCTTGATGACACCGGGTTGGAGCCGTTCGAAGCGCAGCTCAAAGGCATCGAAGGTGATATGGAACTTGTGCGCGGCACCGTCCGGAGGTAATTCGGGATTTTCTACCGGCGTTAGTGAGGGTTTCTATCGGTGTTAGGGAAGGGTCCTATCGATGTTTCGGCCCCTTCTATCGACGTTTCAGCCGTTCCTATCGATGTTCCCCTTAAATGGAATCAAAACAAAAAGGCCATCGCCGAAGCGATCGCCTTTTTTATTCGCCTAAAATGGAATTAATAGACCACGTCCCCGACTTGGAGCGGACAATAAATCCGTCCGAACTCTTCGGGCGAGAGCGGGCGGTTGAACAGATAGCCTTGGGCATAATCGCAGCGTCGGGCTTTCAAAAATTCCAGCTGCTCCGCCGTCTCGACGCCTTCGGCAATCACTTTCAGCTCCAGGTTATGCGCGAGACGGATAATCGTATCGACCAGCGCGGCATCCTTTGTGTCAACGAGCAGATTGCGGGTGAAGTACTGGTCGATCTTCAATGTGTCGATCGGGAACAGCTTCAAGTAGCTGAGGGACGAATAGCCGGTGCCGAAATCGTCGATCGATAAATGGAGGCCCATGTCCTTCAGCTCCTGCATCGTCGCGACGGCATCGCTCGTCCCTTGGATAATACTCTCGGTCAGTTCGAGCTCCAGGTATTTCGCGTCAAGCCCCGAGTCGGCGAGCGCACTGCGGACGCTGCCGCAGATGTCGGTCTGGGCGAACTGGCGCGCCGAGATGTTGATGGCCATGCGGAGCGGCGGCATCCCGGCGTCCTGCCACGCCTTGTTCTGGTGGCAGGCTTCGCGCAGGACGAATTCGCCGAGTGCGATGATGGCGCCGGTCTCTTCCGCCACCGGGATGAACTCGGCTGGTGAGATCGGCCCCATGGGCGGATGCGTCCAGCGGACCAGGGCTTCCGCGCCGATGATGGCGCCGCTTGGAATGTCGATCTGCGGCTGGTAATGGACTGTGAACTCGTCGCGCTCCAGCCCTTTGCGGAGGCCGATGGCAATTTTCGAGCGCCTCGAGTATTCCTCGTTCATCGCCGGCGTGAAGAATTGGAAGTTGTTCTTGCCTTGTTCTTTGACGCGGTACAAGGCGAGGTCCGCATGCTTGATGAGCGTATCGGCGTCTTGGCCGTCTGTCGGATAGACGCTGATGCCGATCGACGGCGTCACGAACAGCTCTTCGCCGGTGAAATGGAACGCTTCATTGAATGAATCAAGGACGCGCTGCGCGAAATCCGCCGCTTTTCGGGCGTCGCTTTTTGGCAGCAGGAGCGTGAACTCGTCGCCGCCGAGGCGGGACACCGTATCGTTTTCCATCGCCTGGTTTTTCAAGCGCTCGGTCACTTCCGACAGCAACGCGTCGCCGATGCTGTGGCCGAAAGTGTCGTTGACCATCTTGAAATGGTCGAGGTCCATATAAAGCAGCGAAAACGCTTCGTCCGTCCGAGCCGAACTTTCCAGTGCGCTTGCCAACCGTTCATTGAACAGCCGTCGGTTCGGCAAGCCTGTCAATGGATCGAGGTAGGCGAGGCTGCTGATTTTCTCTTCGGTTTCTTTGCGTTCTGTGATGTCGCGGATGATGCTGCTGTAGAATACGCCTTGTTCTGTCCGCCAGGTTCCGAGCGACATCTCGACCGGAAACTCGCTGCTGTCCTTATGGAGCCCGGTGAGCTCCAAGGTTTTTCCGATGACGCTTGGCACCCCGGTGCGGGCGAAGCGGGCCATGCCTGCGGCGTGTTTTTCCCGGTGTTGCTCCGGGACGATCAACTGCAGGTTCTGTCCGAGCGCTTCGTCCTTCGCATGGCCGAAAATCGATTCCGCCCCGCGGTTCCATTGGATAATTGTGCCGTTCTGATTGGCCACGATAATGGCGTCGTTCGCCGATTCGATGACCGACTGGAATTTCAGTTCATAGGCAGCGGTCTGCGCCGTGATCCGCTTATCGGACCGGACGCTTTGATACGCGATGCCGAGGATCAAAAGCATTCCGACGCCGATTCGGTAGGCAAGCATGTTGTCATCAGCGACAAAGACGCCGCCGTGCGCCGCTTCGCCGGACGGGGAAAACAGCATCGCCGCCATCCCGGTATAGTGCATGCCGGAAACCGCGATTCCCATGACAATCGCAGAGGCGATCTTGCTCCAGTGGAAGCCATGCACTTTGCGCAGATGGAATAAAAGATACAGGGCGACATAGGAAGCCGTGAACGCGATGACCGCTGCGAGTGTCCAAAGAAAGGCATCGTGGGCGACTGTAGCAGGCATCATTACCGCTTCCATGCCGAGAATATGCATCGACAGGATCCCGAGGCCGATCATCAAGGCGCCGAAAAACAGGTGTTTCGCCGAAATGGCGGGGCGGCTGATGATCGAGAACGCGAGCCAGCAGGAAACGACTGCTGGAAGCACCGAAAACAGTACGAGCGGAAGATGGTAGGAAACGTCCATCGGCATGCGGAATGCCAGCATCCCGATAAAGTGCATCGCCCAGATGCCAAGGCCCATGACAATGGCGCCGGACAAGATCCAGCGCTGTTTCAGGCTTCCCATGGCACGTTCCAGGCGGCTGCTGATGTCCAATGCGACAAACGAGGAGAAAATCGCCACCAGGATGGAAAGGGAGGCAAGCGGCATTTCATATGAAGCAAAAATAAAATCCATTAGGCACAACTCTTTCTATATCTAAATCAGAAGAAATCGGAATGATAAATTAATGCGTAAGGTAGTAGGAATTAATCTTCATCAGCAATAACTTTCAAAATGATAGGTTTATTGTTTTCTTACTTTAGCACAAATATGGTATTTTATCACTACTTTGAGTTAAATATTGGCTCTTCCATATGAGAATTTGAGAACTCAATTTGCAGATAATTGTTGAAGCTGGAGAAAAATACGGTAAGCTTATAGGTAGGAAACCCGATTTTTGAAGTTTGATTCAACCGAAACCACAAAGCGGAAAGGAGCCAGGCATGAACATACAGACAACCCAATTTGGTCCAATAGAAGTGGCGAACGACCGCATTTTGACATTTGAACGAGGCATTCCGGGATTCGAGGAGTACAAGGAGTACGCGCTGATTCCGGCGGATGCATCAGAGGCCACACCATTCTTCTTCCTGCAATCCGTCGAAGAAGAGGAAGTGAGCTTTTTCCTCGTCGACCCGTTCACGTTCTTCGGCGATTACGATGTGAAGCTCGCCGACCAGCAAGTGGAACGTCTCGCGCTCGAAGATCCGACGGACGCCATCGTCCTGACGACGATTACCGCGGCCGGCGATTTGAAAGACGCGACAACCAATCTGAAAGCGCCGATCGTCATCAACAATAAAAAGCGCCGCGGCATGCAAGTCGTGCTTGATAATAAAACCTACAATATTAAGCAGCCCTTGTTCCAAGGCGCGGCTGACACAAGGCAGGTGTAGGCGATGCTAGTACTCGGGCGCAAAAAAGGCGAATCCATCATCATCGACGACAACATCGAAATCACCGTGACCTCGGTCGAAGGCGAGACCGTTAAGCTTGGCATCTCCGCGCCGAAGCACATCACGATCCACCGCCAGGAAGTCTACCTGGAGATCCAGGAAGAAAATAAACGGGCGAAATCGAATGTGATAAATTTGAGTGACTTTTTGAATATGAAGAAGTGAGGAAACCGGAAGCATCGGAGCTTCCGGTTTTTTCTTTTGTACTAGAGAGCTTTCTTAAATGAAGTGAAACCAAGTGTATGTAGGATTTTACTTTGTAAGAAGCAACGGTTAACAGAGTTATTAAAAAGATTTAAAGTTTTTTTTCAAAAAACGCTAAACATTTCTAAAGTGCCTCCGATATAAATAGTGTAAGGAAGTTCAAACGGATTTGGACCCTTGCAAAAAATAAAAAACATTACACGGAGGTAATACAAAATGATTATCAACAATAACATCGCAGCACTTAACACTCACCGCCAAATGGGCCAGGTTAGCGGCAACGCAGCTAACTCAATGGAAAAACTTTCTTCAGGTATGCGCATCAACCGTGGTGCAGACGACGCAGCTGGTCTTTCAATCTCTGAAAAAATGCGCGGACAGATTCGCGGACTTGAGCAAGCTTCTAAAAACTCACAAGACGCGGTTTCTTTGATCCAAACAGCTGATGGCGCTTTGAACGAAACGCACGCTGTACTTCAGCGTATGCGTGAATTGACTGTACAAGCAGCGAGTGATACAAATAGTGACGAAGAAAGAGCAGCTATTGGCGGGGAACTTACACAATTGACTGCAACAATTCAAGATATTGCCGATACTACTAAATTCAATGGTCAAACTCTGCTCGATGGACAATCTGGAACAACTGGAGTCCTTACAATCCAAAGTGGAGCAAATTCAGGAGAAACTTTAAGTCTTGATTTGAAAGAAGTAGATTTATCTGCTACATTGACTAGTCTTGGTACTGTTTCTGTGGCTGATGCTACAACTTCAGCTGCTGCTTTACTAACTCTTGATACAGCAATTAAGACAGTCTCTGAAGGCCGTGCATACACTGGTGCTGTTCAAAACCGTTTAGACTACACAATCAACAACTTGAACGCTTCTGCTGAAAACACGCAAGCTGCAGAATCACGCATCAGAGACGTTGACATGGCGAAAGAGATGATGAACTTGACTAAGAACAACATCTTGACTCAAGCTTCTCAAGCTATGTTAAGTCAAGCAAACCAAGCACCACAGGCAGTACTTCAATTGCTTCGTTAATCATTAGCATATGAAGAAAAACAAGAGACTCTTCCTTCGGTTGAGTCTCTTATTTTAACGATTAGAAAAGCCTATATTAAAGATATATAGTGTTTTTTTATTTGTCATCTACCTAGGTATAAAGAGGGGGAAATCAATTGAAAAAAAGTAGTGCAATATCACTTCTTCTTAGCGTCTTGCTAGTTCTTCAGTTTATATTGCCAAGCGCCAATGCACTTGCGGCATCTCTGGAGGCTCCAACAGAAGTTAATGGCAGTGTAATCATCGGGAATTATATATCTTTAAAATGGAATTCTGTTCCTAACGCTCAAAAGTATAATATTTATCAAATAGCTGGAGAAGAAAAGAAGCTCGTGGGTTCCTCAACTCGTACATCTTTCACATATGCGAACCAGCCTGAAGGGCAATATATTTTTGAAGTAACAGCTTTCAGTTCTTTAACTGGGGAGTCTGCACCTTCTGCTCCTTATGAAATTCAAGTCGTGCATCCAATTATGGCTCCACCAACTGAATTAAATCCGCTTATTTTAAGTGGGAATGATATTAATCTTAAATGGAAGGCTTCCGAGTTTGCAGACAGCTACAATGTCTACCAAATCATGACTAGTGAAAAGAAGCTTCTAATAAACACTTCTAATTTAAGCCGAACATTTAGCAATTTGCCGGCAGGTGAATATACTTATGAAGTTACTTCAGTCAGCAACCGTTTTGGTGAGTCCAAAACTTCTACACAGACAGTAGTGACTTTAGTTCATCCAATAATGGCAGCTCCTGCTGAATTGAAATTGACTGTCTGGAATGGCAACGATATCAATTTGAAATGGCCAGCAGTGGAATTTGCAACTGCCTATAACATTTATGAAATTAAAGATGGCATCAGAAAACTTGTAAATACAACAGAAAATTTAAACCGTACCTTGCCGAATAAAGCAGCGGGTAATTATAAATATGAAGTTCATGCAGTAAGTAATCGCTTTGGAGAATCTAAAGAGGCTGCTCAAGCAGAAATTGATTTAGTATTTCCTGAAATGGCAGCTCCCGAAAGTGTAAATGTTACCGTAATGAACGGAAATGATTTGTTTTTAAAATGGCCGGAGTCAGCATATGCGACTGGCTATAATATTTACCAAATTGATAATGGCGTGAAAAAACTTTTGTATACGACGGATCGTACAAGCCGTCTGTTTACAAATCTTCCAGCCGGAAATTATCAATACGAAGTTACTTCGTTTAGTGACCGGTTTGGCGAATCAAAAATCGGAACCCCGGTAAATTATTCGCTTGTACATCCTGACTTAGCTGCTCCAGAGATCAGCATCAGTGTATTAAACGGCAATGACCTGTACCTGAGATGGACAGCAATTGAGTTTGCTAGCGCATATAACATCTACCAAATTAAAGACGGTGTAAAAGAATTCGTGGCGACAACAGATCGCACAAACCGCATCTTCACCAACATGCCAGAAGACTGGTACGAATACGAAGTGACGGCCGTTAGCGACCGCTTCGGCGAATCCGCTCCATCAAAAGTGGAATACACGCTGGGCCACCCGACTGTACAAAGCCCGGAATTGAAATTGCTTTCTTTTGATGAGCAGACAGCTACATTGAACTGGACAGAAATCACCGGTGCTTCTGCATATAATGTGTACGAAGTGGTCGGAGAAGAATATGTCCTATTAGGCACGACAGAAAAACGCAATTACATTATCACTGACATCGCTGACGGCAAACACGAGTACGTCGTAACCGTCACGCACAGCCGTTTCGGCGACTCGGGCTACTCGAATGCGGTAGCAGTTGAAATGCAAAATGACCTGACTCCGCCAGTGACATCGTCAAACGCAGTCACTGATTGGATCAATAAAGATTTTGACGTAATCCTTACTGCGGAAGACGATAAGAGCGGCGTCGACAAGACGTTCTACTCTTTTAACGGCGTTGATTTCCTGGAAGGCGCTGACTTCACGGTAAGCGGCAGCCAGAAGATTTCATTCTACTCAACGGATCTTGCGGGGAATGTAGAAGAAGTCCAAACAGCTCAAGTGAATATTGATAAGACAGCTCCAGAAACATCATCCAACGCAAACAGTAATTGGCACCAGGAGTTCACGGTCCAGTTGAAAGCGGAAGATGAGCAAAGCGGAGTGAACCAAACATTCTATTCGGTAAATGGTTCTGAATTCACCGAAGGCGACATCGTACTTGTGAATGAAGAAGGCATCAACACGGTTTCATTCTATTCAACGGATGTTGCTGGAAACATAGAAGAAGCGAAGACGGTGGAAGTGAAGATCGACCGCACTGCTCCTGAAACGGTTTCGAATGCAGACGGCGAATGGCATACGGAATTCGCTTTGGAATTCACAGCGACGGACGATAAGGCCGGCGTTGAAACGACCTACTACTCAGTGAACGGCGCACCGTTCAAAGAAGGCGCGGCTATTGCAATAACTGAAGACGGCGTCAACACAATCGAATTCTACAGCGTCGATGGAGCGGGGAACACGGAAGCAGTGAAGACGGCCGAAGTGAATATCGACCGTTCAGCTCCTGAAACCGTGTCGAACGTGGACGGCGAATGGCACCAGGAATTCACAGTGGAATTGACAGCAACGGACGACAAGAGCGCAGTTGCAAAAACATTCTACTCGGCCAACGGCTCTGAGTTTGCGGAAGGCAGCAGCTTTACCGTAGACCAGGACGGCATCAACGAAATTTCGTTCTACAGCGTCAACAAAGCCGGCGGTACGGAAGAAGTGAAGACGGCGGAAGTGAAAATCGACCGCTCGGCGCCTGTGACGGAATCGAACGAATCCGCTGACTGGCTGAAAGAAGCGGTAGTGGAATTGACGGCGACGGACGACAAGAGCGGCGTCGACAAGACATTCTACTCCGTAAACGGCTCTGTGTTTGTCGGAGGCTCGACTGTTGTGATCACGGAAGCAGGCGTCAACGAAGTTTCCTACTACAGCATCGATAAAGTCGGCAATAAAGAAGAAGTGAAAACGATTCAAGTGAACATCGATGGCATCGCACCTGAGACGGTTTCAAATGCAGACAGCGAATGGCACAAGGAATTCATGGTCGAGTTGACTGCGACTGACGAGCATAGCGGCGTGGCAACGACGTTCTACTCCGTAAACGGATCCGAGTTCGTTGAAGGAACAAGCTTTGCCGTGACTGAAGAAGGCATCAACACGATCTCCTTCTACAGCGTCGACAAGGCAGGAAACATCGAAGAAGCGAAAACGGCCGAAGTGAAAATCGACCGCACCGCTCCTGAAACTCTTTCAAACATCGAAGATAAATGGCTCCAAGGTGAATTTGGAGTGGAACTGACAGCGACGGACGAACATAGCGGCGTTGCGAAGACGTTCTACTCAGTGGACGGTTCAGAGTTTACAGAAGGCACGAGCTTCTCTGTAAGCAAAGAAGGTGTACATGAAATTGCATTTTACAGCACAGACGCTGCTGGCAATAAAGAAGAAGTGAAAACAGCGCAAGTGAAAATCGACAAAACGGCTCCGGTTCTTTCGTGGAACCTCGAAGATGAAGTGGCACTTGGTTCTGAGCTGGCGATCAGCTACGAAGCAAGTGACGCTCTATCTGGTATCGCTTCTGAAAAACTGACAGTGAACGGCGAAGAAGTAGCGAACGGCGACCTTGTTTCATTTGATCAGCCGGGAGTTTACAAAATTCAAGTTTCGGTGACTGATCAGGCTGGCTGGACAAGCACTTTGGAAGAAACGATCACAGTGTTTATTCCATTGAACGATTTCAAAGTAATGCCAGGCGTCATCAAAGGCAATAGCGGCGTATTCTCTATCCAAGTCGGATTGCCAAAAGGCTTTAGCACAAAAGATTTCGATCTTGAGACCGTAACAATCAACGGCGTTTCTGCCATCTCCGGCAAAAACGGCTTTGAGCAGCAAGCGAAGCAAGGGCATTTCCGCTTCAACCGTGAAGATTTCAAATGGATTGACGGCACGCAATTGCTCGAATTCCGCGGCATGGTCGGCGATTACTTAGTGATCGGCCAGGCGACGGTGGAAACGAAAGCTTCTAAGAAATAAATACAAAAAAAGCTGTATCCTTATCGGGGTACAGTTTTTTTATTGAAAATTAACTTAAAAATGTAACTAACTGGTATTGAGATTGATATAATGGGACTATCGAAGAAAATTTGGGGGATCCGAAATGATTATTAACCGCAATATGGCTGGCATCAATATATTAGACAAAATGAATGCACATGCTAAAATTTCAGCGAAAAGCATGGAAAAGATCTCTTCCGGGGTGCGCATCAACCACGCAGCGGATGATGCAGCGGGGACAGCTATATCTGAAAAGATGAGATCCCAGATCAGAGGGTTGGAACAAGCGCAAAAAAATATCCAGGAAGGAATAAATTTCATTCAAACAGCTGAAGGAAGCCTTGCTAAAATTGCAGATCCTAATCTACAAAGATTGAGGGAACTAGCTGTCCAAGCAGCGAATGGCACACTTTCTTCAAACGATAGAATGGTTATTCAGCATGAAGTAAACCAGATAATAAGCGATATAGATGACGTGGCTAATAACACTAAATACAATGGCATCGATATATTAAATGTACCTAAAAATGAAGTCATAGAAAATGTCCCTTCTAATGAACAGATCATTACTGTAAATCCTGGCGAAAGAGCAGCCGCCGGATATATCGAAGTGCCGGAAGGAGCCAATACAGGCACCTTGGAAGTGGCTGCTTTTTTTGGCACGATTTCCGATGGTGTGTGGCCTGACTTGAATATCGAAAGTCCAAGCGGAGAATGGTTTGGCTATGGCACGGCAAATATGTCTTCAAGCAGCAACCAGGAAAGCACATCAAACAACTCGTCTTCAAAAGCTACCTATTCAGGATGGGGATCAAGTGATGAAAAAATGGTTTTTGAAAACCCTATTAGTGGAAAGTGGATTATAGAAATTCGAAATGACGGCGGTTCTAAGTCTTCAACTTTCAAAGTCCAGTCAAACTATTTAATCAACCAGGATAATGCGCCTGATGTGATAGAAGAACCTGCTGCCGATATACTAATACAGTATGGAGCAAATTCAGGAGAAGTATTTAATATAAATCGCAGTGATGTCCGTACTGCTGCGCTAGGTATATCCGATTTGAAAGTTGATCCATGGGAAGAGGCTGCAAAATCTATTTTAAAATTAGATGAAGCGATACAGAAAGTATCTTCTGAAAGAGGGAAATTTGGAGCTTATCAAAATGCGTTAGAGCACATACACAATAATGTCGAGGTTTCTGGAGAAAACTTGACCGCAGCAGAATCACGTATCCGTGATACGGACATGGCAAAGGAAATCATGATTCTCACGAAAGCGAATATCCTGAACCAGGCGTCGCAGGCGATGATGGCCCAAGCCAACAAGCAGCCGCAATCCATCCTGGAACTACTGAAATAAAGACAATTTAAAACGCATAAAAAGAAATTGACCCCATGTGGAAGGCAGTTTCTTTTTATGCGTTTTTTGATTTATTCCTTTTCTTGCTTTTCCATTGAGTTGTAATCATCAGCCCTATAGCAGTCATTGCCAAAACTCCACTTGCAATAAAGAACCCGATCGCATACGCAGGTATGCTCATTTCAGCAACCCGATCATTGATTTCAAAACTTAAGAAATATACACCGATCCCCGCACCGTCCACATCTGTGCCAAGCGCCCTTAAATCCGTTCCTTTGCTTGCAGAAAGTGCTGCTAGAACGAGCAGGACACTGGCTGCAATCCATTGATATGCCGGTTTCATTTTTTCCCTCCATCCGCTAATGCTCAACACTTATACTATTCGAGAAAAAGTGGAAAAGTCCTTCCAGTAAACCTTCCTATCTAATAGAAGAAATATGCCTAAAGACACATGAAAAGTTTGAGAATTGCTATATTAAGCCAATTAGATAATACTTGTTGACACAATTATCCTATTCTATTTTTCCTGGTTTTTCGTATAATGAAATCACGTGCAAATTCTAAAAGGTGGGAAAACACATGACCAGCCCGATTTCATCCAATTGGTTCCAACAAATGACCATGGCATCCATGGCTCAGGCCGCACCGGCTGCCAACCCGTCTTCCATGTCCCCGCTTGGCGGCATGGGCGGTGACAATGCCCTCTTCATGATGATCTTGAATGCGGCAATGCAAAGCCTTCAGCAGTCCGCACCTCCGGAAGTTTCGTTTTTGCAAACTCCGATGGCGATGCAAGGTACCGGTTCTTTCACGCCGATTCAAGTGATCATCCAGCCGATGCAGTCGCCGGTTGCTGGAGCAACTCCTGCAGTTTCGCCGGTTTCGGCATCGATCCAGCCGATCGATACGCGCGATGTGCCGACGAGCCTGAATGACAAAAGCGATTTCGGCTTCAAGCCGGTGCAGTTCATCAAACTCGAAAACACGCTCGAAGGCAAGCTGAGCGGATCGGCGCAGCACTTCATCAATGCCGGCAAGAAGTATGATATCGATCCGGGTCTTTTAACGGCCATTGCGATCCACGAAACGGGAAACGGTTCATCGCGCGCCGTCAATGAGAAAAACAATGTGGCGGGCATGATGGGCAAGAACGGCCTGCGCAGTTATGCGTCGATTGAAGACAGTATTTACGACATGGCGCGGAATCTCCGCAAGAACTACCTGAACCAAGGCAAGGACACCATCGCAGAAATAGGCGCGAAGTATGCGCCGGTAGGGGCAGCGAACGATCCGACCGGGCTCAACAACCACTGGACGAAAGGCGTCAGCCAGCAGTTCAACAACTTAACGTGATGGATGGAGCCGGTTCCTTGGGAATCGGTTTTATTTTTTTGAGGATTCGGGTTAAAAAACTTCCTCTTTCTGCCGATAACTAACCTATAGACGCTGGTTGGAACTGAAAGCCAGGATTCAACAGCGGTAGAGAATGGATAAGCAGAGGGAGAGACGACGATGGAAGTGAAAAATACAACAGCCATTTATTTTCCGAACAAACCCGAAACGAAAGTGGAGAAACCGGAGCAGCTGCCTGCACAACCGCCTTTGGAGGAACAGGCCGAACGAATTCCGAAAGAGAAGCTGATTGAAAAAGTGCGGGAAATGAATGAGTTTTTGGAACACAAATCCACGTCGCTGAAATTCCAGCTGCATGAGAAATTGGATATTTACTATGTCCAGATCATCGACACGGTGACAGACGAAGTACTGAAAGAAATCCCGAACAAGAAATTCCTCGATATGTACGCTTCCATAGCGGAAATTGCAGGATTGCTCGTAGATGAAAAAATGTAACGATCAAAGGAGTGGGCAAAGATGCGCATAGGCGGATTAGCGACTGGAATGGATATCGACCAATTAGTGAAAGACTTGATGTCGGCAGAACGGATGCCGCTTGATAAATTGACCCAAAAGAAAATTTGGACCGAATGGCAGCAGGATTCTTACCGCGATTTCAACTTATCGCTGTCGAACCTGCGCACGAGCGCGAACAGCCTCCGGTTCTCATCTTCATTCAACGCATTCACTGCGAGTTCTTCAAACGCTGCGAGCTTGTCGGTCACGACAACGTCCAGCGCGGTGCAAGGATCGTATCAGGCAGAAGTGCTCAGCGTCGCGAAAGCTGCAAAACTACATTCGGAATTCGCTATCCAAAAGACGGACGGCACAGGAGCGGCGAAATCGACGGACATCATTGGGATGGCTGGGACGATTACGGTCGGCTCTGTATCAGTTGCGATAGATGGCAATGAGACTTATAAACAAGTTGCGACCAAGCTGCAGGACGCAACAGCAGCGGCTGTCCCGGCGCTCCGTGTCAGCTTTGACGACACGACTTCCCGCTTTTTCGTTTCAACCAAGGCGATGGGATCGACTGAAAACTTCACGATGAGCTTTGATTCCGCGGCGCTTGCGAAGCAAGTGGTCGGAACGGACGCTCAGACTTCATTTTCAACAGCCACAGTCTCAGCATATACGTCGGCCGGAACTGATGGCAAAGTAGTCTTTGACGGCATCGAGATAGGCGGATTGAAAACGAACCAGACAACGGTCAACGGACTGACGCTGAATTTATTGCAAGTGGGCCCGCCGTCGACGATCACGGTGAGCGCCGACACGGCAAAGCCGATCGAGTCGATCAAAAGCTTTGTCGAGCAATACAACAAGACCATCACCGAGATGGAGACGGCGCTTCTGGAGAAGCGCTATCCGGACTTCCAGCCGCTGACGGACGAACAGAAAAAGGCCATGACAGAAAAAGAAATCGAGTTATGGGAAGAGAAATCGAGAAGCGGCTTGATGCGCAACGATCCGATCCTGCGCGATGCGGTCCTGCAATTGCGGAAAGCGTTCATGGACGAAGTCGAAGGCATTGCACCGGGCAATATTAGCCTGCTTTCCCAAATCGGCATTTCCACCGGCCATTACAGCGAAGGCGCCCGCCTGAACATTGATGAAGACAAGCTGAAAAAAGCACTGACGGAAAAACCGGACGAAGTGGTCGCTTTGTTTACGAATAAAACCGGCGGCCTCGGCATCGGGGACCGCGTCTACAATAAACTGAACGACGCCATCAAAGAGTTGGGAAGCCGTGCCGGCAATCCGGGAAGCGCCATCGACAACAGCGTCATCACCAAGAAAATCAAGCAGATGGATGAAGACATCTCGAAATGGCAAGACCGCTTGTCGCGCGTTGAAGACCGCTACTGGCGGCAATTTACGGCGATGGAAAAGGCGATGAACACGATGAACCAGCAAAGCGTCTGGATGCAGTCGAATATGTTCGGTGGCATGTAAGATGTACGGCCAATATTTAATCGATTTGCTGCAACAAACAAAAGAGCTGCATGGGAAAGCGTCTGCCATAGACGTCAAAATGGAAAACAACGAAGACGGCCAGCTGGAAGAGCTGCAAGCAATGTTCGAAAAGCGGCAGGAAACGATTGCCCGCCTTTCAGCATTCACCGGAAGCGATGGGTTTCATTGGACAGCAAGGGACCGGGAGAAAATTTCAGAACTCAAAGAGCTGGAAGAAACGCTTCAGCCGATGGTCAAGGGCTTGTACCGGGCGTTCGGCGAACAGCTGAACCGCATCAACCAGACCAAACAAATGTCGAAGAAATACATCGGCGCCTACCAGAACATGGGCGCCGGCGGATCGTTCATAGATAAACGGAAGTAGGGGAAATTTATGGCAACAATCAATCCTTATCAGGCATACCAGCAGAACTCGGTGATGACGGCATCGCCCCAGGAACTGACGCTCATGCTGTACAACGGCTGCCTGAAATTTATGAAGCTGTCGAAAAAAGCGATGGCGGACAATAAAATCGAAGAGAAGAACACGAACTCTCTCAAAGCGCAGGCGATCATCCAGGAGCTGCGCCATACGCTGGACATGGACATTGCCATTTCCGAAGGGCTTGCCCGGATGTACGACTACATCTACGGCCTTCTCATTGAAGCAAACATGAAAAACGATCTGGCCGCACTGGAAGAAGCGGAAGGCTACGTCACTGAACTTCGCGACACATGGAAGCTCGCGATGGGCCAATTGAAGAATCAATAAAGAGAAAACATAGAGTGAAATGAGGTTTTTGGTGTGGATAAGACATCATGGATAGGCATATTAATGGGGCTGCTTGTATTGGTCGGCGGAATGATTTTGAAAGGGTCCGATCCGATTGCGTTGTATAACCCGGCTGCACTGGTCATCATTTTCGGCGGAACGGCCGCTTCCATCATGATTGCGTTCCCGGGCGATGAAGTGAAGAAGATTCCGAGCTTGTTCAAGGTGCTGTTCGGCGAAGTGAAAATCATGCCGCTGCGCGAGATGATCCCGATGTTCACGGAATGGGCGATGGTTGCCCGCAAGGAAGGCTTGCTGGCGCTCGAAGACCGCGCGGAAGAAGTGGAAGATCCGTTTTTGCAGCGCGGCTTGAAGATGGTCGTCGACGGCCAGCCGCAGGAATACATCCGTGAATTGATGGAAGAGGAAATCGCAGCGATGCAGGACCGCCACGAACTCGGCGCGAAGATCTTTTCGCAGGCGGGCACATACGCCCCGACACTCGGGGTATTGGGTGCGGTCATCGGGCTCGTCGCGGCACTCGGGCACTTGGATGACGTAGCGCTCCTTGGTAAGTCGATCTCCGCGGCATTTATTGCCACGCTGTTCGGGATTTTCACGGGCTACGTCCTGTGGCATCCGTTTGCGAATAAATTAAAACGGAAGTCGGAGCAAGAAGCGCGCACGAAGCAGATCATGCTGGAAGGCCTGCTTGCCGTGCAGGAAGGCTTGCCGGTCCGCACGATTGAAGAGAAGTTGCTCACGTACTTGCCGGCGAAAGACCGGATTTTGAAAGAAGAGGAAAAGGTGGGGGCTCGCGTTGAAGCGTAAACACAAGCACGAAGAACATGTCGACGAGTCATGGCTAATTCCATATGCGGATATTTTGACGCTTCTGCTCGCGCTGTTCATCGTCCTTTTTGCGGCGAGCGAAGTGAACTCACAGAAGTTCCAGGAGATCTCCGATTCGTTCAACCAGGAGCTGCAAGGCGGCACCGGCATCATGGATTACCAGGCGCCGGTCGAGACGCCGGGCGACACATCGAAGCTGTCGGATCTGGAAGAAGACGGGGAAGAAGAAGAAAATCCGGAAGAAGAAATGACGCCGGAAGAAAAAGCGCTCCAGGAGGATTTCAAGGAACTTGGCGAAATCCAGGAAAAAATCGAAGCGTACATTAAAGAAAAAGGCTTGTCGCCGCGTCTGCAGACGCAGCTGACGGCGAAAGGCCTGCTGCTCACAATCAAAGAAGGCGTGCTTTACCCGTCCGGCAGCGCAGACATCACGGCTGCCGCAGAAACGATGGCGATGGAAATCGCGAGCCTTTTGGTGACGGATCTGCCGCGCAACATCTACATCGAAGGCCATACCGACAACATCCCGACCGATCCGGAAGAATACCCGTCGAACTGGGAGCTGAGTTCGGAACGCGCCATCAACTTCATGAAGATCCTATTGGAAAATGATAAACTCGATCCGCGGAAATTCAGCGCCACCGGCTACGGCGAATACCAGCCGGTCGCATCGAATGATACGGCAAAAGGACGCGCGGAAAACCGCCGCGTCGAAGTGCTCATCTCCCCGCATAGCGTCGAAGGAAAATAAAAGAGTAAGAGGTGCATTATGAAAAGTATGAAAATGCTCATGATTTTATTGATCGCTGTCGCAGCCGTCGGCGGAGGCGCGATGTATTTTTTGAAGGATACAACAGCGGAAGCGGAAACCGAAAAAGCGCCATCCGCTGAGGAAATCGCCGCGATGAGCGTCGACACCGACATCATCACGACCAACCTGGCTTCGGCGAACAATTACGCAGTCGTACAGTTCAACATCCTGCTCAGCAGCGAAAAAGCGAAAGAAGCGACCGAAAAGCGCCATGCGCAAGTGCGTGCTGCGATCATCTCGACCGTGGCCGGATTCGAGAAGGACCAATTGGTCGGCAAAGAAGGAATTTCACTGCTTGAGAAGGAATTGACCCTGAAGTTGAATGAAATCGTCCAGGAAGGCAAAGTCGAACGCGTGCTGGTCACCGAATTTAAATTGCAATAATTCGATTTAGCGCTAAACTTTTCCGGATGGATGCCGATATAAATAGTAGAAAGAACAAGGTGAGGCAAGTGGAACAGGACCGATTGGCGAACTGCCATCTATGCGGCAAACTATACATCAAATCATATTCCGACTGCTGCAGTGATTGCCACCAGGAAATCGAGCAGGACTTCCAGTCGGTCAACGGCTACCTGCGGGAAACCGACGCGGAGCTCATCACGCTTGAAGGTTTGAGCGATGCGACCGGCGTCACCGAGAAGCAGATCACGGATTTCATCCGCGAAGGCCGCATCTACGGCGCCGACTTCCCGAAGCTCGGCTACCCCTGCGCCCATTGCGGCACCGTCATCAAGCGGCAGATGCTCTGCCACTCGTGTTTCGACCTGTTCTCCTCCGACATCAGCCGCACGCTCAAACGCGAAGCACTGATCGGGGACATGAACAAGAAGCGCGATGAAGAGTCCACGAAAGTGAAGTATTGGCAGTTGAAATAGTAAAGAGTTTCTGCAGATATTCCGCAAATCAGCTGCGCTTGCCGCGGGCGAGCGCCAAGCCTCCTCAGTCGCTTTCGCGACTTGCGGGGTCTCGGCTGTCTCGCTATCCCGCAGGCAAGACTTACCCGAAGCCTGCGAGGGCAAGTCTTTGCGACGAAGCGCGCGGCGCTGCAGGAGCAGTACGGTTTTCTCCGCTGATTTGCTCCATATCTCAGATAAAGCTTCTCTATCGAGTGAAGCTATCTGCTTTTAATGAGCTAAACCAGCGCCGGCGCGTCCACGGGCTAGACGAAGCAAGAAGACAGGCGTTCTGTGCCTGGCTTCTTGCGGGAGTCATGCCCAAAGCGCCGAAGCGGCTTAAAAAATGCTAAACTAGATTTTATTCAAAATAAAAAAAGAGGGCGGTGGCGAAATGCATATCGATAAAACAACGGGTTCCACGTTCATCAATGCGTATCAGAAGCAGGCGAATGTTCCTCCGGTGGAGAAGGCGAAGCCGATCCAACAAGAAGATCAAGTGCAGATTTCGAACCGGGCCAAAGAAATGTATGAAAAGAAAACCGAAGCGAGCACGGAAAGACAAGAAAAGATCAACCAATTGAAAGCGCAGATCGAGTCTGGTGAATACCAGGTCAACGGCAAAGAAGTGGCCGATAAGGTCTTTCAGTTCTGGTTTGATAAGTAAGTTCGGGCTGCAGAAAGAGGAGGGTGTCGGATGCTGAAGGAATTGGGCGCCGCGCTGGATGAAATGATCCACGTACAGAAAAGGCTGATCGGATTCGCGGACGAGAAACAGGCGGTGCTGATCGAGCGCCGCGTCGATGACCTCAATGTCCTCGTGAAAGAAGAAGCGAAGCTGGTAAAAGAATTGAACGCGATTGAAACCGAACGCGAACGCATCACCGGTATTTTATTGCTGGAACACGGCGCATCTGGGTTCAGCGAAATGGTCGACGGCCTCACGGACGAACTCATGAAGCGTAAATTGCAGAACCAGGTCAGTGCGTTGCAGGACCTTTTGATCGAACTGCAGGCGAAAAATAAAATCAATGAACGGCTGCTGCTCGATTCGATGCAGTTTGTCCAGCACATGATTGATCAGGTGACGAAGACGAAACAGCAGCAATTCAATTACCAGTCGCCGATCGGGCAACCAAAACCACAGACTAATAGCCAAGGCTTTTTTGATACAAAAGCATAAGGCGTAAAAAGGCAGGGAAAAAACATGGCTTCAACATTTCACGGATTAGAACTCGGCAAACGCGGACTCGCGGTTGCCCAGACCAGCATCTCGACGACGGGGCATAATATAGCGAATGCAAATACAAAAGGCTACTCGCGCCAACAAGTAAATCAAACCGCTTCTCCGGCACTCGATGTTTGGGCGAACGGCAGCGTCAACCCGAGCCAGCTTGGCCAAGGGGCGCTTGTCGAGTCGATCACCCGTGTGAGAGACCGGTTTTTGGACGCGCAATACCGCGACCAGTCCGCTGCTGCCGGTGAATGGTCCGTGCGCCAGGAAACCCTCGGCCGCATCGAAGTCGCGATTAACGAACCGAGCGAGACCGGGTTGCGCGCTTCGATGGATCAATTGAGTTCTGCCTGGCAGGACGTGGCGAATGACCCGATGAGCGGATCGGCCCAAGTGGTCCTGAAAGAACGCGCAGAGGCATTCGTTCAAGTGGCGCAGTCGATGGATACGTCGCTTGGCAACATCACAGCGGACCTTCAATTGCAGCAAGGAGCGGCAGTGGACGAAGCGAACGGCTACTTGAAGCAAATTGCTGAACTCAATCAAAGCATTCTACAGAACGGCAAGAACTCGAACGACCTGCTCGACCAGCGCGATGTGCTTGTGGAGCAATTAAGTTCATTGATTCCCGTGAAAGTGACGGAGAATAAAAACGGCATCTACGATATCAGTTCGGCCGATGGCAAAGCGCTGGTAACCGGAACGGATCAAGTTGGTACGGTGGTTGCGGCCGACGGCAAAAAAGGCGGCAAGATTGCCGGCATCAATGAATCCTTGAAAGCTGTGGAAGCCTATCAAACCGATTTGACGGCAGTTGTAGAGAAATTTGCAACAGCGAACGGCATGGGCAAAGCGGATGGTTTATTCGCAAGCGGCACGCCGTTTACGATTCAGAACTTAAAAGTCAATGAAACAGCAACTTATAAAGCGCCAGCGGATCTGGAAGCGAACGCGAAAGCGGCGCAAAGCGATTTCCGTACGCTTGTCAGCAAACTGGGCGCACAAAGCCAAGGGTCGATCAACGCAGTAGCCAATTCGGAAGCTGCGCTGATGGCAACGGACAACCGCCGCCAGTCGGTGACGGGAATCTCGATTGATGAGGAAATGGCGAATTTGATCAAGTACCAGCATTCCTACAGCGCCGCGGCACGTTTCGTGTCAACGACCGACCAGATGCTCGATACGATCATCAACCGCATGGCCCGTTAATAGAACCGAGTGGAGGGGTACCAAATGAGAGTCACACAACAGATGCTGCACCAGAATTCCGTGCGGCACATGAACCAGAACCTGAGCCGGTTCGAAAAAACGAATAGCCAAGTGTCTTCCGGCAAAATGCTCGAGCGGCCGTCCGACAACCCGAACGGCGTCAGCAAAGCGATGAACCTGAAAAGCACGATTGCGGAAAACGAGCAATTCACCCGCAACACCGACGAAGCCAAACTGTGGCTCGACGAAACCGACCAGACGATCAGCCGCATGACCGATGTTATGCAGCGCGTGCGCGAGTTGGCGGTGCAAGGCGGCAGCGATACACTTTCTGACCATTCACGCGAAGTAATTTCAACGGAGATTCTGGAGCTGAAATCGACGATCGAACAATTGTCTGGCACGCAGCTGAACGGGCAGGACCTGCTCGGCGCAGCGAAAAGTTTCACGATCGGCAATGGTTTGACGGTCAAGGCGAACGCATCTTCTGCGGAAATCCTTGGCGGCACCGTGCAGATGCTTGAAGATTTAGCGGGTGCGGTCAAAGCGAACACGCCGGTCGACTTGGATGCCATCGACAGCAGCATGGACCAGATGCTGACGGTCCAATCGGAAATCGGTGCGCGCACGAACCGTGTGGATGCGACCGACAATCGCCTAAAAGGCAGTACATTGGAACTGACGAAAATGCTCTCCAAAATAGAAGATGTCGACTACGCCGAAGCGATCATCAAGCTGAAAAGCGAAGAAAGCATCTACCAGGCAAGCCTCTCGGCTACATCGGAAATCATCCAGCCGAGCTTGATGGATTTTCTGAGATAAGAATGCACCCACAGTTGTGGGTGTTTTTTTTGTGTCTTTTTCGCTTTTCGCGGGGAGCGCGAAAAGCATCATTCTTTGGTTTTGGGTTTGGATAAGAAAGTGTTCCCTTGAAAGGGAAGTGGGTTCCAACCAAAGAAGGTTGAATTCCAACCAACTCTGGCTGAGTTCCAACCAACTAGGCGTGAGTTCCAACCAAGGCGGCCTGAATTCCAACCAAGGCGGCCTGAATTCCAACCTTGTTGCCCAGTTTCCACTTGGAACGGGCGAGTTCCCACTAAATCCATGCGAGTTGCCACTAAAACCCGTCGAATTGCCACTAACTCATTGCGAGTTGCCACTTGGCCCAAAGCTATGAAAAGAATAGAACTCCTCAACTGATTTCCTACACACCACATATCTTTTTCGCTTTTCGCGAGCCGCGAAAAGCATCATTCTTTGGTTTTATGGTTTCGAATAGAATGAATTCCAACGAATGAGGCGTGAGTTCCAACCAACCCCTTCCGAATTCCAGCCACGACGATCCGTTCGCGCTTGAGCCATACGAGATGCCACTAAACCTCTGCGAGTTCCCATTACACTCAAGTGAATTTCCACTAAACCCGCACGAATTCCCACAAGTCGATCCAACATTTCTTCTGCCCAAAAACACCAATCCCCTAACCAAACCCTTCTATCCCACATTTTTCCTTCTATTATATATATGAAAAAAAGCACCCGCAGGAGCGGATGCTTCTAAACCATTAACCACGTATCGTGTTTACCAATCCCATCATATCATCCGCAAATGAAATCGCGCGGCCTTGCGACTGGATCAAGCGCTGCGTCGAAATCAACTCGGTCATCTCTTCTGTCAAATCGACATTCGACATTTCAAGAGCGCCTTGGCCGATGCGGATCGAACCATCGTTCTGCTGGGAAAGATCGAGGAGGCTCAAAGTGCCATTGGCGATCTGTTCTCCTCCTGTACCCGGAAGCTGATAGCGGTTGCCGCCGGCTTTCTCCAAAAGATTCGGACGGCTGATGTCAGCGATGCTCAATTGAATCGTATCCGCAGCTTTGCCGGGAGTCTTATAAGAAACTTCGATCGTACCGTTCTGGTTCACCTTGACCGAACTGTAATCCGAATCGAACCCAATCGGGTTGTTATTGCGGTCGAGCACGGAGTCGCCGTTCGATGTCACGAGATTGACGCGGTTCGAATTGAGTACCGGCTGCGTCTGGAAAGAGCCGTCCCGGGTGTAGAAGACGTTCCCTTCAGAGGCGACCCGGAAAAATCCGTTGCTGCCCTGGATGTTGAAATCGAGGTCACGGCCGGTCTGGCGGATGGAGCCTTGTTCGCTCCGAAGGCTCGTTTCGGCGACTTTGACGCCAGAACCAATACGTAGTCCATTTGGCGTACTCCGTCCGATTTCATGTGCCGGACCGGCTTGTTTGGTGATCGACTGGACGAGTGTATCGGAGAAGTTTGCTTCGTGCCTTTTATAGCCATTTGTATTTACATTGGAAATATTATTGGCGATGACGTCGACTTTTTTCTGAAGTTCGCGCATCGAATTTCCAGCTGTGTTCATTTGAATGTTCATCGTTTGGAAACCTCCTCGTTAAACGCGGCCAATTTCGTTGACCGCTTTTTCCATGCTACGGTCATATGCCTGTAGGACTTTCTGATTTGATTCGAATCCGCGGTAGGTGCTCATCATGTCAGTCATCGTCTGGGTCAGATCGACATTGGACGATTCCACGAACCCTTGTTTGACAAATGAACGCGAATTATCCAGGAAGGGAACACCTTCGGCAAGCTGTGGAACTTCCAATCCGTTGCCAGCCCAGCGCAATAAACCATGGCCTTCTTTTACCAATTGCTGAGGATTTTCTGTATAGCCAATCCATAGGTCATTGGTAGAGGTTCCGTTTGCCGAAGTTATTGTGCCATCTTCTTCGACAGTGAAATCTTTAGAATCAACTCTTATAGGAGATAAGTCCGAGCCGAGGACATTATGCCCTTCACTCGTTTTCAACAACCCGTCCGGACCGACAGAAAACTGGCCATTTTTGGTGTAGCGGACCTCGTTATTGGGAAGCGCGACGGCAAAGACTAAAGACCCCCGCTCATTTGTGGCAGGATTGACAGGCAGCAGATCGTCCATTAACGCAAAATCTGTTGCGTTTCCAGTCGATTTTAAAGCGCCTTGCGCGAAAGACGGAATGCCTTCCTGTGCATAGACGCCTGTTGACATGCTGCCAAGATGATGCCCGGAAGCCATTGTTTTCGCGGATCCCATCGCTTTGATCAGCTGATCGGGAAAAGAACGGATGACCGTTTGGTCTTGTTTAAAGCCTGGCGTATTGGCATTCGCCAAATTATTGGTCAGCATCTGCTGTTTCCGGTTATGCGCCATCATGCCGGAAGTGGCCGTGTATAAACCACGAAACATATTAGTTCATTCCTCTCAAAATGGGATATGCTCATTTACGGGTAAGCATAACATCTTTTTGCGACGAACAACAGAAAAAAATGTAAAATATATACTAAAAAATTTATAAAAGAAAAATATACAAATTAATAAAATCATGTTACTATAATTTTCGAACTTGAAAATCAAATTGGTACGAAATACCGAGTTTGAAAAATAGAATAGTGATTATCATACGATAACGGCAAACTTTTCCGAAAGGGGAGGGCGCAAAGCCACGGGCCTAAATTACCTTGTAATATGGCAGCCGGGTTACCGAAAAATGGTAGATTGAATGTAAATCCGCCCTTTTTTGAGTGGGTTTTTTTATTGGCCAAAATTCAGCAAAGGAGCTATAAAATGAATCTCTTTCCCCAATCGTTCCAATCATTGGAACAAGCGATGTCAACTGCCACATTAAAACAGCGTGTCCACACTGCAAATATTGCGAATGTGGATACCCCCAACTATAAGAGCAAACAAGTGAGCTTCAAGTCAGCGTTTGATACGGCAATCAGCACCCAAGCCATGGCGAGCAAGAAAACCGATCCGCGGCATTTTGCTTTCAGTACCGAAAACGGGCTAGGCTCTTCTTCCATCATCAAAGAAAACCACTCCACCAAAATAACGCCGAACGGAAACAACGTCGACATGGACGCCGAAATGGCGGAACTGGCGAAAAACCAATTATGGTACAACGCCTTAACAGAACGGGTCAATGGAAAATTCAATTCCCTGCGCACCGTCATTGAAGGGAGATAATCATCAATGAATTTATTCAACGGCTTGAATATCAGTGCATCCGGCTTGACGGCAAACCGCCTGCGGATGGACGTTGTATCATCGAATATCGCGAACGCTAACACAACGCGCGGGCATATGGTAAACGGCGAATGGGTTCCATACCGCCGGAAAACGGTGGAACTGTCGCAAAACGGCGTTTCGCCGTTTCAGCAGCATTTGTCTTCAGCAATCAGCCGGGGAGCTGGTCCAGTTTCGGGCGTTTCGGTTTCCCAGATCAGAGAAGACCAAGCGCCGTTTGTCCAGACCTACGCGCCGGACAATCCGGATGCGGACGAAAACGGCTATGTCTACTCGCCGAACGTCGATCCGGTCAAAGAAATGGTCGATCTGATGTCGGCCACCCGTTCTTATGAAGCGAACGTCACGGCATTGAACGCATCGAAGAGCATGTTCATGAAAGCATTGGAGATCGGTAAATAAATAAAGTATATATTCCGCTTCGGCGCTTTGGGCATGGCTTCCGTAATGAGCCGAGAAAACCACTCGTCTCACTACTCCGCCTAGCCCTGGGCGCGGCGGCGCTAGAAACTTCTTTGAGGAATGAAAGCATATCTCATTTAGCAATGCTATCTGAGATATGGAGCAAAACAGCGGAGACTGCCGCGGGACAGCTCGGCGCAAGCCCGCAGCAAAGCGAAGCTGTTTTGCGGAATATCGATACTGAAAAAGTATAAATTCATTTAATAAAGTCCATCTAGGAGGTCATTATGGAAATCACCAGCCAAGTACAAGCACCCTTTTTGCAAAACTCACAAATCGCGAAACCCGCGGTTGAAAATAAAGTCGAAGGTTTCGGCGAAATTCTGAAGAATACGCTGCAGGACGTGAAGGCGGCCCAGAACGAATCGGATAAATTGACCGGACAGCTCGTCACCGGCGAAGTGCAGGATGTCCACGAAGTGATGATCGCTTCGCAAAAAGCGAGCTTGTCCCTTCAGATGACCGTCCAAGTCCGCAACAAAGTGGTTGAAGCTTACCAGGAAGTCATGAGAATGCAATTATGATTCCAGCACATGAGAAGAAGGATGGAGCATAAATGAAAGAAAAGATAACTGTATACCGTGCAAAGGTGAAAGAGTCGTGGGAGAAGTTTCCGAAGGCGACGAAATGGATCATCGCCGGCTCTTTGATCGGGACGGTCCTCTTGCTGTCGATTTTTACGTTCTTGAACTCGCGGACCGACTATGCGGTGCTGTATTCCGACCTGTCGGCTTCCGAAGCGGGAGAAATCAAGGCGGCGATTGAGGAGCAGGGGATTCCGGTCGAAGTATCGGCGGATTCGAAGATCATCAGTGTGCCGAAGGAGAACGTCTCGGATTTGAAAGTTAGCTTGGCAGCTGACGGCATTCCGCAAAGCGGCAATGTGAACTACAGCATTTTCAGCGAAAACATGGGGCTTGGCATGACCGACCGCCATTTTGATGTCGTGGAGCGCGATGCAATGCAGAACGAATTGTCGAACCTTGTTAAACAGATCGACGGCGTCGAGGATGCGAATGTCATGATCACGCTGCCGAAAGAAAACGTCTGGATCACCGACGAAGAACAAGTGGCGACAGCTTCGGTCGTTGTGCAGGGCGCTCCGGCGTTCCAGCTCGACCAGAAGCAGATCAACGGTTTGTACCATTTGATCAGCAAAAGTGTGCCGAACCTGCCGGCTGACCAGATTGTCATCATGAACCAGAACGGCCAGGTATTTGAAGCGCTTGAGGAAAACCAGCTTGACACGACGCTGTCGGTTTACCAGCAGCAGCGCGAAATCCAGAAAGACATTGAAAAAGATATCCAGCGCCAGCTGCAGCAGATGCTCGGCATGACGATGGGACAGGATAAAGTGATCGTTTCCGTGATGACCAGCATGGATTTCACTAAAGAGAAACGCGAAGAGAATCTGGTCGAAGCGGTTAATGAAGACGGCACCGGCCTTGACCTCAGCGTCGAGCGCATTGTCGAGACCTATAAAAGCGAAGGTGCCGGATTGGATGCAGCAGCCGGCGTCGGCGAGACGGAAATTGCAAATGATCCGGCCACGTATCCTGCCGGAGACGGCGGCTCGAGCGAATCGGAGCGGACGGAAGAACGTATCAACCGCGAAGTCAACCGCATCAACAAACAGATCGAGATGAGCCCATATGTCATCGATGACATCACGATCAATGTCGGTGTGGAGCCGCCGGTGCCAACGGATCCGGGTAGTCTTTCACCGGAAAACGTTGCAGATATCCGGAATTTATTGCGCAATACAGTGGCTACGACGCTCAGCATGAACGGAACAGAAGTGGCGGAAGAAGACCTGAACAACCGGATTTCCGTATTTGCGACCGAGTTCAAAGGCAAACCGGAATTGGTCGTTGAAGAGCCGACGCCGACATGGTGGACGGTGCTTCCGGCAAGCCTGATGTGGATCATCGGGGGAAGCCTGGCAGTCCTGGTGATCGGGCTCGTTGTATTCCTGTTGATGCGCCGCAAGAAGCGCGAAGAGTTGGAAGAGGAGTTCGAGTTCAGCATGTATGAAAATCAAATGCCTGGCACCCGCATTGATGAAATAGAGGAAATCGACTTGTCGGAATTGACAGCGAAGTCGAATCCGAAACGCAAAACGATTGAAAAACTTGCCAAGGAGCGGCCGGAAGATTTTGCGAAATTATTGCGCACGTGGATGGCTGAAGAATAGGAGAGTGGCTCATGTCTAAACAACGCATGAAAGGGTTGACCGGCATTCAGAAAGTCGCCGTGCTGCTAGTAGGGCTCGGACCGGAAGTGTCGGTCGAGATCTTCAAGCAGCTGAGTGAACCTGAAATCGACCAATTGACGCTCGAGATTTCGAACGTGCGCCAATTGAAGAACAGCCAGACCGAACAAGTGATGAATGAATTTTACGGCATGATCCTCGGGCAGGACTTCATGAATGAAGGCGGGCTGGATTATGCGAAAGATATATTGGAAAAAGCACTAGGCAAGGACCGCGCGCTCGAGACGATCGGCCGTTTAACGAGCCGATTGGAAGTGAAGCCGTTCAGCTTCGCACGAAAAGCGGATCCGAACCAGATCCTTGCTGTCTTGCAGCATGAACATGCACAGACCATCGCACTCGTGCTGTCGTACTTGGATCCGAAACAGGCGTCGCAGATCATTTCGCAGCTCGCTCCGGCGAAGCAGGCGGAAGTTGCGCGCCGCATTGCCTTGATGGAAAGCACATCGCCGGAAGTCATCCACCAAGTGGAACAGATACTGGAGCGCAAATTATCAGCAACCGGCTCGTCGGATTACACAGCGACCGGCGGCGTCGAAGCCATTGTCAAAGTGCTCAGCAAAGTCGACCGCGGCACCGAGAAGTCGATTCTCGCGGAACTCGAAATCGAATCTCCGGACCTCGTCGAAGAAATCAAGAAGCGCATGTTTGTCTTTGAAGACATCGTCCTCTTGGATGCCCGCACGATTCAGCGCATCATCCGCGAAGTGCAGGACGGCGATCTGATCTACGCTTTGAAAGTCGCGAACGAAGACGTCAAAGAAGGCATCTACCGCAACATCTCGACGCGCCGGGCGGACGCCATCAAAGAAGAGATCGAATCGATGGGCCCTGTCAAGCTGAAGGACGTCGAAACCGCACAGACGAACATTGTTGCGTTAGTCCGCAGCCTCGAAGAAAAAGGCGAAATCACAGTTGCGCGCGGTGAAGGGGAGGAAATGATTGTCTAATATCATTCGTTTCCAAGACACCGCCACGTTCGAGAAGAAAATCATCGGCACGCGCAAGATTGAAAATAAAAGCAAGCACACCGAAACCGTTGAAATCGATCCGATCCAGCTAAAGCAGTCACTTCTGCAGGAAATCAATTCATTGCAGGCGCAGCGTGAAGAACTGGTATCGGCTTTAAAGGCCGAAGAACAATCGGCGCGCGAAGCGATCGAAGCCTGGCGCGAATCGGAGCGGGAAGAAGCGAAAGCGGAAGCGGAACACATCTACAAGCAAGCTTCCGAACTCGGCTATTCCGCCGGATTCGACCAAGGCCAAAAGCAGGCGGAAGAAGAATTCCGGCAGGCCCGCGAAGACATGCAGCGATTGATCGAAACGGCTTACGAAGAAAAAACGAAAATCATCCAGGACGCAGAACCCTTCCTATTGGCCTTAAGCGTCCGAATTGCTGAGAAAGTATTGAAAAAGGAATTAAAGCAGCACGACGACCAGCTTTTGAACATCGTCCAGCGCGCATTGAAGCGCGTCGAGGAAGCGGAAGACGTGGTCATGCAGGTGTCGCTTGAAGACTACCCGATCATCCTGCCATTCCTTGATGAACTGAAAACATACATCCGGGCAGATTCAGAATTGAAATTGGTGCCTGTCATGAACCTGGCAAAAGGCGGGTGCATGATCCATACGGCGAGCGGCTCATATGACGTCACCGTCGACAGCCAGCTGGAAGAAATCAAACGCCAGATGCTTGCCCATTGCGAGGAGAAGACCATCCATGAACCTTCAAACTGATGAATACCTGGAATTGATACGGGAAATGGAACCGGTGAAAAAGCACGGCAAAGTGATCCAGGTGATCGGCCTGACAATTGAGTCGAAAGGGCCGTATGCCAAAATCGGCGAACTTTGCCTCTTATATCCGAACCATTACGAACGCCCGATCGAAGCGGAAGTGGTCGGCTTCAAGGAGAACAAGATCCTCCTGATGCCGCTGCAGGACCTGTCGCAAGTCGGTCCCGGATGTCTGGTCGTTGCGACCGGCGTGCCGCTGCAGATTAAAGTCGGCCCGTCGATTCTCGGAAAAATACTGGACGGCACGGGCAAGCCGCTTGATGAAAGCACATTGCCGTCAGGCCTCACGAAATACTCGACGAACAACATGCCGCCGAATCCGTTGAAACGGCCGCGCATCATGCGTCCGCTTGAAGTGGGCGTAAGGGCGATCGATGGTTTATTGACCGTCGGACAAGGGCAGCGAATCGGCGTATTCGCCGGAAGCGGCGTCGGGAAAAGCACGCTGCTCGGTATGATTGCCCGCAACACCGAAGCCGATATCAACGTCATCGCGCTCATCGGCGAGCGGGGGCGGGAAGTGCGAGATTTTATTGAACGCGACCTCGGGCCCGAAGGCTTGAAGAAATCCGTTGTCATCGCAGCGACATCCGACCAGACGCCGCTCCAGCGCATCAAAGGCGCGTTGACTGCAACCGCGATCGCGGAGTATTTCCGCGACCAGGGCAAGAACGTCATGCTCATGATGGACTCGGTCACGCGGTTCGCAATGGCGCAGCGCGAAGTCGGGCTCGCTGTCGGCGAGCCGCCGACGAGCAAAGGCTACACGCCGAGCGTATTCGCGCTCCTGCCGAAATTGCTCGAGCGCTCCGGTACCTCGAATAAAGGCTCGATCACCGCATTTTACACGGTGCTCGTCGACGGCGACGACATGAACGAGCCGATCGCCGATGCGGTGCGCGGAATTCTCGACGGCCACATCGTCCTCGATCGTAAGATTGCGCAAAAAGGGCAGTTCCCGGCGATCAACATCATGTCGAGCGTCAGCCGCGTTATGCACGACGTCGTCTCGGAAGAACACCATAAGGCATCGGTCGAATTCAAACGGCTGCTGTCAGCGTATGACGCCTCGGAAGATTTGATCAATATCGGCGCTTATAAAAGCGGCGCGAACAAAGAGATAGACGACGCCATCCGTTCCTATCCGCTGATCAAGGAATACCTGCAGC
Organism: Planococcus chinensis; assembly: GCF_042681545.1. Lineage (NCBI taxonomy): Bacteria > Bacillati > Bacillota > Bacilli > Caryophanales > Caryophanaceae > Planococcus > Planococcus chinensis. The sequence goes on from NZ_JBHUFW010000004.1 coordinate 331,188, forward strand.
AGGATATATACGAAAAAACCAAGCTGGAAGAAAGCGTCGACCGGCTATCCGCACAATTTGGGGGAGTGTAGAACATGACACAATTCAATTTCCGGTTCCAGAAAATACTCGATCTAAAAGAAAACGAAAAAGGCTTTGCACAAATCCAAATGGCGGATGCCATCAAACAGCAGGAAGCGGGCTACCTGCGGAATGAGGCGATCTATAAAAAGATCATCGACGCCGAACACCTGGTAAAAGCGAAGCAGGAAGACGGAGTCAACATCTCCGAACTCCGCATGCTCGTCAATTACATCCAGCAGCTCCAGGAGCAATTGCTGGCTTCAAACCGCGAACTCGAGCTCCTGCAGAGCAATGTTGCCCGCACGCAGAACCAGCTGCAGCGCAAAGCCCAGGAAGAAAAGACATGGGACAACCTGAAGCAGCAGAAGCATTCGCAGTTTGTCGAACAGGCGAAAACGACGGAACAGAACTTTTTTGACGAATTGGCGAGCACCCGGTTCTACCGTACGAGCCAAGCCGCCATCGCAGAAAGAGGGTGAGTCCGATCGATGCATTGAAAACGACAGGATCGGCTGCGGTAAAGCACGTTGGCCCAACCGCCAAAGTGAAAACCGAAACCCCGCCTGAGACCGGTGCTTTCTCGAAGCTGCTTTCTTCAGTAAGCAATGAAGAAAACGCACAAGAACTTGCAGCACCAGCCGAATTGCTGGCGAAACTTGAAGAAGCACTCGAATCACTGGGCGCGATTCCCCTTGAGGAACTGCCGCCAGAACAGCAGGAATTGCTCGCTGCCATGATTGAGTTGCTGACGCTTCAAACTGCCCAGCAGAAAATTGGAATGGCGGGGCAAAACCCCGATTATGTAAAACCTGAAACAGGAAGTCCGGCTCAAAACGGCCCGGCAACTGAGAATCAAGCTGTGAATATGCAGCTCCAGCAGAAAATGGTGGAATTGATGCACCAGATTGCTCAGAAAGTGCAAGATCTGCAATCAAACACTAACAAAGAATTCGCCGTTGTCCCTATTTTTATGGGGGTCGAAAAGGAATATATTTTAAATGAGCCAAAAAAAGTTAATGAATCCATAAAAATCCTTCAAGAAGTCGTAGCTGACCTTGAAAAAGGGCATGCGCAAGAAGGGCATGCAGCTGCGGCAAAAATCCTCGGTGAAGCCGGCGATGGGCTGAAAACGGCGGCAGGGATTGCCGCTGCACTTGAATCCGCTTTGCCGGTTTCGAAGATGGAAAGTCCACCGGTGAACCACTTACGCATGCAGACAGAGCAAGCCGAGCTGCAGACATCGGAAGCGCCGGCGGTCCGGGTGGAAGTAGTTCAAGCGGAAACGCCGGCTGCCCCGCTGGAGGCACCGAAAGCTATCCAGCCATCTGCACGCACGGAAGCTCCGGCTCCGACAGTTCGCATGACGAACTTGGCGGATGACCTTTCCGGCATTATGAAAAACACCATAAAGCTCACCGGCAGCGGTGAGAATGCCCAAATCAAAGTCAGCATCTTCCCGGAACACCTCGGGCATCTCGAAATCCGCCTGAGTACGGTCGACGGCAAGATGGCCGCGCAGATTTTCACCAGCAACCTGGTGGCGAAGGAAGCGCTCGATCTGCAGGTCTACCAGCTCAGAAACTCGCTGGTCCAGCAAGGCATCACCGTGGACCGGATCGAAATCAGCCAGCAAGGAACGGGAACGAATTTCAATCAGCAAAGCGAGCAACGCTTCGCACAGCAGCAACAGAAGCAACAGGCACCTGCCAAAAACGGCTACCAGCGGCTCCAAGAGGAAACGGCGGCATTCGTTCGCCCAGCCCCTTCAGCCGGCACGGTGATGTCGGTCGATTATACAATTTAACCAGGGAAGGAATGTTCCGATGAACGTCAGCAATTCCAACGCAGCCCTCATGCAGACCGCACAGACGGCAAAAACCGGTGCGGAAAGCACGCTCGGCAAAGACGCGTTCCTCAAAATCCTCGTCACCCAGATGAAAAACCAGAACCCGCTCGAACCGCTGAAAGACACTGAGTTCATCGGGCAGATGGCGCAGTTCAGCTCGCTCGAACAATTGACCAACCTGAACACGACGATGACCGCATTCGTCGGCGGGAAAGGGACAGGGTCGCTTGCCGACCACGCGAACCTGATCGGCAATAAAATCTTCTGGGAACGCGGCGAAGGGGAAACTGCCGAATCCGGCGAAGGCCTCGTCAAAGCGATCGCCATGAAGAACGGCGAAATCATCGTCGAGCTCGAAGACGGCGCTAAACTTCCAATCAATACGATTCAACGCATCGAAAAATATACAGGTGAAACCAACGGACTACAGACCGTCTGATCCAAAGGATCAGGCCGGTACACGAAAGGGGAAAATCAAATGTTACGTTCAATGTATTCAGGTGTTTCAGGCATGAAAGGCTTCCAGACCAAACTCGACGTCATCGGGAACAATATCGCCAACGTCAACACAATCGGCTTCAAGAAAAGCACCATCAACTTCCAGGACCTGCTCAGCCAGAACATGTCAGGGAGCGGCGTGAATCCGATGCAAGTCGGACTCGGCGTGCAGACTTCGGCCGTCAATGTGATCCATACACCAGGGTCAGCGATGACGACGGGTGTCGGAACGGATTTGGCGATCATGGGGGACGGGTTCTTTGTGGTACAAGATCCAAATGCTACTGGCGCTGCAGGTCGCTATTTAACCCGAGCAGGCAACTTTGTGGTTGATGCTCAAGGAGACTTAGTAACCACTCAAGGATATAGCGTTTTAAGCAGCACCGGGAATCCTATCAAAATCGATCCTGCATTATATGATTCTTTTAATATAACGCGAGATGGTCAGGTTTGGGTCACTCCTAAAGGTGGCGGGGCGGAAACTAAATTGACTGATGGGCTAATTGGAATATCTAATCCACCAAACCCAACGGGTCTCCGGAAATTTGGAGGTTCTTTGTACGAAATGACCGCAGCGGCGGGTGGTACAACAAATCCTTCTACTGCTGCAGCTGCCACGTCCATGATCTCCGCCGGCATGCTCGAAATGTCGAACGTCGACTTGACGGAAGAATTCACGGAAATGATTGTCGCGCAGCGCGGCTTCCAGGCGAACTCACGGACCATCACAACTTCGGATGAAATCTTGCAGGAAGTCGTCAACTTGAAACGATAAGGGAGGGACAGGCTGAAAGCGCCTAGCGCGTTTTCAGCTGTTTACATGATTCAACTGACAAGATTGAACCAGACGCCGTTCACTTTGAACGCCATCTATATCGAACGGATCGAATCAACGCCCGATACGATGGTGACACTGATGTCCGGCAAGAAAGTGCACGTACTTGAACCGGTCGACGAAGTCGCCGACAAGATCACCGCCTATTATCAGAAGATCAACATACTGCCGAGCCTGCAGCACCCGAACTGGGCTGAATGAAAGGAGGGACCCCGATGGAAAATCAATTGACCGATGAAAATCTCGAAGCGATTCTTTCAACGCTTCAGCAAAATGCGCCGGCAGCGGCGCCAGTGATGCGGGAACGGAGAGTGCAGACCTACGATTTCAAAAAAGCGCTGCGCTTCTCGCAGGACCAGATCCGGACGCTAACGCGCATCCATGAAAACTACGCGCGCCTGTTGACTTCTTATCTGTCGACGCTCCTCCGGACATACGTGCAGATTTCGGTCGCGTCGGTCGAGCAGTTCACGTATGAAGAATTTGTCCGCAACGTACAGAAAAAATCCATCCTGGGCGTCATCAAAGCCCCTCCTCTCACCGGGAGCCTCCTGATGGAATTTTCGCCGGACGTCACCTATATCATGCTCGACCGGATGCTCGGCGGACAAGGCATGAGCAAACCGGCGATGAATGATTTGACCGAGATCGAGATGAGCGTCATCGAACGCGTCTTCATCAACGCGCTCAGCAGTTTCCAAGAAGCCTGGGCCTCAGTCATCAAGCTGTCGCCGGAGCTGAAGGAAGTGGAAGTGAACCCCCAGTTCCTCACCACCTCTGCGCCGAATGAAACCGTCATTCTGGTATCTCTGCAGACGAAGATCGGCGACGTCGAAGGCATGATCAATATTTGCCTGCCGCACGTTGTCCTCGAACAGGTCCTGCCGAAACTGTCGGCGCGCCATTGGCTGGCCAATCAGAAAAAAGAGATCGAAAGCCACGAAGCGGTCGCACTCGAACTGAAAGTGCAAAGCACAAAGCTCGACGTGAGGGCAGTTCTCGGAAAATCCTCCATCGACATCAGCGACTTTTTGAACTTGAAGCCGGGTGATGTGATCCGCCTGGACGAATCGTACACCGACCCGGTGACGGTCCTCGTCGACGAAAAACAGAAATTCTTTGCACAGCCCGGCGTCTCCAGAGGCCGTACTGCCATCCAGATCACCGATATCCAGTCAGAAGGGGAAGAATAAGATGAACTTAGACAAATTGTCCCCTGATGAAATCAGCGGCCTTCTTGGCCGGAAGAAAACGGAGGGGAACCCGATGCCCGCAAATTCTTTATTGCCAACCGAAAGAGAAGCGTTGATGGAACTATTGGCCGTATCGCTCGGCGGCTCGTCCAAAGTCCTTTCCGAATTGCTCGGCAAAGGGATCGCCATCTCGCCGCCGGTCCTCGCGGTCAAACAGCGGGAAGACCTTCTGTCTGCTGGCGACTCGCCGTTTTTCGTCGTCCTTGGCGAATACACCGGCGATGTGAGCGGCATCCAGATTCTCTCGATTCAAAAAGAAGATGTCCAGCGGCTGGTGCAGTCGATCCAGCCCGGCAGCGATGCAGAAGACATGGAGAAGCAATTCCAGGTGCTGCAGCAAGTGGTCGAAGGGATGTTCACATCCGTATCAAAATCGATGGCGATGGTGCTGGAGCAGGACGTAGCCTATTCGCTTTCGGGAATGGACGTTGTCGACAAACAGCAGGATTTTCCGATTGCCAAATTCACCAGCGAAGAGTGGTTTTTAGAAGCTGCCTTCCATGTGAAAGTGGACAATTCAAAACCAGCCAGCTTCGAACTGGGCATCCCGGTCGGGTTGGCGAAGCAAATGGCAGGGGTTCTGATCGAAGAACCTGATTACGCGGAGGAGACACAAACTATGGAATTCCAAACGAACAACCAAACCACAACTGAACCGAAAAAGAATGAGTCGCCGAACATCCAGTCGGTCCAGTTCTCGAGCTTTGACGACACATCGTCCGTGCAGGGCGAACCGAACAACCTGAACATGCTGCTGGATATCCCGCTGCAAGTGACAGTGGAGCTCGGCCGCACCAAGCGGATGGTCAAGGAAATCTTGAACGTGTCGCACGGCTCAATCATCGAGCTCGACAAACTGGCGGGGGAGCCCGTTGACATCCTTATCAACAATAAAGTCATCGCAGTCGGAGAAGTGGTCGTCATCGACGAAAACTTCGGCGTCCGTGTCACGGACATCCTCAGCACAGCCGACCGCATCTCGAAACTGCGGTAATGCCGGACAGAAGGAGTACACCGAGATTGAGCAGAATAAATTCGCTATCCATCCTCATGATTTTCATTTTCGCCATCGGTTTTGCCGTTTCGGTGCCTGATGCAGCATTTGCAGAACCGAATGTCGCCGACTGGGTCGGCGACAAGGCGCCGGATAAAGAACAGCCGGCCGAAAGCGAAGAAGCGCCGGAAGAGCAGAGCCTCTTCGGCATCATCGCAAAACTCGTATTCTATACGCTTTTGATCCTCGCCATGATTTACGGGCTCATCAAGTTTCTGGCGCTGCGCCAGCAGAAGTTCCAGCCGAACCAAGCGGTCAAGCCTCTGGGCGGCACACCGCTCGGGAATAATAAATCCCTGCAGCTCGTAAAAGTCGGCGGCAAAGTCTTGCTGGTCGGCGTCGGCGACGACATCACGCTCCTCAAGGAATTCGATGATGCAGATGAAATCGGCGCGATCGAAAAGGACCTCGAGAAGCCGCAAACGATGTTCCAAAAACCGGCGTTGAAACTGCCGAACTGGAAAAAGGGCTCAGGCCAGGGCTTTGAGCAATTGTTTGCGCAAAGCTTGAACAAACAGAAACAAAAGCAGGAAGAAATCAAACGCAGCCTGCTGAAGACGGACGGCAAGGAAGGGAATTCGAAATGACGGCAGATTTGCTCCTACTCGTAAATATTCCGGGCATCGATTTCGGCAATGACAACCCGGAAGATGTCGGGGTGACGCTGCAGCTTTTGGCGCTCTTGACCATCCTGTCGATTGCACCGGCCCTGCTCATCCTGATGACCAGCTTCACGCGAATCGTCATCGTCCTGTCATTCGTCCGCACCGGGCTCGGCACCCAGTCGATGCCGCCGAACCAAGTGCTCGTGGGCCTCGCCTTGTTCCTGACGTTCTTCATCATGGCGCCAGTGTTCACCGAGATCAACGAGACCGCGCTCCAGCCGTATCTCGCAGGGGAAGCCACACAGGAAGAAGCGATGGACACGGCCGTTGTGCCAATCAAGCGCTTCATGGCGGAACACACCCGGGAGAAAGACCTGGCCTTGTTCTTCAAATACCAGGAACTCGAAAAGCCTGACAGCATCGAAGAAATTCCGCTCATGTCGCTCATTCCGGCATTCGCCATCAGCGAACTGAAGACCGCGTTCCAGATCGGCTTCGTCATCTTCATCCCGTTCCTGATCATCGACATGGTCGTCGCCAGTACGCTGATGGCGATGGGGATGATGATGCTCCCGCCGGTCATGATCTCACTGCCGTTCAAGATCCTGCTCTTCGTCCTCGTCGACGGCTGGTACCTGATCGTCGAATCGCTGCTTGTGAGTTTTTAGCTTCTCTAAAACTAGTTGAAGTTTACCGGATATTCCGCAAAACAGCTGCGCTTGTGTCGAGCTAACTAAAAACAGGTGCTCCTGCATCGCTGCGCTAACTTCGTCGCAAAGACCAGCCTTCACAGGGGTCGGTCTAGTCTTGGCTATACGCCTGAGTGGATCTCGCCGCTTCGTCGCTACGCTGCTCCCGCAGGCGTCTCTGCTGTTTTGCTCCATATCCTAAATTAAGAATTAAACAATTAGGATTTATTCTTATTAAAATTCAGCAACATATGAATAACCTTGCGCTATTATCATTCATATTCAAGTAGAAGAAAGAGCGGAAGGCGGCGACTCCTGCGGGAAAGCGAAGCAGTCGAGACCCTGGAGTCGCGCAGCGACGAAGCGGCTTGGCGCGAGCCCGCGGAAAGCGTCCGCCTGCAGCGAGTTCTTCATCTTCACCCTTCATTTATTATCATCAAAACAAGATCCATCCCCTCACCGAAAGGAAGAACAAGATGACACCAGACGTAGTGATAAAACTGGCGGAACAATCGATATACATGATCATCATCATTTCCGCGCCGATCCTCTTGATCGCCCTCGGCGTCGGGCTGATCGTCAGCATTTTCCAGGCCATGACACAGATCCAGGAACAGACGCTGGCGTTCGTACCGAAGATCCTTGCGGTGTTCCTGTCGATCGTCATCTTCGGGCCATGGATGCTGACGATGCTGCTGGACTATACGCGTGACCTCTTCCAGCAGCTGCCGCAGCTTATCGGGTAGCGCATGGAACCATTTCTTGCGTCGCTGCCGTATTTACTCCTGGTCCTTGTCCGCATCACCAGTTTCTTCGTCGTCGCGCCGCTGTTCTCCATGAAGGGCGTGCCGAACCACCTGAAGCTCGGATTGGCGGCATTCCTCGCACTCATCGCGTGGTCGAGCCTGGAGACGGGCGAGCCGATTCCGCTCGATGTATATTACGTCGGGATGGTCATCAAGGAATTCGCGGTCGGCATCGCGCTCGGCTTCACGGCCGCGCTCGTGCTCTACACTGTTCAGATTGCCGGGGCGTTCATCGATTTCCAGATGGGTTTTGCCATCGCTTCGGTCATGGACCCGCAGACCGGCACACAGGTGCCGATCATCGGCCATTTCAAGTACATCCTGGCTCTCCTGTTTCTGTTGACGGTCGACGGCCATCACATGATGCTCGACGGCCTCATGCGGAGCCTGCAGGTGTTTCCCGTGGGCACGCTCGAAGTCGCCGCTGAATTTGGCGACATCGCCCAATTTGTCACCAACCTTTTTACGGATATGTTCCTGATTGCGCTGCAGATCGCGCTGCCGATCGTCGGTGCGCTGTTTCTGGTCGATGTGGCGCTTGGGATCCTGGCAAAGACAGTGCCGCAGCTGAACATTTTCGCGGTCGGCTTCCCGCTGAAAATCTTCACCGGCTTTGTGCTGTTGATGTTTTCCATGCCGATCTTCTTCTATATCCTGCAGTCGCTGTTCGAAAAAATCATGGTCAGCATGGGCGACTTGACCCGGCTGCTGGGAGGGGCATGAATATGAAAAACCGATTGTCCCTTGATCTGCAGTTTTTCTCGGGGGAAAAGACCGAGAAAGCGACACCGCAGAAACGCCAGGAATCAAAGCGAAAAGGGCAAGTGGCGAAAAGCGCTGAATTGCCTTCTGCGATGATCATGATCGGCGGCATCCTGCTGCTGAGCTTTCTCGGAAGCTGGATGCTCGACCAGGTGCTCGCGATCTACCGCATCAATTTCACCGAATACATCACCTGGGACTGGACGGAGAAGAACGTCCGGACGCTGTTCGAAGGGATGACGATGAACGCCATGAAGCTGATGGCGCCGATGATGGGTGCCGCAATCGTTTTTGGCATCCTCGGCAATTTCATCCAAGTCGGGGCGATGTTCACCACTGACCCTTTGAAGATGAAACTGGACCGGTTAGACCCGATCCAGGGCGCGAAGCGGATCTTCTCGGTCCGTGCACTGGTCGAACTGGCCAAATCGCTGTTGAAGATCTCTATTATTGGCTTTGCCGCCTTTACGGTGTTATGGGGCGAAAAAGAGGAATTGTTTTTATTGTCCCAAAAGAGCTTGACGGAATCGTTGTCGTTTATCGGCGGGCTGGTCCTGAAGCTTGGCATCACCGCATCCATCATTTTGCTGGTCCTCGCAATCCTTGATTATATGTACCAGAAATACGAATTTGAGAAAAACATCCGGATGTCGAAACAGGACATCAAGGACGAATACAAGAAATCCGAAGGCGATCCGCTGATCAAGCAAAAGATCAAAGAGCGGCAGCGTTCGATGAGCATGAACCGCATGATCCAGGACCTGCCGAATGCGGACGTCCTGATCACCAACCCGACCCACTACGCCATCGCCATCCAGTACGACGCGGAGACGATGGAGGCGCCGAAGGTCATTGCTATGGGCAAAGATCACCTGGCGTTGAAGATCAAGGAGAAAGCGAAAGAGCTCGATATCGTCATTATGGAAAACAAGCCGCTCGCCCGCGCGCTTTATGCACAAGTCGAAGTCGGGGATTCCGTTCCTGAAGACTTGTTTCTCGCGGTCGCAGAGGTTCTCGCATATATCTACCGGTTAAAAGGCAAGATCAGCTGACAATGAGTGAGGAGAAAAACGCATGAAAATCAAAGATTACGCCATCTTAATATCGGTCATCATGATCATCGTCATGATGGTCATCCCTCTCCCTCCACTATTGCTGGATATCTTGATCATGGTCAATTTGAGCATCGCGCTGACGATCATTCTGGTCGCGATGAACACAAAGGAAGCGTTGGAATTCTCCATCTTTCCGACGCTGTTGTTGCTTACCACCTTGTTCCGCCTCGGTTTGAACGTCTCCACGACGCGGTCGATCCTGACGAATCAGACGGGCGGGGAAGTCATTGAGACATTCGGTTCGTTCGTGGTCGGCGGCAGTGCCATCATCGGGATTCTCGTGTTCCTGATCCTTGTCATCATCCAGTTCCTCGTCATCACGAAAGGTTCGGAACGTGTAGCGGAAGTTGCTGCGCGGTTTACGCTCGACTCGATGCCCGGCAAGCAGATGAGCATCGATGCGGATCTTGGAGCGGGGATGATCTCCGACCAGGAAGCGAAAAAACGCCGCGAGAAAGTCGGCCAGGAAGCGGATTTCTACGGCGCCATGGACGGTGCCAGCAAATTCGTCAAAGGGGACGCGATCGCCGGCATCATCATCACGCTGATCAACATCATCGGCGGCTTGATTATCGGGGTCGTTGTCCACGGCTTGCCGTTCGGCGAAGCAGCCCAGCTGTTCACGCTCCTGTCGATCGGCGACGGACTGGTCAGCCAGATTCCGGCATTGCTCATTTCAACAGCAGCCGGCATCGTGGTGACGCGTGCGGTATCCGAAGGCAACCTCGGGACTGACATCACCAAGCAATTGTTCGCCTATCCGAAACTCCTCTATATCGTAGCCGGCACCTTGTCGCTGATAGCGGTCTTTACGCCGATCAACCCGATGCTCGTGCTGCCGGTCGCAGGGCTTGTCGCATACGGCGGCTACGCCATGCAGCAGAACCTGAAAAAAGAAGAAAAGCTGGAAAAGGAAACGTCCGAGAAGAGCCCGGAACTCGAAGGAATGAAGAGCCCGGAAAGCGTCATCGACCTATTGCATGTCGATGCGATCGAATTCGAGTTCGGCTACGGGCTGATCCCGATTGCCGATAAGAACCAAGGAGGCGACCTGCTCGACCGGGTCATCATGATCCGCCGGCAATGCGCCATGGAGCTCGGCATCGTCGTTCCGGTCATCCGGATCCGTGACAACATCCAGCTGCAGCCGAATGAATACATCATCAAGATCAAAGGCAACCGCGTGGCTTCCGGGCAAATCATGCTTGACCATTACTTGGCCATGAGCCCGGGCATCGACGACGAAAGCATCGAAGGCATTCCGACCGTCGAGCCGGCGTTCGGCATGCCGGCGCTCTGGGTCAATGAAGACATGAAAGAAGAAGCGGAAATGTCCGGCTATGCCATCGTCGATCCGCCTTCTGTCGTCTCGACCCATCTGACCGAAGTGATCAAGCGCCATGCGCATGAACTGCTCGGCCGCCAGGAAGTGCGGGCGCTAGTCGAGAATGTGAGGGAAACCTCGCCGGCAGTGGTCGAGGAATTGATTCCGAACCTCATGGCGATCGGCGAAGTACAGAAAGTGCTGATGAAGCTTCTGAAAGAGAAAGTGTCGATCCGGAATTTATTGGCGATCCTCGAAACCTTGGCCGATTTCGCCTCCCAGACAAAAGACACCGACATCTTGACGGAATACGTCCGCCAGGCGTTGTCGCGCCAGATCACGCTGCAATATGCACAGCCATCCCAGGCGCTGCAGGTCTTGACCGCAGGAGCGAGCCTCGAGAAGCGCTTTGCGGAATCGATCCACCGGACGGACCAGGGGACATATTTGTCGATCGACCCCGAAACGTCGCAAGCCATTTTCCAGAACATCTCGGAACAAGCGGCGCAGCTGCAGCAAACCGGCGTCCAGCCCATCTTGCTGACATCGCCCGGCACGCGCATGTATATGCGCCAATTCATCGAACGGTTTGCGCCGGACTTGCCGGTCCTTTCCTATAACGAACTGGAGCCGGATGTTGAAATCCAGAGCGTCGGCGTCGTCAATCTTTCAAGCGGGGCGGTAAATCTATCATGAGACTGAAAACATATATCGTAGACAATGTAGCGGATGCCATTCCTCAGATTAAACGGGACCTGGGCGCGGATGCGCTCATCCTGAGCACCAAAAAAGTCAAAAAGGGCGGCGTGTTCGGGCTTTTCCAAAAAGAGAAACTCGAAGTGATCGCCGCCATCGAATCAAAAGGCATGGAAAAGGTGAAGGGCCAGCCGGCCAACGAACGGCCGGTTCCGGTGTTTGCCGAACCGGAAACCGTTCGGCCACATGCAGCACGCGCAGATGCGGCGGATGAAACCGGCAATTTGATCGCTGAACTGAAAAGCATCAAGCAGTTCATGATGCATGTCATTGAAGAAGACCGGCTGCCGGATGTCTTAAAGCCGCTGAGCGGGCGCTTGGATGAACAAGGCGTGAAAAAGGAAGTACAGTCGGAAATTCTCGCAAAGATGATGGTTGTCTTGGATAAAAATCCTTCAGCGACAGAAGCCGAAATCGGGGAAGCAGCCCGGCTGGAAATCATCCGCATGATCCGCGCTCACCAGAAGGCGCCGTCCGGCCAGAACCCGGATATCGTCTGCTTTATCGGCCCGACCGGCGTCGGCAAAACGACGACGATTGCAAAAATCGCCGCTGATTACTTGCTGCGCGAAGACAAGAAGGTTGGACTGATCACGTCCGACACCTATCGCATTGCAGCGGTCGAGCAATTAAAGACGTACGCCGGCATCCTGAACATTCCGGTGAAAGTCGTGGAATCGTTCGATGACTTGTTGAAGGCCATGGCGGAACTTTCGGACTGCGACATTGTGCTGATGGATACAGCAGGACGCAATTACCAGCAGAAGCAGTATATCGATGACCTCGAAAGCTTGCTGCCGAACCAATCGAACGTCCAAATCAACCTGGTGTTGAGCTTGACCTCGAAATTCGAGGACATGAAGCGCATCATCGACAACTTCAAGACCATCAAGATGGATAATCTGATTTTGACGAAAAAAGATGAAACCAGTTCAGCGGGTGCGATGCTGAACCTGATCTACCGCTACTCGATTCCGGTGCGCTTTATCGCAAACGGCCAGAACGTGCCGGACGACCTGCTCGCGGCCACGCCTGAACTGATTGCAGATTTCGTGTTAGGGGAAAACGGCCATGATTGATCAAGCAAAAGCGCTGCGCGACAAGATGCAGCAAAAAAAAGTGAAAAAAGACCGACGGCCGACGCGCGTCATCGCGGTGACTAGCGGCAAAGGCGGCGTCGGCAAATCCAATTTTGCGCTCAACTTCGCCCTGAGCCTGGTGACGCAAGGCAAGAAAGTGCTGATTTTCGACGTCGACCTTGGATTTGCGAACATCGATGTCCTCCTCGGCCGTTCGCCGGAAGAGACGATTGCGACCATGCTCGACAAAGATCTATCCATTTGGGACATCATCGAAGAAGGCCCGAACGGCTTGCAGTTCATTTCCGGCGGGACGGGATTTGATGAAGTATTCCGGCTCGACGAGGACAAGATGAATAAATTCTTTACCGAACTCAGCCAGCTTCAGGGGCATGTCGATTACATCATCTTGGATACTGGAGCGGGGCTGTCCTACGAAAATCTGCGGTTTATCCTGGCGGCTGACGATGTCATTCTGGTCACGACACCGGAACCGACGTCGATCACCGATGCCTACTCGGTCGTCAAGATGGTCCAGGGCAAAGATCCGAACGTCCATATGAAACTGGTCGTCAACCAGTGCACAAGCGACAAGGAAGGCCGGCAGACCGCGGACAATTTCCAGCAGGTCACCGGAAAGTTCCTCAACAAAGAAATCGGCATGCTCGGGTTTATTCCAAGCGATGCTAGTGTACCAAGTGCCGTGAAAAAGCAGGTGCCGTTCACGATTGCTTATCCGAACAGCCAGGCGGCGCGCGCGATGCAGAAGCTCGCGTTCGATTTTCTTGAACTGCCGGTACCGTACAAACTGGGATTGAAAGGCTTTTTGCTGAAAATCCTTTTCAAATAAATCTGTAAAATAGGTGGTGGAACTCATAGTGGCGATGACAATATCGGAAAACGAACTGAATTATTGGGAAGACTGGAAAACGCATCGCGATTCAGAAGCCGGGAATTTCCTGGTGGAGAAATACTTGCCGCTGGTCGACTTCATTGTCCAGCGCTTCAGCATCAGCCTGCCAAAGACGGTCGACAAGGACGATATCCGCAGCCTCGCCTATGAGGGATTGCTGGACGCCTTCGATAAATTCGACTTGAACAAAGACTTGAAATTTGAGACCTATGCCTCGTGGCGCATCAAAGGGGCGGTCATCGACGGGCTGCGCCAGAGCGACTGGCTGCCGCGGTCGATCCGGGACAAAGTGAAAAAGATCGAGAAGGCCTATATCGAACTCGAACAGCAGCACAATGCCTCGGTGACCGATGAAGAAGTCAGTGCATTTCTTGGCATCACCAAAGCTGAGTTGAATAAAACCGTCTCGGAAGCCGCGCTGTCGGCAATCGTGTCAATTGATGAAACGATCTACGACGACGAATCTGCAGACAAATACAATATCGTCGAAAACGGCATTGCCGCATCGCCGGAGAAGAGCTTCTCGGCCCAAGCTATCAAAGAAGCGCTCGCGCAAGCGGTCGACCGTTTGCCGGAAAAAGAGAAGTTGGTGATTTCGCTCTGCTATTTCGAGGAATTGAAGCTCACGGAAATTGCGGAAGTGCTGAGCGTCAGCGTTTCGCGCGTGTCCCAATTGCATTCGAAAGCGATCCTCCGGCTGCACGCCGCGACGGTCAATACGTACGACCATTATTAAAAAAGGTTCGGGTGATGGATGTGAACGGATTATTGATAGCGCTGCTGGTGTTTTCGGCTTTATTGAACGCCGGAGCGGTCGTGTTTTTCATTAAATGGAATAAAGAACGAGTTTCAGATGTGAATAGTGAAGAATTGCTTATTAGTATTGAAGAATTTGTAAATAATATAGAAAAAAAGAATGATGAACTCTTCCAAAACATGATGGATTATATTAAAGTAAAAGAAAGCGATTTCGAGCAGCGGCTTGCGCTTTTGGAAGAAAAACAGAACTTCCAGATCGAGGAAATTGTCTTGCCCCAAGCCACGGATCCTGCCAAATCGCCGGAAGGCGTGGAAACCTTGTACAAGCAAGGCTTCTCGGCGAAGCAAATCGCCAAAGTATTGGGAATGGAAAACGGCGAAGTCGAACTCGCCATCAACATGCTCAATAAAAAGAAAAGCTATCATAAGTAAAACGGGGTGCTCCATTTGCGGATTGACGGGCATACAACATTCCTGGGCGAACGGATTCAAAAAAGCGCCGGAGAAGCGAAGAACATCGATTCCTTTGCACATGCCATGAAAAAAACACAGGCCAAGCATCAGCTCGACTCACTGAAAGGGCTGCTCGACCGCGTCGATCTGCACGGCCAGAAACTCGCGAAGCAGCGGACGCTGGAAAATTTGATCGCCTACAAAAATACGGTGAAGCAATTTGTCAGTGAAAGCCTCAGCTACGGCCTGCAGCTCACCGATAAGGAAAGCTTCCATCCGAATGGCGGCATGAAAGCCCATCAGCTCGTGGAGATCATTGATGAAAAACTCCTCGAGATCCAGGACGAAGTGCTGAGCAGCGAAAAAGATGGCCTTGAGACACTGGAACTGGTCGGTGAAATCAAAGGCTTGTTGATTAATTTATATATGTAAAACTGAAAACAGGGGGCATGAAATGAACGAGAACCGCCGCGAATTTTTCCGGGTATTTCTCCAAGGCGCTGTCGGCGGCAAAATCGCCATCGGCGGCGGAGAACTCCAGCCGATCGACATTGAAGACATCAGCGTCAAAGGACTGCGTTTTTTATACGAAGAAAATATTCCCATGGATGAAAAAGTCGCTTTCAGCTTCGAAATCCTCGACAAACCGTTCTTCTTGGAAGGCACCATCGTGCGCAAGCAGCAAGTGGGCGACAAGACCGAATACGGCGCCGGCTTTGAAATCGACCAGCCGACCGCTTCGCATTTGTTCAAGCAATTGAATTACTACCAGATCCGCCAACGCAAAGGCGTGCTGGAAGACTAAAGGGCACCCCGGACAATAAGGCTTTAGAAGCCTTGTTGATCGGGGTTTTTGTTTGGGCGTGGGCGAGTTGCCACTTGGACCGCTCGAATTCCCACTTGGAGCCGGTGAGTTGCCACTTGGCTGAAGGAAAGAGGGTTTTTCGCTTTTCGCCTTGGCGAAAAGCATCTTTTGGGCAATCAGGGGTTGGGGCGAATTCCAATCAAGTGGCCCTGAGTTCCAACCAACCAGCTTCGAGTTCCAACCACCCAGCTTCGAATTCCAACCAACCACTCTCGAATTCCAACCACCCAGCTTCGAATTCCAACCAACCACTCTCGAATTCCACCCACCTCCCTGCATTCGCAAGAATTCCCATGCCATCTTCAAAGAAAACACCTTTTCTATTTCCCACTTTGGCTTGTGCCATCCCTTCCATTAAATGCTATAATAACAATTACGGAAAAATGGCCGGAAAACTTCTCCATAAAGGAACGAATCCAATGAATCAAAAGAAAACAATCGCCTGGGGGGCGGTGATCGCATGGATGGCGCTGATCTTCTTCCTGTCCCACCAGCCCGCGGACATCTCGAGCACCATGAGTTCTGGGATTGCGGAAAAAATAAAAGCCGTCATCGAAACGACGGCGCCGGCAGCAGGCATCGATGCAGATTTCCTCCATACGTTCGTCCGCAAGAATGCTCATTTTTTTGCGTACCTGATTTTGGGCACACTCATTTTTTATGCCATGCGGCAATCAGGAGTGCACGTGCTGCGCGGAGCGTTGATGGCATTCGGCTTTGCTGTGCTCTACGCGGTTTCGGATGAAACGCATCAATTGTTCATCGCAGGCCGGAGCGGGGAAGTGCGCGATGTTTTCATTGACAGCGCCGGTGCCGCAGCAGGGATCGGAATTTATTTCCTTATAGCGAAAATGCGCCGCCTCACCAGCCTTTCTGCCAGGCGGGACAGGCTCCAAGAGACAAACGAATGACAAAAAGCGCCCAAGATGAAAATTCTTGGGCGCTTTTCTTTTGGCTCACCATTCGATTTCGTCCGGGTACTCTTCGCCGTAGCGCAGTTGGGACACATGGACGCCGGTTTCTTCAGAGGCGTCGAGGAATTCGGAGCGGAAGGCGTAATAAAAATGGTCGAGCTCGCCGATGCATTTGGCGGCGGCGCTGATATGGCTGAGCCGCTTGTGGGGAGGCAGCCGCAGGTGTTCGATGTTCAGGCTGTCGACGTATTGCACAAGGTAGCTTTGGTATTTGTTTTTAGCGAACATGCCGTGCGGATTGATGTATTTCTTCAGATCCCGGAAGCGGGCTGGCGGCAGCGTATCCGCGAGGCAGCGGGCGACTGCGCTCTGGAATTTGCGGACGGCGGCCACATCAGGATCCCAATCGTGCAGGGCGTCGTAATGGCCGATGAAATCATTGAGCACGAACGAGATGAACAGCATTTCCGGCCATAGCACGTCGACCGTGTAGTAGAGGTTGGTTCCTGAGCCATTGGGAACTTCCCTGGTTCCGCGGTTGCCCATGAGCGCTTGGCGCATTTCGTAGCAGATGCTGAGGATCCGCAGGCGCGATGCGCCGTACCCTTCAAGTTCTTCTTCGTCTTGGGCAATCTGGTGGAGTGCATCGTATAAATCTTCAAAGTCGTAGAAGTCGCCGGAAATCCTGGCGCCGGCATGCTTCGGTGTGTGTTCGATCCGGATCATGGCCCCGCCCCTCCTTTTTTTATTTTCAGTTTAGCAGATTTCGGGTAAATTCCTACAAGTAATAATTTGACTTGTCAAAAAACTTTGCCGACAATTAAATTAACGTTCCTAAGAATTCAACACCAAGGAGAGGGTGGCTGCCATGGAAGTGAGAAAAGCGATTATTCCGGCCGCGGGTTTCGGCACCCGCTTTTTGCCGGCGACAAAGGCGATGCCGAAAGAAATGATGCCGATTGCCGGCAAACCGGCGATTGAGTATGTCGTCGAGGAGGCTGTAGCGTCCGGAATCGAAAGCATCTTGATCGTCACCGGAAAGAATAAGAGAGCCATTGAAGATCATTTCGACCACGTCTCTGAGCTCGAAGCGAAGCTATCGGAGAAAGGGAAGAGCGAAGCGTTGGAGGATGTCGTCCGTTCAGCTGAAGCCGAAATCTACTATATCCGTCAGAAGCAGGCGCTCGGCGTCGGCGACGCGATTTGGAGCGCCCGCCACTTCATCGGCAATGAGCCGTTCGCCATCCTGCTCGGCGACAGCATCATTGACAGTACAGAACCTTGCCTCGGCCAGCTTATGGAAGGGTTCAATAAAACCGGTGCCAGCATCATGGGCGTCCATGAAGTGCCCGAATCGGAAACCGGACGCTACGGCATCATCGATCCCGGCGAGCGGGAAAACGGCCTGATTCGGGTCAACGGAATCGTCGAGAAGCCCGAAGCGGGGAGCGCCCCTTCGAACTGGGCCGGCATGGGCCGCTATATCCTGACTCCGGAGATTTTCGGTTTTCTCAAGGAGCGGAAAGTCGGAAGGGGCGGCGAGATCCAGTTGACCGATGCCATGCAGGAGCTGCTGAGTGTGCAGCCCCTATATGCCTGTGAATTCAAAGGGCGGCGTTTCGACATTGGGGAAAACTGGGGCTTTCTGGAGACCAATATCGAGTATGCATGGAAGCAGCCGGAGCTGCGTAAGAAACTGGCGGATTTGTTCAAGGAAAAGCTGGAGGAAGAGGAATGATAGAATGTTTTTTTGAGAATCCAGCGTTTTTTGATTGAATAAAACGGCAATAAGGAATATTATATGGGAAATTAGTCAGGGGAGGAGGAGCCGCTTTGAGATTCAAGCTTATGCTGGCTATATTATGGGCAGCGGTTATTATAGTTGCGACATGCAATAACGATGCCGAAGCATTTCTGTTCGATCAAGAAGTCCAATTCAGTTTAACGGCGGCTCCCGAGTACAGCGACCTCCTGATCCTGAACGACATCGACTTTACCGATGATTTTTATTTCCTGCAGAAAACCGGCCATTTCCTGTCCTTTGCCCTGCTGTTCGTGCTTCTATACACCGCATTGAAAAGCCGGAAAACGGCTTTCTACCTTATCGCCGCTTTTGCGTTGTTCACCGAAGTGCTCCAATTGTATTTCGAGCGGGACGGGCGGCTGTTCGATGTGCTGATCGACGTGGCCGGAGCATTCTTCGCGCTGGCACTTGTCAACGTGCTCCTGACCATCAGAAAAACATCTGCGGAAGATTCCTTTTAAACAATTTTTCCGGCGGCAAGAAAATTCATAAAAGCATGCCATGAACGCACCGGTCATGTCATTTTTTTGTGGACTAAACGCCAAAGAAATAAGCTATCTGCACCTATATTTATCGGAACATTCTGATGATTAATTGACAGAAGGGATCATACTTGGTAGATTTACCCTAAGTACACGCATTACTATTGATTTAGAAATGATTATATTTCACCTGAGGAGATGAGCATGATGGCGGAAGCGGTTCAGAAGAAGGTGTTGATCTTAGGCGGCATCGACCACATGATTGATGTGGTGAAAACGGCTAATAGGATGGGGTATCTGACAATCGTCGTCGATAATAATCCGGATTCGCCTGCGAAAAAACACGCCTACCAATCGTTCGATATCAGTACGGCTGATATTAGTCAGTTGGCGGAACTGGTGCAGACCGAAGAGGTGGATGGCGTTTTTACGGCATTCGAAGACATCAACACCTGGAACGCCCAAGCCCTTGCCAGCAGGACGGGCCTGCCTTTTTATGCAACCAAGGAACAGCTGGAAATCGCTTCGAATAAAAACAAATTCAAGGAATTCTGCCGGCGCTACGGCGTGCCTGTCATCCAGGAGTATACGGCAGACAGCACACTGGATGCCCGTGAGCTTGAAGGGATGAAGTATCCGGTGATCATCAAGCCGGTCGACAGCTATGCCAGCAAAGGCATCACAGTTTGCTACGATGCGGGAGAAGCGCGGGAAGGATTCGCCAAAGCGCTGGAATTCTCAAAATCCGGGACAGCCATCATCGAACCATTCATCGACAATTCCTACGGTGTCCAAATGTTCTATACGATCCGAAACAAGGAGATTGTGCTGAGCGGCGTGACGGACCGGTATGTCCATAAACAAGCAAAAGAACATCCACCGCTGCCGATTGCCATGACGTTCCCTTCGAAGCACCAAGAACTCTACATCGAGACGGTCGATCCCAAAGTTAGGGAAATGATCCGCGGCATGGGCATCGAGAATGGGCTGGTGTTCATCCAGTCGCTTTTCGAAGACGATTCGTTCTACATTTATGAGATGGGCTACCGTTTCAGCGGTGAGCAGCATTACAAGATCATTGAACAGCAGACCGGCATCAACTTGCTGGAAATGATGCTCGAGCATGCCGTCGGAGAAAACATCAGCGGCTATCCGATCGGCCGATACGATAACGGCCATATGCCTTACCCTTCCTGCAATTTGCCGATTTTGCTGGGGGGCGGAACCATCGGGGAAATTAGGGGCATGGACGAAGTCGATGCGATGCCAGAGGTGGTTTCCTATGTCTTAAACCATAGCGCCGGCGATAAAATCGAAGCGAACGGATCGTATTCCCAGATGTTCGGCCGGTTCAACCTAGTGGCCCCGACGCAGGAAAAACTCCGGGAGGCAATCGACAACATCTACAGCCGGCTGAAAATCATTTCAACCGAAGGTAAAGAAATGATCATTGCCAAGCATAGCCTGCTTGAAGCCGCCGTACCAAAAGACAGCGCCTGAAGTTTGCTCTTCAGGCGCTGTTTTTTTATGTTCCCCTCGTAGCCGATTATCCGCGGTACAGCGGGAAATGGCTGGGGTTTTGAATGTCTTCGCGCGCTTTTTTCGCTTCGACCAGCAGGGCATAGGCGTCTTCGTCCCGCACTTTCTTGCCGGTCAAGATGTCGAGCGGCTCAGTTTTGGTGAAGCCCCGTTTGAACCGGTACAAGGCGTCGGTCGAGGCGCCGCCAAGATGCATTTCCTTTTTGCCGTTTTCCACGCCCCAGCGGCAGCCTTCATGGAGAATCAGGCTGTTGCCGGCAACGTTGAAAAACGCGGGATCATTCGCGGCGAGATGGTAATGGAGAAAGTCGCCATGGTGCAGGTAGAGCGCTGCGGATATATATTCGCCGCCGTATTTGGCGTAGATGATGAACTGCTTGCCTTCGAGCAAGTTGAACGATTCGGCCAGAAGCTCTTCGCTGAACATATAATGGTCCGGAATATCATTTTTCTTTGCCATGATCGTATAAAGCCGATGGAATTCCTTGATGGTCGCCCCGGTGAAATCGTATTCCACTTCCACGCCATTCTTCAGGGAGCGCCTTACTTGCTGCCGCGTGCCTGACTTGAATTCCTGCATGAACACATCGTCGACGGTGAGGTCAATGTACATGGTAATGCCCCGGTTGTCCATTCCATAAAGGTGGCTGAAATCTTTGGCATTGTTTAGCCAGCCGTTGAAGCGGACGTATTCCGATACGATCCGGTTTTCTTCGCAATAAACTTGGAATGCTCCATCGAACGCACCGGCAAGCTCTTTTTCCTTTCCTTCTTCGCATTCGACGATCAGCGGGCCGCTTTGGCCGAAGGGGGTGATCGTGTCATAAAACTGCATACCGCCAGCGTCGATCGGAATCGGCCGTTTGATGAACTGGTAAAAGACATGCCCTGTCCCGTTCCTGAATTCAAAGATGCAGTTTTCTCCATGGTCCTGGCTTTCGTACGCTTTTCCCCATTCAGGCAAAAAGAAAATATCAGGTATAGCAGAAGTCAATGTGACAGTCATCGATCGTACCTCCTTATGATTGGATGAGCATAGAAAACGAATTGTGGAGCAATTTGCCCAATCATAATAAAACTGAGTTAAAAATAGGTTAAATTAATCACCGGTATTCAGAAAAAAATGACCAAGCACTTGGGTAACTAACTTAATTTGTAAATAATATTTAAAAATTCAGATAACAATATTGACACGTTTATTCTTTATTGGTAAGTTGGTAGTAAATAGGTAACGGTTATTCGTCCTGTTTGGAAGAAATCTTGATAATTTTTTAAGTGTTTTCGTTCCGGAAACGGGATATTCTTTTGATTACACAGAAATGACCGCGCCACCGCACACCAAAAGAACTAGCTGCCAGAGGGGTCCAAGATGCCCTTCACTTTAAAGACCGGGGGATGTTCATGATGAGAAAACAGAAGAGAGTCCTAATCATAGGCGGAATCAAACAGATGATCGAAATTGTTGAAGCGGCAAAAAGAATGGGCTTTTACACGATTGTGGCAGACAATGAATTTGGGGCTGCGGCCAAGCGGCATGCCGATAAGGCGGTCGATCTCGGACCTACGGAAGTTGCGGAATTGGCTAAATTGGCAGCTGAGGAAAAAATCGAAGGGGTTTTTACTGCAATCGATGATATCAATGTCTGGAATGCGCTCAAGCTATGCAAGACAGCTGGACTTCCGATGTTCGCATCGCAGGAGCAGATGAATATGGGATCTGCAAAAAACAAATTTCTGGAATTTTGCCGGATTTTCAATGTACCCGTCCGTCTTGAGCCAGAAGCAGCAGATCTCACAATAGAGGGCATGCCGTCCATTCCGTTCCTGCCGTTATCGGCTGAGGAAAGTGCTGGGCATTCGCATAAAGTGAAAATGTATTACACGATCCACAACGGGAATTCCTGGGCCCATCAACGGCCTCGCCTGTTCATAAAAGCGCCTGCAGGAAACCGCCGGCGAGTTGCCCCTTTGTTCAGCAGAGGCAGCAACAAAGCCGTTTCAGAACGGGTTTATCAATGAATGACCAATATACAAGGCATGATGCCTTTCCGCTTGCTGATTTGCAGCGCACCTTGCGCTGCAAATTTTACTAAAGTTACTTTTGGGAAAGAGGTTGCGCAAATGATGGATCTGTTTTTTGAGCCCGATTACGGGAAGCTATATGAAGAAGTCGAAAATGGGGTATGCGAAGTTTATGAGTTCAATCATGAGCTCGGGACGGTCAAACATCTTTTCATCAAACGGGAAGTCCCGCTAAGAATTCATGGGAAAAAATATTATGACCTGGTGACGCCCTACGGCTATGGGGGACCGCTGATTACAGCCGTACAGGAAGGGCGCAAAACGGAATTGGCGGCTGCTTTCACCAAGGCGTTCCAGCAGTATTGCGATGTACACCATATTGTCAGCGAATTTATCCGCTTCCACCCTGTGCTCGGGAATGCCTGTGAATTCAAGGACAGCTACGATGTGGTGTTCCTGCGCAAGACCGTCGGTACCAACTTACGGGATTACGATGATCCGGTGCAGGAAGAGTTTTCGAAATCAACCCGCAAAGCCATCCGGCATGCGCTGCGTACCGGGGTGGAATACCGCGTGACGGTCAATCCGGAAAGCTTGGATCTGTTTTCGGAAATCTATCGCATCAACATGGAAAGGGTCCAGGCGGATTCCTATTATTATTTCGATAAAAGCTATTTTTCCCGCTGCCTGGAATACTTCGGAGAACACATCGTGCTCGTCGAAGCAGTTTTCGAAGGCAAGGTGATCGGTGCAGAGATGCATTTCGCCTACAATAATCTGATCCATACCCATCTATCGGGGACGCTTTCCGAATACCATTACCTTTCGCCGGTATATGTCATGACCTATGCGATTGCCATGTGGGGCAAAGAAAACGGCATGGATCTGATCCACGTCGGGGGCGGTACGACAAATGAACCCGATGATACGCTGTACCTGTTCAAGAAGAAGTTCGGGAAAAACACCGACTTTGATTTTTATATCGGCCGCCGCGTATGGAATGAAGCGGTTTATGCGGAACTTTGCGCCGCCTCTGAAGTGGGGCCGGAAGAAGGATTCTTTCCGGCATACCGGGGGAAATCGGCACGCAATTTCAGCAAAGTGTAAAACGGGCTTATTACCGGCTGCCGGAGAGGCTGCCGTTTTTTTTTTGCGGCCGGAAATAGCGGAAAATGGAAAAAGGAATTCCGCGTCGGTCCGAAACATGAGATAATGGAGGAAGATGGAATTGCCAGGGAGGAAATTGAATTGAAATGGGTAAGGATTTCAATGGTGCTCGTCATCATTTTATTGCTGGCGGCATTGTTTGCAGCCAAAAATAGCTGGGATGAAAAAATCGAACAGCACGCTGAGCGCGCCAATGAATTGAAAAGCGAAAGCGGCGAAGCAGCAACACCGGCAGAACAGGCGCCTCAAGAAGAACGGGAAGAGCCGGAAGAAACGGATGAAACATCGAGCGCTTTTTATGATGCGCTGGTTGACAAGGAAATTTCGACGATCAAGCTGATCGGCGACGGCCTGACAGCAGGTTATGGCCATCCGGAATACACATCGCCGGATGAAGGGCGCATCATTTTTAGCGGCAACGGAGAGACGTTCCGCGAAGCCGGGTTCAATTTTGGCTCGTGGGCGAACAGCCTGCGGGAGTATGTGGCCAACCCGCAATTCGGAGAGGTCGATGTGATCAATGCAGGCATCCGCGACAAAACCGCAGACTGGGCATTGCGGAACATCGATGGGCTGCTAGCGCCGGATGAAGATGCCGTCATCGTAATGATTGGAACCGATGACCGCATCTTCAGCAATGTGGAAAAATACGAAGCCGTCATGCGCGAACTGCTGGCGATTGCCGATGAACGGTCGGAGCACCTGGTCGTCATGTCGCCGCCCCCTTCCAAAGAAGACATCCAGCCGTATAATTTCACGATGGAACAGGCGGACGCCGTCTTGAAGAGAATCAGCGAAGAAGAAGGCTATCAGTTCGTCTCACTCTATGATGGGATCCAGCAACAGCTTGCTGAAGGCGTCCCGTATGAATCATTGATGCAGACGGAAGCAGCCAATCCTGTAGCAGGAGGCTATGAAGCCATGTGGAAAGAAATGCGGAGAGGATTAGGCCTTGACTAATCGGCTGTTGGCAATGAAACATTGAGTCTCATCCTGAAGCGGCACAAAGAAAAGATGGTTCAAAAATACATATCTATATGGATGAAGGCCTTGAGGATTCCCTCAAGGCTTTTTTATATTCGTCATTTGGAGCGAATAGAAGAATAAATCCATATTGTACATAGAAAACAAGAAAAATTTAACTTAATTTTAACGTTAAAGTCTGATAATCAGTACCAAGAAGAGAATTGCTTGATGGTACGTCGCATGTTACGAAAGGGGGCATTAATCATGAACACCGAAACTCAACTTACCAGCCTTGCCATCATTGATGACAAGGAGTCTTGGAATGGAGCAGTAGAAGGGTTTCCCGAGAATGACGTTTATTATACGTTTGAATACTGCCGGTGGAATGCTGAAAAAGAGAACGGTGAAGCCAAATTAGCTCTTTATCAAACGGACTCAGGAACTGTGATTTATCCTTTCATTCTCCGGAAAATCGTTTCGGATACGGAACGCCAGCTTTACGACATCACGACGCCTTACGGATACGGCGGTCCGCTGTTAGCTGGGGATGAATCGGTGCTGGATGAATTTGCCCGACATTTTCGTATTTATTGCGTGGAGGCCGGAGTGGTTTCGGAGGTAATCAGGCTGCATCCGCTCTTGGGTAACGCCAGCTACCTCGCCCGCTATTGCGATCTCACCTATATCCGGAAGACGACCGCCGTGGATTTGTCAGGGCCCTTGTCCGAAATCCGTGAAAACTACAGCAGCATGAACAAACGGAATATAAAGAAAGCGGCATCGAGCGGCATCTATTGCGTGGAAGTGGAAAAGAGCGATGAAAACATTTCGACATTTCTAGGGTTGTATAACGGAACGATGGAACGCAAGGAAGCGGCGGGCTATTATTATTTCGGCTTCACTTCCTTGAAGGAGCAGCTCGCCGAAACACCGGTCTCCAAATCCCATCTCCTGTTTGTCTATGCCGGAGACAAAGTCATTGCAGGCGCAATTCTGTATACGGCAAAACAGTTTGCCCATTACCATTTGGGGGCATCGGACCGGGACTATCTGGATTTGCGGCCGAACAATCTGGTGTTCGATGCCATGGTCGAGGTATCCAAAAAAATGGGCTGCACTTTATTGCATCTGGGAGGAGGCTGCCAGGAGAACGACAGCCTGTTCCATTACAAAGCATCGTTCAGCAACCATAATCATTTTGATTATTTTATCGGCACCAATATTTATGACCAGGGACTCTACTCTGAACTGGTGGAGGAAGCAGGCCGCCGGGGCTTGCTAAAAGAAGGGTTCTTTCCGCTTTACCGGAGCATTTGAAAAACGCTGGGTAATTACAAGAAAGCCTTAAACTACAAAGGAAGAGGTGGAATCTATGAATATTCAAGGGAAAAAAGTGACACTGCGTGCATTGGAAAGATCCGATATGGAGGAATTGAGAGGTTTCCACAATGATCCCGAAATCGGCTTTTTGCTTGGGGGATGGTCGCATCCCATTTCTTCCGATCAACAGCTTAAATGGTTCGATGGGCTGGCGTTTGACGGACAGCATCTGCGATTTGCAATCGATACGCCCAGTGATGGGTTTATCGGAATTTCAACCATAACCAATATCGACGTTAAAAACCGGTCTGCGTATCATGGAATCATGATCGGAAAGAAGAATATGCAAGGCCATGGATACGGGAGGGATGCGGTGATGACAACGATGAAATATGCCTTCGAAGAATTGGGGCTGCACCGCTTGGACGGCGACATTGTCGAACACAATGTCCCATCCTATAATCTCTATGTACAGAAATGCGGATGGAAAAAAGAAGGTGTATTGCGTGAACATGCTTTTAGGAACAATCAGTATTACGACCGCATCCTGGTGGGGATCTTGAAAAAAGAATACGAAGAACTCTGCACGCAGAATCGCTATTGGGATGAAAAGAATTATGAGAAGGCGATGAACTTTTAAAACGGTTGATGGACATTTTCAGAATGGAGGAAGACCCATGGCAGGAAGACTGGAAGGGAAAGTGGCTGTTATCACGGGCGGCGCCGGGGCGCTGGGCAGAAATGTCGCGGAGCTGCTGCTGCACGAAGGCGCTAAAGTGGCTTTGGTTGATATCAACGAACAAGCGCTTAAGGAACAGGTCAGCCGCTTGGAAAATAAAGGACAGGTCATCGGATTGACGTCCGATCTCAGCAGCGAAAAAGATGTCGCGGCTTATGTGGGCCAAGTCGTGGAAAACTGGGGAAGAATCGATGTGTTTTTGAACAACGCCGGGATCATCGGCAAAGTGGCGCCGTTGATCGAACAGACGATGGAAGATTTTGAGTCGATGTTCAATATTAATGTAAAAGGCGTATTTTTAGGGCTGAAGCACGTTTTGCCCATCATGGCAGCCCAAAAAAGCGGAAGCATCATCAATACTTCTTCCGTCTCCGGCCTGATGGGGAGCAGCGGGAATTCCCTGTACTCCGCTTCAAAACACGCTGTTGTGGGGCTGACGAAAACTGCAGCGCTCGAAGCAGCCAGAGACTCCGTCCGGGTGAATTCCATCCACCCGGCGCCACTGGACTCTGAGATGATGAAGAAGATAGAAGAAACGCTGAACCAAGAAGATCCTTCCGCAGTCCGGAACAATATCTCTTCAAGAATTCCATTAGGGCGTTACGGCAGCATGGAAGAAGTCGCGAAGCTCGTCTTGTTCCTGGCAAGTGATGATTCGGAATTCATCACAGGGAGCCAGTATCGGATAGACGGCGGAATGGGGGCACGTTGAATAGGGAGAATAGAAAAGGGCTGCTGTCCATTGCAGCGGACGCTTTCCGCGGGCTTGCGCCGAACTAACTAAGAACTTGTGCTCCTGCGCAAGCTCGTCGCAAATACTTGCCCTCGCAAGCTTCGGTCAAGCATTGACTGGCGTCCGAGTGGATTTCGGCACTGCGCTGTCCCGCTGGAGTCGCCGCCTCCATTCCCAGCAGCTGTTATAGAATAAGGAAAAGGCCGGAGGAGAAAAGCATTGCTTTTTCTCCTCCGGCCTTTCGTTTTGGGCTTTATAGATTGCTCCTTTTTTTATTCCCTCACTTCCAGATTGACGGGGCGGATCGAACCCCATGGCGCGACGTCGAGGGTCACTTGAAGGTCGACCGCTTCTTCAAGGTCCGGCCCGGTGCCTTGTTCGACGTAATACTGTTCCAGTTGTGGAGCGGTCACCCGTCTATCGTAATGCTGGCCTTCGATGGCTCCGAAGAAAGGATCATTTTCAATCCGGTCGATGACGGCAAAGCCATCCGGCCCTTCTTTCAGCGTGAAATAAACGGGGCCGTCTCTGATATCAGAAGGCGCTTCAAGGTCCGGATATTGGAGCAGCACATATTCACCGTAGAATGGATCGAACGGATCATAGGGTTCTGCACGTAGCACGTACTGCTCGCCGAACCACGAGATCGCGTAGAAGCTGGCCAAAAGCGCTGCCACGAAAAGTGTCATAAGGATCGGGAAAATCCATGAATTCTTCTTCACGGCGACACACCTTCTTTCTTGCGGTTAAGCCGCCAGGCAATGCCGGACAGGGCGAACAATAGCAGAGCCCCGATCAGGAAGAACAGCGACATGTCCAAGCGTTCCCAGGCATAAATCACATAGATGACGAATTGGACGATGATGAAGTACACAAAGCCAAGAGCAAGCGGACGATCCTGCCGCTGCGCGATGACGAGATAGGCAAGCGCAGAAAGTTCCGCTACGATTGCCAGGGCGATTGCGGTCTCATCAAACAGCAGGATGCCGATAAATCCCAGAATGCCGATCCACATGACCGGGCGGAACTTTACGTAAGCCAGGGCCGCGACCCCAATGCCCAAAACTGCTAATGCAATGGCTTCCGGCCAATTGAGATCGACCAGCGACAGTTCCGTTTCTCCGCGTACGGCCAGGTAGACAACCAGCTGGGCTGCACCGAACAGAAGGTAAAGCGGCGTAAGGAGGCGTTGTTTTTCCTTCGGCACTAGAAGCAGCAGGGCGACGAGCACGAATAAAGTCCATACCGGCCACAGCGGACTGTCGTATTCCACGAGATCCCACAGAACCAAACCGGAGAAGAACAGCAGCATCCAGCTGAACCGAAGCGAGGCTTCGTCCTTGCCAAAATAAAACCAGGCAAACGCTATCGCAATGAAAATGCCCCATTCCAGCCAGCCAGCGCCTGGTACGAATGATACCAGTGTGGCAATGCCGAAGATGAAAGCCACCACCGTATAAGCCAGGTGGCGCCAATAGAAGAAATGGGCCAGTGCTGCGATAAAGAGCGCCCAAGGCAGCAGCGAGTTCGATAAAGAGAAATGGAACGTCTGCGCTGTAATGATGATGCTTGCGGCAAACATGGCAATGCCGAGCAGCCTGAAGATGACCGGTTCGCCGAACTGTTTTTTCGCTGAGTAATCAGCCAGTCCGTAGAAAATCCAGATCAGCAAGATGGCAAGCGCCACTTTCAGCAAATCGGGGATTGCTTGCCAATTTGCTGCGATAAAACTGAAAACGGCGAGGGCGAAGAAGATCAATCCGATGACCAGCAGCAGCGGCAGCTTCTTTTTCTGAGGCTGGCGCTTTTCATAGGCCAGGATCCGGTCGATTGCCGCTTGGTCAATCAGTCCGGCGTCCCGCCATTGGATCAGCTTGCGTTTCTCATCCATAGGACATCCCCCCTAATCTATATCTTTATTATAAAACTAATTTATCAGAATAGATAGATAACAAGTACTGTGAGAAGCCGAATATTTGTAAAAAAGCAGGTTATCCTAGTCTGGCGTTCACATGCTTGGCAAGTGTAGAATTAGGGAAAGGGTGAACATACGAAACATGTTGCTCCGGCAACGGATAGGGGGAGAAAGTGGATGGCAAAAGACTATATTCTTTCAATAGATCAAGGGACAACCAGTTCACGTGCGATTTTATTCAACCATTCAGGGGAGATTGTGGCGACTGGGCAGCGCGAATTTGAGCAGTTTTTCCCGAATCCCGGCTGGGTGGAGCACGATGCCAATGAAATCTGGACATCTGTTCTGGCATGCATCGCGGAAGTGCTGCGGCTGTCGGATATCAACCCCGACCAGGTGGCGGGCATCGGGATCACCAACCAGCGGGAGACGACGGTCGTATGGGACCGCAATACAGGCAGGCCAATACATAAAGCGATCGTTTGGCAGTCGAGGCAGACGGACGGCATCTGCAGGGAGTTGAAAGAGCAGGGGCTGGAAGAAACTTTCCGCAGCAAGACCGGCTTGCTGATTGATGCGTACTTTTCAGGGACAAAAGTCAAATGGATCCTTGACAATGTCCCGGGAGCCAGGGAAAAAGCGGATAACGGGGATTTGATGTTCGGGACGATCGATACATGGCTGATCTACAAGCTGTCCGGCGGAAAGCGCCACGTCACCGACTACAGCAATGCCTCGCGCACGCTGATGTACAACATCTATGATCTCCAATGGGATGAGGAGCTGCTCGATATTCTGACCGTGCCGAAAAGCATGCTGCCGGAAGTGCGCCCGTCATCAGAAATATACGCCAATACCGCCGACTATCATTTCTTCGGCTATGAAGTTCCGATTGCCGGAGTGGCAGGGGATCAGCAAGCGGCCTTATTCGGTCAAGCCTGCTTCGAGAAGGGCATGGCCAAGAATACGTATGGCACAGGCTGTTTCATGCTCATGAACACCGGAGAACAAGGGATGAAATCCGAGCATGGGCTGTTGACGACACTGGCGTGGGGAGTAGACGGCAAAGTCGAATATGCACTCGAAGGCAGTATCTTCGTAGCCGGCTCGGCAATCCAATGGCTGCGCGACGGGCTAGGGATCCTGCAGAAGGCATCAGACAGCGAAGGGGTGGCCGGACAAGTGGAATCCTCGGAAGGTGTTTATATGGTGCCGGCGTTTGTCGGGCTCGGTACGCCGTATTGGGACACCGATGCACGCGGCGCCATCTTTGGACTGACTAGAGGAACGACAAAAGCTCATCTCGTTCGGGCGACGCTTGAAGCGCTTGCTTACCAGACGAAGGATGTAGTAGATGTCATGACGGAAGACGCCGGCCTCCAGATGAAGACCTTGCGTGTGGATGGGGGCGGAGTGGCGAACGATCTCCTTATGCAATTCCAAAGCGATATGCTCGGCGTGCCGGTCGAGCGGCCGATGGTACCGGAAACGACTGCCCTTGGTGCGGCCTACCTTGCCGGCCTGGCTGTCGGCTTTTGGAAAGACAAAGAAGAAATCGCGAAGCAATGGAAAGTGGATGCCGTGTTCGAGCCGAAAATGGACCCGGTTGTCCGGGATGAATTATACAGCGGCTGGCAAACTGCCGTAGCCGCCACCCGGATGTTCAAGACAGACCGCAGCGGCAATAAATAAAGTTATCAGGTTTTAGTGGTTAAATAGTCATATAAAAATAAAAAAAATCTCTCCGTTTTTCTGAATCATAGGCCTTATTGTTTAAATCGTTGTAGATAATGCCGATTTAAAGGGTTATGATGAAGAAAATCAGGTTTCATTCTTGGAAAAGGGGTGGAAGCATGAGGGAGAGAAGAAGCAAGGGGTTATTGCAGAAAGCAGCTATATTAGGAGCAGCCAGTGCGATGGTCTATGTGCTGCACGTAGTCATTGGCGGCATACTCTGGGATGGCTATAGCCACATCGAGCAAACCATCAGTGAACTGACCGGCAGCGGCGCTCCGTACGCGGGGGAGCTGAGGATCTTGACGGTGCTTTATGGCGTGTTGGCTCTGGCTTTTTCAGTAGTGGTCTATATGCTTTTTGAAAAATACAATGTCCACAAGACGGCTCGCCTCGGCTCGATTCTCTTAGTCCTCATGCATTTCACTTCATTATTCGGCTACGCACTGTTTCCGCTCGAAGATAACGGAGCGGTGCTGAACACGAATAATATGATGCATTTGGCCGTTACGGCGGCCATCGTCATCCTGACGATAGCTGCAATCTTTTCCATCGGCATCGGCCTTATGAAAACGAAATATTTCAAAGCGATTGGCGTTTTCACACTGATATGCGGCATTGTGCTGGTATTATCAGGCGCCGGTACTCCATTTGTCCTGAGCAATGGAATCCCTATTGCGGGGTTGGTCGAGCGCATCAATATTTTCACTCTCCAGCTTTGGATTTTCGTCCTATCCATTTTCCTCTATAAGGTTCAGTTGCCTAAAAAGGCTGGCCTTGATCTGAAACGGATGGGCCTTGTCGATGTCTACGGAGAGAATTATAAATAATATGATGAAATAAATAATGGGGCTGTCCGGAAAGTCCAAAACTGAAGACCAAAGGAGAAAAAGCAGCGCTTTTTCTCCTTTGGTCTTTTTCATATTCTATTAACGGCTGATGGGAATGTAGGCGGCGACTCCAGCGGGACAGCGAAGTGCCGAAATCCACTCGGACGCCAGTCAATGCTTGACCGAAGCTTGCGAGGGCAAGTATTTGCGACGAGCTTGCGCAGGAGCACAAGTTCTTTGTTAGTTCGGCGCGAGCCCGCGGAACGCGTCTGCCGCAATGGACAGCAGCCCTTCTAGGACAGCCCCTTTTTTCAGTTCTTAATCGGAGAGAAGACGGTGTTCCAGCGGTTCGGGTCATTGCCGTACATGTTTCTTCCGAGGTCGCCGTCTATCATTGCGAAGAAGGCCAAAGCGATCCAGCCTGCGACAGGAACGAAAGCAAGAAGCGCCCAGCGTCCGCTTCTGCCTGTGTCATGCAGCCGGCGCACTGTAACCGACAATGCAGGAACGATTAGGAAAAGCGAAAAGAGTGCAGTCAGAACCCCGGGACCCTCAAGAATCTGAACATCTAGAATGGCATCGGCGGCGAACGCACCGGCCATCAAGGCGATTGCAATCGACATGAACACAAAGAATTCTTTTCTTCTGGATCTTCCTTTGAAATCGAACGCTTTTTTGAATGCACCTACAAACTCTTCCATCTTTTCATCCTCCTAATATCACGGTTTTATTAATCAGATTATAACAATATACCTAAAAAATGTATATGGTTATTTATTAAATATTCATATTTTTATAACAATTAAAATTTAGCAGGTAAATTTTTCTAAAAGTGCAACTTACAGTGGTCGAAACGCGTCAAAGAGTTTATAATGGGGACTTGTTGTCACACTAGCCATGAGGATCTTAAACTTCATCAGGAGGTACGTGGAATGTTGTGTAAGAAATGTGGTCATGAAAATGAATCATCTGCAAACTTTTGTAAAAATTGTGGTGCAGCTTTAGATAATAAACGAATAAAGAAAGCTAAAAAGCGCAAAGGTCTTGCTGCTGTCCTGTCGGTTCTTCTGCTGGGAGGCGCCGCATTCGGCACCTCGCAATTGCTGGCCGATGAGCCGGAACAGGCAGAGCCGCCTGCTGAAGAACTGGCGGATGCAAAAGACGAACCGGCAGCGGAACCGCCGAAAGAGAAAGAGGCAGATCCGGAACCTGAACCGATCTCGGAGCCGGAAGTGCCGGTTGAAAGCGAAGAAATTACCGAAGGCACAGTGACGAAAGTCGAAGACATTGTCCCGCCTGCTGAACAGCCCGAAAAAGTAGAGCCGAAGAAAATCGAAAAAACAGCCATCATCAAAGAAGCGCAGCAAAAAACTTACACGATTTTGACGGAAACGGGCCAAGGGTCCGGGTTCCTGTTCACTGATACCGGAATGGTCGTAACGAATGCCCACGTCGTGGCGGGTTCCACCGATGTAGTTGTCCGGAACATCAACGGCCAGGACGTCCAAGGGAAAGTGGTGGGCATTTCTGACGAGTCGGACATCGCTCTCATCAAAGTGGAAGAATACACCGGCATGATTCCGTTGGAAACTGAAATGGCGCCAACGGATGTCGGGACCGAAGTCATTGCGCTTGGAAGTCCTTCGGGATTCGAGAATACAGCGTCCATCGGGTATTTGACCGGCATTGACCGGGATTTTGACCAGGAATTCCTGTACGAAGACATCTACCAGATTGACGCGCATATCGCGCCGGGATCTAGCGGCGGACCGCTGATTGACGCAGGCACAGGCAAAGTCATCGGCATCAATTCGCTCGTCATGGAAGAAGGCGATTCAATCGGCTTCTCGATTCCGATGTATTCGATGCATGCCGAACTATCAGAATGGGCACAGAATCCGATGACAGAAGAAGAAGTCGTTTCGAAGTTCCATGTCTACGATGATTTTGAAGGCTACGAGGACGAAGATTATGAATACGACCCAGATCTTGAGAAGACATTCGATGAAACGCATCTGAGCGAATTCATCGGCGATTTCCGCTATTACTATGAACAATCGCTTGTGAATGAAGATTTCTTCTACGTCCAGAACCTGTTGGTCTATGAAAGCGATATTTACAATAGCATTTTGACGTACATCGACGAAATCAGCGGCAAAGGCATGGAGTTCAATTTCACGAAACTGGATATTATCGATATCGAGATTTTTGAAGAATACGCCGTTGTCCAGACAGAAGAGGCGTTTGAACTTAAAAATGCGGAAGGCGAAACGTCGCTCGAAGAACGCAGTAAGTCCTATACAATTGTTATGGACGAAAATGGATTTTATTACGTATCCGATATCGTCAATCATGAATAAAATCCGAAGCGAGCAGTCCCTTTACTTAGGGAGCTGCTTGTTTTTTTATTGATTACTTATGAACTAAAATTAAAAATAACGAATAAATATAAATTAACTGAATTTTAACGTCAATTTAACCTGTTATTAATATATTGGAGGGGCCAGAT
The DNA here is from genome assembly GCF_042681545.1 of Planococcus chinensis. NCBI lineage: Bacteria > Bacillati > Bacillota > Bacilli > Caryophanales > Caryophanaceae > Planococcus > Planococcus chinensis. The sequence goes on from NZ_JBHUFW010000004.1 coordinate 365,537, forward strand.
AGAAGAACGGAGGTGAAACAGGGCCGGCATATATAAAGGTGCGGAACTGCTAAAGCCATTGGTAAGGCTATCCAGCCGGAAAAAGGGAGGAGGAGAAGAGGTGCCATTCTATTATGTGGCTTCAAAAGGAATCCTGGGCATTAAAACGAACATAAAAAATTTTAAATGGTGTTTTGGAAGTGATATGCCGGAAGGGACAGAAGAGGAGTATTTGGACTGTGCGGTGAAAATCCATGTAGTTTTGGAGAATTTCAACGATGATGAAAAACTCAAAACGATGGGCAGGTACCATTATTTCAATGGCTCTCCTGGCGGAGATGAGGTCCACTATACCCGGAAACTGCCGATGAACCAGAAAATGCGCTTCAAGGCAGAGAACCTGATGTCGGACGAAGCAAAGATCACGGTCAACAAAGCGTATTACAAACTCATCACGCACCGTATCATGAATTTGCATTCCATCCACTATATTGCCACGGACCTGGCAGCGCTGCTGCTATTGAAAAAAGGGTTCGCCCCGATCCATTGTTCCGCTTTCAAGAAAGGCGAAGAAACAGTGGCGATATTTGCGCCGCCGGATACCGGGAAGACCTTGAGTGCTGTCACTGCCTGCATGGAATTGGGTGCAAGCTTCATTGCTGAAGACATGGCCATAACGGATGGGAAAACGATTTTTGCCGTGCCTTGGACCAATTCGTTCTGTCATTATACCCATAACAGCAAAAAGGACAAGAACCGGGATCCGAAGGCTGAAACCGCAGAAGACAAGAAAAGGCAAGGAATCCTTTCCGCGCCTGTCACCCATGTGGCGGTCCTCGAAAAAGGGGAGGACGAGACGGCGCAGCTGCCGGAAAGCATTGCCATTTCCAAATTGATGAACTTGAACCGGTATGAATTCAATTACCTGCGGTCCCCGCTGCTGACGGCGTATGAATTCTTCAACCCCGGGCTGATGATCGACGAAGGGCTCGCCAAAGAACGGGAAATCCTAACCGCTCTTGTGCAAAATAGCAAGCAGACATTTACGCTGAGAAGGGAAAATCCGACGCATTATGCAAAATCACTGTTGTCCGAGATGTCTCCCGAAACGGCTGCTGCGTCCCTTCAGTGAAAGGTTCGGAAAACCGCCTCTACAAGAGGCGGTTTTTTAATCCGGAAAAATGGTATATTGATTGCAGCGATTACCATGATAAAGGGGCGGGGTACATAATGGACGAAACAACATTGCTTAAGGAAACATACGGGAAGACAGCTTTTCAATTGTCGGGGCACGGTTCACGGAATGCATCGGTGCTGAAGAAAGCTTTCGAGGGGATACCGGATGAATTTGAATCGGATAAATACGGAAGCGGAGAAGTGATCGAAGAGTTCCACTCGAAGATCGCGGGAATCCTGGGCAAAGAAGCGGCCGTATTTTTTCCGAGCGGCACCATGGCTCAGCAGATCGCTTTGCGCATCCATTGCGATGAACGGGGCAGCAAGAAAGTGGCTTACCATCCACTCAGCCATCTTGAAATCCACGAAGAAGATGGGCTGAAAAAACTCCACCACATTGAAACGGTGCTGGCAGCGGACAAAGACCGCGTCGTCGGTCTGGCGGATATCCAAGCGCTTGAAGAAGGAGTGGCTTGTGTGCTGCTGGAATTGCCGCAGCGGGAAATCGGCGGGCAATTGCCGAGCTTCCTTGAACTCCAAGAAATAGCTGCGCATTGCCAGGAACGGGGCATTAAACTGCATTTGGACGGAGCCCGGCTGTTTGAAGTGCTGCCTTATTACGGGAAGACGGCAGCCGAAGTGTGTGCGCTTTTCGACAGCGTCTATGTGTCGATGTATAAAGGGGTCGGCGGAATTGCGGGGGCAGTCCTTGCAGGCACCGAAGATTTCTGTGCCGATTCCACCGTCTGGAAACGGCGCTACGGCGGAGATTTGATTTCCTTGTATCCGTATATCGTTTCAGCAGATTATTATTTTGATCAGCGAATAGGAAAAATGGAAAGTTATTTCGAGTCAGCAAAAGAGCTGGCCCGCCTTTACAATGCCGCGAGCGGTATCTCCACCTTGCCGGAAGAACCAGTATCCAATATGTTCCATGTCCATTTCAATGAACCCAAAAACCGGGTTGCCCTGATTCTTGCAGATGTCCATGAATCGTCGGATGTCGGCCTGACGAGCTATCTGGCGGATCGGGCTGATGGCAAAGGGTGTTCCTTTGAAGTGAGTCTTGGAGATTTGTATAGCGGCGTACCGCAAGAAAAAATCATCAAGGCATTCCAGCTGCTTGATGAAAAGATGAAAACTTTATAAAGGCATGCCTGTCCGGCGCGTTCTGCATAAAAGCAGGGCGTGCCGGATTTTTAAGACGTATACCATTTTTTGTAAGCGGGGCTCAATGTGTAGCAAAGCATGTGCTCCACCACTTCACGGGTTTCCGGCCCTTCGATTTCCACCCAGTGGATTGAAATGGATTGAGGGATTTCCGATGTTTTAGCCGGTTCTTCACCCGTTTTTTTCAGCTTGGCGAAATGGCGGCGAATGCGATTGTAGATGGGTGCACCTTTTCCGATATAGAGGATCTTTTCATCAGAGTCGCAGAAGATGTAGATGCCTTTTGCCATGCCCATGTGCTTTTTGAGTTTATTCAGGTACTGGGCAGTCTCTGCAGAATAAAGGAATGGAACATTTTTAATCGATTTCCACTTTTCTTTATCGAAAGCATAATTTTCTTTTTTAAGCAGTTCATTGATTTTTTCTTTCATTCCTTTTCCCCCCGTTGCTGTCTAAATCGTAAATCGAGAATGCGCAAATAATGGCTTTTCTTTATATGATTCTTATTCTAACCAATCGAAAACAATTTAGCGATACTATTCAAAATTTTGATGAATAATCATATTATTTTGACAAATAAAAAGAAGGCTCCTTTTGCGGTGGAAGCTTAAGGGGCCTTCTTTGCTAGGAAGAGGTAAAAGCTTCAAAGTCCTGCGGTCTGTTTCAGAATGTCCCGGCGCAATTTGTTTTTTCGATCCTCATATTCTTTTGACATCTTTTCAGCTTCAGCTGCCGGCAATCCATTCTTTTTGAGTTCCTGCTTCATGACTTCCATAAGGGCATAAAACATTTTGTCTGTCCGATCCTCAAGTTTTGAAGCAGCGGAACTGTATTTATTATAGAAGTAAGGGTAGCTGATCTTCTGGTCATTCGCCTCCATTTCGAGGTATTCGCTGACGGCAAGGTCGATCAATGCATCCAGCTTTCCATGAGCTTGGCTTTCCAGTTCGGAGATGGCCGGATCGTATTTTACCCGTATCTGTGCGGCGGTCATCTTTTTGGAAGATTTTTTTCCCGCAAATGCGGCATATGATTTTACCGCTGCTTTTCCGGATGCATCGGTTTTCACTTTCCTTCCTTTTGTTCCGCTATTATCGCTGCTTACTGATGCAACTGCCAAGTCGCTTCTCTCGGTAGAAGGGAAGCCTTCAGTGAAAGCCTCGATTTTCTCTGTACCGTCCTCGTCTGTCACGTGGCGGATCAGGTTGCCGTACTTGTCCAGGATGATTTTGGATCCGTCTGCCAATTCGATGACGTATTCTTCTTCCGCCACTTCATCAACTGCAGCGTCTGTTGTGTCGTAATCCTTGAATTCAAAAAGGTACGCGATGTAAGCGCCTAGCGCAATGACAATGATTCCGAACGCAATGCCGAATTTTTTCATTTCACCATCCTCCTAGTGTTGAATCGGATACGAGGGCAGAGCAGCAGCAAGAAATGGATTGAATATTAATCCGGTAGAATGAATTAACTGAATCTTATCACAAATAAATGTGAAAGACAATACAATTTATGGTCAAAAAGCTCGATAGAAAATACCGGAAAAAGCAAAATAATATCCAGTAAAATATTTTATTATCCATATAATTCTTTTTTATAAAGAGGATTTGGGCGACTTCGATGAATGGACAGTGAAAATGAAAGAATTTTTACCAGACAAAAGAAAGTTCAGTCAATCATTCTAGTCTTTTTAAGCTGAAAGGACTATAATATTTACACTAATCAAATTATTCGGAAATCCAAAATGATGTATTCCATATCGCTCAATTGGTTATATGAGCAAACTACTTTGACCGCTGGATGTTGCGGCGATTCATTCAGTTACATCGCGCGAAAAGAAAAGGGGCATCGGGATGAGAGATATTTATTTTGAAAAGGATTATGGAAAACTTTTTGAAGAAATCGAGCATGGGATAAGTGAAGTGTATGAATTCACTCACCAGTCGGGGAGAATACGCCACCTTTTCATCAAAAGGGAAATCCCGTTCACCGTCGCTGGAAAAGTCTATTATGATTTGGTCACGCCGTATGGATATGGGGGACCCCAAGTGCTCGAATGCAGGAAGGGGCAGAAGCAGGAGCTAGTGGCCGCTTTTGAAGATGAATTCCGGCAATATTGCTTGGATAACAGGATTGTCAGTGAATTCATCCGGTTCCATCCGGTCTTCAAAAATGCTGAGGATTTCAAAGAATGCTATAACGCAATATTCCTGCGTGAAACGGCAGGCACCAACTTGAAAGATTTCCAAGATCCGGTGGAAAGCGAATTCTCGAAATCAGCCAGAAAAAATATCCGGCAGGCATTGAAAGCAGGAGTCGAATTCAAAGCGACACACCATCCAAAGGACCTTACGGAATTCAAGAAGGTCTATTATGCTACTATGCTCCGAAACCAAGCAGATCCGTATTATTTTTTCGGGGATGCTTATTTCAGCAAGATGGAAGAGCTGTTCGGCGAAAATCTCCTGCTGGTGGAAGCGGTCTATGAAGGACAGGTAATCGGAGCAGGCCTTAATTTCGTCTACAATGACATTGCGCATACCCATCTTTCGGGTACGCTCGAACAATACCATCATCTTTCACCGGCATACGGGCTTTATTATGCGCTGGCGGTCTGGGCGAAAGAACACGGCGTAGAAGTGATTCATGGAGGCGGAGGGCGCAGCAATCGTCCGGAAGACAATCTGCTTTTGTTCAAAAAACAATTCGGCAGGAATACCGTTTTCCAGTTCTGGGTGGGCAGGAAAATCTGGAACAGCGCAATCTACAGTGAACTGTGCAATGAAGCTGGTGTGAGCGAAGAAACGGAATTCTTCCCCGCCTACCGGACAGTCGCCGCCAAAGAATATAATCGGGTTTAAAAACTTAAAAAGCCCAGTTCCTTTATGGAACTAGGCTTATTCTAATGGCAAATAATAAAATGAGGGTAAAAAGTGTTATTTTGATGCTTTTACCTAGAACTTTTGAATCTGAACAGCTATAATGAAGGCGTGAAAAGAATTCTGATAATTCAATTTTATTTCGTTAACCGTAGAATACATGTCGGCAGATTATGGAAATATATAGAGAATGGGGCTGATCAATTGAGAGATTTATACTTTGATGAAAAATATGGCCGATTATATGAGGAGATTGAGGATGGGACATGCGAAATTTATGAATTCCAGCATCCTCTCGGAAGCATCCGGCATATGTTCATTAAGCGGGAAATCCCTTTGAGAATCAACAACCAGACTTACTATGACATTGTCACTCCGTACGGCTATGGCGGTCCATTGATCGAGGAATGCTCGGAAAGCGGAAGAGAGGAATTGGTGCAAGCATTCCATGATGCTTTCCGGGATTATTGCGAGCAAGGGAACATAGTCAGCGAATTTATCCGTTTCCAGCCGGTCATCGATAATGCATCCGATTTCGAAAATTGCTATGAAGTCGTCTATATCCGCAATACTGTCGGCACAAATCTGAGGGCTTACGATGACCCGGTACAGAAGGAATTTTCCAAATCGACCAGGAAAAACATTCGAAAGGCATTGGAAGCTGGCGTTGAATACCGGGTGACGGCAAATCCCGAAGACATCAAAGAGTTTCAGGGCATCTATTATGCGACAATGAGGCGCAATAATGCGGATACCTATTATTATTTCGATGAAGATTATTTCTCTAAACTGCTCAGCCATTTCGGGGGAAATATGGTCCTGGTCGAAGCCTTGTATGAAGGGAAAGTCATTGGCATGGGATTGAATTTCGTCTATGACCGCATCATCCATACACATTTGTCCGGTACGCTTGAAGAATTTCATCACTTGTCGCCGGCTTATATCCTGCAATATGCGCTCGTAGTTTGGGGAAAGGAAAATGGCATCGATCTAATCCACGACGGAGGCGGGAGGACGAACAGCCTCGACGACAATCTATATCTTTTTAAAAAGCAATTTGGCAAGAATACGGGATTTAAATTCCATATCGGGAGGAAAATCTGGAACCAGGAAATTTATGACGAGTTGTGCAGAGCGGCGGAAGAAGAACCCGAAGCGGATTTCTTCCCGGCCTACCGCACGAAGAAAATGAGGGATTACAAAAAAGTCTAGCTCCATACCGCATGGCAAAAACGGCATTCCGGAAGTTTTCGGAGTGCTTTTTTTATTTTTCCATAAAGTATTTTAACTATTAAAACAATTTAACCTGCATTTAACCTGCTCCTTCTAGTATGGACTCAATAGCAAAAAGCAAAGGGGGAGAGCTGGAATGTTTCACTTGAAGAGGTTAAGCGCTGCTGGCCAGCGCACCGGCTTCCACTATGCAATCCAGTGCGCACCCTCGGATTGGGAACTGCCGTAGAACGCTGCTGGCCTATGGCAGCTTGAAGAAAACTGTATATCAATCTTGGAGCAAATGAGGTAGAGAATTATGGAAAAAACCGTCATTGCGCTAATGACAGTAATTGTGATGACCAAAGTGCTTGGCTTTTCAAGGGACATCTCCCTTTCCTATTTTTACGGCGCGGACGGCTTGACCGATGCGTACCTGATTTCACAGACCATCCCATCTGTGCTGTTTTCATTCGTAGGCATGGGGATAGCGGCGAGCTTCATACCAATCTATACCAAGATCAATGAGCACCAGGGAATCAAAGAGGCGAACCGCTTCACGGCCAACCTGACCAATATTGTGATGCTCTTGTCTACGGTGATCGTCGTAGGGATGCAATTGTTTCCGGTGCAAATCGTGAAGGTTTTTGCCAGCGGCTTTGAAGGGGAGACGCTGAAAATTGCTGTCGATTTTACGCGCATATCCGCTTTCAGCATTTATTTCACCGCGTTGGTCTACATCTTCAATAGCTATCTGGATGTCAACAAGCGGTTCTTGGCGACTGTCCTGAGCGGCCTGCCGCTGAATCTGCTGATCATCTTCTTCATTTACCTGAGCCACGAAGTGAACTTTTACTTGTTGTCAATCGGCTCGGTTCTTGCGGTTGTGGTTCAGTTCCTGTTCCTGCTGCCGTCGATCCGGAAATCGGGCTACCGGCACAGCCCGGTCGTCAAGCCTGCCGAACAGAATGTCCGGAAGATGCTGCTGCTGGCAGTCCCGGTCATCATCGGCGTATCGGCAGACCAGATCAACGTACTCGTCGATAAAACACTGGCTTCCCAGATAACAGAAGGCGGCATTTCGGCCCTGACGTATTCCCACCGCATTGTCTTTTTCATCCAGGCCATCTTTGTTACCGCCATCGTCACCGTCATGTTTCCCAAAATCTCCAAGCTGGCGGTCAAGAAAAACATCGAACAGCTGAAGGACATCGTCGGAAAAATCATCACCACCATCGCCTTGCTCGTCATTCCAGCGACATTCGGCTTGATGATCTTTTCCCGCCAAGTGACGGAGCTCCTGTTCGGCCGCGGCGCTTTCGAGCAAGATGCAGTGATCCTGACGTCAGGTGCACTGTTCTTCTATTCAATCGGGATGCTCGGGTTTGGCCTGCGGGAAGTGCTCGCGAAAGTGTTTTATTCGCTGGAAGACTCCAGGACCCCGATGATCAGCGCATTCTTTGCGATGTTCCTGAACGTCGGGCTGAACATTTTCCTGTCACGGATCATGGGCATCAACGGGCTGGCGCTCGCCACAAGCCTTGCCACACTTGCCAGCACGGGCCTGCTGTATGTATCGCTCGTCCGGAAAGTCGGTTCGTTGAACACCCGGAAAATCGTTCTGGATCTTGCCAAATCGATTGCCGGTTCAGCAGTGATGGCCCTTGCGGCTAAAAGTGTATTTGACTATATCGCCCAAAGCCATTCCGAACCCCTGGCATTAGCTTGCGGAGTAGGGACTGGCATCATCGTCTACGGGATCATGCTGTGGCTTCTCCAACTCAGCGACGTCGCCTATTACAAAGCCCGGATCCAGGCATTGGCGAAAAGATGATGGGCGGTTTCCGATAAAACAAACAGATTTCCGGGGGTGTTCAAGCCATGTTTTACGTATTCGCATTCTTTCTGTTAGAAATACTGGCCACTTATCTTATCAAGGACTTCATCCCTCTCGGCGATGCATACGGCATGATGCTGCTGCTGGCGAGCATCATCGCCATCACGCTGTATCTCTACCGGGTGCTCGAGAAGGAATGGCTCATGCTGATTTTCGCCGGATTCGTGGTGCGGGTCATCGTGCTGTTCATCGACCTGTATGTGCCTTCGATCCAAATTTTCTCCAGCGGGACGGACACGGAATATTTCCATGAAGTATCGCTACTCATCGCAAACGGCATGTTCCCGCTCGAAGACGGTGCAACGAATTATGTGCCATTCCTGTCGGCGATCTACTACATGATTGGGGACCAGCGGCCGTTCGCCCAATTCCTCAACGTGGCGTTCTGGGTATTTTCCGCCGTCTACCTGATGAAAGCGCTGATCCACCTGCAGATTGACAAAAAGCTGATTTTTACGGCACTCCTTATTTTCACAGTAATGCCAAACAGCATTTTCATGTCGAGCATCCTGCTCCGTGAATCGATCATCATTTTCCTGATTACGGTTTCGCTTTATCACTTTATCCGCTGGTTCGCAGACGGGACATTCCCGAACTTCCTAATCGCCATCGTTCTGGCGCTCGGTTCGATGATGTTCCACTCGGGCATGATTGGATTTGTCCTGGCTTATGTCCTCGCGTTCCTGTTCCTGAGCAAGAGCGGATCCAAGAAAATATCGCAGAACGTGCTGTTCATCCTGTTTCTGGGGCTCCTGGTCCTGGTCATGGCCCAGAATGCGGAAATGTTCCTGAGCAAATTCATCGATGCGGAAGGGAATAACGCTGTCTCGGACCTTGAGATTTCAGGCGAAGGGGGCTCGATGTACCTGTCCAGCTTCAACGGCATGAGCGGTGCCGTCGCTGTCATGGTCGCGCCGATCAAGATGTTCTATTTCATGTTTTCACCAATTCCGCTCGATTGGCGCGGACTTGGTGACATCGTCAGCTTCCTGTTCGATTCGTCGGTCTACCTGTTTTTGGTCGGGGCGACAATCTACGGCCTTTTCAAAAGCGATATGCCGATGCGCAATAAGATCTTTATCCTGATGTTCCTGGCCATCACTGTCCTGGTGTACTCCTACGGTACACAGAGCGCCGGAACCGCGATGCGCCATCGCAATAAAATCATCCCGCTCCTGCTGATCACGTTCACCATCGCAAACAGCAAAGGGCTGCTTCAGATGGCGGAAGGCCGCTTCAGAAGGAAAAAAGAGGAGAAAGCAACATGATGATCGACAACCTGGTAGTCGCAGTCGTCGGCGTGGGGCACGTCGGCCTGCCAGTCGCAGTAGCTTTTTCCAAAAAATATGACGTAATCGGTTTTGATATCAGTGAGAAGCGGATCGAAAAACTGAAAGACGGCAAGGATGACACCCGCCAGTTCCAAAGAGAAGAGTTGAAGGGGAGCAGCATCCATTTCACTGCCGACCCTTCGAGGATCGGCGAGGCGGGCTTTGTCATTATTACGGTGCCAACCCCGCTGGATGAAAATGACCAGCCGGATCTCACCTCGCTGAAGCGGGCTGCCAAAACGGTCGGGGAGAACATGAAAAAAGCGGCGGTCATCGTTTTCGAATCGACCGTCTTTCCGGGCACGACCGAGGAAATCTGCATTCCGCTGCTCGAGGAATACTCCGGGTTTGAAGCGGGGGTTGAGTTCTTTGTCGGCTATTGTCCGGAACGCTTCAATCCGGGAGAACGAAAGACGCCGATCACCAAAATCAGGAAAGTGGTTGCCGGGCAAAGCGAAGCGGTGCTCGAATTCGTGGCAGCTGTCTATGGCAATGTGCTCGATGCGGGAATTTTTAAGGCGAAATCCATCCGGATCGCAGAAGCAGCCAAAGTCATCGAGAATACCCAACAGGACGTCAACATCGCCCTGATCAATGAATTCTCCATGATCTTCAACCGGTTGGGGATCGATACCGGGGATGTGCTGGAGACAGCAGGAACGAAAAAAAGCTTCTTGAAATTCACCCCGGGTTTCGCCGGTGGGCCGAGGCTTGGCACCGATTCCTATTATCTGGCGCATAAAGCGAATGCGGCCGGCTACAATCCGGAAATCATCATGGCTTCCAGGCGCGTCAACGACGGAATGGGAAGCTATCTCGCCTGCCTCATCGCCAAAAAAATGGCGCGGCGGGGTTTGGCTGCCGGCACGCGGCTGACGGTGCTTGGCGTGTCGTACAAGGAAGACAATGGCGACCTGAGGAATTCGGGCGTAATTGAAGTGGTCTGGGAACTTGAGGAATACGGTTTTGAGGTCCAAGTAGCAGACAGTTGCGCAGATCCTGGTGAAGCGGATGAGCGATACGGACTCGTCCTGACGCCGGAGCAGCAGTTGCTTCCAGCTTCTGCAATTATCTTAGCGATTCCACATACTTCTTACAAAGAAGCTGGCTGGCCGATGATAAGAGAGCTGCTCGCTGGCGGCACGGGGATGGTTTTTGATATAAAAGGCGTCCTGAACCCAACTGAAAAGCCTATGGATATTGAATTGTGGCGACTCTAGGAGGAATGAAAATGACAATCCGAACGACCGAAGCGGTAAAGCGCAAAACGAAATGGGAGCAAATCCCCAAACGGATCTTTGAGTTTACGGCAGCGTCTGTGATGCTTGCCGCCTTGCTGCCGGTATTCGCAGTAATTGCCGGATGCATCAAGATGGAATCGAAAGGGCCGGTGTTTTTTACGCAGGTCCGCGGCGGCAAAGACAATGTCCACTTCACCATCTTTAAATTCCGGACGATGACGGATGATCCAGCGCTGAGGAATGACGAAATCGAAGTGCTGGCGACCGATGCCCGCATTACGAAAGTCGGCCATGTTCTACGGAAGTACAGCTTGGACGAACTGCCGCAACTGATCAATATCATCAAAGGCGATATGTCATTTGTGGGTCCGCGGCCGACTTTGACGTCCCAGACGGACCGCTACGACGCGCATCAGATGCAGCGGCTGCTGGTCAAACCCGGCGTGACCGGCTGGGCGCAGGTCAGCGGGCGGAATTCGCTGAGCTGGAGAGAGAAAATCGAGCTGGATATCGAATACATCCAGCGGCAAAGCGCACGGTTCGACTTTTACATCCTCATGCTGACGGTCTTGAAAGTCTTCAAATCCGAAGGGGTCTACGGCGATTCGTAAGCCTGGCAGAAACCGAAGAAGGGACGGTCCGAAACGCCTATAGCTGAATAATATCAGGGGAGAGAAGCCATATGGGGACAAAAGTGATTTATGCAGTGACGATAGCAGAAAGCCTGGTATTTCTTAAAGGGCAATTGAAATACCTGGAGGGCCGGGGATATGAAGCTGCAGCGGTTTGTTCCGACGGGCCGTATACCGATGAATTCGAACAGCAGGAAGGGACTCGGGTGATGCGGCTCGGCATGGAACGGGATATTTCATTGAAAAAAGATTTGAAATCGCTGGTCGAATGCATCCGGATGATCCGCCGGGAACGCCCTGATATCGTCAATGCCAGCACGCCAAAAGCGGGGCTGATCGTCACGCTCGCAGCTTATCTGTGCGGCGTGCCAATCCGGATCTACACGATGAGAGGGCTCCGAATGGAGACGACATCCGGGATCAAACGCCGGATTTTACTGACAGCAGAGAAGATTGCGGCCGGTGCTGCGACCCATTGCCTGGCAATCTCGGAAAGCCTGAAGGATCAAGTTGTTGATTTCAGGATCGCCAGTTCCGACAAAGTCTCTGTGCTGGGCCGGGGGAGCGGGGACGGCTTTGATGTGTCGAGATTCCATGAAAGCAGCGAACTGCTTCGGAAAGTGGAAGACCTTAAGAATAAGTATGGCATTTCAAAAGACAGTTTCGTACTCGGATTCACCGGCAGGCTGACTAAAGACAAGGGCATTGTAGAACTGGTGCAGTCCTTTAACAAACTGAAGGCTTCCTATGGGAACCTGAAGCTTTTGATCGTCGGCGAGTATGACCAGACTGATCCCGTGCCGGAAGAAGCGCGAAATGAAATTGAATCGAATCCGGATATCATCCATGCCGGATTCCAAAGAGATCCCATTCCCTATTTTCATCTCATGGATGTCTTTGTGTTCCTGACCAAGCGGGAAGGGTTCGGCAATGTTTCGATTGAGGCGGCACTGAGCGGCGTGCCGGTCGTCGTTTCGGGAGTAACAGGCGCGCGGGACACCATTGTGGACGGGAAGAGCGGCTTCTTGGTCGATCCGGAAAACGAAAAAGACATCCGGGAAAAGCTGGAGCTTCTGATTTTGGCGCCTGAACTGCGCGGTCGTATGGGGGAATTCGGCCGCAAGTGGGCAGAAGAGAATTTCAGCAATGAGACGATCTGGCAAGAGCTCGACCAGTATTACCATAGCTGCATTGCAGAAAACATGCGGCCGGCCAGACAAGGTTTTTAAGGGGAAATCTACATGCGGAACTGAGGAGGAGTTTAAGTGGATCATTACTATATAGCGGCAAAAGGGATTTTAGCGATCAGAACGAATGTAAAAGATTTCAAGTGGTCATTCGGCCATAACATGCCGGAAGCGGCCAAGGAAGAATACGACGCCTGTAAGGTGAAACTCCATTTGGTCGTCGAGGATTTCAACGAGGACCACCAGCTGGCGGAGCTCGGCAAATACCATTATTTCAACGGAAATCCGAATGCCGAAAAAATCTATTACACCCGCGATTTTGCGATGCGCAAGAAACTGCGCATCAAAGCAGAGAATCTGTTGTCCGAAGAACCGACAATCACATTCAATAAAAACTACTATAAATTCATCACGCACCGGATCATGAATTTGCATTCGGTCGGCTATATCCTGACAGACTTGGCGACGCTTCTCCTTTTGAAGAAAGGGTACGCCCCGATCCACTGTTCAGCGTTCAAGAAAGACGGCTCATCCGTAGCGGTATTCGCACCGCCAAGCACCGGAAAAACATTGAGCAGCATGATGGCTTGCATGGACCACGGCGCCCAATTCATTGCGGAGGACCTCGCCATTACAAATGGCCAGGAAATCTTCTCCGTGCCGTGGACCAGTACATTCCGCTTTTATTCGAATATGGAACAGAGCACCGCATCCAAATTGAAAAATCGGGCGACGAAGATCATCCCGCCGCTCGAATATATTTCATTTTCAAAAGCCAAGCCGGTCACCGATTATGTGGCCGCTGCGTCCATTCTCGATGCGGAAACCGTGACGCATGTTGCAATCCTTGAAAGGGGAACGGACGAAGTGGCTCTTGAACCGGCTGAAGAGGCGGTCCGGAAAATGCTGAACTTGAACCGCAATGCATTCCACTACTTGAAGTCGCCTTTCCTGACAGCTTATGAATTCTTCAATCCGGGATTGGACATCGAGGAAGCGGCGAAAAACGAGAAAGCGATACTCGAAAGCCTGGTCCATAACAGCAGCAAAGTGTTCAGCGTCAAAAACGTGAACCCGACCGATTATGCACATGTTTTGATCGAAGAAATCAAGCAGGAAACATTTGTGGAAGCGAATTGAAAAAAGCTGATACAAGAGAGGGATGAGGGGGACATGGCAGCTAAAATTCTGCAGGCGGTAACGATTGCCCAAAGCTTGAAGTTGATGAAGGGCCAGCTGGCCTATTTGGAAAGCCAGGGCTATTCAGCCAAAGCGTTGAGCTCGAGCGGCAAGTTCATTGAAGAGTACGAGGCGGCCGAAGGCGTGAAAGTCCTGACGGTGGAAATGGAGCGGGAAATCTCCCTGCTGCAGGACCTGAAGTCGCTTTTGGCTTGCATCAAGCTTATCCATCAGGAACGGCCTGACATTGTCAGTGCGGGCACTCCAAAAGCCGGGTTGATCGTAACGCTTGCAGCCTTCCTGTGCGGGGTGCCGGTCAGGGTCTATAATGTGCTGGGCTTGCGGCTGGAAACGACAAGCGGCCTCAAACGGCACATCCTGCTGCTGGCAGAAAAGATTGCTGCTATGTCTGCGACCCATGTAGTTGCGGTGTCCCCCAGCCTGAAGGTTCAGCTTGTCGCTTTAGGAATCGCAAACGAAGAGAAAATTTCCATATTCGGCCAAGGCAGCTATAATGGATTCGACCTGGAAAGCTTTCAGCAAAAAGAAAAGCTGTCTGTTGAAATGAGCAGTTTGAAAAAAAGGTATGGGCTGAAGGAAAGCAACAAGGTCATCGGCTTTGCCGGCAGAATGACAAAAGACAAGGGCATTGAAGAAATGGTGGATGTATTCCTTTTGTTGCACAAAAAGGACCCAGACCTCCGCCTGCTCCTCATGGGGGACTTCGAGGAAGGCGATCCCGTGAATGAGGCGACCCGAAAAGAGATTGAGGAAAACGATGCCATCATTTTTGCAGGCTATCAGCATGACCCAGTCGCCCATTATTTCCTGATGGACGTCTTCCTGTTCCTGACAAAGCGCGAAGGGTTCGGCAATGTCTCGCTTGAAGCGGCGCTTGCCGGCGTCCCGGTCATCGCGGCAGACGTGACAGGGGCAAAAGACACCGTTATAGAAGGAGAGACCGGCTATCTGGTCAATCCCGATGAGCAGGCAGATGTGCTCGCAAAGCTGGAACGCCTCCTGTCTGATCCGGATCTCAGAAAGCGCCTTGGGGAAAACGGCAAGGCGTGGGGAGAAGCAAATTTCAGCAACCAGGATATCTGGCGCGAAATGGACCATTTCTACCGGCAACAGCTTGCTGCATCGTCTGCTGCTTTGGAACAGGCATGAGCAGCACTGTGAAGAATCGCTTCCTTGAGGGCTGTCTTTTGGTGTAAATTAGAAGGGGGTGATTGAACATGAAATATTTTGCGGTGCTGCTGCCTATGAAGGACAGCGGGAAAAGCACGGAATTCCGCCCGCAGCATTTGGCGTTTCTTGAAGAGATGCGCGGCGCAGGCCATGTCCGGGTGAACGGGAAATTCTTAGATGGATCTGGCGGCCTTGTCATTTACCAGGCGCCTTCCTACGCGGACTGCGAGGAATTGGTCAAGCTCGATCCGTACATACAGCAAGGGGCACGGGATTACGAAATCAAAGAATGGGAAGCGGTCTGGGCTGACTGATCAGCCGCGGTTCTAGTCTCCAGCCAGGCAATTTGCCTGGTTTTTTTATGTTTCAAAAGCCATCCATCCAATCAGGATGAAAAACAATATGTTTAAATCACTTCCCTGAAGGAAATATTGTTAATTATGCATCATGCATTAACAACTAGAGAAGCGGGAAGTGGATAAGCTTGAAAACGAAAAAAATTGTACTGGCGGTTTCAATGGCATTGAACATCATTTTGATCGGAGCGGCCCTCTGGATCATCAATGCACAAGGCGGCATGAAATTTGTAAGCGAACAGCTGAAAGCGGTGGGTTCGGACAAAGGATTCCCTGAATATTATGTGCAGAAAAAATCGATCTTTGAAGCACTGGATACTCCGGAAGCGGATAAGATTTTCCTGGGCGACAGCATTACCGACCATGGAGAGTTTCCGGAATACTTTCGGGATGAAAGGGTGCTGAACCGAGGGGTTGCGGAAGACACTTCAAAAGGGGTCTTGAACCGCATCGATGAAGTGGCAGGGCGGAAGCCGAAAGAAGTCTACGTCATGATCGGCGTCAACGATATCGCGGCAGGAACAAGCATGGCGTCATATAAGAAGAACATGGAACGGATCATCCAGTCATTTGATCCGAAAGAAACCCGTGTCGTGGTCCAGTCGATTCTGCCGGTCAACACCGAAAGTTTCAACAACGAAATCTCAAATGAAAAGATCCACCAGTTCAATGAAACACTCGAACAACTTGCCAAAGACAACGAAGCGGAGTACGTGGATCTTCATCCGCATTTCGAAGACGAAAACGGCCAGCTGATAAAAGCCATCACCATCGACGGAATCCATTTAAAAGGGAAAGGCTATGACATGTGGGTGGAGCAGTTGGAAAACAGATGATCCACTAAAAGGCTGTGCAGCAATTAGGATTGCTGCACAGCTGAGCTTGTAGACAAAAGAATAATTTTTCAATTTGATGAATAAAACTAATGGAAGCTGTGTTGGGTCCTCCACTTCAGGCGGACGCTTTCAGCGGGCTCGCGCCGAACTAACTCGGACTAGCGTCCGAGTGGATTTCGGCACTTCGCTGTCCCGCTGGAGTCGCCGCCTTCCGTTCCGGACTTCGAGCCAGTAGTTTGTACTCAGCAGGTCTAAGCAGAACCAGTATCCTAACCTCATCTTTTAGATACAGGAGACGCTCCCGACCGGGTTGGCCACGGAGACTCCTGTGGGAGCAGTGAAGGAGCGAAGCGACTGAGCGACTCGTGCTGAAGACCCTGGACTGAGCGTAGCGAATGTTTTTTCAATTTGCGACGAGTAATCGCAGGAGCAAGGGAAGCGGCTGAAGCCGAGCCCACGGAAAGCGAAGTGGCCAGCCCGGTCGGGCTTATGCATCCCTATTCATTCAAATTAGACTTTGTCTACAGTCTGGGCTGTGCAGCAATTAGGATTGCTGCACAGCTTTTTTGCTATTTCGTTTATTCGAAAGAAACAATCGGGTTCTTCTAATCTTTAAAAAGACGTGAAAATCCTCTCTGCCGGCAATCCGCGTTATACTGGAAAAAGAGAGGGGTGTTTGCATGGACAAATCGATTGATGGAGCCATTCAATTTGCAGCAGTGAAGCACAGGGGGCAAGTGAGAAAAGCTACGGATCTTCCGTACATCAGCCATCCGTTTGCTGTCGCAATGATGCTGCAGGAAGCGGGGCATCCGAAAGAAGTTATCATGGCCGGAGTGCTGCACGATACACTGGAAGACACATCCGCAACCGAAGAAGAAATCAGGGCGTTGTTCGGCGAGGAAGTGCTGGCACTTGTCATTTCGGCATCCGAGCCGGACAAATCACTGCCGTGGGAAGACCGGAAGCGCCATACCTTGTCCGAACTTGCATTCCGCTCGGACAAAGAACTGGCAGTCATCATCGCGGACAAACTGCATAACCTGCGGTCGATCCGATTGGATGTTGAAGCGCATGGCGAAGGTGTGTGGGCCAGATTCAACCGCGGCAAAGACCAGCAGTCCTGGTACTACAACGGGATTATCAATGCTGTGGTAAATCGGAGGGAGCAGCTTCCGCTCATTGAAGAGCTTGAATATGAAGTCGCCGCAGTTTTTTCGGGCAAATAAAAAACGCCTGGAATTTCCAAGCGTTTTACAAAAAGAAAATCAGATACACACCGACAAGAATGACGGCTGCTGCATAAAAGGCGAATGATTTTTTCGTCTTTTGGTGGTAATCATATTTGCTGAGGCGTTCGGCGCCTTTTTTCTTCGTGGCCTTGTTCGCTTTGATGTGGCTGGACAAGCCAAGGAAAAGGAAAATAGCTGCTAGCGCCAGCAGAAGGATTTCGATAATCAAGTTCACTTCCAAATCGATTCATCTCCATAAATTGATTGTATTTATATAATAATTCCTAGTATGCATTATAATATTTTTAGACGAAAAAGACTACCGCTAAAAAGAGTGCGGGCTATGCCTTCGCTCTTTTTAACGTTCCACACTAGAAAGAGAAGCATCGGACAGGTTGATGGATAGACGCTATCTGTTACCATTCCCTATTAAATGATGGAGGATACCAAGAGAATGAAAAAAAGAAAGGTGCGGGAGATGAAGAAATTAGCTGTGATCATACTTATTTTTGCTGTGTCATACCCGATGCTCCAAGCGGCTTTACCGGCTAATGCTGCAGAAAAAGAAATCCGTTTACTGATCTTGCACAGCCTTTCGGCAAAAGAGCAGGACGATGAAGTGTATATGCTGGATATGCTGGCTGGCCACTTTACTGATTCAGCCACGATTATGTCTTTGGAGGATGCATTAAAGAAGCGGGATGAAGAAAAATATACCCACATGATTTATTTGAGGCTGGATACAGACGCGCCTGAGATGCCGGAACTTTCTCTTATTAATTCATTCCAGGGTTCATTGTATCTGATCGGCAACCGGTTGGATGCATTCGGCGTTTCCGATGGAATGGAGATCAAGGAATACATAGAAATTGACCGGATTTACAAAGATGAAGAAGCGTTCGGTTTGGATAACGCGAAAAGTGTCATGATGTTTGATGCTTATGAGGATGCCACTGTGTATTTTCAAGGAAATGCAGATGGCCACTTGTTTCCTTTGATATTTGAAAAAAACGAAACGTTTTATGCAGCTACGCAGTCTATAACTGGCGAATTCACGGAATTCCTCGGGGAATCTCTATTCGATTTCTTTGAAAAGGAGCGCGGCAAGCCGCAGAAGTTTTTGCGCCTTGAAGATATCCATCCGAAATACGATCCTGCAGCGCTCCAAGAAATCGGCGATTATTTAGCTGAGCTGGGAATCCCTTATGCGATCACGGTCATTCCGGTCTATACGAACCCGGAAACGGGCGAAAGAATTTCCTTATCCGAGTCGGATGAGCTCGTGGAGGTGCTGCAGAACATGCAAAAACAGGGAGCGAGCATCATTTTACACGGTTACTACCATCAATACCGCGATTCAGAAACGGGAGAAGGTTCGGAGTATTGGGATATGGAAAACGATCGGCCGATCTATCAGCCTAAAAATGATCCTGTCTTCAAAAGGGAAGACTTTGCGAGCGACCAAGAATACCGGGAGTTTTTGAAAAAAGGAGCCCGATTCGAAGAGCGGTATATTGCGGATACGATTGAAAGGGGCATCTTCGACCTTGTCAATGAAGGATTGTATCCCGTCGCTTTTGAGGCGCCTCATTATGCTATCTCGCAGGCGGGGTATCAGGTAGTTTCTGATTACTTTTCAACTTATGTAGGCCAAGTGCAAATATCCGATGAAACGTATGAAGCAAGCTTTACGCCGGTATTTACAAGCACACCTTCCAAATTATCCGGTATGCAGGTGATACCCGAAGGTATGGGGTATATCGAGGCGGATAATCCGGAATCGGTTGGCAACATGATGAAGAGAGCAGAACGCATATCCGTTTTTTCTGATAGTAAACTATCTTTTTTCTTCCATCCATACATCGGAATTAAGAAATTTAAAGAAGTGATGGAGGGAATGGAGAAGTACGAAGAATACGGCTGGTTCGATTTAAGGTCGATGAACAATAAGGCAGCAGCCGAAGGAATCGCCATTCAGACAACCGGCGGGGCGGTGAAGGCGGACCGGTCGATAAATACTATTATCAAACAGGAATTCGAAAATCTATGGGGGTTCGCGATCCCGGTTTTCGTGGTTGTTCTCATCCTGCTCCTATCGATGAACGGCATTCGGAAAAAGAAGAAGGCAGAAAGATTTTCTGCAAAACCGGAATAGGGGGCAGCCGTTTCAAAAATCCGACATGCTATGCAGCGACGTTCCTTTTCCATCCACTATTTTATTGCCTCATAAAAAAACAAGCATCCGCGCTGAAGCAGATGCTTGTTTTGGTGTCTTCGGATTTATCATTTCGCCAGCGAATCATTTCGGTATCACCAGCACCTGGCCGACGAAGATAATATATGGGCTCGGGATTTTATTGGCGGCTGCAATTTTAGCGACTGTTGTATTGTATGTCCGGGCGATGCTGTAAAGCGTATCGCCGGATTTCACGGTGTATTTAACGACGGCGGCTGGCGGGGCTGGCGCTTTCGGGATGATCAGCACCTGTCCGACTTTAATGAGATTGTAATTCGTAATGTTGTTCGCTGCAGCCAGACTGGAAACGGAGATATTGTATTTCCGTGCGATGCTGTAAAGCGTATCGCCGGCTTTGACGGTATAGGTGCTTCCGCCCGATTGCTGCAATTTCAACAACTGGGAAACCGTGACGAACGAATAGCCTTTTGCTTTCAGTTTAGAAATCATGCCGGGCAATGCGCCCGGGGTTCCGGAAGCGCCTGCGCCGGTATGCATCAGGACAATCGAACCGGGCACGATATTGTTGACCACTTTATCCGTGATCGCTTTGGATGAAACGCCTTTCCAGTCGACTGTATCGATATTCCACTGGATCGTATGCGTGTATCCGGCAGCGCCGACCCGGCTCAGTACTGTGGCGTTAACGGCTCCGAACGGTGCCCGAAACAGCGGTTTGGTCGATTTTCCGGTAAAGGCTTTAATAATCGATTCCGTCTTGTCGAGCTCCGATTTCACTTGGGTGGCGGTCAGTTTGGTGAAGTCTGGATGCGAAAATGAATGGTTGCCGATCTGGTGGCCGTGCCCGGCGATATAGCGGATCGAATTCGGATGGTTGCGTGCGCCGGAGCCAGTCAGGAAGAACGTCGCTTTCACATTATTCGCGGCAAGCGTCCGGAGGATCGTGTTGATATTCGTGCCGTCTGAACCGTCATCAAAAGTCAATGCAACCACTTTGCTGGTGGTCGGAACTTTGGTGACGAACGTAGAAGCGGCGGCTTCCGCCTTGAATGAAAATGACAGCAAGGTGAATAAAACCAGTGACAGTGCTGCGATAACCTTGAAGTTTTTGCTCCCCATATTGATTCCCCCTCTTATATACCGCTGGAAAGCCGGGTATGTATATGGATGAAGATATACCTATGGATGTGCTTTTAAATTGAAAATTCAGACTTTTATAGCTCTATTATATCACCCTTTAATGTCGGAAGATAGCAGAATATATGTATAACGATAAATATTTGCGGTCAAAAAATTGTTATTTCGAGTGTCGAAAAAGATTTACAAAACTTTTCCATAGATGTAGAATTAATTATTCTGACAATTGAAAGGGGATAGGAAAATGGAAGAGAATAATGGACAGCAGGTAGGTGAAACAGGGTATAAGCAGGAACTGAAGCGTGCGCTGACTTTTTGGGATCTCATGATTTACGGTCTGGTGTTCATGGTTCCGATTGCGCCTTTCGGCATCTATGGCATCATCGCACAAGGTTCGAACGGCATGGTGGCACTCGCCTATCTGATCGGGATGGTCGCCATGATTTTCACGGCGCTAAGCTATGCCACAATGTCGGAAGCATTCCCGATTGCGGGTTCAGTCTATTCTTATGCGCAGCGGGGCATCAATGACGCGGCCGGTTTTATCGCAGGCTGGCTCATACTGTTGGATTATATTTTCGTTCCGGCACTTTTGTATCTGGTCAGTGCTGCGGCATTGAACGATATTGTGCCGGAAGTTCCACTGGTGGTCTGGCTGCTCCTATTCATCAGCATCAATACAGTCATCAACGTCATCGGCATCGAATTCACCGCGCGGGCGAATAAAATCATTATTGTATTGGAACTTATCGTATTGGCCATTTTTGTTTCCGTCGGGATATTCGCAATCATCCAAGGCGTCAACGGAGCGGAATTCACATTCAAGCCGCTTTACGATGCAGATAACTTCAGCCTCGGGCTGGTCATGGGTGCCGTGTCGATCGCGGTGCTCAGCTTCCTTGGGTTCGATGCCATCGCTACGTTGGCGGAAGAGTCGAAAGGCGGCCGGAAAGCGGTTGGGAATGCCATCATCGTATCGCTCTTGGTGGTCGGTGTGCTGTTCATCATCCAAACATGGGTGGCGGCATTGATCTGGCCGGACTATACGACATTCGAAAATGCGGATGTCGCCTTTTACCAGATTGCTGAAATAGCCGGCGGCCCTTGGCTGAAGTGGCTGACAATCATCGCAACGGCTGTCGCATGGGGGATTGCCGATGCACTCGTGGCCCAAGCGGCCATCTCGCGCATCCTCTACAGCATGGCGCGGGACCGGAAATTGCCGAAGATGCTGTCCAAAGTCCATCCGAAATTCAAGACGCCTTGGGTCAGTACAATCTTAGTGGCCATTATTTCATTGGCAGTGACAGTGTTTTTCGCGAACCGCATCGGGGAACTGGCTTCCGTCATCAATTTCGGCGCGCTGTCAGCATTCCTGTTTCTCCACATTTCAGTAATTGTGTATTTTATCAAGAAAAAGAAAAGCAAGAATTACTTCAAGCATTTGGTCCTTCCGCTCATCGGCTTTGTCATCATTGCTTATGTCTGGTGGAACCTCGATGCCTTATCGAAACAGCTCGGGTTTGCCTGGCTGGCCATCGGCATCATTTATCTGCTTTTCCTGAAGCTCACGAAACGGGATACGAAACTGAATTTAGGGGAATGAAAAATGCCGCTCCAAAAGAGCGGCTTTTTAATGGCTGCCATTTCCTTTCAGGGATAGAAATGTGTTTGGTCCATTAAATAGGAAACATTATATTTAGCTTCTTATCTAAAATATTTTGTGCTATTCTTTTCGGTAATCGGCACTTTCAAAAGACAGTGGGGATGGAAGAGGGCTGATCGGCATCCAGTTCATACAAAGGGGGAATTCAGCATGATACGAAATAAGATAAACAAAGACCAATTGGTAGCGACGTTTTCGATTGTCGGGGCCGACCCGAGAACCGGTGAAGTGGGGGTGGCCGTGCAGTCGAAATTCCTGGCAGTCGGCGCTATCGTCCCATGGGCGAAAGCGAATGTCGGCGCAGTGGCGACCCAGTCGTGGGCGAACACTTCATACGGGCCAAGAGGACTCCAATTGCTCGAGCAGGGCATGTCGCCGGAAGAAGTCATTGCGGCGCTCGTACTGGACGATGAAGGAAAGGACTTGCGCCAAGTGGCGGTCATCAATGCGGACGGGGAAGCGAGTGCCTTCACAGGTTCTGAATGCTACGACTGGGCGGGTCATAAAGTAGGACGTAACCATTCGGCCCAGGGCAATATCCTGGTCAGTGAAGACACGGTGAAAGCGATGAGCGAAACTTTTGAACGCGCGGAAGGCACATTGGCGGAACGCCTGATCGAAGCTCTGGCTGCTGCGCAGCAAGCTGGGGGCGATAGCCGCGGCAAGCAATCGGCGGCCGTATATGTCCTGCAGGAAGGGGCAGGCTACGGCGGCTATAACGATGTCAAAGTCGACCTCCGCGTCGATGATCATCCGGAGCCGATCGAAGAATTGCAGCGCCTGTACAAGCTGCACGAATTGTTCGGCACGCCTGCTGAAGTGTTCCTCGATCTGGAAGGGGACGTTTTCGAAGATGTGAAGAGGCAGCTCGTGAAACTCGGATTCCTTGATACCGCCGATTACCCTTCTTATGACGGGACTGTAAAAGAAGCGCTAAAGACATTCGCCTTGCGCGAGAACTTTGACGACCGTTGGACCGAGGAAAATCAAATTGACGAGAAAGTTTTTGCATTTTTACAAGAGAAATAAGAACAGCCCGCTGGAATGATTTCAGCGGTCTGTTGTTTGTTGGAATCGTATTTTTCGTGTTGCTGTGCATATTTTAACCTTTGCTGAGCGTATTTTAACCAAAGCCGAGCGTATTTTAACTTTTGCTGTGCATATTTTATAAAAACAGAACCGCCCCGGCCACAATGGCAGGGGCGGTTCTATGCATTAATTCGTTTCTTTTTTGCGGAATTTCGCTACCACTTCATAGACGATCGGCACAATGACCAACGTCAATAGGGTCGAGCTTGTCAGTCCGCCGATTACCGTGATGCCGAGGCCTTTGGAGATCAAGCCGCCGCCTTCTGCTCCGATAGCGAGCGGAATGAGCGCGCCGATTGTCGCGAGGGCCGTCATCAGGATCGGACGAAGGCGCGTCGAGCCTGCTTCAAGCAAGGCTTCCCGCGTTGTAAATCCTTCTTTCTCTTTGTGGATGACGCGGTCGACAAGGACAATCGCGTTCGTGACCACAATCCCAATCAGCATCAAGACGCCGATCAAGGCGTTGACGCTCAGGGCTTCTCCGGAAATCCACAGCGCAACCAATACGCCGATTACCGTGAATGGCAAGGAGAAGAGGATCGCAAATGGTGCCAGTGCTCCGCCGAATGTAACCACCAATACAAAGTAGACGATGGCGATTGCAGCCAGCATCGCTAAGCCTAGCTGCGTGAACGATTCGTTGATTTGTTCAGTGACGCCGCCTTGGTCGGTCGTGACGCCGCTCGGCAATTCCAAATCGTTTATTTCTTCATCGATTTCTGCAGAAACTTCACTTGCATTGTTGCCGATAACTTCTGCGGAAAGGGAAGCATACATCTGGCCGTCACGGCGGTTGATGGTATCCGGCGATTTGCCTTCTTCGACTTCCATGACCTCACCGATAGCAACCGTTGTGCCGAGTGCTGTCGGAATTTGGACATCTGTCACATCCTGAATGCCGTCATATTCGGTTTCCGGCACTTCCACGTAAACATTGACATCTTTGCCTTCATGCCGGACTGTCGTAAGGACCGGAGCTTCACCTGTACCGCGGAGGACCATGCCGACTTGAGCTGCCGTCAAGCCATTCTGGCTGAGTGTTTCCTGATTGGCAACAAGTGTGTATTGATCATAGGCTTCGGTAAGACTTGATTCCACTTTTTCCAAACCTTCATTTTCTTCCATGATCGGTTGGATTTCACTGATTGCCGTCTGGATGTCTTCGATGCTGTCGCCGTATACGAAGAGCTCAAGACCGCTCCCGCCGACTGCAGCGAAATCCATCGTCTTCCATTCGCCGGCTTCGGTTTGGCCGTTCAATTCTTCAATCAATTTGGTGCCTTCATCGCTGAAATTCTCGAATTCATCATCGTATTCAATGAAGAACAGCGCGGAATTATTGCCGCCGCCGGATATGGCCGCCAATGGGTTGCTGCCGCCGAGCGAGTACTGGTAAGTCGTGACGCCTTCGCGTGCATCAATCAAACCTTCAGCGTCCAGAGCGATCCCTTCAACATCTTCTCTCGTTTGGCCAGGTTCCGGCGAATAAGTCGCCATGACCATTTTCTGTTCTTCTTCCGGAAGGAAGCTGACGCCGATGACCGGCACCAGGAACAAACTCGCAACAAGAAGGACTGTTGCTGCGCCGAACGTAACGATCTTATGGCTTAACGACCATTCCAGGACGCGCTTATAGAATCCGGCCAGTTTGCCCGGCTTTTCTTCTGCATGTGTTGTATTGTTCTTCAGGCCGCGCAATTGTTTGCCGTACATCGAATGCGCAAGCATCGGCACGATGGTGATTGCCACTAACAGCGATGCCGATAGGGCAAAGACGACTGCCAATGCGAACGGCAGGAACAATTCGCCGATCTGTCCGCTGACCAGGGCAAGCGGCAGGAATACCGCAATCGTCACCACAGTGGACGAGAAGATCGGGATGAACATTTCGCGCGTCGCTTCGCGGATCAGTGCTTTGCCGCGCAAAGGTTCGCCAGGGAGCGCCATGCGGCGGTAGATGTTCTCAATGACCACAATGGAGTCATCAATGACGCGGCCGATCGCCACGGTCAATGCGCCGAGCGTCATGATGTTCAAGGTGATGTCGAGCTGGTTCAAAAGGAAAATCGCCATCAAGAGCGACAACGGAATCGAGATGATCGAGATGACCGTCGTCTTGAAGCTGCGAAGGAACAAGAGGATGATCACCACTGCAAACAGGATGCCGAACAATGCTTTGCTGAGCATCGTTTCAACCGACTGCTCGATCGGTTCGCCTTGGTCGAACGTTGTCGTGATCGTCAAATCGTATTCTTTTTCCAAATTGGCCGCAATGTCTTTGACTGCATTGACGACTTCGACTGTATTGGCGTCAGGCGACTTGACAATCTGGATGCCGATCGATTCTTCGCCATTCGTGCGCGAGATCGATTCGGCTTCGCTGACCACTTCGATTTCCGCCAGTTCGCCCAAAGCGACAGTCGGGAGTTGGGCAGCAGCAGGGGCTGCGCCAGGTACTGCCCCAAGTGCAGCGGCAGGCATTTCACCAGGTACCGCATCCGGTGCTGTTTGGCCCGGTGCGGGTGCGCCAGGCGTATTGCCCGGATTAGCCGCTTGCGGCACTGCCGGGATCTGAAGGGCTTTCAAATCGTCGATTGTCGCCATATTGCCGTCGATGACGAGGTTTTTTAGCTCGCCGTCAAATTCAGTGAGGCCAAGCGGAAACGTAAGGTTGGAAGCTTGAATCAGGCCTTGGACCGTTTCCTGGGTCAAGCCGTATTGCGCCATTTTTTCTTCATTGAACGCCATGGTGACTTTCTGCAGCCGCTGTCCGGAAATTTGGGCATCGGCCAATCCGGCTACCCCTTCAATTTCAGGAAGGACCGTTTCTTCGACAATCGCGGTCAGTTCTTCCAATGACTGGCCGGAATCGCTGACGCTCAGCGTCAGGACAGGGAAAGCATCAATGCTGATGCGCGACACTTGCGGCTCGCTGGCCTGTTCAGGGAATGAAATCTCGGACATCGCCGATTCAACTTCGCGGACAGCTTCGTCCATATCCGTATCGAAATCGAATTGCACTTGAATCGATGAAGCATTTGCCAGCGAAGACGAAGTGAGCAATTCCACTCCGTTTAAATTCTGGATGCGCTGTTCAATCGGCACTGTCAATTCATTCATGACTTCGTCAGGTGCTGCACCTGGATAGGGAGTAATAATGGTGAGCGCAGGGACGGTGATGTTCGGGATCGATTCCTGCTTCATCGTAAGTCCAGCGAACAAGCCTGCCACGACGACCATGATCGTCAATATCCATAAGGCAAACTTATTGTTCAGGGAAAAATCAATAATCTTCTTCATGCCACTTCTCCTTTAGATGTACTTCTTTAATAGGAATAACTCTTTTGCGATTTTCGGCTCTTGCTCCAGATAAGCGAGAAGCGCTTCAACTAAAAATTCCTGCCGGTCCGGTTTTGCGGCTTCTTCTCTCAATAGAAGGAGGGTGTCGAGCAGCTTTTCCTTTCCGCTGAGGTCCCGGCGGATCTTATCTTCAATCGCTTTAAAAGGATCTGCGGGTGGAGCCGGGATTTCGTTCCGTCCTTTTAATACCGGTTCCAGACCGGAGAGCCCGCCGACAATCGCATCGATGCTGCCGGAGATAAAGCTGGCAAGCCGATGGACATCGACACTCCGGTTTTCAAAAATCAGGATGAAAAAGTACTCGCGCTTGATGCCTTCTAAGATGGCCACAAGATCAGCCAAGAAAGGCTGGATTTCGTTCCCATATACATCAAGCAGGCTGTTTTCCGTCAATGCCAGCTGGGCTGCCCTCAATTCCTCGAACAAGGGCATCATCCGGCTGGCCTCGTCTTTCGGGAAATCCTTGAAAACCATCAAAAAGAACTCCTTGTTGTCGAGCGTCTGTTTGATTTCAAGCTGAAGTTTCCCCTTGAACGCCTCTTTGCGGTCTGTTGCGCCTTCGAAGCTTGAAGCAGCAAGTTCGGCGGTCAATTCATCCTGGTGCCTTTTCAGCAATTCGATAAAGAGGCTATCTTTCGATTCATAATGCTTATAGAACGCGCCTTTCGATATCCCGGCCGCTTGGGCGATTTCCTGGACCGAGGTTTGGGCAAAGCCCTTTAAAGAAAATAAATGCATGGCCACATCCATCAATTCCTGCTTTTTATCCATTCCAACCCTCCTGAAACCCGTTGGTCATAAAATTGACCGTTCGGTCATTCCTTAACAATAAGTCTCTTGAACGGACAAGTCAATTTCGCAATCCCGAAAATTTATGTACATTCTATGGCAGTATAAAAATGGCTCAAAAAGGAGGGCAAGCAGGAATTTTTCATGCAAACCCGAATAGTTATTACTGTATGGGCTGAAAGGGCATTTGGTTAATGCGAAGGCTGAAACGGTGCAAACAAAATGGTTTTCGGAGGTCAGCTTATATAGAAGGAGTTTTCAGCAGTAGAGAAAGGACAGGTGGATATGGCGCATAAATTCAGCAAAGGGCCGGGCGTGGAAATGAAAGCGGAACAGCCCTACGTGGCAATTCCAATCCAGGTAACGCTCAGGGAGTGGGGAATGACAGCCGCGATGGTGCCGGAAGTTCTGGATTGGATTGCTAAAAAAGGAGTGAAGGCCGTTGGGGCGCCGTTTTACAGATACTGGTGTCTGGGCGGCCAGGATGGCGAATATGCATTGGAAGTTGGAGTGCCGGTCGAACACATGGTTACCGGCGATGATCGGGTAGTCGCAAGTTCTATACCAGGCGGATCTTATGCAGTCGCTGTGCACCGGGGAGATCCGGACATGCTCCACGATTCTTTGGAAGCACTTGAGCGTTGGGCATTGTCGGAAGGCCTTCAGTTTGATAAGCGCTGGGAAGAAGAAGAGGAAATTTGGAATGGGCGCTTTGAATTTTATTTGATAGACTCGCAAAATGAACCCGATCCCGCAAAATGGGAGATCGAGCTGGCATTCCTTTTGATGCGGGATGAGGCAGCGTAAACGGAAAGACACCTCGCTCTGGATTGGATGGCCGTCCAACACACAGGGAGGTGTCTTTTGTATTTAATAAATGAGGTACTACTGCCAATACCGGATTATGTATTGTGTCTATCACGGACTTTCATATAATAGTAAAGCATTTCGTACATACGGGTCCGCTGTTTTTCCAATGTATGGATGGAAACATCCAAATCGAGCGTGATACCGTATTTTTCATAAATGATGCGGGTCTTGCCGGGTGCAACCATTTCAGTCCGGTAATCGTGATTGAAAATCCAGATGCATTCCGGGTGGGAAGGTGACTTGGTCGGAAAGGCGGCTACTCCATCATTCGAAATGAGGATCGGCGTCTTTTTATGCTGTTTGAGATTGTGCCGGTTCGCCTTGACGCGGCCTTCGTAGGTTGATGCATACAGCATGCAGGTCCGGTCAATTAGCTGCATCGCCGAAAGTGGCGAATACATCACTCCATGCTTTGTAACTATTTTAGTTCTCCGTTCTGTTTCAAAAAATGACATTAAATAAAGCGTTGACCGGTCGATAAAATGATACTCATACTTCCTCAACCCCTAAACTCCCCTTTCTGTATTCTAGAAAATTCTACCATTGTAATGGAAAGAAAATCAATACCGTTTTCAGAAAAAAGGATGTTTTTTGACAATTAACTAAATCAAACGTCTCGTATGCGGAGAGGTTGGAGCGAAAATCATTAGATAAAAAGACTCATTCTTCTTTTTGATGCTTATACAAGAATTATTTATGCTGAAGTCACCCGGGAATACCAAGGACGTCCGGAAGGACAAAGCAATGAAAGATTTTGACCAAGCAGCAGAACAGTATTCGCCGATGATTTCAGCAATCATCCGCAAACTCCATATTTACCGCGATTATGACGCCTATCGCCAAATCGGCAAAATCGCCCTTTGGCACGCCTGCTGCCGATATGAAGAAAGCAAAGGGGACTTTACGCCTTTTGCATACCGCTCTATTCATGGCGCCATGCTTGACGAACTGAAACGGGAATCCCGCTTCACGAGCCGGTTTGCTGCTTCTGAAGACGTTTCGCTGGAAGAAGTGGAAAGCGGTTCGATTGAAGACCGGCTTCCTGAATGGCTCGATGAAATCCGTTTGACAAGAAACGAGCGGAAACTGCTCGATGAGCTGTTCGTCCAAGGTGTCACTGTCAGTGATTTGGCCCCAATCTACGGGCTGTCAGTTTCAGGAATGAAAAAGAGGAGGGAGCGTGTGCTGAAAAAAGTGAGAAGCGGCATGCCGGCTGAATTTTTTAAGTAAGCTTACGAAAAACTTGGCGGATGGGATGGAATGTGCTGTAGCGGAAAGGTATAATGAATTTCGCAAGCAAAGGGACAGGAGGCGGACGCTATAGCCCAAATGATGACAGGAATGATCAATAATATATTTTTCATCATTTTTCCGATCCTTCTTTATCAGATGTTCGGAGCCCTCGGCAAACGCAATTTCTTTGTCAGCCACCGTGTAACGCTTACCATCCTTTTTTCAATATCAATCATTCTCTGCATGGTGTTTCCATATCAAATCATGACAGACCAATACATTTTCGATCTGCGCCAAGTGCCGATGATTGTCGGAGCACTTTATGGCGGACCGCTTGTCAGTGCGATTCTTTTCCTGGTTTCTGCCGTGGGCCGCATTGCAATTGGCGGCGACGGCATGTATATCGCCATCTTGAACCAATTTGTCGTTGCCTTGGGCGTGCCGTTCCTGCGCCCGCTTTATATGCGGATCAACCGCCTTGAAAAAGTCGGGCTCGTTTTCGTTGTATCGATTTTGTCGCTGTCGTTTAATGCGGTAGCGGGCTATTTCCTGTTCGGAGATCCGTTCCATGATGTAGTCGGCATCTGGTTGATGCTGATGCTCAATCAGGGGGCGATCATCTCGCTGGCCGCACTTCTGATCGAACATATCCTGCGGCAGGAATACCTGCTCAGTTCGCTGGTGAAACACGAGAAGCTGGAAACTGTCAGCAATTTTGCCGCTTCCGTTTCACACGAGCTGCGCAATCCGATCCAAAGCATCAAAGGGTTCGTGCAATTGATGAAAGAGCATGAGTACTCAAGGGACAAGCAATTGGAGTTCTACGACACCATGCTCAGCGAAATCAAGGCTGCCGATCAATTGATTGAAGACTATCTCGTTTTTGCAAAACCGGTTTTTGCCAAGCTCGAAACCGTGTCAGTGAAAACGGAAGTCGAGCATGTGGTGAAGGTGCTGAAGCCTTTTGCCAGCTGGCAGAAAGTCGAGATCCAATTGCTGAAAAATGGCGGGGATGCGCACATACTCGCTGATCGGCAGAAGTTCCACCAAGCACTCATCAATATTATCCGAAACGGAATTGAAGCGATGCCTGCGGGCGGAACATTTAAAATCCAGATCAAGCAAAGCGCCTCAAAGGTGGCAATCATCCTGATGGATGAAGGGATCGGCATGTCGAAGGAGGAAGTCCAGCGCCTCGGAGAGCCGTATTTCTCGACAAAAAGCAAAGGCACCGGGCTTGGCATGATGGTCGCATATAGCATCGTGCGCCAAATGAACGGTGAAATCGGTGTCCATTCCGAAAAAGGGAAGGGCACGGTATTTAACGTCGAATTTCCGCTCGTTTGATGCACTACCCAGCTTAACAAACAATAAAAAGCGCGCCGGGAATTCCGGCACGCTTTTTCCATTCATATGATTTCCGTATTGCTGTTCTGGCGCTCTTTCAAGAGCCGGACAAACGGCAGGACAGACTGTTCTTTCATTTTGGCTTCGAACATGATGTCGGCATCTGTGTCGCCTAACAATATCAGCAGTTCATTGAAATCTTCCTCTGATACAATATCGTGGTGGCGCAGGTCGGTGAAGCCTTCCTTCCCGGTGCTGATATGGATTTTCGGGGTGCCAACCCCTTCCCAGGTGGCCAGGATTTCGGCAAAATCGACCGGCTTGCCGTCGTTATTGCAGTTGTGGTGATGAATATCAAAACAGATCGGCACACCGCACATTTTGTTGACTGCCAGAACGTCGCGGATTGTGAAGGTCTTGTCGTCATTTTCCAGTCGCAGCCGGCGTTTGATGCTATTGGACAATAGGGCGTAGTTTTCTGCGAATCGCTGTTTGGCTGCTTCTTTGTCGCCGTAAGCCCCGCCCGTATGGACAATCAGGTCGTTGCCGCCCATGAGTGCGATAAGGCGGTCATGGTATTCAAGGTCCTCGACGGATTTACGGACAACATCCGGTTTAGGGGAATTCAGCACCGTATACTGGCCGGGATGCATGGAAACCCGCATTCCATGGGTCTCGACAAGTTCCCTGATGACCGAAGTGATCTGTTGCACATCCGGATCTTCCCACCACACCCAGTCGTTGACGGGGTGGGTGGAAAGGGGAATGATCGTGCTTGAAGCCCGGTAAAAATAGATATCATTTTCCAGATTCCACCGGAGGATATCCAGTGTGGTCTGCAGATTCACCAAAGTCAATTCCTTTATTTTCGATGTGCCTTCAGCTTCTGCAGTCGCAAGGCGTACTGTCCGGAAGACGGTTTTCAATTCTGTATTCATGCAGGCATAGCCTAATCTCATGGTCGTCAACTCCTCAATGGTTCTATACCCGATTTCGCGGGGGGCATTCGTGTATAATGGAATTACTTGAAAGCAAGAAGGGGGACAATCTGATGCGTGCGGAAATTGTGCAAACAGATCAAGGCTACACAGCCACTTATAACCGCCATATGGCTCACAGTCCGGAAACGGTCTGGGCGATGTTGGCAGAAAACGGCAAGCTCAAGCAATGGTTTCTGGAGCTGGAAGTGAAAGAGCTCCGAAAAGGCGGGTTTCTCTCATTTGATATGGGCGATGGCACTTTTGAAAAGATGGATATTGTTGATTTCGAAGCTGGCAGTGTGCTGGCGTTTGAATGGGATGAAGGACAGGTCCGCTTTGAAATCCTGCCGGCAGAAGGCGGAAGCCGGTTGACCATGGTGGAATCCTTTCCTCGGATCACGCAGCATACGGCAAAGGACCTTGCGGGATGGCATGTCTGTTTTGATGTCATCGAAGCCCTGCTGGACGGACGGAAAATCGAGCGCAAACGGGAATGGGAAAAAGAGTACGAGGAATACAAGCGGCTGCTCCAGAGCCTCAGCGTCGAGTTTGAATAACGGAAAGAAATATATTGAAATAAGGGCCCATGGCTTGAAGCAGTGCTTCAAGCCGCGGGTCCTTTGCTGTTTCAATTAGCTATGTCATTTGTCCGCTGCGATTTGGAATTCGAAAACATTCTCCTCTTTCACTTCGCCTTTTTCATATACCCGTTCGGCAAAAGTGATATGTCCGTCGTGGCCGACAAGCAGGACCGTCGAAGAACGCGTACCGTATTCAGGGGTGTGGATGAACATCGGTGAAAGAACTCTCTCCCACTGGGCTCCCACTCCTGTATCCGGCAATTCGCCTTCATCGGCCTGATCGGCATCTTGCAGAAAAGCGAACAGGTCCTCAATACGAATTTCCTGGTTATCGGATAAATACCGCTCAAGATACATCGTCCCTTTGACGACTTTTGGCCAAGGGGTGTCGAGGAAGTGGTTGCTCAACCCATG
This sequence comes from Planococcus chinensis, assembly GCF_042681545.1. Lineage (NCBI taxonomy): Bacteria > Bacillati > Bacillota > Bacilli > Caryophanales > Caryophanaceae > Planococcus > Planococcus chinensis. The sequence continues at coordinate 398,698 of NZ_JBHUFW010000004.1, forward strand.
AATGCCGGGTTCAACCTCCTCTGCCTTTGCGTCAATGTTATTATAATAAAATAATTGATTGGCATCGCCTGCCAGCAGATTGAAGCCGGCATAATCCTCCGGCACGAGATTTTCCAGAAATTCGCGAGGGGCTATGTCAGATGAAAGGAAATTCCGGACGATGGCGCCTCTTGAAATTTTATCGGCATCAGGCACCGACGGGTCGCGGAAGTTGGTCAAAGCGGCAATCCTTCCGGACGTTGTAACGCCCAGCCATGTCCCCATCTGCATCAGGTCGCGCCCAGCCAGGAGGGTGGGATGGTCTTTCCAGAAATGCGCCGTTTCGGTCGGGCGCAAATAAAATTCGTCACGGTTTGCAGCCATGATAAGTTTGTATTTTGGATGGCCATCAAATTGAAAGTTGATCAAACACATGAAATCACCCCTTTTTGAAAATTATATCGAAGAAAGCGGGAAGTTGACAGGCGGACAGCTTCGGGCGGAAAGCTGTTGGGCGCATGAGGAAAGGCTGCTGCGGCAGGCTGAATTTTTCATTACCAATGCGTGGAATATTGCTATAATGGCAAAAGATATTGGAAAAGGGGGCATCTGCGGTGAAGCGGAAGATCAATCTCGGTTTTATTGCACCGTATAAAGCGATGGAGCCTGTCATCAAAGAACTGGAGTCCGGCAATCCGGATCTGAAAATAACTGCACAGACCGGCAATCTGGAAACCGGTGTCGCTTATGCCAGGCAGATGGAGAAAGACGGAGCGGACATCATCATCAGCCGAGGCGGTACCGCGAAGATGATCCGGGAATCTGTCGGCTTGCCGGTTGTGGATATCCACATTTCGGGGTACGACTTGCTGCGCTCCATCATGTTGGCGAACAGCCATTCCGATGAAAAGATCGCATTGGTCGGTTTCCCGAATATCACGCTGGGCGCATCGTCGATTGCCAGTCTGCTCGAGATTCCATTGGAAGTGGTGACAATCCATAAAGCGGAAGAAGTGGAAGAGGCACTGCTCGGATTGCAGCGCAAAAATTATACCCGCATTCTGGGCGACGTGGTAACGGTAGATGTGTCGTCTCAACTGGGCATGAATGGAATGCTCATTCATTCGGGGCGGGAATCCGTTCTGGAATCCTTTGAAGAAGCGCGCCGCCTCTTCAAATCATTGGCCACGAGCCAAAAGCTTCTTCGCATCACCCAGGAGCTGCTTGTCCGGCAGGAATCGGATTTTGTGGTGGCGGATGACGAAGGGCAGGTTCTTCTTCAGAAATGGACTTCTTTTGACGAGATGCCATTGTCACCTGAAGATATGAAGAGCCTGCGCATCCAGGCATTAAGAAGTGATGCGGCAACCGTCAAGATCGTACACCAAGAAAGCGGAGCTTTGAGCGTTCGGACCGAACCCTTGCAGGACCGGGACGGAAAAGCTGTTGCGTTCTTCTTTGAGCCGGTCAAAGCAGTTCTGCAGCAAGCACCAACTATAGAAATCGGACAGATCAGCCAAATTCCTCCGCTGATTGCAAAGAGCCCTTCGATGAAAAAAATCAAAGTGATGATTGAGTCTCTGGCCAATACGGAACGGCCTGTTTTTCTAATCGGAGACGCCGGCACAGGCAAAAAGTCGATTGCCCGTTATCTGCATAGTTTCCACCGGAAGCCAGGTCTCTTTGTGGCGGCCGGATTCAGCGAGGCGGAAAATCTGATTGAGGAAATTTTTTCGCTTCCCGTTTCCACGCTGTTTATCAAGGTAGATCCCTCGCTTGACAATGCTGTCCGCCGGCTTTCGAATTTAGCTGAATTCGCTGCCTCCCGCGGAATCCAGCTTGTCATATCTGCCGATTCGCAGATGCCGGGAATAAACGGCACGGAAGAATTCAGGGAATCAGCAATGATCCAGATTCCTGCTCTTGAAAACCGCCGGGAAGACATCGAAGCCATCTCCCACCAATTTTTGGCCGAGTTCCATCAGGACTTGGGAACACAGCCGGTGAAAATCCGGCAAGAGGCCATGGAGGAAATCATCCAGTCGCCGGCTGCAAAAAACCTGTCCTCGCTCAAGAAGTACCTCAAGCAACTGGCTCTTCTTGAGAAGGGGTTTGTCATAGAAAAGGGCACACTCCAGCAATTGCCTGCCAGGAAAGAAACGGGAATCCAAGTAGGAGTCCTCCAATTTTCTGCGAATGAAACCTTGAAAGAAATCGAACGGAAACTGATCGAACAAGTCTTGGAGGAAGAAGATTTCAACCAGACAAAAGCAGCAAAACGGCTGGGCATCAACCGGGCGACATTATGGCGCAAACTCAAAGAATGAGTTTGCGTTCTTTTATTGCCTTCAACTGTTGCGAAATTAAACTATTTCAATTGATTTAGTAAAATAAAAGAAATATGTGTTGCTTTTTAAAACATTTATTTTTAAAGTAAAAGATGAAAGCGGTTTATCTAATAAGAATCTGCGAAAAATGGAAGAAAAGAGGCGAAGAAGATGAAAATCAAAAAGACTTTAGACCGAATTCCTGGCGGCATGATGGTTGTGCCTTTATTGTTAGCAGCAACGCTCAATACGTTGGCTCCGGATTTGCTGCGAATCGGCGGGTTCACCCAGGCATTGTTTGTCGATAGCGCAAATGCGCTGATCGCTTTGTTCCTGCTAGTCACTGGAGCACAAATCAACGTGAAAACGTTCGGTGTCTCACTTGCCAAAGGCGCTACGCTGCTGACGACCAAATGGGTTGTCGGGGCATTAGTCGGACTGGTAGCCTATATGTTCGCGGGTGAAAACGGCCTATGGCTTGGAATTGCTCCGATTGCTGTCATTGCGGCGATGACCAACAGCAACGGCGGATTGTTTGTCGCTCTTGTCGGGCAGTACGGAAGCAAAGAAGACCGGGCAGCATATTCGCTGCTTGCCTTGAATGACGGTCCTTTCCTAACGATGGTTGCTTTGACGATTTTCGGTGCAATGGGCTTTGTGGAAGGTTTGTTCTCGCCAGTCTCCTTCATTGCTGTGCTATTGCCGATTCTAATCGGGATGATTCTCGGGAACTTGGATGAAGACATGCGCTCTTTCCTGGATACCGGCAGTTCGATGCTGATTCCGTTTTTCGCATTTGCACTCGGCATGGGCATTGATTTTAATGCCATTATCCAAGGTGGATTGGGCGGTATCGTTCTTGGGCTCGCTACGGTGTTCGTAACCGGTACGGCTGGCTATCTCGTCTTCAAAGCGCTGAAATGGAACCCGATTGTCGGTGCTGCTGAAGGCTCGACGGCCGGGAATGCGGTAGCGACGCCGGCAGCAATTGCAGCAGCCAGTGCCAGCTTTGCCGGAGTGGTGGATATTGCAACAGTTCAGGTAGCCGCTTCTACCGTCACGACGGCGATTCTTTTGCCGCTTTACATTGCGTTTCTTGTAAAACGGCTGGAGCGGAAAGGTTTTATCTTCGATAACGGCGATCTGATCAAAAAAGGGGCGTAACGACATGAAGAAGATGGCAACACAGATCGGCATCATTGCGGATGATTTTACAGGAGCGAATGATACGGGTGTGCGCCTCGCGCAAAAAGGCCTGAAATCGAAAGTGCTGCTGACAGATTCCATTGACTACAGCCGATTGCCGGAACAGGATATCGACGTCTGGATCATTGACACCAACAGCCGGGCGATGGGTCCTCGAGCTGCTTATGAAGCGGTTTTTCAGGAAATCAGCCGGTTAAGCGGATGTGGAATCCAATCATTTTACAAAAAAGTGGATTCAACGCTGCGCGGTTCGGTCGCGTCGGAATTGAAAGCCATGCAGGATGCCTCCGGGCTTGACCTGATCTTCCTGGCGCCGGCTTTTCCGGCAATGGGACGGACTGTCGAAGACGGGGTCCTGCTTGTCAACGGCAAGCCGGTGGCAGAGACGGAATTTGCAAAGGACCCGAAAACGCCAGTGCTCCATAGCTACATCCCGGACCTGCTGGCAGACGGCGGCTCCAAAACGGCTGTATTGACCAAAGAAATACTTCGCGGCTTGAAGCCTGAACAATGGGTTGATGAACAGCTCCGTGATGGTGTGCAATGGATTGTCTGCGATACGGTCGAGGAAGGGGATTTCCGGAAGCTTTCCGAACTGGCGAAACGACTGGATGTTGCGGTCGGATGGGCAGGTTCCGCCGGAATGATCAATCATTTATATACAGAATATGAAAGAGAAAATACAGAAAATACTCTTGAAGGGCCGCTTGAAAAAGTTCTTGTCTTGTCCGGCAGTTTATCGGGGAAAACGGGTGAACAGCTTGAAGCATTGAAACTTCGGCCTAATACCTTGATGATTGAAGTAGATCCGTTGGATTTGCTGGAAGGCGAAGCGGAAGTTTTCGAGGGCGTTTCACGAAAAGTCCGGACGGACGAATTTGACTGCGCCGTGATCTATGTATACGGGTCCCAGGAAAACCGCAGAAAAACCGCTTCCTGGGCAGAAATGAACGGCCGGACGGCCAATCAAATTGGGCAAGCAATCTCTGCCGGCATCGGAAAACTCGCACGTCAGGCGCTGGAAACAACCGCCTTCGATGCCCTGATCATGACCGGCGGCGATACGGCAAAAGACATCTGCAGCGAACTGGGCATCCATGATATGGAGCTGCGGTTTGAAGTGGAAGCAGGATTGCCGTTGGGCATGGTAGCATGGAACAATAAAGAAATGCCGGCAATTACGAAGGCGGGCGGTTTCGGAAATGCGGAATCGCTTTCCAACGCAGTCGATTATCTGAGAGGAGCGGGAATACATGCAAGCAATTAAACCGATCATCGGAATTACAATGGGGGACGCTGCAGGCGTCGGCCCGGAAATCATTTTAAAGAGTTTTGAACACGACAGCGTCCACGAATCAAGCCGGTCGTTCGTCATCGGCGACGCCTCCATTCTCGAGCGGGCGAAAGGGTTCACAGGGAGCACAAAAGCCATCCGCCGGATCAGCGAACCGGCCGAAGCGAAATTTGAGCGGGATACCATCGACTGCCTGGACATGAACCTCCTGCCGGACACATTGCCAATCGGTGAAGTGTCGCCGGAAGCGGGAAATGCCGCATTCCGGTATCTTGAAAAAGCCATTGCTTTAGCGAATGCCAAAGAAATCGATGCCATCTGTACAGCGCCGCTGAACAAAGAGGCATTGCAAAAAGGCGGCCACTTGTACCCGGGGCATACTGAGATTTTGGCTGAGCTCACTGGTACGAAGGATTATTCCATGATGCTGTCAGCTCCGAACCTGAAAGTCATCCATGTGACGACGCATGTCGGCATTATTGACGCAATCAACATGATTACGCCGGAACGAGTTCTGCATGTGATCCAGCTGGCTCATGATACGCTTTCGAAAGCAGGCATAAAAAATCCGAAAATCGCAGTGTGCGGCATCAACCCGCATGCAGGGGAAAACGGGCTGTTCGGCTATGGGGAAGAAGAAGAGAAAGTCATTCCGGCAGTGAAAAAAGCGCAGGAAGCAGGCATCGATGTCCAAGGGCCGCTGCCGGCAGACACGCTGTTTTTCCGCACAGTCCGCGGGGATTTCGATATTGTGGTAGCCATGTACCATGACCAGGGGCATGCGCCGGTCAAAGTGCTTGGCCTTGAAGCCGGAGTCAACATCACGGTCGGGCTGCCGATCATCCGGACGAGCGTCGACCACGGAACTGCATTCGACATCGCAGGGACCGGCAAAGCAGATGAGAAAAGCTTGGTGGAAGCGCTTCGCCAAGCAGTGGAACTGGCTCCTAAAAGAGAAAGCGAATAACAAAGAAAGCCCAGCCGCAAAACGCGGCTGGGCTTTTTCTATTCTGTCCCTAGTTGAGCTTTCATGGCGGTCTGCACTTCGGCCAGCTCCTGTTGGTCCATCATGTAATACCAGATGCCGCCGATCGTTTCCCCGTAGCCGTTCTCAAAGCTCAGCTGCTCGACTTCTTTGGTCGCATTCCGGTAATTTTTCTGGACATCGATCATTTCATTGAACTCCATATTTGTTTTGACGTTATCACCGAGGGCGTCGAAGATTTTCGGATAATTGAACAAGGTTGTGGCAGACACAGCTTGGACCATGATACTTTTGACGACTTGCTTTTGGCGGTTCTGCCTGCCAAAGTCTCCGTCTGGATCATTTTTCCGCATGCGGACATAGTCTAGTGCCTCGCTGCCGCTAAGCGTAATTTCACCTGCAGGAAAATCGTCGAAGGCAAAAGCGTTGTCGACACTGATGCCGTCCAGCGCATTCACGATATCTTCAAACCCTTCCATGTTCAGCTGAACGACGTAATCGATCGGGATGTCCAGCAGCTTTTCTGTAGTGGCAAGCGACATTTCAATGCCGCCAAAAGCGTAGGCATGATTGATCTTATCCTTCATGCCGAGCCCGACAATTTCCGTGTACGTATCCCGGGGGATGCTGATCATCTTGGTGGATTCTTTTTCGGGATTGATCGCCAGTACGACCATCGTATCGGAACGGCCTCGGTCATCCTCGCGCTCATCGACACCCAGGAGGAGGACCGAAATGGGGTCTTTGTTTTCAAGGACGATCTTTTCCTCGCGCTTTGGAGAAGCTTCCCGGACCAACGGTTCATGGATCTCGTCAAGCGTACTGGTAGCTTTCGGGAACAGGACTAAGAGGTAGAGCGCCCCTGCAATGATGGCCAATTTAACGGCTATACCCAACCAGGAACGTTTCTTTTTGATGTTATTGGCTGCTTTTCTCTGGAACATCGCCTTCACCTCATTTAAGGCTGTTAAGCCTGTATCAAATATCATGCGACAAATGAACCTTAGCTTTTCTTTTTATTAGAGTATTCCCTTTGCGATGATAGGTCAATAGTTTTAATTGAATTTTCAGATTAAATGTTCTTTTCTTTTAACCGGTTAAATGGTATTATTTTAACAAGTTCTTATGCTACTTATGGTATATATCCCGCTACACATAGAATTCTGAACATTCAAATAAAAAATGCAAATTTTCTATCCGCTTCTGCTGAGATTGGACAACATGTGTTTACAAATGGATGAATTTTAGAAATAGAGGTGTGCCATTATGTCCCCACTTTATCGAAATCTCTCCAACGCGGTAAAAATAGCGTTTGTCCTTATAGTTTTATTATTTTTTATGAGCGGAGATAAACAGGTCGGCGATCTTGAAGACAGCGGCCAGGCGATCCGGTTGGATGATACAGTCGAAAAATCGGAAATCGGAAGCACAATATCGATTTTCATCGATGAGAGCGGGGGGGTGGATATTAGTGAGATTTCCCAGCCGCTTATGACCATGCAGTTCATGCCGAATATTGACGGCACCCTGAATGCTGGATATACAGAAGAGGTCTACTGGATCCGCTTTGAGGCCGAGAATGCATCAGCTGAAAAAACATGGCTTCTTGAAGCGGCGGCATCTACGCTCGACAGCTTGACCCTTTATGCACAACAGGGGGATGGAAGCTATGAAGCGGTAGAAAGCGGCTCTGCGGTTCCGGCTGCCGAGCGCGTTTATTACCACCGCAACTTTGTCTTTCCGCTGGATGTGCCGGGAGGCGCCAGCCGGACCTTCTACTTGCGGGCGCAAACCGATGGGCCAATGCAGCTGCCGCTGGCAATCTGGGATGAAAAGGCTTTTGAAGCCAAGACCCGTACAACCACCGCACTCATCGGCCTTGCCGCTGGGGTCCTTGCAGTTCTGCTGGCTTACCAGTTTATGCAATTTGCGCGGTTTCGGCAATTGGGTTATTTGTATTTCGGATTGATGGCCGTAGCTCTGCTTGCCACAGTGTCTTCTTTGGCCGGTCTGACTTTGACATTCATCTGGCCGGATTTGGTTTGGTGGAATGAACGATCGATTCTGCTGTTCATCGGGCTAAGCAGCATTTTCCTTTTGCTGTTCACCGCAAACTTCCTGGATACCCGCCGGCATTTGCCTCGCATCAAGAAAGGGCTGCAATTGCTGATCTTGTTGCATGTGCCCCTGTTGGCAGTCCTGCTGGTCTCCATGGAAGCGGTGAAGCACCTTCTGCCGTTCCTGCTGCTGGTTTCCTCGGCCGTCGTTTTCGCCCTATCGGTGGTGTGCCTGAAAATGGATATCCGTTATGCGCGCTATTATACGATCGGATCATTTCTGCTGCTGTTCGGAGTCTTGCTGTCCTATCTATCGCTAAACGGCTTTATCCCTTTTACGGACCGTTCGCGGCATGGGGCGTATCTGGCGGCAGGATTAGGAATCTTCCTGACAGCTCTGGCCTTGGCAGATAAAGCGGCAGCGAAGAAACTGGAAAAACGGGAACTGGAGAAGAAAGCCATTGAACGGCAAAGGCTGGCGATGGAATCCCTCAAGCATGCCAATGAACGGAAAGACGAAATGCTGGCGGTCACATCCCACAGCCTGCGGACGCCGCTGTATGGAATGATCGGCATTGCAGAGTCGCTGCAGGAAACGGTCAGCGGCCGAAATTCGCAAGGAGTCAGCCAGCAGCTCGGAACCATTGTCGCCAACGGCAAGAAACTTGCACATATGATCAACGATATTCTGGATTATTCCAAACTGAAGCAGAATGCACTGGACGTCCATGTAGAGCCGGTGGAGCTGCGGAGCTTGGCGGATTCGGTGATCGCCGTCTGCCGGCCGCTTCTGAAAGATAAAGAAGTAGCCCTCTACCAGAAGATGCCGGACGATCTGCCCGAAGCCATCGCCGATCCCAATCGGGTTCAGCAAGTTCTTTTCAACTTGATCGACAACTCGATTAAGTTCACTGACAAGGGTGAAATTACGGTTTCCGCCAAAAAAGCGGGCAAAGGAATCCGCATTTCCGTAAGGGATACAGGAATGGGCATCGACGAAGCCAAGATATCCACCCTTTTCGAGCCTTCCCGATCCAGCAGCATCCAAGAAGACGGACTTGGCGGAGCCGGCATCGGCCTCAATCTTACCAAGCGGCTGGTGGAGCTTCAGGGAGGTTGGCTGGAGGTGGAATCCAAGGCGGGGGAAGGCTCCGTTTTCAGTTTTACGCTTCCGATCTACAAGAAGGACGAAGCTGAAGAGGACGAGCCGCAGGAAGCGGTGGAAATCGAAGAACTGACAGCCGCCCAGTTGAGCGAATCTTTGTCGCAGCGTCGGCGGGAACAAAAGGAAATCCGCGTACTGGTGGTCGACCACATCGACGTGAACCGGGAAATGCTGACTTATCAACTGATGCGGGACGGCTATGAAGTGACCGGTGTATCGGAAGGGGCGGAAGCCATCCAGCTCCTTTCGGAACAGCCGATCGACTTGGTCATATTGGAATGGGCATTGTCGGATATGACCGGCGATGAATTGTGCCGGAGCATCCGGAGGGATTTTACGCTTACCGAATTGCCGATCCTTATGCTGTCTGAAGAAGAGGACATGAAGCATAAATCGAGTGCATTCACTGCAGGGGCGAACGATTACCTCGTCAAACCCTGCGACAAGGAAGAATTTCTGCTGCGGGTGGAAACGCTGGCGAACCTGCGGAGCTTGACACAGGAAATCACCAATGTAAATTACTTCCTGGAACGGAATATCAAGGAGCGGACGATGGCGCTTGAAATCACCAATATGAACCTGGTGACCGTGAACGATGAAATCCAGGAAATCGAGAAGTCGCGGAACGAGATGCTGTCCACGATTTCGCATGAACTCGGCACGCCGATCACGCTGATCCACAGCTATATCCAGGCAGTGAAAGAAAGTCTGATCGATGAGAAGAATCCGCGGTATCTGGATATGATCCACAACAAACTGCTGCTGCTCGAGCGGTTGACAGAAGATCTCGTGGAACTTTCAAAATACAAGTCGGGCAATATGACGCTGCGTTTTGAAGAAGTGAAGCTTTCCCAATGGCTGAACCGCCTGGTCATCGGCATGGAAGCCGATGTGACACAGAGCGGGCGCAAGTTCGAACACCAGAAAGGGCGGGAGGATCCGCTTGAAGAACAGTTCAAGCTGTCCATCGACATCGACCGGATCGATCAGGTCTTCTCCAATGTATTATGGAATGCCGTGAAGCATACTTCTTCCGAAGACGGCAAAATCACAATATCCGCTGATGTTTACGCCAACGGCACAGAAGGTGCGGTGCTCGACCTCGATGAATTCGACGGGGAAGTCATCATCAAAGTCGAAGACACAGGCTGCGGCATCGATCAGGAGGTGCTGCCGCATATTTTCGACCGTTTCTTCAAAATGGAAAAGACGGAGCAGTATAAAGGGAGCGGGCTCGGGCTGGCCATTGCCAAAGAAATCATCCTTTCCCATAAAGGCGAGATCTGGGCAGAGAGCGAAGTCGGAAAAGGGAGCGCCTTCTACATTGCATTGCCTTTGACATTCTAAACAAAAGACAGGGGGACGTACCATGAGCGAAGCTACTGTAATGGTTGTGGAAGATGAAGAAGGCATCCGTGAACTGATCCGGCTGTTCCTGATGAAGAAAGGCTACCGGGTCATCGATGCGGAAGACGGCTTTGAGGCAATGGATAAGCTGGCAAAAGAAAATCCCGACCTTATCCTGCTGGATATCGAGATGCCAGGCATGAATGGAATCGAAGTGTGCGAGCAGATCCGTCTGCAGACCAAACTCCCCATCCTCTTCGTCAGCTATCGGAAAGAGCTGGCATATAAGATCAACGGCCTTGAAGCAGGGGGCGATGATTACATCACAAAGCCTTTCGACTTCACCGAGCTTGAAGCAAGGATCCGGGCGATTCTTAGGAGAAATGGGTGGAAGAGCGGAGACGAGGACAAGCTGTCTGTGCTCGAGTTCCAGGACATCAAGATCCACATTGATGCACGTGAACTGTATGTCGCCGGCAAGCCGGTACGGCTTTATCATAAGGAATTTCAATTGCTTTTGCTGCTGGCCCAGAATCCCAACCGGGTCTGGACCGCTGAGCAGCTTTACGACAGTATATGGGGTTATTATTCTGAAGGAGATATCCAAACGGTAAAAGTCCATATCAGCAACCTGCGGAGGAAGGTGGAGAAAGATCCGGCAAATCCTGTCCATATCCGTACCGTCCGGGGATTCGGCTACAAATTCACAGCAGAATAATGAACCAGCGAAAGCCGCCTGATCGAAAATGCGATCCGGGCGGCTTTTTCACGTCTATTTTTAAAATAATTTAATTATTAAAACTATTTAACTTTATTTTAACCTTCCCTCCGTAGTATGAGGTCAAATGGTAAAGGACAAAGGAGGAAAAGAAAATGGTTGAGAACAATTTCAAATTTACAGAAGATCATCAGCTCCGAACTTTTGAACAGCAGACTGTATTCAAGCATTCACAGGAAAACAGCGATGCCAGGCTGCATGCCACTTCGCTCGGGCTCCCGGAAAACATTGCCGGTACGCTTGCTTACCTTTTCGGCATTTTTTCAGGAATCGTCTTCCTGCTGATTGAGAAGGATAACCGGTTCGTCCGGTTCCATGCTTTCCAGTCCATTTACCTGTCGCTCGCCTTTTTTGCTGTATTTACACTTCTTGGAATGCTCCCGGTCATCGGTTGGCTGTCAGGCGTCATTCTTTCGCCGATCGGGCTGGTGCTGTGGATCATCCTTATGCTGAACGCGCATAACGGAAAGCTCTCCAAGATTTTTTACATCGGTGATCTTGCCGAAAAGCAAACGCGTTAAAAAGCTACCTAAAAATCCATCGGGAACAGAGGTGTAAGGAATGGAAAGTACATTCAATGTTAAAGAATTCATGAAGAACCTGCGCAAACGGATTCCGCTGATCCTCATGGTCACGCTCCTGTTTGTTGCATTGAGCGGCGTCGTCAGCTATACGCTGATGAAACCGATCTACCAGGCATCGACACAGATTCTGGTCAACCAGAACGCGACGGCTGCACAGCCTTTCGATGCACAGAATATCGATGCCAACATCCAGCTTATCAGTACCTATAACGTCATCATCAAGAGCCCGGCCATTCTGGCAGCGGTCATAGAGGAACTGAAGCTGAACGAATCGGTGACGGATCTGAATGAGCGGATCGAAGTGACAAGCGTTGAAAATTCGCAAGTGCTGACACTGAATGTGGAAGACGCCTCCATGGAGCGGGCGGTGCTCATTGCCAATACGACAGCATCGGTTTTCCAGGCGGAAATCAAGAATTTGATGAAAGTCGATAATGTCAACATCCTTGCACCGGCTGTCTTGCCGGTAGATCCGGAACCTGTAAAGCCGGACCCGCTGTTCAATATGGCAATCGGCGCAGTAATGGGCTTTATGATTGGCACTGGGCTTGCCATCCTGTTGGATCAGATGAACACAACAATCCGTACGGAAGAGGATATTGAGGATATCGTCGGACTGCAGGTCCTCGGCATTGTCAGCCAAGCAGAAAGTACAAAGGAAATGAGAAAATCATCCAATTACAAAGAACAGAAGGAGTTGGTGGGCGATGTGGACAGCGAAAAAGTCAAATCGATCGGCGGCACGAAGATTGGTGGTTCGATCTAATCCGCAATCAATAACGACCGAGCAATACCGGACGATCCGGACAAATATCAATTTCTCCATGCCAGGGCCCGATACACAGACCATTCTGTTCACTTCGGCAGCCAAAGAGGAAGGGAAATCGACAACGTCCTGCAATATGGCGATCGTCTTTGCGGAAGCAGGCAAGCGGGTGCTATTGGTGGATGCGGATATGAGGCGGCCGACGTTGCATCATACATTCCAAATGGCCAATAAAATCGGCCTGTCCAATCTGCTTCTGAAAAAGGGGCGCCTTCAGGATACCGTTAGAAGAAGCGGTGTTCCCGGGCTGGATCTCTTGCTATGCGGCCAGATTCCGCCGAATCCGGCAGAACTTCTCAGCACGCCGGCACTGGATGACCTTCTGGAGGAAATGAAGTCGAAGTACGATATCGTCATCATTGATTCGCCGCCGCTCCTGTCGGTCACCGACTCGAAGATCCTGGCGAACAAATGCGACGCCACAGTACTGGTAGTCAATACAGGCAAATCGGAGAAAGACAGCGTCATCAAAGCTCGGGATGCCTTGGTAACGTCAAAGGCGTTCATCATGGGTGTAGTCATGAATAACTACCAGATGTCGAAAGATAATTATTATTACCAGAACTACAGCAAATAGAAGCTGGAAAATGAGAAACGAGATGGGGTAATTAAGTTGACGATAAAGAAAAGATACTTGTCATTATTCTTGATTGATTCGTTGATCATTCTTTCTTCCATCTACGCCTGCTACTTATTCTTATACCCGTATGCCAGCGTGCTATCGAATGAAATGCTGTTCATCAGTACAGTGACATTGTTCATTGCTTGGCACTCATTCGCTTGGCATTACGGGCTATACCGGAAAATCTGGGCATACGCATCCGTTGATGAATTGAAATCGATCGTCAAAGCGGTGACATTGACCATCTTTGTCGCCAGCATCATGCAATATGCATATGGCGAACAATTGTATGCCCGCACGCTGATGCTGTCCTGGATGCTGCTGATTTTCTTCTTCGGCGCTTCCCGGATTTCATTGCGGTTGATCCAGGAGCAGTCGATTAGGCGCAAAGCCGTATTGACGAGCCGGACAATGGTGGTAGGGGCAGGGCAGGCAGGCAGAATGATTGCGCGCCATATGAAGAATAATCCGGAGTGGGGGAGAAATCCCGTCATCTTTGCCGATGACGACAAAACAAAATGGGGGCTTGAGATCTACGGGCTCGAAGTTGTCGGCCCTCTCGGAAACATTCCGGAATACGTAGTGGATCATCGCATCGAGCAGATCATCATTGCGATTCCTTCGCTGTCGAAACGGGCGATGGCTGAACTCACCAAGCAATGCCTTGATACAGGCGCCAAGGTGCAAACGATACCGCGCATCGAGGACTTGATGACTGGAAAAGTGACTGTCAGCGATATCCGCGATGTGAAAATCGAGGATTTGCTCGGCCGGGAAGAAGTGAAGCTCGACATGGCAGCAATCGAAGAGCAGATTGCCGGCAAGACGGTCATGGTGACCGGCGCAGGGGGATCGATCGGTTCGGAAATCTGCCGGCAGATCTCCAAATTCAATCCGGGCAAGATCCTGTTGCTCGGGCACGGAGAAAACTCAATCTATACGATTGACATGGAACTTCGCGGCAAGCTGCCGGAAACCATTGAAATCGTGCCGATCATTGCTGATATTCAGGACCGGGATCGCATTTTCCGGGTGATGGAAACGTATAAGCCCGACCTCATCTACCATGCTGCGGCGCATAAGCACGTGCCGCTCATGGAGGCAAATCCGCTGGAAGCGGTGAAAAACAATGTCTTCGGAACGAAAAACGTCGCAGAAGCGGCGGACAAATACGGCATTGGAAGTTTTGTCATGATCTCCACCGATAAAGCGGTCAACCCCCCGAATATCATGGGGGCGACAAAACGCTGTGCCGAAATGATCGTCCAGAACCTTGCGATCAACAGCAAGACGACATTCGCCGCTGTCCGGTTCGGCAACGTCCTGGGGTCGCGTGGAAGCGTCGTCCCGCTGTTCAAAAAACAGATTGCAGGCGGCGGCCCCATCACTGTAACGGATCCGGACATGACCCGTTATTTCATGACCATACCTGAAGCTTCGCGGCTGGTCATCCAAGCCGGGCTTCTTGCATCAGGAGGGGAAGTGTTCGTACTGGATATGGGCGAACCGGTCAAAATCGTCGACTTGGCGCGCAATATGATCAAGCTTTCCGGTTTCGAGGAAAACGAGATCAAAATCCAATTTACAGGAATGCGTCCGGGTGAAAAATTATACGAAGAGCTGTTGGATGCAAGTGAAATCCAGAGCGAAAAGATTTTCCCGAAAATCTATATCGGGAAAGCGACGCCAATCAGCCAGGTAGAAATGAGCCGGATTTTGAAGCAGTTGCCGGATATGACGCCCGAACAGACCAAAGAAACGCTTTTGGGACTGGCGAACCGGAAGCGGAAAGAACCCGAGCAGGAATGGAAAAAAACATGGGCTGCGAAGGCGGGGAACGAATTTGCTTGATGTTTTCCTGAGCAGCCCAGGGAGCTTGGCTGCATAGAGTAAAACTTGAAGGAGAGAGTGCGGATGCGTGAGCTGCCCATGAAAATCTACGACAATTCGCCGATATACCTGCAGAACCTATTGACCACAATTGAAGGGTACCGCAAAACGAAAAGCAGGTATGGACATATCTACTTTGAATTTTTAAGAGCCTTGGGCAACCGCAGTGATTCGGACAAAGCGGCCGGAAGAACGCATCAGCAGGAGGAAATGCAAAAACTGATTGCGTATGCGGTTGACCGGAGCCCATTTTACCAGGAGTTCTATAAAGGGATCGATTTGGAGAGCATCCGGACGGTTGAAGACTTGAAAAAGCTTCCGGTCCTTGAGATGGATATGCTCCAAAAGAATATTGCGAGCTTCTATACATTGCCGGAGAGCGCGGCTGTCGTTTCCTATATCCTGGACCATTCAGGAATGCCATTGAAGTTCCTGATTACGAAAGAAGATATGCAGCGGCACATGGCATTTCTTGATTTTTTCAAGAACCGGCACGGTGCGACCAATCTGGAAATGAAGCGGGCGTCGTTCAGTTCAAACCGCTTTATCCCGAAGCGTCAGCGGAAGAAAGTGTATTGGCGGGATAACCATTCCGCCAAGCAGCGCTTGTATTCCTCCTACTACTGCAATGAAAAGAACGCCGGGGCCTACGTAGAAAACCTCGATACCTACAAGCCGGACTTCATTGACGGATTGCCATCAGCCATCTGCGAGCTTGCGAAATACATCAATCAGAACAAAATCATCCTCTCCTTCCAGCCGATTGCCATTTTCACCACAGAGGAGAAACTGACTCCAGAATGCCGGAAGGAAATCGAAGCTGCATTCGACAGCCCGGTCCACCACCATTTTGCTTTTACTGAAGGTGCACCGTTCATTGCGGAATGCGCAAAGGGCAAGATGCATTACAATCCGGGTTCCGGAATCATTGAAGCGACAGAAGACAAGGAAATGATCATCACCGGATTCAACACGTATGGCACCCCGCTGATCCGCTACAAGACCGGGGAACGGATCGATTTGGCGATAGAAGAGGAGCGCTGCGCATGCGGCAGTGCCCATCCAGTCCTCCGCCAGCTCCAAGGGCGGGAAGAAGATTTCCTCCAATCACAAAGCCGGGGGAAATTCACGGCGCTCTATATGTCCATGGCCGGCAGCAGTTTTTCTTCAGCCATACGGAAAATCCAATTCAGCCAGACTGAACCGGATGCAATAGATGTCATGATCGAAGCGGCCGAAAGCTACACAGCTGCGATGACCGAATCCATCCAGGAAGAGCTGGTGTATATATTCGGGGAAGATATGAAATATCACATCCGCATAGTCGAAGAGATTCCGCCGAATAAAAAAAATAAATTCCGCCTTGTCATCAATAATGTGAACTGAAGCATTCAAGGCTGCGAAGGAATGGAAAGGGTGATTGATCTGGCCTTTAAACCGAAGCGTCCCACTTGGAACAGTCTGACTGGACAACAGAAAAAAGCGTGGCATACCAGAAGTGCATTACTGAATGATGGCGAGGTGGCAGAAAGATGAAAATCCTTCCGATTGAGCAAAACTCGAGCACAAGCTTTTTTATACCGGCAACAGAAACGAAAGAGAAAATCCTGTTGTCCACTCCACACATGACGGGGAACGAAATGAAATATATCCAGGAAGCATTTGCCTCCAACTGGATTGCGCCGGTCGGCCCGAATGTCGATAAATTTGAAGAAGAGCTGGCAGCGTATACTGGCGCTGCAGGAGGAGCGGCCTTGAGTTCAGGGACCGCGGCCATCCACTTGGCGCTCCATCTATTAGGCATCGGGAAAGGGGATCGCGTTTTTTGTTCGTCGCTGACGTTTGTAGCGAGCGCAAATCCGATCCTGTACGAAGGCGCGGAACCGGTATTCATCGATGCCGAAGAAGAGACGTGGAACATGTCGCCGGTTGCGCTTCGCAAGGCATTCCTTGCAGCAGCCGATGAGGGAAAGCTGCCGAAAGCAGTCGTGATTGTCAATTTATACGGGCAAAGCGCACAGATGGATGAACTGCTGGAAATCTGCAATGAATATGGTGTGCCGATCGTCGAAGATGCGGCAGAATCATTGGGCTCCAGCTATAAAGGGAAAAGCAGCGGGACGTTCGGCAAATTCGGGATCTTTTCCTTCAACGGCAATAAGATCATCACTGCTTCAAGCGGCGGCATGCTCATATCAAATGATACGGAGACGATCAAGAAGGCCCGTTTCCTCGCTTCCCAGGCAAAAGATCCGGCACCTTATTACAAGCACCATGAAATCGGCTATAATTACCGGCTGAGCAACGTCTTGGCTGGAATCGGCCGGGCGCAGCTGGAAGCGATCGATGAGCGCGTAGCCGCAAGGCGCGCCGTCTATGAAAGATATGCCGCCGGACTGGGCGATATTGAGGCAATCGAATTCCAGCCGGAACCTAAAGGGACGTTTTCAAACCGCTGGCTGACTGCCTTCACCCTCAACCCGGATTTAACCGCATTGGTTCCTGAGAATATCAAACGCGCGCTTGCTGCTGAAGAAATTGAATCGCGCAATGTCTGGAACCCGCTTCATTCCCAGGAGCTGTTCAAAGATGCACAATTCTTTTCCCATGGCGACGGGGAAGCGGTGAGCGAGAAGATTTTCCGCCACGGCTTATGCCTGCCTTCCGGTTCGAACATGACGGAAGAACAGCAAGAGCGGGTCATCCGCGTCATCCGCAGCCTATTCAACAATTGATCTTTTAAAAGGAATAGGAAGCAGCATCGGGACAAACGCTGGAACGGAAAGGGCATTCTGATGAATGCCAGAGCTTGTAGACAAAGGAATATTTATTTTCCTTAAAGAAGGACCAAACATTTAAGAGAAGCTGTACCTGATCCTCCACTTCAGGCGGACGCGTTCCGCGGGCTCGCGCCGAACTAACAAAGAACTTATGCTCCTGCGCAAGCTCGTCGCAAATACTTGTCCTCGCAAGCTTCGATCAAGTATTGACTGGCGTCCGAGTGGATTT
This sequence comes from Planococcus chinensis, assembly GCF_042681545.1. NCBI lineage: Bacteria > Bacillati > Bacillota > Bacilli > Caryophanales > Caryophanaceae > Planococcus > Planococcus chinensis. The sequence goes on from NZ_JBHUFW010000004.1 coordinate 416,767, forward strand.
CGACACTTCGCTATCCCGCAGGAAAGCCAATGGCCGAAGGCAGTTCGGTCATTGGCTTTGCGACGAAGTGCGCAGCACTGCAACGGTTTTTCATGTCCCGAAGCTAGCGCAGCGATGCAGGGACAGGAGCACAATGTTTGCACTTGCAGCCTTCCGTTGCGGATCTTGAAGCCAGCGGCTTGTTCCTAGCAAGTCAAAGTAGAAGTAGTATCTTCACTTCATCTTTTAGATACAGGTGACGCTCCCGACCAGGTTGGCCACGAGACTCCTGTGGGACCAGCTCGAGCTGAAGACCCTGGACTGAGCGAAGCGAGGGAAGCGGCTGAAGCCGAGCCCACGGAAAGCGAAGTGGCCAGCCCGGTCGGGCTTATACATCTCTATTCTTCGTAAAATACTTTTTCTAGAGTCTGGGGCATTCTGCGGAATGCCTTTTTCATGTTAGCCCAAGCGGTGAGCGGGTATAGGGGAATAAAGGAAAAAGGAGGCGGACGGAATGGAAATCAAAGCAGAAAGAGATTTGTTCAAGGATGTTTACGGCAATTATTATCTTGCGACAAACGTTGCCCACGGGTCGCTGACATTGGTGAACGCTGCGCTATATTATGCCTATAAACAGGCATTGGACGAAGCGTTCATCACGAAAGTGCAGCAGCAATATCCAAAGAAGATCGCTGTCGGCAAATATTTTGCAGACCTGGTGGATGCCCATATCGAAAAGCTGCAGGAGCCTGGGGCAGAAGGGGGAATCTACACCATCGAAGAAGCGAAAGAACATTTTGATCTGCACATCAAGCCGATCTATGACCATTCTTTCCACGTATAAAAGAAGGCCCGGAAGCGTTTCCCGGGCCTTCTTTTCGTATGGCGCTTTTACGGTTTTGCGAGATCAAGCGGCTCATCGGTGTCTGAGAGCACTGTTCCCGCAGAATCCATGATTTGGATGGCTGGCTGTCGGCCATCAAAATATGCCGATTGCAAGTATGCCTGGCGTACTTTTGCATCCAGGAAAGGAGCCGATAGCAGATTGTCGAGCGTATCTCCATTGGTGTTGTTCAACACAATGCGGATATCTGTACCTTTCATCGATACTTCCGAGATTTCCTGGAATCCTTTTTCATCTTTTTCGGGCAGACTCGACAAAAACTGGTCAAAGTCTGTTTCCGATAAGTGCATGCTTTCCCATTCCTCTGCCGAAATGTCTTCGAGCTCCTGGTCGAGAAGATGAAGATTGGCGCTTTCTTCTTTGGTTGCCTGATGGGCGGCTTGTGTTTCCATATGGGCATCTTCTTGTGAACAGCCGGACAATAGCAGCGCGCCTGCGATTCCGAAGCATAAAATTCTTTTTTTCATAACGTACCCCGCTAATTTCAAATTTCAACTTTTTCATTTTAACAGGAAAATCTTTGAAATTCTATAACGAAGGATGAAATTTGTAACAGAATACATCATTTTGCCGTCTAATCCATAAAGGGGTGATCGCAATGAAAAAGCTAATTGCTTTGGGCCTGCTGCTTTTCTTGCTTGGCGGGTGCGGAGCTGAACCGGATCCCGATCCAGTCATACCGGATGCTGGCACGCCGCAGCCGGATACAGCCGTTCCCGGGGAAGAAGAGCCGGCTTCCGGCGGCGAAGAAAACGAGGTTTCCGAAGATCCTTACGCCTTTTTCCTGGAGGATGGCTCGATAGCCCAGTATAAAGGGGAAGGGAACGAGTATGCCCAATTGACGCTACGGACGGTCCATCTTGAAGGCGGCCATGTGGCAGTCTATGAAGACAATGGCGGCACGACGGTAATGAGTGTCTATCGCATTGAAGGAAGTGCCGCAGACCTTGTGAAAGAAGAGCCGGAGTTTTATGAGGAATACGAGCCAAGCCTCGAAGAATTGCAGGCGCTGAAGCCCATCTCCCGTTATTTCGAACTGCCGGTCGAAGCCGGGGGAGAAATGAACGGAATGCCTGTCAAGGAGCTGGGCGTCAAAGTGGAGACGCCTTACAAAGATTTCGATAATGCCATCCTGCTGGAAAATAAAACCGAGGACGGGGCCATCCTCCGTTCCTATTTTGTAGAAGGATATGGAGAAGTGAAGAGGGAATTCATCATGGAAGACGGAGATAACGAATACAAAGTCACTTCTAGCCTGGAAAAAATCGAATGATAACGTTGATGTCCTTCTGCAGAAGCGCAGAGGGACATTTTTCTGGAAGCAGGATGCGGCAAATGCGGATTTGGTGTAACCTATAGTTCTAGAAGATGGAAAAAAGGGTGGAGCGTATGAAACAGATGGTGACGGCGAAAGATGTGGCGAAACTTGCAGGAGTATCCCAATCCTCAGTTTCGAGGGTTTATTTTGAAGGAGCGAAGGTATCCGCTAAAACACGTGCCAAGGTCTTGGCAGCTGCGGAAGAGTTGGGCTATCATCCCAACGAATTTGCACGGAGCCTGATCACGAACCGTACAAAAATCATCGGGCTTGTGATGAAAGGCGTACAAAACCCATTTTATCCGCAGGTGCTGAAACAGTTCACGACGGCTTTCAAGAAGCAGGGGTACAGTGTCTTGTTCGTCCATACACAGAACGAGGAATTGCAGCGGGAAGACGTCGAGACCCTGCTCAATTACAATGTGGCAGGCGTCATCATCACGGATGCGACGATGTCTTTGACTGTCGCTGAAGATTTCCGGGCAAACCGGATTCCTTTGGTATTTTTCAACCGCAAGCTGAATACAGGAGGCTTTTATTCCGTCTGCTGCAATAATCTTAACGCGAGCCGCGAAGTGGCGCGCTACCTGATCGGTAAAGGGGCGAAAGACTTCGCCTATATTTCCGGCAACAGCGACACATCGACAAGCCGTGAACGCGAAGAAGGCTTTGTGGAAATCCTGGAGCAATCAGGAATTCCGTACCGGATCTATCAATCCGATTATACCTACGAAGGCGGCTACCAAACGGCACTGAACATGCTGGAAGGAGGGCATCTTCCGGCTGCGGTTTTTGCAGGGAATGATATCATGGCACTCGGCGTGATTGACGCGTTTCGCAAAAAATCGATCCATGTGCCGGGAGATACGAAAGTGATCGGTTTCGATAATATCGACATGGCGGGATGGCCCGGCTACGGATTGACGACCTGGGAACAGCCGATCGAAAAAATGGTGGAAGAAACGATCCACTATTTGATGGATGAAATCGAGGAATACAAAGGCTTCGGCCGTGCGTTGGAAATTGAAGGAAGGCTGGTTGAACGGGAAACTGTCTAAAAATTGTTGACATTCAGGAGGGATTACAATATTCTTCTTGGTAAGATCATTTTTGCATACGTATTCAAAATGGAGGGATCAATTATGGTGAAAGTTTTTAAAGCAGGAAAATCGCAGGAAGAAGTAAGTGCAAATGACGTAAAAGTATCGCAGATCGTTGCAGGTGCGCTGAAGGATGTAGAAGAGCGTGGGGATGCTGCAGTCCGTGAATTGTCGGAAAAATTCGATAAGTGGGCACCTGAATCGTTCCGTTTAACTCAAGAGCAGATAAATGAAATCGTTTCCAATGTTCCGGAAGATGTCATCGAGGACATCAAATTTGCCCAAAAGAATATTAAAGCCTTCGCCGAGGCCCAGTTGGCTTCTTTGAACGACGTTGAAGTTGAGCATATTCCCGGCGTGATTTTAGGCCATAAGAACATTCCGGTCAACAGCGTCGGCTGCTACATTCCAGGGGGCCGTTACCCGATGGTTGCTTCAGCGCATATGAGTGTCTTGACAGCGAAAGTCGCCGGCGTCAAACGTGTAATCGCTTGCACTCCGCCGATCAATGGCGAAATCCCGAATGCGACGATTGCTGCAATGTCCTTGGCAGGCGCAGATGAAATCTACCTCCTTGGCGGAATCCAGGCGATGGGTGCCATGGCAATCGGCACCGAAACGATCGAAGCGGTCGACATGATTGTCGGGCCAGGAAATGCCTTTGTTGCAGAAGCAAAGCGCCAGTTATACGGAAGAGTCGGGATCGACTTGTTTGCAGGCCCTACTGAAACATTAGTGGTGGCTGACCATACAGCAGATGCAGAAATGATCGCAACGGATCTTCTCGGCCAGGGCGAACATGGACCGACATCGCCGGGTGCACTGATCACCACTTCCGAACAATTGGCGGAAGAAACGGTGAAAGAAATCGAGCGCCAGCTCGAAACTCTGCCAACAGCGGATGTGGCACGCGTTTCATGGGAAGATTACGGGCAGATCCTGATTGTCGACTCGATTGAAGAAGCGCGCATTGAAGCGGACCGCCTGGCATTCGAGCATGTGGAAATCCTGACGGAAAACCCGGATTATTTCCTTGAGCATATGACGAACTATGGCTGCTTGTTCCTTGGACCTGAGACGAACGTAGCTTATGGCGATAAAGTCATCGGCACAAACCATACCTTGCCGACAAAAGGCGCTGCTCGCTACACAGGCGGACTTTGGGTGGGCAAATTCATCAAGACCGTCACGTACCAGAAAGTGACGACGCCTGAAGCCAGTGCGTATATCGGCGAATACGCTGCACGCCTTTGCCAATTGGAGAACTTTGCAGGGCACGCCGAGCAGGCGCTTCTCCGTGTGAGACGCTACGGCAATAAATAAACGATGCTGAACCCGCAATGTTTGCGCGGGTCTAGCGATACATATACACATTTCCGGCTGGCCGGCGGGTTTCCTCATAGAGGGGCTGCCGTTCAGCACATCATATTATTTTAAGGCGTTTGGGGGATAATTTATGTTAGGCATGATCGGGTTATTCGGCGGATTGGCATTATTGATTTATTTGACGATGAGAGGGATGAACCTTCTGATTGCTGCTCCGCTTACAGCTTTGCTCGTGGCGGTCTTTAACGGGCTGCCCATTTTTCCGCAATTGGCTCCTGAAGGCGCAGCGAACTTCCTGACCAATTACATGACCGGCTTCACCGGATTTATCGCTTCCTGGTATTTGATGTTCCTGACAGGTGCGATTTTCGGAAAAGTCATGGAAGACAGCGGTGCAGCTGACAGCGTATCGAAATGGATCGTCAGCAAAATCGGCATGAAGCGCGCCGCATTGGCAGTCGTTATCGCTTGTGCGGTTCTAACTTACGGCGGCGTCAGCTTGTTCGTTGTGGCATTCTCGGTTTATCCGATGGCGCTCAGCTTGTTCAAGCAGGCAGATCTGCCGCGCCGCTTCATCCCGGCTGCCCTGGCGTTCGGGTCGACTACATTCACCATGACATCTGCAGGATCGCCGGAAATCCAGAACTGGATTCCCATCGAATTTTTAGGGACTTCTCCGTATGCAGGATGGGAAGTCAGCGCGATCGTCGCAGTCTTCATGATGGTCTTCGGCTATTGGTGGCTGAAAAAGATGATTTCAAAAGCAGTTTCAAAAGGGGAGCATTTTGTGGCCCGGAAGACGGACCCTTCTGCGGAAACGCGCAGAGAATTGCCGAATCCACTGCTCAGCATGATTCCCCTGCTCGTTGTCTTGATCATTTCGTTTATTTTCCATGATTCCTTAGGAACTTCGGCATTGATCATTGCGCTTTCCGGCGGAATCTTGGCGACGTACCTGATCAACCGGAAGTACTTCCAGAATATCGGCCATGCGTTCGGTGAAGGCGCATTGGGCGCAGTCATCGCCATTGCCAATACAGCAGCGGTTGTCGGCTTCGGCGGCGTAGTACGTGCCACTCCGGCTTTCGAGTCGGCGGTTGGCGTAATGACGGGGATTCCGGGAAGCCCGCTGATCGGCGGAGCCTTGGCTGTTGCGGTCATCGCCGGCTTGACCGGATCTTCTTCCGGCGGACAGGCGATCGCCTTGCCGCTCCTGGCGCCGCATTACCTCGATATGGGCGTCAACGCAGAAGCTTTGCACCGTACGGTATCCATTTCTTCCGGATCGCTTGATTCCTTGCCACAGGGCGGATATGTAGTGACGACCATCCGTTCCATCGCAGGCGAAACGCACCGGGATGCATATCCGGCATTCGGCGCATTGTCGGTCGTAGTGCCGTTGCTCGGCGCCGTCCTAGCGGTCATTCTATTTTCATTGGGCTTAGGCCTTTAAGCAATCATTACCCAACAAGCTATGTTCTTCCGTAGTTTGTTGGGTATAATTCGTTATACAGAATAAAACAAAAGAGGGGTGCAGCATGGAGAAGATTTCTATTTTAGGATCGGGGACAATGGGCCATTCTATTGCTTTGTCCGCAGCATGGTCTGGACAGCAAGTGAAAGTATACGGCATCAACGAGCAGGACTTGGAAAATGCGGATAGAGGGCTCAGCAATAAAATTCAGGTCATGGTGGACAACGGCTTGTTTGACGCGGCAGACGGCCGGCGCATCAAGAACAGCATCCACTTTTCGACTTCCTTGGAAGAAGTGGTGGAAGGGGCGACTTTCATCATTGAAGTGATTCCGGAAGTGCTCGATTTGAAAAAGGACATGTACCGGAAGCTTGAAAGCCTGGTCGGGCCCGAGACTGTCATTGCGAGCAATACATCGGGCTTTATGCCAAGCCTGTTGGCAGCCGATATGGAGCACCCGAACCGGCTGGTCGTGACGCATTTCTGGAACCCGGGTCACCTGATCCCGCTTGTGGAAGTGGTCAAAGGCGAACGGACGGATAACGAAACGGTGGAGCGCGCGATGGCAGTCGTCGCTTCGATGAATAAAAAACCGATCCTCCTGAACAAGGAACTGCCCGGGTTTATCGGCAACCGCCTGCAGTATGCACTGTTCCGTGAAGCACAGGCGTTATTGGATGCGGGGGCAGCCACCAAAGAAGACATTGATGCCGCGGTCACCTACAGCATCGGCCGGCGCCTGCCGGTGACGGGTCCGCTGATGACAGCGGATATGGGCGGCTTGGACGTGTTCTCCGCCATTTCGAATTACCTGTTCAGTGACCTGGCGGATGACCCGCGCTCCGGCAAGACATTGACAAAGCTTGTTGAAGAAGGGGACCTTGGCGACAAAAGCGGCAAAGGGTTCTACGACTGGGAGCCGGCTGTATCCGAAAAGATCAATGCTGAACGCGAACAGACCTTGATCCATTTTCTGAAAAATGATCTTAAAACCGGGCAGGAGGCTGAATAATGGTCGAATACTTCACGGAACTCAAAGGGAAAACCGTCATCGTCACAGGCGGCAGCAAAGGGATCGGCCGGGATATCGCCCGGACGTTTGCTGAACTTGGTGCCAATGTAGCGATCTCCGGACGCGGCAAAGAAGCGCTGGACGAGGCACTGGCTGAGCTGCATAGCTTCAATCCGAATTGCATCGCGGTCAGCGGCGACTTGAGCGACATCAATGAAGTGCGGCGTTTGATCGATACTGCAGCACAGACTTTCGGGACAGTGGATGTTCTGGTCAATAATGCCGGCGTGAACATCGCCAAACCGGCGATGGAAGTCACCGAAGAGGACTGGGACACCGTTCTGGACTTGAATCTGAAATCCGCTTTCTTTGCCAGCCAGGCAGCTGCGAAATACATGCTGCAGCAAGGGAGCGGCCGAATCATCAATATTGCGTCGCAGATGGCCTTTGTGGGCTATATCAAACGGGCTGCATATTGCTCGAGCAAAGGCGGTCTCGTCCAGATGACCAAAGCCTTGGCAGTGGAATGGGCGAAAGCAGGCATCAACGTCAACGCCGTAGCTCCGACATTCATTGAAACCGAATTGACCGCGAAAATGTTAGAAGACGAAGCGTTCAAAAAAGACGTCGAGAGCCGGATCCTCCTTGACGGCTTGTCACAGCCGAAAGATATTTCTGGAGCAGTCTTGTACTTGGCTTCCGGCCTGGCGAATTTTGTAACTGGCGAAACGATCAAAGTGGACGGCGGCTGGACAGCAATCTAAAATTTCATGAATGAAAGCATCCATATTCCGTGGATGCTTTTTTGCGTTTTTATTAAAATTCCAAGTCCTGGGATAGTAAGCGCTTACGTCAAGTATCCTTCTCGGTCTAAAGACTGAAAATTCATTAAATTGAACGAAAAGCCTTTAATTCCGCAGAGAACCCTCTATAATAAAGCATTATGAACAAAGGGAGATGAGGCAATGACGAACCTGAGAAACGATTCTTTGCATTTGCATCGCGAGAACCGGGGAAAGCTTGAAGTACGTTCGAAAGTGGCGGTCAGCAACGAGAGGGATTTAAGTCTTGCCTACTCTCCAGGCGTAGCAGAACCGTGCAAGGAGATTGCACAGGATGCTGAGAAGGTGTTCGATTATACGATGAAGGGCAATACGGTGGCTGTGGTCACCGATGGGACTGCGGTGCTCGGGCTTGGCAATATCGGACCGAAAGCGGCGCTCCCGGTGATGGAAGGGAAAGCTGTACTGTTCAAGGAATTTGCCGGGGTGGATGCTTTTCCGGTCTGTCTCGACACCACAGATGCAGAAACCATCATCCAGACGGTCAAATTGCTTGAACCGGGGTTCGGCGGTGTGAACCTCGAAGACATTTCGGCTCCCACTTGTTTTATCGTGGAAGAGCGGCTGAAGCAGGAAATGGACATTCCGGTGTTCCACGACGACCAGCACGGTACGGCGATTGTTACGCTTGCCGGGCTGATCAATTCGCTGAAGCTCGTCGGCAAAGGGGTCGAGGACGTCAAAGTGGTGGTCAATGGAGCCGGTGCTGCCGGCATTGCGGTCGTAAAGCTTCTGAGCAAATTCGGCTTCAGCCATTTGATCATGTGCGACACCAAAGGAGCGATCTTTAAAGGGCGGACAAATGGAATGAACCCCTATAAGCAAGAAGTTTCCGAAATGACCAATTACGCAAAAGAGACGGGCGGGCTCGACGAAGTGATCAAAGGGGCGGATGTTTTTATCGGCGTCTCCGCTGCCGGCGCTTTGACAGAAGACATGGTCGCGTCGATGAACCAGGATGCCATCATCTTTGCCATGGCGAACCCGAATCCGGAAATCCTGCCGCATCTGGCGAAAAATGCAGGAGCACGGATTGTCGGAACCGGGCGTTCGGATTTCCCCAACCAGGTAAACAATGTACTGGCTTTTCCGGGAATCTTCCGCGGGGCGCTTGACGTACGGGCATCCGAGATCAATGACGCCATGAAAATCGCGGCCGTCGAAGCGATTGCGGGCCTGATTGAAGTGGGCGAACTTCATGACGATTACGTCATTCCGGCACCGTTTGACCAACGGGTCGCACCGGCTGTTGCGGCTGCGGTGGCAAAAGCGGCGATTGAAACAGAAGTGGCGCGCCATCCGGCGGTGACGACAGAAACGGCCGAATCTTCCGTGCCGATTGGAGCGGCCGGCAGACGAGGCTAATATATAATAGAAGAAAGCCGTCCGTGTTAGCGCATTGGACGGCTTTCTTTGTGTAAAAATGGGAATCGCCGATAAATCCCCAGAATCGCAGATAAAACCACAGAATCGCCGATAAACTATAAAAATCGCCGATAAACCAAAAAAAATGAAAGCCGGGTGCAAAGGATAGGAATCCGGCTTTCGGAGGTTTATTTCACCAATTCGGCAGGGTGGGTACGGCGTACTTTCTGCAATGCCTGCTCCAGGTCTTCAAGCAGATCGTCCGCGTGTTCAAGCCCGACAGATAGGCGCAGAACGCCGTCCGTGATGCCGCGTTTTTCGCGCTCTTCTTTCGGCATGGAAGCGTGGGACATCGTCGCAGGATACGAAAGTATCGTTTCAACAGCACCGAGGCTGACGGCGAAAATCGGGATCTGCAGGCTCTCTACAAAGGTTTTGGCCGCGGCTTTGTCTGCAAGGCGGAAGGAAAGCACAGCACCGGCGCCGGTTGCCTGGCGTTCGTGGATCGGATTCCCAGGGTGGAAACGGAAGCCGGGGTAATAAACTTCCTCGATTGCCGGATGGGTATGCAGATAATCGGCGATGATGCGGGCGGAAGCCGATGACTGTTTCAGCCTTGAGCCCAAGGTTTTGATGCCCTGGATCAATGAATAGGAATCCTGTGCGCCCAGCACCGAACCGAACGTATTCTGGATAAATCCGAGGCGGCTGCTTAGTTCCGGATCTTTGGTGACGGCGAGCCCGGCTATGATATCGCTGTGTCCGGACAGGAATTTTGTTGCACTGTGGAGCACAAGGTCTGCGCCGAGGTCGAGCGGGTTCTGATAAAGCGGCGTCATGAACGTGTTGTCGACGAATGTCAGGCAATCATTCGCTTTGGCCAGTTTAGCCGCAATTTCGATATCGGTGATTTTCATCACCGGATTCGAAGGGGTTTCGATATAGACCACTTTGCTGTTTTCCTGGAAAGCAGCGGCCATTTCACTCAAGTCGGTCATGTCGACAAACGAATAGCTGATTCCGAACCGCGGCAGCACTTCGGTAACAAAGCGGAAAGTTCCGCCGTACACGTCTTCTGAAACGAGGACGTGGTCCCCGGCAGACAGCAGCATGAAAGCCGAAGAGATAGCGGCCATGCCGGAAGCGAAAGCAAAACCGCGTGTGCCGTTTTCCAGTTTGGCAATGGTTTCTTCAAGTTTTTGCCGTGTCGGATTGCCGGAGCGGCTATAATCGAACGGACCGAATTCTTCGAAATCCGCTTGGTGGTATGTCGACGATAAGTAGATCGGGACATTCACCGCGCCTGTCTTCTCATCAGTGCCAGCAGCGTGGATCAATTGGGTTTCCAACCGGTTTGTCTTCATAGGCGTACGCCCTCCTTGTCGAATATTTTCAATGCTTCGGCGAGGTCTGCCGCCAGATCTTCCGCTTCTTCAATGCCCACTGAGAACCGCAGCAGCCGGTCGCAGATGCCGCGGCTTGTCCGCTCTTCATAAGGAATTTCAGCGTGGGTCTGGGTAGCCGGGTAGGTGATGAAACTCTCAACGCCGCCCAGGCTTTCGGCGAATGTGATCAATTCCAGGCTTTCGAGGAACGGGGCGACCCATTCCGCTTGGTTCAGCCGGAACGAAAGCATGCCGCCTTTCCCGGGGTACAGGACGTCCGATACGGCCGGATGGGATTGTAGGAATTCCGCCATTTCTTTGGCGTTCTTTTCGTGTTGTTTCATGCGGAGCGGCAATGTCTTCAACCCGCGAATCAATAGCCAAGAATCAAACGGCGACAGCACTGCGCCGGCCGAATTGTGCAGGATAGCCAAGCGCTCACATAGGGCATCGCCTTTCGCGGCCACCAGTCCGGCGAGTACATCGTTATGGCCGCCGATATATTTGGTGGCGCTATGCACGACAATGTCGGCGCCGAGTGAAATCGGCTGTTGGAGATAAGGCGTCAAGAAAGTGTTGTCGGCAATTAAAAGCAAGTTGTGTTTTTTGGCCAAAGCAGCATAGTGTTCCAAGTCGATTTCCTGCATCAAGGGATTGGTCGGCGTTTCGATGAAGAACGCACGGGTGTTTTCATTGATCAATGCTTCGGTCTTTTCAACATCGCTGAAATCTGAATAGTGGGTATGGATGCCGAAGACATCGGAATAATGGTTCAACAGGCGGTAAGTGCCGCCATAAATATCTTCAGGCACCACGAGTTCGTCGCCCGGGCGGAACTGGGACAGCACCAATTGGATGGCAGCCATGCCGGAACTGCAGGCAAACCCGGCATCTGCGCCTTCCAGCGCCGCAATGCCTTCTTCGAGAACCGTACGCGTCGGGTTTTTCGTGCGGGTATAGTCATAGCCGGTGGATTTTCCGAGGCCTTCATGCTCGTATGCCGTTGATAAGTAAATCGGAGCGCTGACTGCGCCGGTTTTTTCATCGCTGCGGGTGCCTAATTGTACCAATCGGGTTTCTAAACTTCTCTTTGCCATTTCGCTCATCCTTTCAAAATAAAAAACAGGGGCTTTCTTCAGAAAAAGAAGAAAGCCCCTGCCGAGGAACACGTTCTTCTCATCTTCTAGGCATGCGCCTATTGGAATTAGCACCGTGGCCATTTGCAGGCTGGTTGCTGAGACTTCACAGGGCCAAATCCCTCCGTCTCTCTAGATAAGAAATAAAATATGCAGTTGAATTTATATAATACAGATTACTTTAATGCAATTGGATGGAAAAGACAAGAGGAAAACCGAATTTTTATTAAAATTCACTCAATAAAGGCGTTCGCCGAATGCAGGAGGATTCCGTATAGGAGCAAGCGGGTATAGAATAAACCGGTGTCTTTGCCGGCGGATTTTCCAGATAAGAGCTGCGGCGCCAAAAAGGAAAAGCGCTCATTCTGTGTTCGTATGATATTGAAATCATCCGGTGCAAAGGACAACACTTTTAATTCGAAAATCGAAAGGTTATAATAGACACTAGAATTTAGCGAAAAGGGGCTTTTTGATGTATATTGTAACTTCCACTGTAACGGTGCCGGAAGAAAAAACGGACGATTTGATCGCCATTTATAAAAACCGCTCGCGGCGGGTCGACAAAGCGGAAGGCTTCCATTCGTTCCGGTTGATCCAGAATACCAAAAAGCCAAATGAGCTGACGGTGCACCTGGAATGGCATTCAAAAGAAGCCTATATGAAGTGGGTCAAGAGCAATGAGTTTAAGGAGATCCATGAACTTGAAAAGCATTATCCGGATCAGCAGCTTGCAGGCATCGTGCCGAAAGTGCGCCAATACGAGGTGGTGGCTGAATGAACACAGAAACCAAAGACCGCATTGCTTCGGCGACGGCAAATAGCATCTATGAAGCTTATCCCTCATTATGGGACCGGTTCGGGGAACGCGGATTCCATCGTACGGAGGAAGACAACCGGCATCACCTTGACCATTTGGAGACGGCGTATGACCTGCAAGACCCTAAAATCTTTCTCGATTACAGCGCTTGGCTTGAAGGCGTGCTGAACAGCCGCAATGTCGAGACCGGATTGATCATCGATAATTTTGAACGTCTGATGGATATACTGCCCGGAAAGGCAGAAAAGGCCGAAGGGGAATTCATGCTTTCATGCCTGAAGCAAGCGAATAAAATGTTGTCGGAAAGAAGACTTGAAGGAGGTTGAAGAATGATTCAACCGAAACAATTGGCGGAATTGTTCTTGGCAGGAAATGATGCGGAAGCCCTCGTGCAAGTCCGCAGATTTCTGGAGGAACATACGCAGCACGAACTGTTTGCGCGATTGCTGACACCGGCAATGTACCATGTCGGAGAATTATGGGAAAACAATGAAATCGGGGTAGCCGATGAACATTTGGCAACTGCCGTTTGTGATTTTGTCGTATCCGCCGTCGAAAACCGGAAACAGCAGGGGGATGGCACTGAGCGGAAAGTGATGGTCCTGGGGCCGGAAGGCGAAGACCATTATATTGGTTTGAAAATGGTATCGAGCCGATTCCGCGAGAACGGCTGGTCCGTGAAGTACCTGGGCCCGAATTTGCCGCTCGACCATGCTTTGGACGCTGCCAAACGCTGGAAGCCCGACGCTATAGCCCTATCAGCGGCGCTTGTCTACCGGTTGCCGGTGATCAAGACCTATATCAATGAATTTCTGGACCTGGACCCGAAACCGATTGTCTTTTTGGGAGGTCGGGCAGTTTCAAAAGCGAATCCGGAGGCACTCCGCAATGAAGGTGCGATCGTCCTGGAAGATCTTGAACAATTAGAGCGATGGCTGACGATGGGAGAGGAACCGCAAGATGGATACGGAATATCAGTTTGAAGGCTTGCCGCTCCCGGCTTTCAAATTAACAAAGGAATTGAAGGTGTTGGTTTCCTCGCAGGAAGCCGAAAAGCTTTTCGGGCCGGCGGCTTTGTTCAAGGACCTGATCGATGAAGGAAGCTTGAAGAAGGTCGAGAAATTGCTGAAGCCGGAAAACGGTTCAGTGCGTTTTGAAATGAATGCAGTTTCGGCAAGCGGCGGCCTGCTATTGGCTGATCTTTACGGCAAATGGCAAAGCGATGCAAGCTGGGCGGTTGTTGTTGTCCCTAAAGAAGATAATATCGAGCGCATATCGCAGCAATTGAGGCGCCTGCAGGAGCGGCTGCGCGAAACCGATTATGATCTGTTTCAGGAAAAGGAACTTTCCATGCAGTTGCTCCAGCGGGTCCGCATGCTTTCCGCCCCGAGCATCCGCCTGGACCTCGACCAGATGCTCATCCCGCTCTTTGGCGACTTGACGGCAGTGAAAGTGGAAGCGGTCGGCGACAATGTCCTGAAAAACATCCACGACTCGCATGTCGAAACGGCCATCATCGACTTTACCGCGGTGGACCAGATCGAAGAAGAAGGGCTTAAGCTCTGGAACGGCTTGATGCAATCGCTGAAGGTCATGGGCGTCGAGTGCATTGTGACCGGCATTAAACCGGCGCATGCGAAACGGCTGCATGGCCTGGAATCCACTACTGTCATGCGCTTCGCCTCGACACTCCTCGAAGTGCTCAATGAAAAAAGCGGAAGCCGGCTCTGAAAAGAGCCGGTTCAGCTTGTATACAAAAGAATACTTATTCCTCTTCAAGAAAGAAGAGTCATTTAGGCGAAGCTATCTCGGATCCTCCACTTCAGGCGGACGCTTTCCGCGGGCTCGCGCCGAACTAACTAAGAACCTGTGCTCCTGCGCAAGCTCGTCGCAAATGCTTGCCCTCGCGAGCTTCGGTCAAGCATTGACTGGCGTCCGAGTGGATTTCGGCACTTCGCTATCCCGCAGATAAAACCGGTGCTCCTGCATCGCTCCGCTGCTTCGTCGCAAACAAGTCGGCCGAACTGCCTTCGACCAACTTGCTCGCCGCCTTCCGTTACGGATCCCAAGCCAGCGGCTTAAGGCCAGTCATACAAAGCTGGATAAGCATCTCAATACTTTTTTAAATACAGGTGACGCTCCCGTCCGGGCTGGCCACGGAGACTCCTGTGGGACCAGCTCGAGCTGAAGGCCCCGCAGGAACGGAGTGACGAGGAGACTGAAGCCGAGCCCACGGAAAGCGAAGTGGCCAGCCCGGTCGGGCCTATACATATCTATTCATCATAATTAAACTTTGTCTACAATTCAGCCGGCTCTGAAAAGAGCCGGTTTTTCTATGCCGTGAGCCGGAAAAGTGAAGGGTGTGGAAGAAATCACTACAATGGTAAATATGAGGAGTGATTTATTTGGAACCGAAAACATTTAATAAGGTACCACTTTCGGTGCTGGACTTGGCCCCGATCAATGAAGGAAGCTGCCCGGGGCAGGCGTTCAAGAACAGCGCTGAACTGGCGCAGCACGTAGAGAAATTAGGATTCAACCGGTTTTGGCTTGCGGAACACCATAATATGCCCGGCATCGGCAGTTCCGCAACGTCTGTATTGATCGGTCATATCGCCGGTTCAACGGAGCGGATCCGTGTCGGCTCAGGCGGAGTGATGCTGCCGAACCATGCGCCGCTTGTCATTGCCGAACAGTTCGGGACGCTCGAAGCGCTTTATCCCGGACGGATCGACCTGGGGCTCGGCCGTGCGCCGGGAAGCGACCAGGCAACGGCATATGCGCTCCGCCGTACACTGCATAGCAGCGGTGATGAATTTCCGCAATTGGTGGAAGAACTGGAGAACTTCTTTTCCAATCATCCGAAAGGGCGTGTGCAGGCATATCCTGGAACTGGGCTGAATGTGCCGATTTGGCTTCTTGGCTCAAGCGGGTTCAGTGCCCAGCTTGCGGCGTTGAAAGGATTGCCGTTCTCTTTTGCCAGTCACTTTGCGCCAGACTTCACCATGCAGGCGCTGCAATTATACCACCAGAATTTCAAGCCTTCTGCCGCATTGGACGCTCCGTACGCCATGGTAGGCGTGAACGTCATCGCTGCCGATACGCAAGAGCGTGCGGAATGGCTCGCCACTTCCAGCCAGCAGCAGATGTTTGCGCTGATGCGCGGCATGCCGACAACATTCCAGCCGCCGATCGACAAGCTGGAAGATGTCTGGACGGATCGGGAAATCGCTATTTTCCGGGAGAAATTGGATACTGAATCGATGATTGTCGGAACCCCGGATGTTGTACGCGACAAACTTCAGACGTTCATCAATAAAACCCGGGCCGATGAAGTCATCGTCAACTCTCAGATTTTTCATCAGGAAGACCGGCTGCATTCTTATGAAATTGTCGCCGAAATGATGGAATAAAAAAAATCCCTTAAGAGCCTGGAGCTCTTAAGGGGTTTTTAAATGAAAAGGTTGGTCCGCAAAAAGAATGATGAAGCTTAATGAAGATCCTGGGCTTTTCTTTCTTCACGCTTCATTTCTTCTGGGACAGAGTCATCCTGGGCAGCTGCATAATCAGGTGCACCTTCACCAATCATATTCAACGCTGCTGAGTAATCCTCATCGAACTGCCGGTCAATTTCCACTGGGTCCACTTGTTTGCGTACCATGGCGAAACAACCTCCTTTTACAGAATGGGCAGCTGCCGAATAAGAATGGCTCTGTCTATCTCTTTTTATTATACTGAATATTCGTTCTTTTTGAAAGCGAAGGGACTCCGCCGTTCAACGGTAATGGGCGGTCAATTTGGCGGATAAAAATGACACAAGGCCGAAAATGGCGGAGAGGGAAAGTATGACATATACCAGAAGCGGGATTCCATCGAAAAAGCCCGATGCAGCATCCGTGAACGGCTGAGCCATATGCTCCGGACGTTCTTCACTTCTGAACAAGTGCGTGACAGTGTCGCCGGAAGCAGCCGGTTTCCAGCTGCCGCCTTCTGGGACAAGCCAGATTTCAATCTTGTCCGAAACAGCGATATCCATTTTCGCACCGCCTTCCACTTCGAGCCAGTGGGGGATATAGGTGTAGAAGACATCGATCGTTTCGCCTGGTTGTGCCAGTTCGGGCCCTTTCAGCACTTCGGCAACTTTTATTGACATGACGCGCTCCTGGCCCGGAAAATCGATTTCTTTTATGAAAGCATCCTCATTCACTTCCCCCCGAAGATGAAGGGGCGCTGCCTGTTTGATTTCTTCGACTTCCTGTGGATCCATGGCAGCAAATGCAGCTGCGATGCTGGTGGCCCAGATGAATATTGCCAGTAGCCAAACTTTTCCCATGCCAATCCCTCCCAATTACCGATAAGACGGATAGGGGAGAAAGAAGTTACAAAAAAGCCCATCAAATAATGATGGGCAAGTTTTACCGGGTTTGATTGACTTCGGCGTTCAGGATCATTGTTTCAAAAAAGATCGAAGGCGCTGATTCGTTCCATTTTTCAGAGACGGAATCATTGGTGCGTTCATCAACGACGTCGTATGCGAGTTCTGTCCGCAGGTCGTCTGTCAATGGAATTTTAACGAGCGGCCCAGCCGGCGTCAGCCAGTTCAATTGTTCCTGGCGATTCTCCAGTGCATGATTGACCCAGGCGTCCTCTTCAGATTCAGCGGCAAAGAACGGTTCAGGCGACAGCATCAGCCAAGTGTCTGCCTGGTATTTCGGCGAGACCCAGAAACTTTTCTCGATGCGCCCTTCTTCTGCAGTGAACTCGGAAACTTCGTGGCGCAGCTCTTTGACCTCTTCGCCATTGCCCAGTGTCAGGCCGCGCGAGACATAGACATTGCCTTGAAGGATTTCACCCTCGCCCGCAGGCACAGTTCCGTATGGGTTGGAAGTCGGATCGCTGCCAAAGGCCGGATCCGCTTCCCCGGAAACCGGTGCCGGATTCCACGTCTTCACAGCGGCGTGGTCGATGCCTTCAGTCTGGAGCGATAAAACGAACGGCATCCAGCTCGTATTTTCAACATGTTCGAAAATAATGGATACGCCATTGTCCAATGTCCGCTCAGTCAATGTATAGCTTCCAAGTGGAATGCCGAACAAGGACAAGCCGCGCTTGTTCACAACATCCGCGCCTTCTTCCGTAACCGTTGGATCAGAGAGGGTGAAGAACGCCGGTTTTTCAGCCAGCAGCGTGATATCTTCTTTAGAATAAACTTCCGTCTCATTTGTCATGAACATCATGCCCGTGAACAGGATAAGCGCCATGAAAAACACCACGAACAGCAACAGGATAATTTTTCTTGCCATTTTAAAACCCACCTCTATTTTTTGCGTCACCGATGATTATAGCACGTAGCAAGGAAGCTGGAAGGGCTAACTATGAGCATCCTTTGAACATTGGGGCAAACAAAAACCTGTACAGAAAAGCATTCTGTACAGGTTTTCGGGGGTTACAGGACTTTTTCAAGGAAATCTCGCGCGCGTTCGGTGCGCGGGCTGCTGAAGAATTCGGCCGGCTTTCCTTCTTCGACCAATACGCCGTGGTCGAGAAACAGGACGCGGTCCGCCACTTCCCGGGCGAAGCCCATTTCATGCGTGACGACTGCCATCGTCATCCCGCTTTTGGCAAGGTCTTTCATGACGTCGAGCACTTCTTTGACCATTTCTGGGTCAAGTGCGGATGTCGGTTCATCAAACAGCATCAGATCGGGTTCCATTGCCAGCGCACGCGCAATGGCGACGCGCTGTTTTTGTCCGCCGGACAAGCTGCTCGGATAAGCTTTTTCTTTTTCCGACAAGCCGACGCGCTTCAAGAGCGTCCGTGCTTTTTCTTCCGCCAGCGCCTTTTTTTCGCCTTTGACTTTCATCGGTGCATACGTCAGGTTCTCCAACACCGTCAAATGCGGAAACAGATGGAAATGCTGGAACACCATGCCGATTTGCTGGCGGACCTTCTGGATGTCCTTTTTCGGGCCGGTCAAATCCTGCCCGTTGACGATCACGGTCCCGGAAGTCGGGATTTCCAGCATATTAAGGCACCGGAGGAACGTCGATTTTCCCGAACCTGAAGGTCCGATGATGGAGACCACTTCGCCTTTTTCAATATGGGCCGTGATGTCCTTCAATACTTCGTTGTTGCCGAATTTCTTGTACAGGTGTTCCACTTTAATCACTTTGCTTCAGCCTCCGTTCGAACATTCTGCCGAGCACCGTTAATCCCATGACCAAGCACCAGTAGATCAAACCGACGAACAGCAAAGGTTCGAAGTTGCGGAACAAATCGGAGCCGACCACTTGCGCACGGCGCATCAAATCGAGATAGCCGATTGTCGAGACGATCGCCGACTCTTTCGTGAGTGTGATGAATTCGTTCATCAGGGCAGGAAGGATGTTCTTCAATGCCTGCGGCAGGATGATATCGGTCATCATTGCCCGGTAAGGGACGCCGAGCGCCTGTGCGGCTTCCATCTGGCCTTTATCGACCGCCTGGATGCCGGCGCGGATAATTTCAGAAATGTAAGCGGATGAGTTCAGTCCGAACGCCAGGATCGCAGACAGGAATGGCGAAATATCATAGCCGGTCAGCTGCGGGATGGAGTAGTAGATGATCATCAATTGCAGGATGAGCGGCGTCCCGCGGAAAATCGACGTGTACGCGTCCGCGAACCAGCGCAGCGGCCGGATGGAACCAATTTTGAACAATGCCAAGATCGTCCCGAGGATCGAGCCCAGGATGATGGCGAAGAAGACAAACTTTAAGGTGACCCATATCCCTTCCAGCATGAAAGGGATATAGGGGACCATTTGTGAAAAATCCAGGTTCATAGTCTACAACTCTTTTCTATAAGAAAGATTTACTCTTCGATTTCCCATTTCTCTTTCAGTTCCTGCATCTCGCCGCTTTCTTCCATTTCGGCAAGCACGCCGTTGACTTCCTCGACCAGTTCACTGCCTTTCGGGAACGCGATGGCCATGCCTGGAGATGCAGTTGTCGGATCATCGAATGCTCCCAAATCCTGGGCTTCTACGTAGCCTTTTGCGACTTCTTTATCCATGTAAGCGGCGTCGATGCGGTTTGAAAGGATTTCCTGGATCAATGCACCCGAATCATCGAGCGCTTTCAACTCGAATTTGATATCGCCTTCTTCTAGGATTTTATTGGCGCCTTCTTCCTGGATGGTGCCAAGCTGGACGCCGACTGTTTTGCCTTCCAAGTCTTCAAGCGTCTTGATGTCCGAATCTTTCTTCGTTACGAACATCTCGCCGGAGAAGTGGTATTCCGTCGAAAAGTCGACATTCTCTTTGCGCTGGTCGGTTGCGGACATTCCTGCTACAACCATATCAACGCGGTCATTTTGCAGCGCGCCAATCAACCCGTCGAATTTCATGTCGGTGATGTTCAATTCATAGCCGAGTTCGTCGGCAATATGATTAGCAAGATCGATGTCGAAGCCGACAAATTCACCGGATGCATCACGTGATTCAAACGGCGGGAATTCTGCGGAAGTCCCCATTTCCAGTACTTTTTTCTCTTCTGATGATCCAGAATCTCCTGAATCTGCCGTGTCGCTGCCGCACGCTCCAAGCAGAAGAGCTGCTGATGCGAATAAAGCCATTGCTGAATATTTTTTTGCGATTGCCATTTCTATTCCCCCTAATAATGTTGTTGGATATTTATACATCTAAATGTATTTTAACAAATAAAGGAGCGTTTGCAAAGCCCCATTTTTCCCCTCCTTCCAGTGAATAAAAACTGAATTTTCACTTTTAAACAGTTTACCGTATAAAAGAAAAGAAAGGGAGAGGGGGATGGAAATATTTTTTCATCAATGGAGCAGGGAGGAGAGCTGGCCAGCAGAGTTGCGGGGTCCGGGACAAGTGCATCCACATGAAGCGCTTTCCAAAAGCGTAAAAAGAGAGGATGAAAAAGGCGCTTCCGTCAGCCGATTTGATGGAAGGAGAGTGAGGTTTTTCTGGTTTATGCAGGAGACATGCAAAAATATGCAGAAGAAAAGCGATCCGCAGGAACGGACCGCCGGTCTAGAGTATTTCCCATTTGCGCTCTTTTGCAACGGTGAGCAACCGCGGTTCAGGCTGTACGGCAACAGGGTGGCCGACAAGTTCGAGCACAGGTAGATCGGAAAGGCTGTCGCCATAGGCGAAGCTGTTCGCCCAGTCGATGTCTTGTCCGGCAAGGGCTTCGTGGATTTTTTCGGTTTTCAGCGGCCCTTGAATATGGGAGATTTTTGCCTGGTGATCGAGTATGTCGGCTTGGTAGGGGATATCGGTGCCAATGATGGTCCCGATCGGCAGCTTTTCCGTGACGGCATGGAGGAGTGGCGTGAACGCGCCGGAAACCAGCATGACGTAATCCTCGTTTTGGACATGCCTTTTCAGCCGCTCCACCACGTTCGGGTTGAAGTCGCCGTGCATCTTGTCGGCGATTTCCCGGAAATAGCTATCCAGTTCAGTCTGGGTAAAACTTTCGAGCGCCGCAAGATAAGCCTGAACCGAACTTTCCCGCATCTTCTTGACCGATACCAGCTTCAGCTTGGAGCCGATGTACGGCGGCATGATGGCGCGGTAGAATTGGCGGTAGCGTTTGCTGTGTATAGGGTGGTTCTTCAAGTGCTCCATCATCACCTTGAACGTTTCTTTGGAATATAGCGTTCCATCAAAATCGAATATTGCAACACGCATAGCATTCACTCCGGTCTCTTTGATTTTTCTGATGGTTTTATCATACCGCAAAGGAGACAGTGCTTCTAGTTCAGGTTTATTCCGCTTACGGCCGCGGGTATAGAAGAGAAATCGCATTCAGGCATCCCAGGGAGGTTTTTCAAATGGCAGTACAGCGCATAACAGTCGGATACGTCGAACTGACGGAGCAGGAGTCGGAAGCCCTGTTTGAAAAAGTGAAGAAAGACAAAGGCATCGATAGCTATGATGCCCTTCAGGATTTAATGGAAGACTTCGATTCTCAGATTATCGAGCCTGTCTCCAAACCGTTGAAGGAAGTTCTTGGAGCTGACGAAGCTCCTGCCGAGCCGGCAAAAAAAAGCACACGCTTTATCGAAGTGTTCAATACGGTCAAAGATGATTCACGCTATCGCATCCCTTCTTCGGACCAATCGTAAGTTTCTTAAAGGCCCTAGCCGTTGCTTGGGCCTTTTTCCATGGCAATAAACGAGTACGATGCATTTCGACCGGTTTATTGAAGGGAAGCATAGTTCATGCATGCGATATATATGATTTTTGTCAAGACACCTTCCGTTCGAACCAGAATACTGTCTGCTCGCCAATAAACACTGTCCGTTCAGCTCTCTCTCCAATCATCCCTCGGGCACAAAAAAAGGACAGCCCGGAAGGCCGTCCTTTGATTTCTGTCTATTCGTCCTTATTTGCGCTGCAGCGCTCGCATTCGTAGATGATCGATTCGCGCTGTTCTTTGATTTCGCATCCGCATTCCCGGCATTCTTTCTTTGAACGGGTCCCGTAAGTTTGCATGTTTTTCATAATGATCTCCTCCAAGTAAGTTAGTTTAGTTGTTGATACCCTGGCAGCGTCAGAAATTCAGCAAATTCACTTTGGAGCGTAAGCTCGGCGAACAAGGCACGGGCTTCTTCGAAATGTCCGGAGGCATATTTTGCATCGCCGGCGGCTTCACGGATCTTCACAGTTTCTTCTTCCATCACTTCTTGGAACAATGAAACCGTGATTTTCCGGCCGTCTTCGAGAATCCCATTCGGATGGCGGATCCATTGCCAGACTTGGGAACGGGAAATTTCAGCAGTCGCCGCATCTTCCATCAGGTTGTTGATCGGGGCGGCGCCATTGCCGGACAGCCAGGAGGCGATGTACTGGATGCCGACGGAAATATTGGAACGCAAGCCGTCTTCGGTGATCGTCCCGGCCGGAACTTCGCTCAAGTCCTGTGCGGTGACTTGGACATCTTCCCGTTTGCGGTGGATCTGGTTCGGCTCCGGCATGTGTTCATCGAACTCTTGCATGGCGACGGCGACCATTCCCGGATGGGCTACCCAAGTGCCGTCGTGCCCGTCCATCGCTTCCCGGCGCTTGTCATCGCGCACTTTCTGGAATGCGGAATCATTCGCTTCAGGATCGCCTTTGACGGGGATCTGGGCAGCCATGCCGCCAAGGGCCGGGGCGTTGCGTTTATGGCAAGTTTTGATGCAGAGCTGTGTATAGGCCCGCATGAACGGAACTGTCATCGTCACTTGCGAACGGTCAGGGAAAAGATACTCCGGCCGGTTGCGCATCCGCTTGATGACGCTGAAGATATAATCCCAGCGGCCGCAATTGAGCCCTGCAGAATGATCGCGCAGCTCGTAAAGGATCTCATCCATCTCAAACGCGGCTAGGATCGTCTCAATCAGGACAGTCGCGCGGATGGTGCCTTGCGGGATGCCAAGCTCGTTTTGCGCAAAGATGAACACGTCGTTCCACAAGCGGGCTTCCAGATGGCTTTCCAGTTTCGGCAAGTAGAAATACGGGCCAGTGCCGCGTGCCAAGGATTCTTTGGCATTGTGGAAGAAATAGAGCCCGAAATCGACGAGGCTGCCGGACACCGGCTTGCCATCAATCTGGATATTCTTCTCCAAGAGATGCCAGCCGCGCGGGCGGACCATCAGCACTGCGGTTTTTTCATGGAGTGCGTATTTCTTTCCAGTCTCCGGCACTTCGAAATCGATTTGCCGGCGAACAGCGTCATACAGATTCACTTGGCCGTCAATCACATTGAACCAGCTGGGCGCGGTGGCATCCTCGAGATCGGCCATGAACATCTTCGCACCGGAATTCAGCGCGTTGATGAGCATCTTGCGATTCGTCGGGCCGGTGATCTCCACCCTGCGGTCTTTCATGTCCTCCGGCAGCGGCGCAATCGTCCAGTCGCTTTCCCGGATATGCGCTGTTTCCGGCAGGAAGCCGAGCGGTGTGCCCGCATCGATTTCCTTTTGGCGCACCTGCCGCTGTTCGAGCAGGCCTTCGCGTCGCTTGTTGAAGTTCACATGCAGTTTTTCAATGAATTCCAACGCTTCCGGCGTTAAAATGGTTTCCATTCGAGGGATTTTCTCACCTGTAACTTGAATTGTCGATTTGGTCAGCAATGGGATCATCCTTTCATTTTGCTGCTGTGAACTGGGCTGCTTCTGTAGAACCGCTCATGGCAGTCGTCGAACTTGTGCCACCTGAGATGATCTGCGACACTTCATCGAAATAACCGGTGCCGACTTCGCGCTGGTGGCGGGTTGCCGTGTAGCCTTTCGCTTCGTTGGCGAATTCGGCCTGCTGCAATTTCGAGTAGGCGGCCATGCCGTGGTCTTTGTAGTCGTAAGCAAGTTCGAACATGCTGTGGTTCAAGGCATGGAAGCCGGCAAGTGTAACGAATTGGAATTTATAGCCCATCTTGCCGAGTTCGACCTGGAACTTCGCAATGGTTTCTTTGTCGAGTTTCGCTTCCCAGTTGAACGAAGGGGAGCAATTATAAGCGAGCAGCTTGCCAGGGAACTTGGCATGGATCGCGTCCGCGAACTGCTGCGCTTCCTCCAAGTTCGGATGGGACGTTTCGCACCATACCAGATCTGCATAAGGTGCATAGGCAAGTCCGCGGGAAATGGCTTGGTCGATTCCGGCTCTGGTCCGGTAAAAGCCTTCCGGTGTGCGTTCGCCGGTGATGAACTCATGGTCGCGCGGATCGATGTCGCTCGTGATCAAATCTGCGGCATCGGCATCGGTACGCGCGATGATCAAGGTCGGTACGCCGAGCACGTCAGCGGCGAGCCTCGCTGAAACCAGATTTCTTACGGCGTTCTGCGTAGGCAAGAGCACCTTGCCGCCCAAATGGCCGCATTTTTTCTCGGAAGCAAGCTGATCTTCAAAATGGACGCCGGCGGCTCCGGCTTCGATCATCGATTTCATCAATTCGAATACGTTGAGCGGTCCGCCGAAACCGGCTTCTGCATCTGCAACAATCGGTGCGAACCAGTCGAAGCCTTCCGTATTCTCAACACTGTCGATCTGGTCAGCTCGCTGCAAGGCGCGGTTGATCTTTTTCACGACATCGGGCACGGAATTGACCGGATACAAACTTTGGTCCGGATACATCTGGCCGGCAGAGTTGGCATCCGCCGCTACTTGCCAGCCGCTCAAGTAGATGGCTTGCAGGCCCGCTTTCACTTGCTGGACCGCCTGGTTGCCGGTCAGTGCGCCAAGCGCATTGACAAAATCGGTTTCGTGGATCGAGCGGAACAGCCGCTCTGCGCCTCTTTTAGCCAGTGTATGTTCAATAAGGACAGACCCGCGAAGCTTCACGACTTCCTCCGCTGTATAAGGGCGTTCAATACCGTTCCATCTGCTGTCCTGTTCCCAACTCGTTTTCAATTGTTCTGCTTGCTGCTGCTTTGTCGTCATTCAACCCATCCCTTTCGAATAAAAAATTTTGAATCAACTGTATTAATACAGTTTGTTTTGATGTATATTACTATATAACAGACAATTCAAAGTGTCTTGAAAATTGGATGAAATCAAATATAACGTGACAAGAGCGGAAATATGGCGACAAACTGAGTTGAAAGGGGAGCGGCGGTATGGAACATAATGTGTTGGAGCAGATGGGGTTCATTATCGGGGATTGGATTCCAAAGGAGGCTTCCATTGCGATCGCGGTGGAGGGGCGCTACATATATTGCAAAGAAGGAATCCAGCGGCTGCCGATTGTGGAAGGGCAGCCTGTACTTGCGGGAAGCATTGCCGACCATGTGGGGAAAGAAGGCAAGCGGATTGAAAAGCTGGTGGACGCTGCTGTTGCAGGTTGGCCGTATTACGGCATCGGCTATCCCGTCCAAATAGGCGGGATGAGCGGTGTGCTTGTCGTCATATTGCCGGCGGATTACCCATTGCGGCAAAAGGGCCCGCTGAAATTCCTGACGGGGAAGATGGAAGAAGCATGGCGGCCGGTGCCGGTCGAGAGAATCTCCCATATTGAAAGCAGCCAGAAAAAGACTTGGTTCTATGCAGAAGAAGAAACCTATTGTTCAATCCATACCTTGAAAAATCTCCGCTCCCAGCTGCCGGACTATTTTTTGCCGGTCCACCGTGCCTACATCGTCAACATCCATTATATAGAGGAGATCTCGCGCGATTTGGCTTCCAATCTAGGGCTTACGCTGAAGGATGGCTCGGTTTTGCCGATCAGCCAGAATTTTGCTGCAGAGGTGAGGGAAAGACTCGGTTTTTAAGGAGCAGAAGAAGTGCCATCGGGCTTAAAATGCTTTGCGGTAGGGTAAACAGTCTCTAATGAAAGGAGCTGGGAGCTTATGGCAAACGAACAGTTTTATCATTTCGAAGATGATGGCGTTATTCCGAACAATCCTGCACTGAATGTCATTTTCTATCCGGAGGCGTTCAAAGAGGATCCGGAGCGGATGGAGAAAGTTTTCAATCAAAACAATTGGCAAAACAGCTGGACCGGGGGCGTTTTTGATTACCATCACTATCACAGCAATACGCATGAAGTGATTGGCATCCGCTCTGGAATGGCTATTCTCCAGCTAGGCGGCGAAAGCGGCGAACAGTTGAAAGTGAAAGCAGGCGATGTCCTGGTGCTGCCTGCCGGAACCGGCCATAAGAAAATCAGCGCAGACAGCGCATTTCAAGTGGTCGGCGCATATCCGAACGGCGTCAGCTACAACACGAAGACTGGAGAACCCGGCGAGCGGCCCTATGTGCTCGAAGATATCCAGAGTGTACCGCTTCCTTTGACGGATCCTGTTTACGGTAAGAACGGCACGCTACTGGACAATTGGACATGAAAAATCCGGACCGGCAAACATTGCCAGTCCGGATTTTTCTATACAGAGCATTTGTAAAATCGTCTTGTTAATAAATTGGAATCCTCCTTATTCGTAATAGCCTTCGGTCGATTTCCGGAAAGACTTGAACTGGGCAGCGTCATGGCCGAACCACACATCGGAATTCGTTTCCTGCGCAATTCTCCGGATCCGTTCCGCGGTCGAATTGAATCCGACGGAATCATAAAGGATACCTGGCGGTTTTACCGGCGGCCCGTAGCTCTCAGCTGTGTACAGGGCATCAGACGCGAGAATGATGCCGCCTGTCTCCGGCATGTTGATCTGTAGGCCGAGCATGCCCCACGCATGGCCGCTGCCAAAGTTGAGCAGGTGGACGCCTTCAGCAAGCTTGAGTCCGTCTTCCGTTCTCCGGACAGTTTTCCATTGAAGGTTGTTTTTGATCCAGGCATCAATATCGCCCCATATATAGGCGCCTTCCTGGGTATTTCGCGCATATGTCTGCAATGCGCCGTTCAATTCGTCTTCATGCACAATGATCGTTGCATTGGTGAAGAGTTCAAGGCATCCTGCGTGGTCTAGGTGTAGGTGGGAAGCGACAACATATTTGATGTCCTCGGGACGGACGCCGAGTTCTTCCAGGCGATGGTGAAGGTAGCATTCTTCCGGCATATCAAGCGGAAACAGCGACTGGGTCACTTTGCCCCAGCGCCCGTTCAAGCCGGTCGATTCGGGGTTGCATGCGGTATCAAAGAGGATTTTGCCTTCTGGGTGATCGATCAGGACGGTGTAAACCGGGAATTTCACCATCTCCGTCTGTGCATTTGGGTTGGCGGCGCTTGCCGGGTTGTGCATAGAGATCATATAATTCTTATCCATGCTGAGCTGGCCGTTATCCATTACATATAGCTTAGGATTCGGTTTGATTATGCCTGTCATTAAATTTCCTCCCTTCAGAATGTATCCATAATATCATAATATTCTGATTTTATAAACATCTATTTTACTAATTCTGTCTTCAAGCGGCGGGAAATTTTCCATAAAAAAAAGCGGAAGCTATGGGCTTCCGCTTTTTCGTGTTATTATGCCAGAACCGGGGCGAAGAATTC
Organism: Planococcus chinensis; assembly: GCF_042681545.1. Taxonomy (NCBI): domain Bacteria; kingdom Bacillati; phylum Bacillota; class Bacilli; order Caryophanales; family Caryophanaceae; genus Planococcus; species Planococcus chinensis. The sequence goes on from NZ_JBHUFW010000004.1 coordinate 444,359, forward strand.
GCTGTAGAGTTCCTTCAGGATTTTGGTCTCGTCCTGTTTCAGGACGCCGAACACCAAGCTGACTTCGGATGAGCCTTGGTTGATCATTTCGATATTGGCGCCTGTACGGGCAATTGCCAACGTTGCTCTGGCAGCTAGGCCAGTGGTATACTTCATGCCTTCGCCGACTAGGACAACCATCGAGAAATCGCTGATCAGTTGGACATCATCTGCGTGAAGTTCGTTCTTCACGCGATTCACGATCCGCTGCTCCTTCTCAGGTGTCAGCTGATGGCTGCGAAGGATGACGGACAAATTGTCGATGCCGGAAGGGATGTGTTCATACGAGATGTGTTCATCTTCAAGAATCTGCAGCAATTTCCGCCCGAAGCCGATCTCCCGGTTCATCAAATACTTACTGACGTAAAGTGTCGAAAAGCCGCTGTCCGCGGAAATGCCGGTCACAGGCCGTTTGGAGAAATCCCGTTCGGCAACGATCATTGTCCCAGGCGCGGAAGGGTTGTTTGTATTTTTGATGCAGACAGGAACCGAGGCTTTGAATGCCGGCATCAGTGCTTCGTCGTGAAGAACGGCAAAGCCCGCGTAGGAAAGCTCCCGCATTTCCCGGTACGTCATTTCTTCGATTTCTGCCGGATTGTCGACGACTTTCGGATTCGCTGCAAAAACACAGTCGACATCGGTAAAGTTTTCGTACAGATCAGCTCCGACGGCTGCTGCCAGGATAGAGCCGGTAATATCAGAGCCGCCCCGGTCGAATGTCCGAAGCTCTCCGTCTTTGGTGAACCCGAAAAATCCGGGGAACACACTGATTGTTTTCCGGTCTTTCAATGCCGAAAGATTATGGAGGGATTCCGGCAATGCTTGTACGCGGGCGGGCGCACTGGTGACAATCATGCCGCCGTCCAATGGATTGATGTATTCGGCAGGGAGGCCGATCGAAGAGAGGTAGGCTGAGACCAGTTTCGCGGAATTGTCTTCTCCGCTTGCTTTCATCTGATCATAGAACAAAGAAGGATTCGCTTTGCTGGCCGCAAGGCGCCAAGACAAATCTGCAGCGATAATGGCAACGACTTCGCTGCCAAGCCCCAGGTCCATCGCAATCTGGCTATAGCGGTTGAGCACTTTGTCGAGCGGGCCTTTGGTATCTTTATCGGCGAGTGCCGCTTCTGCCAAGCTGATCAGCAGATCCGTCACTTTCTCGTCACCGTCAAAACGCTTGCCGGGAGCTGATACTACAACGATCCGGCGCGTTGGATCCGCCTGGATGATGTCTGCCACTTTTTTGATCTGTTCTGCGCTGGCAACGGATGTGCCGCCGAATTTACATACTTTCATCATAATCAGCTCCAATGTTTATTGGGATTAAGGGTTGCTTTCGATTTGGTATAATACTATAATGTCTTTATGGAAAAAACAACTGTATTTTTACAGTGTACACAGCTTAGGAGGAATCGTCAATGAAAAATGAAATCTCAATCGGACTATTAGGAATGGGGACAGTAGGCAGCGGGGTGGCGACCATTCTGCAGCAACACCAGGATGATCTCCGACATAAACTCGGCGTTCCGGTCACAATCAAAAAGGTCCTGGTCAAGGACTTGAACAAGGAACGGCTGTCGAGCCTGGATCCGGTTGTATTCACCACGGATATTCATGAAATTCTAGATGATTCTTCTTTGGATATTATCGTTGAAGTCATGGGCGGCATTGAAGGCGCGAAAAGTGCAATTGAAAGTGCATTGAAAGCCGGCAAAGGAGTGGTCACAGCCAACAAGGACGTCATGGCGCAATACGGCCACGAATTGTTAAAGCTGGCTGACGAACAGAAATGCGATCTTTTCTATGAAGCGAGTGTGGCAGGCGGCATCCCGATTATCCGGACGCTTGAAGACGGCTTGGCGTCAGACCGGATCACCAGTTTGATGGGGATTGTCAACGGCACGACCAACTTCATCCTGACAAAAATGAAAACCGACCATATGAGTTATGAAGCAGCGCTTGCAGAAGCAACGCGGCTCGGCTATGCGGAAGCGGATCCTTCGGCGGATGTCGACGGCCTGGACGCTGCACGGAAGATGGTCATCTTGTCGTCGCTTGCGTTTTCCACAGAAGTCCACCTTGAAGATGTCCTGGTCCGGGGAATGAAGGAAATCGGCGACGGTGATTTGGAGATAGCGGCAGAATTCGGCTACACCATGAAAATGGTCGGCTCCTCGAAAAAAGATGAAGATGGAATCGAAGTATCAGTCGAACCGGTATTGATGGCGAATTCGCATCCGCTTGCTTCCGTCAACAATGAATTCAACGCCGTTTATATTCACGGTGATGCTGTGGGGGAAACGATGCTCTACGGCCCCGGGGCAGGGTCCTTGCCTACGGCTACATCCGTCGTATCCGACATCATTGCCGCCTGCCGCAATCTGCTACTTGAAGTGAACGGCAAGCGTGTCCATTCGGCCCAGCATGAACGGGTCATCAAACCTGAGAGCCGCCGCTATGCCAAGTACTTCCATCGCCTGCTGGTCAACGACGAAGTGGGTGTATTGGCAAAGATCACCGCAACATACAGCAATCACGGAGCGAGCCTGCAATCAGTGATCCAGCGGCCCGCGGAAAAGGCAGGGCAGGCGGAATTGGTTTTATTGACACACCGGATTTCACGTCAGCAGCATTTGGACGTCATCAATGAATTGGCAGGTACGGCAAGCGTCATCAGCCATTACCGCATCGAAGGGGAGGAAACAGCATGAGATGGCCTGGACTGATTGAACAATATAAAGAATGGCTGCCGGTGAATGAAAACACGCCTGCACTGACGCTGCAGGAAGGCAACACACCGCTGGTCAGGTTGGAAACATTATCGGAGCGCTGGGGAATCGATTTATACGTGAAGCTTGAAGGAGCGAATCCAACTGGATCGTTCAAAGACCGCGGCATGGTGATGGCCGTAGCAAAAGCGAAAGAGGAAGGCAAGACGGTTCTTGTCTGCGCTTCGACCGGCAATACATCAGCATCCGCTGCTGCATATGGAGCCAGAGCCGGCATACGGACAATCGTCGTCATTCCGGAAGGGCGCATTGCGCTCGGAAAACTCGCACAAGCAAAAATGTACGGGGCCGAAATCCTGGAGATCAAAGGCAATTTTGATGAGGCGCTCCGCATGGTGAGGGAAGTTGGCCAGGAGGCCGGCATCGCACTTGTCAATTCTGTTAACCCATACCGGCTTGAAGGGCAAAAGACGATTGCGTTCGAAGTGATCGACCAGCTTGGCAAAGTTCCAGACATCTTCGCATTGCCGGTTGGAAATGCGGGCAACATCTCAGCTTCGTGGAAAGGGTTCAGTGAATATGCCGAAAAAACCGGCGCCAAACGCCCTGAACTGCTAGGCGTCCAGGCTGCCGGAGCAGCCCCGATCGTTAACAACAAGGTCGTTGAGAATCCGGAAACGGTGGCAACCGCCATCCGCATCGGCAATCCGGCCAGCTGGGATTTGGCATTGAACGCATTGGACCAGTCAAACGGAACCATTCTGGCCGCGACAGACGAAGAGATTTTGGAAGCTTATCAATTGCTGGCAGCAACAGAAGGCGTATTTGCGGAACCGGCATCCTGTGCTTCCATCGCCGGAATCCAAAAACAGGTGGAAAGCGGAAACCTTCCAAAAGGTTCGACCGTTGTAGCGGTATTGACGGGCAATGGCTTGAAAGATCCGGAGACGGCAATTTCAGTCAACGAACACAAGGCGCAATTGGTGCCCGAGGATATGGAACGTTTCTGGGAGGATTTGAAGAAAGGGGTCAAGGCATGAAATGGAACGACTTTACCGTAACAGTGCCGGCTTCCACAGCGAACTTGGGCCCTGGATTTGATTCAATCGGACTGGCGCTGGATTTGCATTTGTCCGTCCACGTCTCGCAGGCAAAAGAGTGGGAAGTGCGGTATGCTGATGAAAGCTACCAGCATTTATCCGGTGCTGCAGACAACCTGATTGTTGAAGCAGCGTTAAAAACTGCCGCAAAGTACGGACGGGAACTGCCGCCTGCAAAGCTTGCGGTGGAAACGGACATTCCGCTCGGCCGGGGGCTCGGCAGCAGCGCCGCTGCCATTGCGGCCGGCATTGAAATTGCCGACCGCCTCCTGGGCCTGGAGATTCCAGCAAACGAGAAAGTGGAGATCGGGACAGAAATGGAAGGCCATCCGGACAATATCTCCGCTGCAATATTAGGCGGTTTGACGATTTCCTACGCGGAAGGGGAAGAACTGTCAATCATCCATGTGCCGGACGTCGAGATCGGTATCCTGATCCTGGTGCCGCCGGCCGAATTCCTTACGGCTGAATCGAGGGGCCTGTTGCCGGAGAGCCTGCCCCATCCCGAGGCCATACGGAGCAGCATGGCGGCAAATGTCCTTTCTGCAGCTTTGGCAAAAGGGGATTGGGAGACAGCAGGGCGGATGATGGAGAAAGACGGATTCCATGAAACGTTCCGAAAAAGCAGGTTCCCCGATTTTGATGCGATCCGGCAAGCATGCCGGGACCATGGCGCTTATGGCGCAGCCATCAGCGGGGCAGGGCCTTCGCTTTTTGTGGCAACAGAAAAAGGCATGCAGCAAAAAATCTGTCGCATGCTGAGTGAACGGTTCCCGCATTATGAATGCCTGGCCATCCGGCCTTCAGATGCAGGGATAAAGTCAGTCCAAACCGTGTTATAGCCATACAAAAAACGGTCCGGAATTTTCCGGGCCGTTTTTATGTTGCTTTATATTTTGATGGAAATGTATTTGGTCTCCAAGAACGCCTCAAGGCCTTCCTGCCCGCCTTCGCGGCCGATGCCGCTTTCCTTCATGCCGCCGAACGGAGCTTGTGCGGTTGATGGGGCGCCGTCATTCCAGCCCACGATTCCGTATTCCAGGTTTTCGGCGATATACGTACCGCGCGATAAGCTGTCTGTGAAGAAATAGGCAGCAAGGCCGAACCGCGTATCGTTAGCCAGCCGGACCGCTTCCTCGACTGTATCGAAAGCCATAATCGGCGCCACCGGCCCGAACGTTTCCTCATTCATGACAAGCATGTCCGGTGTCGCATTGACAAGCACAGTCGGATTGTAGAAATACGCGCCGTTTTCCGCTTTGCCGTCCCCGCCGACCAACACCGTCGCGCCTTTTTCGACAGCATCCTGGACATGGCGCGCGGATTTTTCATAGCCGTCCTGGTCGACAAGCGGCCCGATTTGAACGCCTTCTTCCATGCCGTTGCCGACTTTCAGCTTGGCCGTTGCCTCTTGGAGGCGCTGTGAAAATTCTTCCACAATAGCTTGATGGACATAGATGCGATTGCCGCAGACACACGTTTGGCCGGCGTTGCGGAATTTCGAGGCCATGACGCCTTCGACCGCCAAATCCATATTGGCATCATCGCAGACGATGATCGGGGCATGGCCGCCAAGTTCAAGGGAGAGGTTCAGCATCGAATCGGCGCTTTGCTTCATCAATTCCTTGCCGATTTCGGTTGAACCAGTGAAGGTCAACTTGCGGACAGCAGGATGGCTGGTGAAGACGCGCCCGATTTTGCTGGCACTTCCTGTCACGAGATTGATCACCCCTTTAGGAAACCCGGCCTCCTCAGCCAATTCGTACATGCGCACCGCCGTCAAAGGCGTCAGTTTTGCAGGCTTCGCTACGAACGTACAGCCAGCTGCAAGCGCAGGTGCCATTTTTCTGGCCATCATCGCAGCAGGGAAGTTCCATGGGGTGATCGATACGACCACTCCTACAGGCTGCTTCAGCACCTGGATCCGTTTTCCTTCTTTTGAGGCAGGGACCAGACGGCCGTTTGAGCGCTTCGCTTCTTCGGCAAACCAGGAAATGAATGAAGCGGAATATTCAATCTCGCCGATCGCCTCGGCAAGCGGCTTGCCCATTTCCTTTGTCATGATTTCCGCCACTTCCTGTTTGTGCTCAAGCAGCAGATCGTGCCACTTCATCAGCAGGCCGGCCCGTTCGTAAACAGTCGTCTTTGACCAGGAAGGAAAAGCCGCCGCTGCCGCTTCCACTGCAGCAATCGCTTCCTGTTCACCGCCATTTGGCACCGTTCCGTATTTTTCGCCTGTCGCCGGATTCATCACGTCAATGACGCCGTCTCCTTCAGTGGACCATTCTCCATTGATATAATGCTTGCCTTCCATTGCTTCATCCTCCTTTAAAGTGAAAAACCCTATCTTATCCACATACCTCTAACGCAAGATTCTAAACACTGAGGAAAAATAAATTCCCGCATGCCTTTTAATGCTGCAAAATGCAATATACCGCCATTGTAACCGTTATCATTAAAATCTGCAATTTCTAAATAATCTCTTTATTCTATTTATCCTTTAGTAAGAATGTGCTAATATTGCATCAGCACTTTCACTCAGTGAAGCGCCAGAAAACGTCAAGGAGGAAGAAAAATGGCTCAAATGCTGGCCTTATCAATTCTTGTATTCATCTTATTTATCGGAGAGGCTGTATCCATCCGGACAAAGGCATGGATTCCGTCAATTTTCATCAGCGGGCTCTTGTTTCTCATCGGCTACTGGACATTCTTCCCGAAAGAGATCGTAGCCATCGCAGGGATACCGCCTGCTGTTGTTACTATGCTCATTTACCTTTTGATCGTAAACATGGGGACCCTGTTGTCGCTTCAGGAACTAAAAGCGCAGTGGAAAACGATTTTGATCGCACTAGCCGGTATCTTAGGGATTATCGCTGCACTATTCGGCATCGGGATGCTGCTGTTCGATTTTGAAACAGTTGTCGTAGCAATTCCGCCTTTGGTCGGCGGCGTCGTATCGGCATTGATCATGTCCGAAGGGGCAGAAGCGGCAGGCTTGCCGACATTGGCGGTATTTGCCATTGTCATTTATGTTATGCAGGGGTTTGCCGGTTACCCGCTGACATCGATCATGCTTAAACGAGAAGGCAGATCGCTTCTTGAGAAATACAGAAACAACGAGCTTGCGCTTTTGCCTAAAGGCCCGGATGCCCACGTGAAACCTGGCGAGGAAGTCCGTGAACCGCGCATGTTCGCGAAAATGCCGCCGCAGTACAATACGGATTTCTTCAAGTTCACACGGCTTGCGCTGGTGGGCTATGCAGCGTACATCGTTTCAACGCTCGCAGCACCATATGTTGAAATCAGCCCGTTCGTATTGTGCTTGTTCTTCGGTGTTGTTGCCCGGAGCATCGGATTCCTGGAGCGCCATCCGCTTCAAAAAGCGAACGGTTTCGGTTTTGCGATTCTCGGATTGCTCCTCTTCGTGTTCGACGGCTTGAAAAACGCGACGCCGGAAATGATGTTGGATCTTATCTACCCGCTCGTTACATTGATTGCACTTGGCGTGGCAGGCATGTATATATTCTCGTTCATTGTGGGCAAGCTATTGAAAATCAGCAAAGAAATGGCGTTTGCCGTCTCGCTGACGGCGCTTTACGGATTCCCGGCCGATTATGTCATTACGGTCGAGGTCATTAACTCGCTGACGAAAGATGAAGAAGAGCGCGATGTATTGACCAGCTACATGCTGCCGCCGATGCTCGTGGCCGGATTCATCACCGTGACCATCGTCTCCGTCATTTTGGCAGGGATATTCGTCGGCTTCTTATAAAATTGGAGGGACTACAGCATGATCAATAAAACCATCACGAAACTATTGGAAGAAAACCAAGAAAAGACAATTGAAATCCGAAGAAAGCTCCACAGCGAACCGGAATTGTCTTGGGAAGAGTACAATACCTCTCAGTTTGTTTACGAGTTTTTAACGGATTTAGGGATAGAATGCCGCAAGACCGAACCTACCGGCGTGATCGGCACGTTGACGGGAGGCAAAGAAGGGCGCACAGTGGCGCTGCGAGCGGATATGGATGCTTTGTCTGTGGATGAACTGAATGCGGATCTGCCTTATAAATCCGGCACCGCGGGCAAAATGCATGCGTGCGGCCATGATGCCCATACGTCGATGCTGTTGGCAGCTGCGAAAGCGTTGGCTGAAGTCAAAGAAGACATTCCGGGAACGGTTCGCTTCATTTTCCAGCCGGCTGAAGAAGTAGCTACCGGTGCAAAAGCAATGGTTGAACAAGGCGCAATGGAAGGAGTGGATGACGTTTTTGGCATCCACATCTGGTCACAGATGCCGACCCACAAAGTAGCCTGCAATCCGGGGCCGTCATTTGCATCAGCAGATATTTTCAAGGTGCATTTCAAAGGGCAGGGCGGGCATGGCGCTATGCCTCAGGATTGCATCGATGCGGCAATCATCGCCTCCTCGTTTGTCATGAACATCCAGTCAATCGTTTCGCGTACGATTGATCCACAAAAGGCTGCGGTCGTCACGGTCGGCAAAATGGTAGTGGGCACACGATTCAACATCATTGCTGAAAACGCAGAGATCGAAGGAACCGTCCGCTGCTTTGATGCCGGAGTGCGGGACCACATTGAAAAACAGCTTCAGGTTTATGCCGAACAGACAGCTTCGATTTATGGTGGAAGTGCAACTGTCGAATATATCCGGGGCACTCAACCGGTGATCAACGGCGAAGAAAGCGCAGAGCTGGTGCAGCAAGTTGCGAAGGAAGCATTCGGTGAAGATGCGCTCTACGATGAAAAACCGACAATGGGCGGGGAGGATTTCTCGTTCTTCTTGGACGAAGCGCCGGGAAGCTTTGCGCTTGTCGGAAGCGGCAATCCTGAAAAGGACACCGAATGGGCACACCATCACGGGAAATTCAATGTCGATGAAGATGCGCTTGCAACAGGAGCGGAACTTTACGCGCAATATGCATGGGCTTATCTGAATAAATAAGGAAATGGAGGTTTGTATGGCAGTGAAAAATCCGGTATTCGAAGATTTAATGGCAAGTTATGATGAAGGACTGTCGCATTCAGGCATCAGCGGGGAAAGGCTGGCGAAGCGGCTGCATGAACTCTCCGAAATCGGTTTTACCGAGGTAGGGGGCGTGAAGCGGCCCGGCTTATCGGATGAAGAAAAAAAAGCGAAAGAGCTCGTGAAGTCCTGGATGGCAGAAGCTGGGCTGGACGTGAAAGAAGATGGGGCAGGAAATGTCTTTGGCAGGCTGCCCGGACGGGATAATGGAAGAAAAGCGGTGGCTTCCGGTTCCCATGTGGACAGTGTGCCGAATGGCGGGAATTTTGACGGTCCCCTTGGCGTCCTGTCTGCTTTGGAAATAGTGGAAGCCTGGAAAGAGACAGGCTATATTCCTGAGAAGCCCTACGAAATGATCATATTCACCGATGAAGAAGGGTCCCGGTTCAACAGCGGCTTGACTGGAAGTAGAGCGATGGCGGGGGAAATTACAGAAGCAGAAATGGACCAGCTCCGTGATTACAATGGAGAGACGCTTGAAGAAGTGCTTGGGCATTATGGCAGTTCGATATCGGCATTCAAGGAAGCGAAGCGCGATGTATCTGAGCTTGAAATGTTCGTCGAAGTCCATATCGAGCAAGGGAAGAAGCTTGAACAGGCGGACCAGCCGGTCGGGATTGTAAGCGGAATTGCCGGTCCTGCCTGGCTGGAAGTTGAATTCAAAGGCGAAGCAGGGCATGCCGGCAATACACCGATGGCTGGGCGCAGAGACCCTCTTGTGGCTGCTGCAGAGCTGATCAGCAAGCTCCCTGAGTTTCCAGGGGAAGTAAGTGAAACAGCGGTTGCAACCATTGGGAAGCTTGAAGTGCTGCCGAACGGCATAAACGTTATACCGGAGAAAGTGGTGCTGCACGCAGATATCCGGGATATTCAGGAAGAGCCTCGGGACCGGCTCCTGGAGACGGTACAGAAAGAAGCGGCCGAAATTGCCGAAAGACGCGAAATTCAATTGAACATCAAGCAGAATACAAAAATCCAGCCAGTGCCGATCAAGGAAGAACTGAAAGAGCAGCTGGCGGAATCCCTCCGTAAATTCGGCATCGAGCCGGTATACATTCCAAGCGGAGCCGGCCATGACGCAATGATTCTCGGACGGCATATCCCAGTGGCGATGCTTTTTGTCAGAAGCAAAGACGGCATCAGCCATAATCCAAAAGAATGGTCCTCTCTTAATGATTGCGTCATGGGAGTACATGTATTGAAAGATTTCCTTGAAAAAATGATGAAATCCTAGCTCTAAACCCTTTGCCCATTGGGCAAAGGGTTTTATTGTGTAAAAAAATAACAAAAAAGTCGTGATAAAAACAAAAAAACTGAATAAAAAGTTAAATTAAGGGTATATATGTAAATATAAGATGCTCTAAGTAAAAATTTGGGAGGCGAGAATATGATGTCAGCCAGAAACAGCATTTATGAATCTCGGCCATTCACCGAACAGAGGGTTTTGAAGGAGTGCCGAAATTGTTTTGCTGCTGAGCCAGACCGGATTGCGGAAACGGGTGAAAGGTTCATGGACTATTTTATGAAAAATGCCACGCAGGAGGGTGTACTTTTTAAAACCATCAAGGAAATTACATTGGACCTGAATATTCCGCATCAAACTTTGTCGCGAGTCTTAAAAACGTTGGAAAACCATAAAGTCATCTACCGGAGAAATGGAATTATCGGTCTTTGGAAAGACTGATCAGAACGCTGCTTCCTAATTGGAGTAGCGTTTTTTTTTGCGCTTAAACGTGTATTAAGAGGATTTCACTAAGGTTAAAAATCCTTTTCTTTTTTATCCTTGATTAAGCAAAAAGACCTAACTAAGTAAAAATAAAAAATTTAAATGTTATACTACTAGACTATTTACTTAAAAAGCGTTAATTTTATTTTATTTTTTTACGATTTAAAGTAGATTGAACTAGGAAAGTGTGATATAAAGGAACTATAATTATCTGAATTTTAAGAAATGATTTATTCGTTATGTCTTTCTGCTTAAAAGGAGGAAAATTTGATGGGCAAAAAAATACTGATTTTGAATATCATTAAAGATCTTAGAAAAAGGCTTAAACTCATCCTGTTTACCGCCTTGGTGTCGATAGGAGCGGTTTGGATCTTCATCAGTTTTGTTGTGACCCCTGAATATCAGGCAACCAGCCAGGTTCTGATCGGGGAAGCGCCGGAAGTTTTGCAGGACGGAACAGCTCTTCCAGCCCTCGATGGCCCTGCCATCGACCAAATTTCAAGCGCTATTGTCAGAAGTCCAGAGGTCTTGAGGCGCGTAATTATGGAAATGGGTTTAGAGGACAAGACTTCCATCCGGATTCTACATGACCAAATTGCCTTTTCAAAAACAGGAGATTCGCAGATTTACAATATCACTGTAACGGGTGATAACAGAAAAGAAGCAGCAGCGATTGCAGATGCAGTTGCTTCGATCTTCATTGAAGAAGCGCCAAAAATGATGATCACCAATGAACTGACGCTGATATCTAGCGCACCTGAACTTGCTTCTGCTTCACCGATCGAAGAGAACCTGATTTTCAGTTTGGGAGTTGCTGGTGCGTTCGGGCTAATTGTCGGCACCTTGCTTGCTTTCATTGTCGAAATGCTTAATTCGATTTCAAAGACGGAATCCCAAAAAAGAAAAGGGACGAAAGAAAAACTGCAAACAGTATTCAAATGATGTCCAGCGAAAGAAATAGGGGGGAGCAGGATGTATGAGGTGATTTCCCTGCAAGATAAAAAGCGGTGGCAAGACGTAATTGAAACAATGCAAATCACCGATGTGTACTATTCGAGAGAGTACTTTTTAAGCGCATTGAAATTGGATCCAGGCGAAGCCTTGCTTTTCTATTATTCCGATAGAGATGGGGAAGTGGCTTACCCTTTTATCAAACGCCCGATCGAAGGAAATCCAGAAGGCTATTTTGATGTATCGACACCATTCGGCTATGGGGGGCCGGTCATTAAAAGCCGTCAGAATCCTGATGCATTGGTTGATGCATTCCGGAATGCCTTCTCTTCCTTTTGCCGGGAGCAACAGATTATTGCTGAGTTCATCCGATTCCACCCCTTGCAGGGCAATGCCCTTCCTTTCAAAGGCCATTTAAAATTGACGCCCATGTACAAAACTTTCACCAAAGAATTGCATTTGGATGATCTTTTAAAGGAAAGTCTCGGGAAGCCGGAAGTCGTCATCAGGAAACTTGGAACTGTCCGGCATATGTTTGAATTCTTGGCGCTTTATTATTCTGAAGTGAGGCGCCGGGACGATGCGGACAGCTATTATTTCTTCACGGATGATTATTTCGAAGCACTGATCAGCGCCTTGGGGCCGCATTTGCATCTTTTCGGCGCATATCAGGAGAACGAGCTCCTAACTGCCTGCTACGTCCTGGGGACGGATAAAATTCTTTACTTGCATCTCGAAGGCAGCCTGCCAGGCGAAAGGACCGCTGAAGCGAGACTGGAACTTTTCCTGAAAATTGCGGAATGGGCAGAGGAAAACCGTTTTGGGCTTTTCCATTTAGGCAGCGATTACAAAGGCGATATTCAAGCAATGGAAAGTATAAAGGAAAAAATCGCGAATCTTGATCCGGATATTTATTATATCGGCGAAAAAATACATGATGCTAAGACCTATGGAGAATTGATCAGAATCGAAGAAGTCGACACGGCCAAAAGATACCGAAACGTTTAAAGTTCCATAAATAATCTTTGCCAAAAGCCAGGGAGGTTTTTTTATGAGATACTTACAATACAAGGGGCTAATTGAAAGGGAATACAAAAAATCATTAAAGAAGATCATGTACGAAATTTGTGTGGAGAAGGGGCTGAATGCTTCTGACGGCGCAAAAAGCCTGGGCATCGCCAAAGAGATTTTTGTTTATTGGCGCCATCATTACCGTTTTGAGAGAAGACAATTGTTGTTCGATCAGACGGTAAAGGAACTTGACGGATTAAAGGATCTTTATGCAGAAGATATGAAGACGATCAAGTTGGACAAACCGCTGCAATTCGAAGACGAAGAGTCAATCCGTGGCCTTGAAGAAGTGATTGTCCACATGATTGATTATTATAAGTACCTCCATTACAACAGTGACGGATTGTCCCTTGAGACAGCCAAGCTGCCTTTATTCCAGTTCAGCCATAATGTAGTTGAACGCTACAAAGAAGGTGCATTGGGAGCTGAAGTGAACGGGCATACGAAATAATTGATGCATAACCGATGAAAAGGTAGGATTGAAAAGACAATGCAGCCATTTACAGAGAAAGCAATCAGTATTATCAAGGGCATCCCGCCAGGAATGGTGATGACCTATGGACAGGTGGCAGCCTATGCGGGGAGCCCTCGCGGTGGCCGGCAAGTTGCCCGGCTGCTCCACAGCATGAGCGGCAAATATGATTTGCCCTGGCACCGGGTAGTGAATGCCCAGGGGCAGATCATGATCCAAGATCCGGAGGCCCGTTTTGCCCAGCAGACGTTCCTGCAGCAAGAAGGAGTGGAAGTGTCGGTGAACGGCAAAATTGATCTAAGCCGGTTCAACTTCCATCCGGAAAGTGAATAACGTGAAATATCCAGGCTATTGCCTGGTATTTTATTTGGCGTGAATAGCTTGCAGGTTTAGCAATTCAGGAGAGGGGTAAACAAAGCCGGAATGTTTTTTAGGGAGAGGGTATAATATGAAAAATAAAAAAAAGCCGGTTATCGGCATTACTGCTAGAGTCGAGAAAGACCAAATGTATACATTGGATCCTGTCTACGGGCGGGCCATCCTGCAGTCAGGCGGCTTGCCGCTGATTGTTCCGATTGTAGACGAAGAAGATATTCCTGCTCTTTGTGAACGGCTGGACGGTTTGATCGTCACAGGTGGTGGCGACATCAATCCGACATTGTACGGGGAAGAGCCGCATTTGAAGCTCGGGGCTGTTTACCCGGGAAGCGATCAGTACGAAAAAGAGTTGATTCTAGCTTTCCTGGAACTGGATAAGCCGTTTATCGGCATGTGCCGGGGGCTTCAGATGCTCAACATTTCTTTGGGCGGCACGAATTATCAGGACCTTGAATCCCAATACGAGGGTACGCTTTACCAACACAAACAGATGGCGCTTCGGACGCACCGCACTCATTCGGTGGAGCTCGAAGAAGGCAGCCAATTGCTGGATATCATGAAAGAAAAGAGCTTCCACGTGAACTCTTTCCACCACCAGGGTGTAAAAGATGTATCGAGCAAATTGAAAGTGGCAGCCCGCGCGGCTGATGGATTGGTTGAAGCACTTGAAAGCGATGACCATCAATTTGTCATGGGAATCCAATGGCATCCGGAAGAATTCGCTGCACAAGGCGATGAAGCTTCAATCCGGTTGTTTGATGAATTTGTAAAACAATGTGCGATTGATAAATCACAGAACCAGTAACGGACAGGCCCTTCTAAGAAGGGCCTGTTTTTTCGTTTTAAATGGCGTTAGCGTTTCGGATAGGAAGGGTATGTGAATGCTAAAAGGGTTAAAGGGGTGAGGGTATGAATCGTATTTTCGGTTTAATCGTCCTGATCGGCGTTCCATTGACTGTGATGGGCTCGATCTTTCATTGGCCCAGCATGGCGATGTTCATCATCTGTTCCATCAGCGTCATTGCTTTATCGAGCTTTATGGGGCGCGCAACCGAAAGTCTGGCCATCGTCAGCGGCCCGCGTATCGGCGGTTTGCTGAATGCAACTTTCGGAAATGCCGTGGAACTGATCATATCTGTCTTCGCTTTACAGGCAGGGTTGATTGGCGTCGTCCTCGCTTCATTGACGGGCTCGGTTCTGGGGAACCTGCTGCTCGTCGGCGGCCTGTCTTTCTTTTTAGGCGGCATCAAATTCAAACGCCAGAAATTCAATGTCCATGATGCCACGCACAACTCCGGGCTTTTGATTTTCGCTGTCATTGTCGCTTTTATCATCCCGGAAGTCTTTGCAATGACAATGAATGAAAGGGAGACCATCCAACTGAGTGTCAGCATCTCGATTATCATGATTTCATTATACTTGGCTGGGCTGTTTTTTAAGTTGGTTACCCACCGCGGGGTCTATGCCCATGCAGAACCGGAAGTGGAGCATTCCCACGAGGAACCGGAATGGTCGAAGCCGAAAGCCATTCTGATTTTGCTTATTGCGACATTGATCGTGGCTTATGTATCAGAAAACCTTGTCCATACTTTCGAAGACGTAGGGGAGCAGCTCGGCTGGTCAGAATTGTTTATCGGGGTTATTATCGTGGCAATCGTCGGGAATGCAGCCGAGCATGCTTCGGCTTTGATCATGGCGATGAAAAATAAGATGGATGTTGCTGTCGAAATAGCAATTGGCTCCACTTTGCAAATCGCAATGTTTGTCGCGCCTGTATTGGTGCTGGTGTCATTGTTTATGCCTGTTCAGATGCCGTTGGTTTTCACGTTATCTGAATTGGTGGCAATGGTGACAGCCGTGTTTCTGGCCATCAATATTATCAATGACGGTGAATCCAACTGGTTTGAAGGGCTCACCCTATTGGCTGCCTATTTGATCATGGGCGTCGGTTTCTATTTGTTGTAAACCCGTCTCTATGCAATCAAAAAATGGTAAAATGAAACTATCTTAAAAAGTGGGGGTTGTTCATGTGGCGCTGACGTTAAACAGGAAATACATTGAAGGATTTGTAGGGCAGGTAGAGCTGGATGCGCTGGCTGATTTTGTATCAGCTGCGCATAAGAAAATCCATAATAAAACAGGAGCGGGCGCAGAGTTCCTCGGCTGGCTTGATTGGCCTTCAGGAATGGACGCATCTGAACTTGCCAGACTGGAAGAAACGGCACTGAAACTGCGGGAAACAGCCGACGTCCTGGTAGTAATCGGCATTGGCGGTTCGTATTTGGGGACGAAAGCGGTCCAGGATCTGCTGCAGCCTGCATTCAATCTAGGCGGAGTGGAAGTGGTTTTTGCAGGACAGAACATCAGCGGCCGATACCTTGATGATCTGCTTATGTACCTGGAAGGCAAAGAAGTGGCGTTGAATGTCATTTCAAAGTCCGGGACAACTACGGAGCCGGCAATTGCGTTCCGTATCTTGCGCAATTGGATGATGGAGAAATATGGAGAAGAAGCAACGGAGCGCATCGTCGTCAGTACTGACGAAGCAGCCGGGGCGCTCCGCAAAACTGCGGACGAGGCCGGGTACACCTCATTTGTCATCCCGGATGATATCGGAGGCCGGTATTCCGTCCTGACGCCTGTCGGACTTCTGCCGCTCGCTGTGGCAGGCATTGATGTACGTGCGCTTCTTAAAGGGGCGGAAGAAGCTGAGAAGGCGTTGTCCGCTTCGTCTCTTGAAGATAACGCTGCATACCTTTATGCAGCATACCGGCAAATCCTCAACATGCGCGGCTATTCGGTTGAAGTGTTTGCGAGCTTTGAGCCGGCTATGGCCGGAATCAACGAATGGTGGAAGCAGCTGTTTGGGGAAAGCGAAGGGAAACAGGGCAAAGGGGTCTTCCCGGCGTCTGTTATCTACTCGACTGATCTGCATTCCATGGGGCAGTATTTGCAGGACGGCCGGCGGATGCTTTTTGAAACGATGGTCAGTTTTGTGGAGGACCAGGCAAAAATGGAAATTCCATTTGATGATGAAAATGGCGACGGACTGAATTACCTCGTGGATAAATCACTCCATGAAGTCAATCAGCAGGCGATGGAAGCCACAGCCATGGCCCATGTGGAAGGCGGCGTGCCGATCCTGGCGCTCGAAGTGCCGAAGATTGATGAGTACCACACCGGCTATCTTCTGTATTTCTTCATGAAAGCCTGTGCCATGAGCGCTTACCTATCCGGAGTCAATCCGTTCGACCAGCCGGGCGTCGAGCAATACAAGCAAAATATGTTTGAATTGCTGGGGAAACCCGGTTATGAAAAGAAATGATAATGCAAAAGAACGGCCAGCTCATTTGAGCGGGCCGTTCTTTTTTTTGAATGATTAAGCTTTTACTGACCAAGGCTCAGGGACGCGGAAAGTAGCAACCTCTCCACGAATGGACCAAGGCTCAGGGACGCGGAAAGTAGCAACCTCTCCACGGATGGACCAAGGTTCAGGGACGCGGAAAGTAGCAACCTCTCCACGGATGGACCAAGGTTCAGGGACGCGGAAAGTAGCAACTTCTCCACGGATGGACCAAGGTTCAGGGACGCGGAAAGTAGAGACGTCGACTGAAGATGAAGGTTCATAAGGATCTAAACTGGTTGTTCCGACCTTATCGTCTTGAAAAGCAGCTAATGGTAGAACTGACAATACTAAAAGCGCCGTAATGAGTATACTGTTTCTCTTCTTCATCACTTCATCTCCTCATTTAATTCTTATAAGATTTCTAAAGGCTTTTTGAGCATCCTTATAAGACATTGCTGCCTTCTCAATCGCCCCCTCATTGTAGTATACATTACCCAGATGATTATAAAAATATCCCATTTCATAAAAATTTTCATTATTTTTAAAACTTGGTATTAGATAATTTAGAGTTAGATTTTTAAACTCTTCATAGTTTTTGTGAATAAAGTGGTATAAGCACATAAATTGAATATATGCTTCTTTAAATATCGCATTTGTGGGAGAGTCTAGACTTAATTTTTTTGATTGAACCAATTCAAAACCTTTTTTGGTCCAGTATATGGACTTGTCCATATTATTTAATTCATATTCAGCCATTATTAAAGCACAATAGCTTAAAAGGATATCTGCAGTATATTCTGAGGGAACAAAGTTAAGGCTTGTTTCAATATGTGAGATAGATAATTCGAATTCTTGATTCAATAAATAAACATATCCAAGGTTATATTCAGTTGTAAATCTTAAAATATCAATTTCTAATTTTCTTCCTATTGTTAAAGCGTTTTGGAAATGATCAATAGCAGTTCTGAAATTTCCAAAACGGTTCTGAGTCATTGCCATATTAATATGGCATTCGACAATTCTTTTTGGCACAAATTCTTGTTGATATATCTTTAATGCCATATCTGTATATTTATAAGCCATTTCAGTTTCATGCAGATGTGAAGAAGTAATGCCGATTGAATAATACAAATCCCCTTTTTCAGTTGCTGGGACAGTAGTTGGTGCAATCTTTTCAGCCATCAAATATGTTTTCAGCGCTTTATCGAAATCATTCAGGATGTAATGATAATTGCCGTTGTATTTATGGAATAAGTAAAATTGCTCCTGATCCATGAATTCCTTGAAGCGTTCCATATCTTTAAGCTTTTCTTCCGCACTGTCCAAATCGCCGGTTACGATGAAATAGCGGATTTGCTGGATGCGGTATTCGAGTTCGATGTCTTCATCAACACTAAGAAGCGGATGATCTTGGATATCGGAATACTGTTCCATGATTTTCCCTTTGTTCTGGGGATGGAGCAGCGCAGTCTTGAAATTTTTGACCAGGACTTTGCCTATCGGATTGTCCTTTGGCGCAAGAGGGATTTCAAGCTTCTTGCAAAGGGCCTCCAGTTCTTTAAGTGCCGGTTCCTTCATGCCTGACTCGATTTTCTTTAATTCCCTTGGAGAGAGAATGCCAGACGCTGCATCTTCCAAACTGATTTTCTTTTTTAGCCGGTGGTATTTGAGGCGTAAGCCAGTGTCCATTGATTCTCTCCTTTCCATATGCATGGGCAGAACTTCGAGCATCCACGTAGGAGAGTTCCTTTCCAATTTAGTCGACGGTTCTGAAGAATGAAAAGTTGGTAAATTATTGAGTACTATAATATCCGCCTCCATAAACATAATGAACTCCATAATGCATTGTATACATATGATAGCATCAATTTTCGAAATTAACTGCCTTTTTAAGACCTATTTTAATTTCTGAAATAAAAGGTAAATTATACCTACAAGGGAAATTATTATAATGTAATTAAGATTATTAAAAGAAGGAATTAAGATTTTTTTGCGGAATATACTCCTTTATCAAATCCGCAAAGAAATGAGGGGAAAAGATGGAAAGAAAAATCACATTCGGCTGGGCAATCGTACCGCTGCTGGTCATGATCGGCGTCATGCTCGTCACCATTGTTTACTTAAAGCAAGGGCCGCATATCCCGCTGCTGGTCGGTACGGTGGCTGCCGGGCTTGTGGCGTGGCGTTTCGGCTTTAAATGGAAGGAAATCGAAGAAGGCATGTATAAAGGAATCCGGCTCGCTTTGCCAGCTGTCATCATTATCATATTAATCGGCCTGATCATCGGATCCTGGATTGGCGGCGGAATTGTCGCCACACTTATTTTATACGGGTTGGAAATCTTGACTCCAGCATTTTTCCTTGTTTCGATTGCCATAATTTGTGCAATCGTCTCGCTGGCAATCGGGAGTTCTTGGTCCACGATGGGAACGGTCGGCGTTGCCGGAATGGGGATCGGACTGAGCATGGGGATACCTGCGCCGATGGTGGCAGGGGCGATCATTTCTGGATCTTATTTCGGAGATAAAATGTCGCCGCTGTCAGATACGACCAATCTTGCGGCCGGCCTGACGAATACAGACCTTTTCGTCCATATCAAGCATATGTGGTATACAACAATCCCTGGTTTTGTCATTGCACTCGCTGTCTATTGGTACCTGGGCCGCAATTTTTCCGCGGACGGGACGAACACTTCAGATATCGCCCAAACCGCCAGCGTCTTGCGGGAAAGTTTTGTCATCTCGCCGCTTCTGTTATTGATTCCGCTGATTGTTTTCGTGATGGTGGCCCGCAGAGTCCCGGCCATTCCGGCATTGATCGTTGGGGTGCTTCTTGGTTTCCTGGCCCAAATCTTCATCCAGGGTTCCAGCGTCACAGATGCGGTCGGGGCGCTTCAAGGGGGCTTTGTCATCGACAGCGGCAACGAACTGGTGGACGAATTGTTCAACCGCGGCGGCTTGGATTCAATGATGTACACTGTCTCGATGATTCTGGTGGCCATGTCGTTTGGCGGCATCCTGGAGCATACGGGCATGCTGCAGGCCATGATGGACAAAATCTTGAAGATTGCAAAGACCGGCGGGGGAGTGGTGGCAGCGACGGTCATGTCGGCAACCGCAACGAATGCGGCGTGCGCCGAGCAATACGTATCGATTGTTGTGCCTTCTCGCATGTTCGCGCAATCCTATAAAAACAAGCACCTGAAATCGAAAAACCTTTCCCGGGCGTTGGAAGACGGCGGAACGCTGACATCGGTGTTTTTTGCCTGGAACACATGCGGCGTCTTTATTTTCGGGACGTTGGGCGTCAGTGCATTTGAGTATGCCGCTTTTGCAGTATTCAATTATGCCGTGCCGATCATTTCCATCATTTTTGCCTACACGGGCTTCACAATCGAGAAAATGTCGGACGAAGAGATTGCTGAACTGAAAATGGAAAAAGAGGAAGAACCAGCTCCTCAAGTTTAGGGTTTCCCCCGTTAAGGGTAAAGAGAGGAAAACAACTTATTTCTTAATGGAGGTTTTCTAAATGAGCTCGACTATCCACGTGTTAGCAGTACTTTACTCTGAACAGGATTTACTAAATAAAATCGAGGACTTGAAACAGCGCGGCTATAGCGAAGAGGACCTGCATCTCATGGCAGAGAAGGATGACCACTTCGAGCGGGTGGAGCAGCGCACCCATCTGGAAGTGGAAGAAGCCGGCAGCATTTCCCAGAAGTTCAAAGGCATCTTCGGCAAGGGCGGCGTCAAAGCGCTGGACCTTTCGGATGAAGATAAAAAGCGTTACGCAGAAGATCTGGAAAAAGGCGGGGTCCTGATTTATGTAGACCAGAGCCGTGAGAATATCAGTGAAGTGATGCAGCGCACGCATTTAAAAGACCGGGAAGGAAATCCGATCGACCCGGAAGCGAGCGATTTCGTAAAAGGCGTCGACAACAGGTTCGATGAGCAAGAAGACCGCTTCGAACGGGGCGAAAGTTTCCAGAACGACCCGATCTTGATGCACGACGAGCATCATGTTTCTTTCACGACCCAAAAGAAACCGGAAGTGGAGAAAGCGAAAGGCGCCATGACAGAATCCGAACGCCATTCGAAAAGCGACCGCAAATACAAATGATCCCAAGCCTTCACCCCTAATCGGGTGAAGGTTTTTTAGCGCTTAAAGGACGGAATGCCTTTGTTTTGGAGAGTCAATCGTAGTAATATAGAAAGATACTTTTTAAGGAGGCGGTCAAAAATGGCGGAAAGACAAATAATGCGTACCCTAATTGTCGAAACTCCGGCAGGGCCCGGCAATTTTGCGAAAGTGGCAACTGCCATCGGCAATGCGATGGGAGACATCGGGGATATCAAAACGATTAAAATAACGACTTTATCAACGGTACGGGATATTTCAGTATATTGTGGAAGCGAACAGATCCTGGAAGATGTGGTTGAAGCCGTCCGTTCGATCGGAGAAGGGATCCTTGTCCATGCCGTGAGCGATGAAGTGCTAAAAGCCCATGAAGGCGGAAAAATACATATGCAAAGCAAGATCGATGTCCGGTCGCTGGCTGATCTCCGGAAAGTCTATACGCCCGGAGTTGCGGAAGTGTGTACTGCTATCGAAAAAGATCCGGAGAAAGCCCGCTATTTTACAAGCATCGGCAATACCGTTGCCATCGTGACCGACGGAACCGCGATCCTGGGGCTTGGCAATATCGGACCGGTTGCCGGGATGCCGGTCATGGAAGGCAAAGCTGTGCTCTTCGACCAGTTTGTCGGCATCAGCGGCGTCCCGATTCTGCTCGATACCAGTGATGTCGATGAAGTCGTCAATACTGTGAAGCATATCCACCAGGGCTATGGCGCCATATTGCTGGAGGACATCGGATCGCCGCATTGCTTTGAAATCGAAGAGCGATTGAAAGCGGAACTGCCGATACCGGTCATGCATGACGACCAGCACGGGACGGCTGTCGTTACGTTGGCGGCTGTCCTATCAGCATGCTGGGCAGCTGGCGTCGAACCCGAAAACGCGGTTATTGGCCAGGTGGGCCTTGGGGCAGCTGGACTCGCAATTTGCAGGATGCTGATGGCTTATGGAGCGGGCGAAGTCTACGGGCTCGACCGCAACGAAGAAGCGAAAGAACGCCTCCGTTCGTATGATGGAAAAACTTTGGACACCCTTGAGGAACTGATGCAAACTTGCGATATCGTCATCGCTACAACTGGCGTACCGGGGCTGATTAAGCCTGAAATGGTCCGCCAAGGGCAGATCATCCTGGCGCTGTCGAATCCTCATCCTGAAATCAAACCGGAGGATGCACTTGAAGCAGGTGCGGCTTATGCTGCGGATGGCCGAATGATCAATAACGTCCTTGGCTTCCCTGGGATTTTCCGGGGTGCATTGGACGCTGGCGCTAAAACGATTACTTATCCCATGCTCATCGCAGCAGCTGAAGCGATCGTCTACCATACGAAGCCTGGCGACCTTGTGCCGCATGCGCTCGACCCGCAAGTGCATATGGTTGTAGCGAAAGCGGTAGAAAACGCGGCCAGCAAGTAAAGCAGGAAAAACCAATCCGCCAGGAGAACGAGTCCTCGTCCGACGAAGCCTATCAACTGCTTTTGATTGGCGGATGTTTCAGCTGTCCAGACTAAAGGGTAGTTAGATATTAATAACATATCCATCTCAGGAGGCTGAAATCAATGGAATCAAGAAACCGGGAATTCACAATGGCTTATAGCCAGGAAGAAATGCATAGACGCGTAGAAGAATTGAAGAACATGGGGTATCGGGAAAACGATATTCATGTGCTGGTCCATGACGATGCCGTTCTTGGCGCCACTACCGACCTTAACGGAATCCACACGCATGAAACCGGGTCCACAGGCAGCAAGTTCAAATCATTCTTCACCGGAAGGGATACTGTCTGGGAAGAACTAAAAAGACTCGATTTGGAAGAACGCCAGATTGATACGTATCAGGATGATTTGGAAAACGGAGCGATCCTATTGTATACGGAGGGGGCAGCGCCTTCCGGAAGCCGGAACTATACAGATTCTACAACCAGCCACGCTTCAAATCCGGCAAACTTGGGTTCTGAAGAAATCTACACTTCAGAGACGACGCGGGATGAGCAATATGGCCAGTCGGCTTATGGCAACAATCCGCAGGACTCGCGAATAAAAGGGGAAAACATCCATCCGACGACCGGAGGCCGGACGATGGATGAAACAGCTCCGGAAGAGAAGTTGATGGAGCACGAACCGGGGTTAGGCGAAAACGCCGGCAGCGACCTGATTGATGGAGACGACGGTGTTCGCCGCAGACAGGACGACCAATCACCGGGCATCGATCCGAATCTCGGACCGGCTCCATTCGGCCGTGATTCAGAAGAAGAACATCTGTTGAACGATCATGACCAGGACAACTCACGCCATCGTTCTGACAGAGGCCCTTATGATGAAGACAGAGACAAACGCCCGGGCACACCGCCAACGCCGAAACTGTTTTAATCTTTTGCCCAAAACAAAAATCCAGCCCAAGGGCTGGATTTTTTTGTAAGTTATCCTCTGAGAGAAAGGAGTGTAGTATGGGCAATATCCGATACGCTGCTGCATAAATCTTCTTCGGCAAGGCGCTTCAAGGTCATGAGCGGCGTATTGGGATTGGCAGCGACTCCTTTTCGCACATTCGCATGCTGGTCCATGGAAAGATCGATCAGCAGTCCTTCGCAGCTAATCGCTTTCGCCAACTCTGCGCGTTGCTCGCTTTCCATTTTAAGAACAGCGGCTTCATCCCAGGGCGTCCATTCAGTCAAATCGGCATAAAACTGGAAGTTGCCAGTCATATTTGTTTGCACCCCTAAATAGAATATAATGATTGTAAGCTTAGGGACAGTATAGCTCATTGTCGGAAAAATGCAATAAATTTGCTTTATATGAAAAGGGGTTAGGAAATGGACTTGCTCATTATAGGCGGAACTTCATTTGTCGGACGTCATATCGTGCAAAAAGCAATTGAAAAAGGGCATAATGTCACATTGTTCAATCGTGGAAAAAGCAATCCCGGCCTGTTTCCAGAGCTGCCGCGCATTACAGGAGACCGGCGAAAGGACGCGCAGAAATTAGCAGGACGAATGTGGGATGCAGCTATCGACACCAATGCCTATTCGCCGGCCGATCTGCTGCCGGTAATGGAGCATCTGCAAACCGGCCATTTCACCTTTATTTCCACTATTTCAGTCTACGACGATTTCAAGCAAGGGCCGGCCAGCGAAAGTTCCTCTGTCTTCCAGCAGGAAATCAAAGGCGATAAAGTAACGGGTGAAACCTACGGGCCGTTAAAAGCGATGTGTGAGCGGCTTGTTAAAGAACGCATGGGCGAGGAAGCACTCATTATCCGGCCGGGCATTGTTGTGGGGCCTTATGATCCAACGGACCGCTTCACTTATTGGGCAAAGAAATTGGCAGAGCCGGGCGACATTCTGGTGCCGGGAAGCAAGGAAAGGAAAGTCCAGTGGATTGATGCACGGGACATGGCAGAATTCATTGTCAGCCAGGCCGAAAGAAAAGCAGGTGGCACCTTCAACCTGGCTGCAGATCCAATCAAAATGGATAAATTTGTCGAATCGGTCAGCAACGAAGAGTGTGGAAAGCTCCATTGGGTGGATGATGCCTTTCTTGAAAAGCAGCACATCGAGCCGTTTAATATCCCGCTCTGGATTCCGGTTTCAGAAGACTATCCTCAAGGATTCTTCACTGTAGACAATGCAAAAGCGAAGTCGGCGGGACTCACTGCCAGGAGCGCAAAGGAATCAGCGGAAGCTGTGAGGGAGTGGCTGGCTGCAGAAGGGATGAAAACACTGAAAACCGGCCTGGATGAATCTCTTGAAAAAGAACTGATCCGCCAATACAAATAAAAGCTCAGCCGCTTCATACGCGGCTGAGCTTTTCAGGCTGTCTAGGAACCTTCTATAGATTAATAATTAAAGTAATATCCTCTATACGCCGCTTCGGCCGCTTTGGGCATGGCTCCCGCTATGAGCCGAGAAGACCGCTCGTCTCATAGCTTCGCCTAGCCCGTAGGCGCACCGGCGCTGGTGGAGTTTATTGAAAGCTTATAATTTCACTAATCTAGCAGTGCTATCTGAGATATGAAGCAAAACAGCGGAGAAAACCGTACTGCTCCTGCAGCGCTACGCGCTTCGTCGCAAAGACTTGCCCTCGCAGGCTTCGGGTAAGTCTTGCCTGCGGAAAAGCGAGACGGCTAAGACCCCGCAGGGAGCGAAGCGACTGAGGAGGCTTAGACGCGAGTCCGCGGCAAGCGTAGCTGTTTTACGGAATATCGGCTAATAAATTAAAAGGAAAGAATTTTATGTTTTTCTTATCAAGCTGAAAAGCTCAGCCGCTAAAAACGCGGCTGAGCTTTTATTATTTCGCGAAGCGGGCTGTCCAACGGGACATGTCCGGATTCTCGATCAAAATCAATTTTTGCGGGAAAATGAACGTCCATGGCCGTGTGGTATTGGCTTTCACCGTGAACCCTTCCAATTTGAAAGATCCTTTGCTGACCAATTTGCCGTTGGCGTCCAGCACTTCCAACGGAGCCTGTTCAAGGTTGATGTGCCGGGTATGGCCATTCCGGATAAAGACGGAAACCGCCAGATCGCCGTTTTCCGTAAATTTGGATTGGAAGCCGACGATGTTTACTTCCCGCGGCTTTAATGCCGGCAAGGATTTGACTGCATTTTCGAGTGCTGCTTTTTGTTCCGGAGCCAGTGCCTGTTCCCAGGATTCATCTAAGTCCAGGGAATGGGGGACAAGCGACTGGACATTGAATGCCAATGACCAGTCCAAAGCGGAAGGGTCTTCTGCCTTGATGTTTTCTTTGTCGAATTTGAAAATCCAGGGCCGGTCCGATTGCGGCGGCAGGGAACCGAGAAGCGATAAATCGAATTCCTGCGCGGCAACCGGTTTCTTGTCGGCATCCAGTAGCAGGAGCTCCGCTTTCCCTAACGTAATCGGGCGATCCAATGAAGAGCGGAGGAATGCCTGTACATGCCAATCTCCTGTGCTGGCTTCCTTTTCGATCCCGATTCCGGACAAAGACAATTGGTTCGGTTTCAGTGACTGCAGATCATTCGAAAGGAATTTCAGAACATATTCCTGCTCTTTAGGGAGATTCCATTCGGGCGATATGGAAAGGGAAGTGGAAACTTCTGCTGGGCCGTCCGCTTCTGCCGGTGAATCGCCGACCAACTCAGTGGAATCGATGACTGAATCATGGCCGGTTTTTGCATCTTTTTTAAACAATGAAAATATGCTCATTGGTCTTCCTCCTTTTCAAGCATGTGTAAAAATCCGAGAAGTTCACTGGAAATGGAGTAACGCAATCCTTGGAAGTTCCCGGCAAACAATTCGAGCCCTTCACGCTGGTATATTCTCATCGGATCTTCCTGCTGGTATGAACGGAGCCCGATGCCTTCTTTCAAGTGGGACATCGTTTCGAGATGCTTGACCCACATCTGGTCGATATAGGACTTCATTACGGCCGGTATCGTCGCATCCACCCGTTTGTTGTCGGCGAAAGCCTCGATGAGCTGGTTCGTTTTCTCCAAAGCAGGTGCGACCGCTTCGTCGATTTTTTTCCGTTTGCTGGCGTTGTGCGGAAGCTCGACCGGCTGTTTCAAAAGTTTTTCCAATTCGGCCTGAAGTTTTTGCAGATGAACCGGTTCATAGTCTCCATCTTCGGGTAAAGTATCAGAAATAAGGAAATCAGCCGCGTCTGCTACCATCATTTTCAGCAAATCAAAATGTTCATTGCCTTCAAGGACGCGGTTTCGCAAGTCGTAAATGATCTTCCGCTGGTCATTGATAACATCGTCCAGTTTCAAGTTATATTCCCGCATTGAGAAATGTGAGCCTTCTACAATCCGTTGTGTCCGTTCCGTCAATTCGTGAACATCTTTGTTCAGGATCTCGCCTTCTTCTGAAAGAGAAATCTTCTTTTCGAATTTCTCGACATCTTCTTTGGCGAAACGCTTGAACATGTCATCTTCGAGCGAAATGATGAACTGGGTGGAACCGGGATCTCCCTGGCGCCCTGACCGGCCTCTCAGCTGGTTGTCGATGCGCCGGCTTTCGTGTTTCTCAGTACCGATTACATGAAGGCCGCCGATGGACTGGACACCTTCACCAAGGACGATATCAGTGCCGCGGCCCGCCATATTGGTGGCAACTGTGATTTGGTTCAGCTGGCCGGCTTGCGAAATGAGCGCCACTTCCTGTTCGACGCTCTTCGCATTCAATAATTGGAACTCCAGGTTTTCAGCTGCCAAGTATTCAGCCACTGCTTCCGATTGCAGGATGGAAGTGGTACCCACCAGGACCGGCTGCCCTTTTTCATGATGTTTCGCCACTTCTCTTGCCACTTCTTTGTATTTTTGCTCCACTGTACGGAATACACGGTCCGGCAAATCTATCCTTGCACGCGGGTTGTTTGTCGGAACTTGTATAACGTCCATGCCGTAGACTTCGTTGAACTCCTTCTCCTGTGTTTTAGCGGTTCCAGTCATGCCGGAAAGGGAAGGGTACATCCGGAAATAGTTCTGGATCGTGATCTGTGCCTGCGCTTTATTCTCTTCGGTGACCGGCACGTTTTCTTTCGCTTCGATTGCCTGGTGAAGGCCGTCGGAGAGCGTACGCCCATCCATCGGGCGGCCGGTGAACATGTCTACGAGCATGACCTTATTGTCTTTGACGATATAGTCGACATCCCGTTTGAACATGACATGGGCGCGGACAGCCATGATGACGTAATGATAAAGCGTCTGATGCTCCAATTCGTAGAGGTTGTCGACGCCGAACGCTTTTTCCACTTTTTCAATGCCGGCGTCCGTCAACGAAGTCGCTTTGGTTTCGTCGTCGTAATCGTAATCGATGCCATCTTTGAAGCGGGCAGCGAGAAGTGAGGCGATTCGGTGCAACTCAGCGCTGGCTTTGGTTTTGCCGGCAACGATCAGCGGCGTCTTCGCTTCATCGATCAGCACACTGTCGACTTCATCGATAATGGCATAATGATACGGGCGTTGTACCTTTTCACGGTTGGACTGGGCCATATTGTCCCGCAGGTAGTCGAATCCGAATTCGGTGCCGACGCCATACGTAATGTCCGCTTGATAGGCTTGCGCTTTTTCTACTGTATTCATGGTCGGCAGGTTCAGTCCGACAGACAAGCCAAGGAACCGGTGGATCTGGCCAATCTGGTCAAAGTCGCGCTGTGCGAGATAATCATTGACTGTGATGATATGGACGCCTTTTCTTTCAAGCGCCCGTGTATAGGCAGGGAGGGAAGCGACAAGCGTTTTCCCTTCGCCAGTCGGCATTTCCGCGATATTTCCTTCGGCAAGCACTAGGCCGCCGATCAGCTGGACATCAAAATGGCGCATGTTCAATACACGTTTAGAAGCCTCGCGTACGACTGCAAAGGCGTGTGGGATAAGCGTATTGATTTTTGCTCCGGCTTCAAGCTGATGGCGAAAATCCAAGGTCATATCCTGCAGTTCCTGGTCGCTCATCGCTTGATAGCGGGATTCCAGGCTATTAATTTCTTTTACGATTTTATGGTATTTCTTCAATTGTCTTGTGTTGGGTTTAGCAGAACGCTTAAATAACGTCACCATTTAGAATAATCTCCTTTTTTGTAGATCAAGAAAGCATGCATTTCCAGCTCGTTGTTTTATGTCCAGACTTCTGCGCCTAGCTCCTCGAACCGCGGTCTGCTTGGGCTGCCGTGGCAAAAAGCGCCATGTCTGTCCAGCCTTCCGGCGCTTGTCGCATCTGGACAGGCGCTTACGCTTTTCTTAGTTCCTAAGCTCTTTGAATATTTTAACAAACTTTTGCTCCGAACTCCACAGTGCACAAGGAAACCTTTTTGAAGCAATGGCGTCAAAGTGAAATAATAAGGGTTGCAATTTGTCCTAATGTCTTTATTTCTGGTAAAAATATGTTATACTGAAGATGGATTTGTATGTAGAATTTAGAAGTTTTGAGGAGGAAAGACATGCTATACCTTACTTTGGTTTTGGCATTCATTGCATCGATAGTTCTGACTCCGTTAGTGAAACGGTTGGCGTTCCGGGTAGGTGCGGTTGACCGTCCCAATTATCGAAAAGTGCACGCGAGAATTATGCCGCGTTTAGGCGGATTAGCTATATTTGGTTCATTTGTAATCGGTTATTTCATCCTGCGTCCGGAAGAATCCATTTCTAATGCAGTGGAACCGGCGTTCATCCCGATTTCAACAGCGATTCTGATCGGCGCTTTGCTGATCACGATCACCGGTGTCCTGGATGATATGTATGAAATCACCGCAAAAGCGAAATTGCTTGGGCAGCTGATTGCAGCTTCAATCGTCGTGGTCGGCGGCGGCCTTGAAATTTCGTTCATCAACTTGCCATTCGGCGGAGAGCTGGATTTCGGCTACTTCAGTATTCCATTGACGATCATCTGGATTATCGGCATCACCAACGCGATCAATCTGATCGATGGCCTGGACGGCCTTGCAGCGGGCGTTTCGACGATTGCGCTGACAACGCTTGCCATTATGGCCTATATCATGGGCGACCCGTTCGTCATGGCATTGGCTTCGATACTGGCAGCCAGTTCCATCGGCTTTCTCTTCTATAATTTCCATCCTGCGAAAATCTTCATGGGAGATACAGGTGCTTTGTTCCTCGGCTTCATGATTTCCGTCCTGGCATTAATGGGCTTCAAGAATGTCACGGTCGTGGCTTTGATCATCCCGATCATCATGCTGGGTGTGCCGATTTCGGATACGTTCTTCGCCATCGTGCGCCGCGTCCGGGAAAAGCAATCCATTTCAGCAGCTGACAAATCGCATCTTCACCACTGCCTGCTGAATATCGGCTTTTCGCATCGCCAGACGGTGTTGATCATTTATGGGATCGCCGCTTTGTTCGGCCTGGCAGCTCTGCTGTTCTCACAGGCGACATTGTGGGGAGGAATCCTGCTGATCGGCGTTATGCTGATTGCCATTGAGCTGTTCGTAGAAGTGGTAGGATTGGCAGGCAAGAATTACCGCCCGCTGATCAATCTAGTGAAACTGATTGGCAAATAAAACAGAAACGTGCCGGGAATCTCCCGGCACGTTTTTTTTTGCGTTCTTAAAAAAGCATAAGAAAAACCGCAGCATCGCTGCGGTCAATATTCATCTTCTTCATGTGTATGTTCTGCAACATCGGTCTCGCTTGTATCCGACATGGTCGACGTATCCGGTTTCAACCCGAGATGGCTTTGGAGGATGTCTTGGACTTCTCCCAAAGATTCCTCATCAAGCTTCCAGTAATAGACGCCGGTGGACATATCATCATAGCCTTCAAGCGTGAGTGTTTCAACATCCGGTTTGCCGTTCTTCGCATATTCGAAGAATGCCTGCATGTCCCGGAATTTCAAGTTCGTTTTCATGTTATCGCCGATTGCATCGATTACATCGCCGTATTTTGAAATGGACGATGCGGACAGAATCTTGTTCATGATGCTTTCGATGATCATCTGCTGGCGTTTGCCGCGCTCGATGTCATTGTCGTAATGGCGGGTACGGGCGAGTGCCAGAGCTTCACGGCCGTCCAAAGTCTGCAAACCTTCTTCAAGGACAATTGCACCGTGGACATCGTTTTCATCTTTTTCTTCCATATCGTATGGGACTCTAGCTTCGATGCCGTTCAGCGCATCGACCACATCGATAAATGCTTCAAAATCCATGCGGACATAATAATCGACCGGCACTTCAAGCAATTCTTCCACAGTTCCGATGGTCGAACTAGTTCCTTCATAGCCGTAGGCATGCGTGATCTTATCTTCTTCATCCGCATCCGGAATATAAGCATAAGTGTCGCGCGGAATGCTCACCAGCTTGATGGTTTTGTCTTCGTTGTTCAATGTCGCCAGGACCAGTGCATCAGATCGGGTGGTGTTTTCGCTTTGGTCCCGCTTTTTGCTGTTATCTACACCGACGAATAGGATAGAGACATTATCATGCAATGGCTCGACTTGTTCATCGCGGAGATCGGACTTGTCACGGTCTCCGGCAGTTTCAAATGCGTTGTCCGCGGCATTTTCCGCTTTTTTTACTAAGTAGATGCCATAGGCGGAGCCGCAAATGAGCACCGACAAAGCAAGAGTGATGATGACCTTAATCGCTGTCCGTTTCTTGCTGTTCTTGCTTTTGCGATAGATTTTACGGTTCATGGTTAAAACTCCTCTATTAGGAATGGGTTAACCGAGTATTCAATTCGATTGTTCCTATTCTTTCATGGTTGATGGAAAAGCGGGAAGTAGGTATTTGGTGCACAATTCCTTCGATTCTATTTATTATATACTGACTCGAATGATACGTAAATATAAATGATCAGGGCAATTTGAACTCCAGGAATTCCTGCTTAAGACATGTTATGCCGGCTTGGCCATTGGTCATTTCGTTGATCCATTCTGTAAATTGCTGTTCCAGTTCAACCGGAACATGGACCAAGACCTCAACTCCGCTTCCATACTGAATGTCTTGAAGGGGGTATTCGGATTGGCGGATTTCGTTTTCCACTTTGCCGAGCCAGGTGTAATCAATGGAGACAGCCATCAAACCGTGAAGCCTGCGTTCGACGACGCCCGACGACGCAATTGCTTCACTGGCGCTCCGGCCGTACGCGCGGATCAATCCGCCGCCGCCGAGCTTGATGCCGCCGAAATACCGGGTCACAACAATTACTGTGTCTTTTAACCCCTGTTTTTTCAAAACTTCTAGGATAGGAACGCCGGCAGTCCCGCTCGGTTCGCCATCATCATTTGCTTTTTGAATAATATCATGTTCACCTATAATATAAGCAGAACAATTATGGTTCGCGCTGCGATGCTTGGCTTTAATGGATTCAATAAAATCCATCGCTTCTTTTTCGGTTTCGGCACGTGCTGCATGGCCGATAAAACGGGATTTTTGTATAATGATTTCGCATTCTTTTAATTCGCCGACGGTTTTGTAATTTTCTCGCATTTTAACGCCCCCTGGTGTAAAATATAATCAGATAATTTGTAATGTGTTTTTAATACGGATTTGCTTATAAAGTGATATACTTATATGAGCTGTAACAGGCATAAAGGTGCAAGGATTTTACCTCTATATACAGTTCAGTATAGCTAAGGCGGTTTTAGAATGGCTAAGAAATTCGATGTGAAAGCACTCGACTCCATTTTTAATGATGTACTGGAAAAAATGGAAAGCTCGAAACAAGAGATTTTCGTCATCAGTGAACAAAGTCGCCAAAGTTATGAAAATATGAAGGATGAACTTGAAGACATCAGGTCTAACATTTCCAGGATCATGAAAGCCGGAGACCTTCTCGAAGAAAAGACCCGCGCAGCGCGGCGCCGGCTGGCAGAGGTGTCCAAGCTTTTTGAAACTTTTTCTGAAACGCAAATTCGGCAGGCTTATGAAAAGGCCAATGAACTTCAGGAACAATTGTCAGCCAACCGCTCTGAAGAAAAGCAGTTCCGCCAAAAGCGGGACCGGCTGCAGCGCCGTCTTCAATCGCTTCTTCAAACCATCGAGCACGCAGAGCATCTCGTCAACCGGTTGAACGTGACGATGAATTACCTCACTTCCGACTTTGAGGAAGTGGAAGAAGCGATCGACACGGACAAGCTAAAGCACGATTATAGCCTGCGCATAATCGAAGCGCAAGAAGAAGAACGGAAACGGCTTTCCCGGGAAATCCATGACGGACCGGCACAGATGATGGCGAATGTCTTGCTTCGTTCAGACTTGATTGAGCGGACCTACCGCGAAAAAGGTCCGGAACTCGCTTTCCAGGAAATTAAATCATTGAAGGAAATGGTGCGCGATGCACTTACCGAAGTAAGAAGAATCATTTACGATCTGCGGCCAATGGCGCTCGACGATCTCGGCTTGGTGCCGACGCTGAAAAAGTATCTTGAAACCACTGAAGACTATAACAAAGGGACGAAGCTGAGATTCCAATCAAATGGGATCGAGACCCGGCTCCCGAGCAATTACGAAACAGCGATCTTCAGGCTTGTGCAAGAAGCGATTTCAAATGCCGTCAGGCACGGCAAGGCATCAAGGATCGAAGTGGAAGTGGAATGGCTGAAAAACCATGTCACATTGGTCGTTAAGGATAATGGAACCGGTTTTGACCAAAGCATTGTCAAAAGTCAATCGTTCGGGCTCTTGGGCATGAAAGAACGCATAGATTTGGTGGACGGTGATTTCTTCATCAATTCATCACCCGGCAATGGGACAGTATTGATGTTTCAGATTCCATTGAAAACTGAAGGTTAAGATACGGTATTGAGGAGGACAACATAATGACGAAAATTATTATTATCGACGACCATCAATTATTCCGCGAAGGGGTTAAACGTATCCTGGATTTCGAAGATTCATTCGAAGTAGTGGCCGAAGGCGGAGATGGAACGGAAGTTATCAAATTGTACGAAGAGTACCAGCCTGACGTGGTGCTGATGGACATCAACATGCCGCAAAAGAACGGCGTGGAAGCGACCGGGGAGCTGATTGAGAGATTCCCCGACGCCAAGGTCATTATGCTGTCGATCCATGACGATGAGTCCTATGTAACACACGCGTTGAAAACAGGCGCACTCGGCTATATGCTGAAAGAAATGGACGCAGAAGCGATCATCCAAGCGATCAAAGTGGTCGCAAAAGGCGGTTCGTACCTGCATCCGAAAGTGACGCGCAACCTGGTGATGGAATTCCGCCGCTTGAGCGAACGCGAAAACAAGGGTTCATTCCACCAGACGGAAATCCGGCGTCCATACCACCTGCTGACAAAACGCGAAAGCGAAGTGCTTCAGCTTTTGACAGACGGACAAAGCAACCGCGTCATCGGGGAAACTTTATTCATCTCTGAGAAGACGGTCAAGAACCACGTATCGAGCATTCTCCAAAAAATGCAAGTGAATGACCGCACACAAGCGGTTGTGACAGCCATCAAAAACGGATGGGTCGAAGTACGATAACGAAATCGAAGCCTGCACATGCTGCAGGCTTTTTTCTATGGGCAGCATTTGACACAGTTTCTTCATTGTATTTCGGCAATTGCTATGGCAAAATGAACCGCAGGAGGGAAAGCCTGATGAAAAAGATTTGGATTGCAGCGGCCCTTGCTTTGGCATTGGCAGGCTGTTCAAGCGCAGAAGAGCCCGAACAGAACAGCAACACAGCTGAAGATGGAAATGCGAGTGCGGGCAACAATGCCATCGAGCACGGCATCGGAGACGAAGAAGTCGGTTTCACTTTGGATGATGAAGGCAACGCGCAGGCGGCAGAAGTTCCGGAAGCGGAAAAAGCAGCGCTCCTGGCGGCCTATCAGGAATATATCGAAGCGTTTAATGCAGAAGATTTGGAGCGCTATATGGCCGTAATTGCGGAGAATCCGGAAGGGTTTGACCGTGAAGAGGACAAAAAAGCGTTGGCAGATGCTTTTGCAACCTACGACTCCACGTATGAAACAAGCGATGAAACGGTCGTGAAGTACGAAGAAGAGCGCGCAGAAGTTTATGCCCGGATCGATGTCACGATGAAAGACCCGAACTCCGACAAGAGTTCAAGCCAATCCGGCCGGCAAGTAGTGGTATTTGCCAAAGAACAGGGTGACTGGAAAGTCAGCGCCCTTCACTTCATTGGCAACCAATAAAACCACAGCCGAAACCGCACAAGCGCTTTAGAGAATTCAGAATAACCGGTTTAAGCCATCCACATTTGCGGGTGGCTTTTTTCGTTCCGGCGGAAAGCTGGCAGTTCAGTATTTTCCGGAATTTTTCGCTGTTTTGTAAAGAGGAATTGTCTGGTAAACTGGCAATGGAGGCTGATAGAAAATGAAAACTGCAATTGTAACAGATAGCACGGCATACATACCGGCGGACGTCCGGAAAGCTGCCGGCATCCATATGGTTCCGCTTCAAGTGACGTTCGGCAACGAGTCATTTGCTGAAGAAGAGGAATTGCATGTAGACGATTTTTATAAAAAAGCATCGGAAGAATTCCCGAAAACCTCTCAGCCCCCGATCGGCGAATTGGTAAAGCTATACAATGAATTGGCGATCAGCCACGACGAGATTGTGTCCATCCATTTATCGAGCGGAATCAGCGGTACATTCAATGGATCCGTTCAAGCGAATGACCTTGTGGAAGGGGCAGAAGTCCACTCGTTCGATTCGGAAATTTCATGTGCCATGCAAGGCTTCTATGTAACGAAAGCGGCAGAAATGGCACAGGCGGGAGCGGGAGCAGCGGAAATCCTTGAAAAGCTAGAGGAAATGAAAAGATCCATGCGCGCTTATTTCATGGTGGAAGATCTTAAGCACCTGAGCCGGGGAGGGCGGCTTTCAAATGCGCAGGCAATTGTCGGCAGCATGCTCCAGATCAAACCGCTGCTTCATTTTGACAATAAAATCATCGTGCCGTTCGAGAAAATCCGTACGCGCAAAAGAGCCATGAACCGGATTGCGGAAATGCTGAAGGAAGACGCGGCTTCCGGTGCGCCGATCAAAGCGACCGTCATCCATGCGAACCGGAAGGAAGCTGCAGAAGAATGGCATCGCCAATTAAAAGAAATGTGCCCGGAAGTGGAATTTGATATTTCTTATTTTGGGCCGGTCATCGGAACACATTTAGGGGAAGGGTCAATGGGGTTGGGCTGGGTAAGAAAGTAGCCTGCTCGCTTCTGCCTCTTCCTGAAAGGGAGATGCGAATGACAGATTTGGAAGCGTTCCTTTCCGGACGGATCTGGCTGAGGGAATTCATGCCTTTTCCGAAAGGGCAAGTCGATGAAGGCATCAATTGCGGTGACATTACAGTTGTCCAGGGCATCACTGCCGATCGGACATGTGCCCGCTGCTTAGAAAGTTCCCCGCAACATATTCATTCATTTTCATGCGCAAAATGCGAAGGCATCTGCTTTTATTGCCGGCATTGCATCCAAATGGGGCGCATCAGTTCCTGCACGGAACTGGTCACCTGGGCGTCTCCATCCCACACTCCTCAACAAAGCCATTCATTTTCATGGAACGGCCGTTTAACCCCGCTGCAGCTTCAGGCATCCGAAAAAGTGTCTGAAAGTGTGAAGAATCGGAAATCCCATTTGGTATACGCCGTTTGCGGAGCCGGAAAAACTGAATTGCTGTTCCGTACGATCCACGAAGCGCTGCAATCGGGCCAAAGTGTCTGCCTGGCAGCGCCGCGGGTCGATGTCGTGCTGGAATTGGCGCCGCGCCTTCAGGCAGTGTTCCCCGATACGGTTGTCCATACGTTATACAGAAGCGCGCCGGCCCAGACGGGAAGGGCGTCGATCGTCATTGCAACAACCCACCAATTATACCGATTCCAAAACACGTTTGATCTGATGATCGTCGATGAAGCCGATGCATTCCCTTATTCTTTTGATGCGGCGCTGGAACGGGCAGTGTTGAAAGCGAAGACACCGGAAGCGCCCATTGTCTACGTCTCGGCAACACCGTCCCGCAAATTGTTGAAAGAGGTGTCGGACCGCTCAGAGATTTTCGAGCGCTATCACGGTCATCCCTTGCCGGTTCCTGTGTTTTCTTCGTTATGGGGCTACAGGCAATCCTTGAAGAAAAAGCGTATTCCTGTAAAGCTTGCCAAATGGGTGAAACAGAAAATCGGGAAGGGAGAACCTTTTCTCGTATTTATGCCGAATATTGAAATGATTGACGGGGCTATCGGTTTATTTCAGGAGCTGGATTCCCGTATTGAAGCCGTCCATTCCCGAGATTCATTGCGGAAAGAGAAAGTGATGGGTTTGCGGAACGGGCGATGCACCGGTTTGCTGACGTCAACGATCCTGGAGCGCGGCATTACCATCCCGAATCTTCAGGTGGCGGTTGTCGGTGCAGAGGACTCCGTATTCGAGGCTTCCGCATTGATCCAAATCGCTGGACGCGCCGGACGGTCAGCAGAGCACCCGGCGGGGGACGTCACCTTCTTCCATGACGGCATCACCCGCGAAATGGACAAAGCCAAAAATATGATTTCCAATTATAATAGGAGGAAAAGCTATTGATCTGTTTATTATGCGGCAACGAATCCCATGTTTTGCCTTCTTGGAGACGCCTGTTCTGCAATGATATTGAAGAGACGGTGTGCAAAAACTGCAAAGGCCGCTTCGAGAAAGCGGGGCCAGGCTGCCGGAAATGCGGTTTGCCGGGGGAAGAAGAGTGCCGGGATTGCCGGGAATGGGAAACAACGCGCTTTAGGGGCGTCATCCATTCCGGGAGGAGCCTATACGTGTACAACGATGCCATGAAAGCTTTTTTGCATCAATACAAATTTTTGCAGGACGCAGCCCTCTCGGCGGTTTTTGCAGCCGACTTGAACAGCGCACTGAAAAAGGAAATGGCGGCTGTCGTGCCGATTCCGATGAAACGGGAGAATCTGAAGGAACGGACATTTGCGCAAGTGGACCTTGCACTGGAAGCTGCAGAGCTGCCTTATGTACATCTCCTCCACAAAACAGGAGGTGTACAGGGGAAGAAGAACAGGGCAGAACGCATGGCTGCAGAGGAGTTGTTTGCCTGGAACGGCAAAGCAGTACCGAAGCGGATCATTTTGGTCGATGACCTTTATACGACCGGCACGACCATGCGGCATGCAGCAAAAGTGCTGGAAGAAGCGGGCGCTGAAGAAATCCGGCTATTTTCCATGATTCGCGCCTATTGAGGAGGGATGAGATGTTTTCAGGTCGGACTGAAAATTACCGCCATAGTTTCGGGAAGCCGCCTGAAGTTGTTATGATGCCTTCAGAAAACGGGAGTGAAGCCTTATACGGGCTCTTGCTGGATATCTCGCTGCAAGGCGCAAAAGTTTTCAGCGAAGCGGAATTGGACGGCGGACAGGGAAGTGTTGCCTTGAAATTCCAAGTCCATCATGAGGTTATCCGGACCGAAGCAAGGCTGGTCTGGAAAGCGCCTCATGCGTATGGGTGGACATACGGCTTCAGCTTCCGGAAAGACCCCGTCCGCGAAATGCTCCTTGCCAAGGAATTAGCTTCCATGAAAGAACTTTCGTAGGTTGACGGAAGAAACCAGCGGAACAGGGAAGCTTGTTTCACGCAAAACTATTATTAGCAATTGAACAGCACATAGAATAAAAGCCTGCCGGAATCGGCAGGCTTTTTGGGCTTTCTCAATGTTCGTAGATCATTTTGTGTGTCATGCCGCCGTCGATCTTGATGCATTCACCGGTAATGAAGGAATTTCTCGGATCGGTCAGGAACAAACAGGCGCGTGCGATATCGTCGCCCTTGCCGACGCGGCCGCTCCAGTGCTGTTCATGGTCTATTTTGCGGAGTTCCTCGCTGCCTGTATGGATCCAGCCGGGCGCTATGGCGTTGACGCGGATGCCGCGTTCGCTCAATGTGGCAGCCAATGAATGGGTGAGGGCGTAAATGCCGCCTTTGGAAGCTGAATACGTTTCGGTATTGGGTTCTGACATGAACGCCCGGGTGGAAGCCATATTGACGATGGAGCGGACATCTTCGGTCATATACCGGGCTGCTTCGCGGCTGCAGATAAAGACGCTTTTCAAATTGGTATCAAGCACGCGGTCCCATTCCTGCTCATCCACTTCCCAGATCGATTTGAATTCTGAGATGCCGGCGTTGTTGATCAGTGCATGGATGGCACCATGGTCCTCTGAAATGGAAGAAAAAACACGTTCCACTTCTTGGAAGTTTGAGACATCGCACTGCCGGTACTCCACGCCTTCAATATCGACCCTTTCAATATCAAGGCCGATGACATGCGCTTTTTCGGCACGGAACAATTCTGCAATACTTTTTCCGATGCCGTTGGCAGCACCGGTTACAACGATTACTTTGTTTTCTAGCATAATTTTCATCTCCTTGGTAATTTGTTTACCTGAATTTCGTTGGGGCCAAACTTTTAGTGTTTTAAGCAGGATTGTAAAGGGAACGTATAGAAATGTATAGGTGTAAGTTAATAGAAGGAGGAGTTAATATGCTACAATTTAACATTAGAGGCGACAACTTTGAAGTAACTCCAGCAATCCGAGAACATATCGAAAAGAAAGTTGAAAAAATCGAACGTTATTTTCCCGAAGGCACCAATGCAACTGTAATGGTGAATTTGAAAACCATTAACAATAGCCAGACTAAAGCGGAAGTTACTGTTCCGATGAAAAACCTAGTACTGCGCGGGGAAGAGCGCCATGAAGATTTATATGCAGCAATCGATTTGATCGTTGCGAAACTGGAACGGCAAATCCGTAAATATAAAACACGCGTCAACCGCAAATTCCGTGACCGCGAAAGCATGAGTACCGCTTTTGCAGCTGAAAGCCCTGCAAGTTCCCAAAACTACGCGGACGAAGAGGAAGAGGATTTGACAATCGTGCGCACGAAGCAATTCGACTTGAAGCCGATGGACGAAGAGGAAGCAGTTCTACAGATGAACATGCTGGGGCATAACTTCTTCGTATTCACTGACGCCGAGTCTAATGGAACGAATATCGTCTACAAACGAAAAGACGGGACATACGGTTTGATTGAAACCGCCCAGGAATAAATGAAAAGCCTCTCCTTGCGGGAGGTTTTTTTATTTTCGAGCAAATGGCGGAGGAGTGGGCCGTTTAAGGCGAGATCCCGAGGAGCAGCATGCCTTCATGTTCCGAAGCGGTTGGGGCCCCCTGCCTCTCCGAGAGCCGGGCCTATGCCGATTCTTTGAGCCCGCCAAAAGGCAAGAGTGCCAGGCGGCGGCTTTCTTGTTTATTTGCACGGGGCTGTTAGCAGTGTTAAAATAAGTCATGAG
This sequence comes from Planococcus chinensis, assembly GCF_042681545.1. NCBI lineage: Bacteria > Bacillati > Bacillota > Bacilli > Caryophanales > Caryophanaceae > Planococcus > Planococcus chinensis. The sequence continues at coordinate 484,104 of NZ_JBHUFW010000004.1, forward strand.
TTTTTTTGTCATGAATGACATGGAATAAAGCACCGATGACTTGAACAGAAGATGATGGAAGAAATTAAACATACTAGCAAAAGCGTTCAGGCCTCCTACACAGGAACAGCCGGGCACTATACAGGGAGCGGTTATAAATGCTTGGAGTATTGAACAAAGTATTCGATCCGAACAAACGGGACTTAAAACGACTTGAAAAAACAGCTGATACGGTAGAAGCGCTTGCTTCAGAATTTGCAGCTTTGTCAGACGATGCACTGAAAGCCAGAACCGAACAGTTTGTCGAGCGCCATCAACAAGGCGAATCTTTGGATGATCTGTTGCCGGAAGCATTTGCCACGGTACGCGAAGCATCAAAGCGGGTTCTTGGCATGTATCCATTCCGTGTACAGATCATGGGTGCCGCAGCACTGCATGGCGGCAATATTGCCGAGATGAAGACTGGTGAAGGGAAGACCTTGACTTCGACGATGGCGGTCTATTTGAATGCCATCTCCAAAAAAGGCGTGCATGTAGTAACGGTCAACGAATACTTGGCAAGCCGGGATGCCACTGAAATGGGGCAGTTGTACGAATGGCTTGGATTGACGGTCGGGCTCAATTTGAACAGCCTGACGAAAGAAGAGAAACGCGCGGCTTACGCAGCTGACATCACATACAGCACGAACAACGAACTAGGCTTCGATTATCTGCGCGACAATATGGTCCTTTATAAAGAAGACATGGTCCAGCGTCCATTGAACTTCGCCGTAATTGATGAAGTCGACTCCATCTTGATCGATGAAGCGCGGACGCCATTGATCATTTCGGGACAGGCAGCGAAAGCAGCCCAGCTTTATATCCAAGCGAATGCTTTCGCCCGCCTTTTGATGAAAGAGAAGGATTACACATATGATGAATCGACAAAAGGCGTCGTCCTGACAGAAGAAGGCATCGAGAAAGTGGAGAAGGCCTTTAATATCGAGAACCTATTCGATATGAAGCATGTCCGCTTGAACCATGCCGTTAACCAGGCGTTGAAAGCACAGGTAACGATGAACAAGGACGTAGATTACGTCGTCCAGGACGGCGAAGTGGTCATTGTCGACCAATTCACCGGCCGCCTCATGAAAGGCCGCCGTTATTCAGATGGTCTTCACCAGGCGATTGAAGCGAAAGAAGGCCTGGAAGTCCAGAACGAATCGATGACGATGGCGACGATCACGTTCCAGAACTTCTTCCGGATGTATGCGAAATTGTCCGGTATGACCGGTACTGCTAAAACCGAAGAAGAAGAATTCCGCAATATCTACAACATGAACGTTATTGCGATTCCGACGAACAAACCGATCATCCGGGACGACCGGGTCGATTTGATCTATGCAACTATTGCAGGCAAGTATAAGGCGGTAGCCGATGATATTGCGGAGCGCCATAAGAACGGACAGCCGGTCCTCGTGGGGACCGTTGCGATTGAAACTTCGGAAATCATCTCTGCTTATTTGACGAAGCAAGGCATCAAGCATTCCGTATTGAATGCCAAAAACCATGCTTCCGAAGCGGAAATCATTTTGAATGCCGGCCAAAGAGGCGCAGTCACAATTGCGACCAACATGGCAGGGCGCGGAACAGACATCAAGCTCGGCGAAGGGGTAGTCGAGGCAGGCGGACTCGCGGTTCTAGGGACAGAGCGCCACGAATCCCGCCGTATCGATAACCAGCTGCGCGGCCGCTCCGGGCGCCAAGGAGATCCAGGGGTCACTCAATTCTACCTTTCATTGGAAGATGAACTGATGCGCCGCTTCGGATCGGATTCGATGCGTGCCATGATGGGCAAACTCGGCATGGACGACTCCCAGCCGCTGCAGTCCAAAATGGTCACGCGGTCAGTGGAATCAGCGCAGAAACGCGTTGAAGGGAATAACTTCGATGCACGGAAGCGCCTCCTGCAATACGACGATGTCCTCCGCCAACAGCGTGAAGTGATTTACAAAGAGCGGATGGAAGTTCTTGAAACGGGCAATATGCGTGCGTTGGTCGAGAAAATGATCGATAGCTCCATCGAACGGATGGTTTATGCCCATACTTCTGGAGACAAGCCGGAAGAATGGAACCTGAAAGCAATGGCTGACATCATTGGGGCGAACCTCTTGCCTGAACATACGATTTCAGTGGAAGACCTTCAAGGCAAAGACCAGGAGCAATTGATCGATTTCATCAGAACTGCGGTAGTTGCCCGCTATGATGAAAAAGAGCAGGAATTGACGCCGGACCGCATGCGCGAGTTCGAGAAAGTTGTGCTTCTGCGTTCTATCGATACCAAATGGATCGACCATATTGATGCGATGGACCAATTGCGCCAAGGGATTCATTTGCGTGCATATGCACAAAACGATCCTCTCCGCGAATATCAGCAGGAAGGTTTTGCGATGTTCGAGGAAATGATCCAAGCGATCGAAGAAGACGTTGCGAAATATGCGATGAAAGCGGAGATCCGCAGCAACCTTGAACGCGAAGAAGTGGCGAAAGGGCAGGCGGTCAATCCGAAGGAAGACGGGCCAGCTCCAAAGAAGAAAAAAGAGCCGATCCGCAATGATGTGGAAATCGGCCGCAATGACCCTTGCCCGTGCGGCAGCGGCAAAAAGTATAAAAACTGCCACGGCATCCAAACAGCATAAGAAACAGGAAACGGCCGAAGAGCATCCGCTCTTCGGTGTTATTTTGAGGAGGAACACATAATGATGGAATTAGCTAACATCCGCAACGAGCTCGACAAGACAGCCAGTAAATTGGCCGACTTTAGGGGGTCTCTTTGACTTAGAGAACAAAGAGGCACGGATTCAGGAACTTGATGAGATGATGCTCGACCCGAATTTCTGGAATGACCAGGATTCAGCGCAAGTCGTGATCTCGGAAGCGAATGGGTTGAAAGAAATCGTCAACACGTACCACGGCTTTATGGAAACCCAGGAAAATCTGGAGATGACCTTGGAGCTGCTACGGGAAGAAGCAGACGAAGAGCTGTACGAAGAAATCACTACGGAGCTGAAAACATTCACTTCGGAACTGAGTGACTACGAATTGACGATGCTGTTGAGTGAACCATATGACAAAAACAATGCGATCCTCGAGCTGCACCCGGGAGCGGGCGGCACCGAATCGCAGGACTGGTGTTCAATGCTGCTTCGCATGTATACACGCTGGGCGGAAAAACGCGGCTTCAAAGTAGAGACGCTGGACTATCTGGCAGGCGATGAAGCGGGAGTGAAATCCGTCACGCTGGGCATCAAAGGCCATAATGCGTACGGCTATCTGAAAGCGGAAAAAGGCGTCCATCGCCTTGTCCGCATATCACCGTTCGATTCATCGGGGCGCCGGCATACATCTTTCGTTTCGTGCGAAGTTATGCCGGAGTTCACGGGTGAAATTGAAATCGATATCCGGACAGAAGATTTGAAGATCGATACGTACCGGGCGAGCGGCGCCGGCGGCCAGCACATTAACACGACCGACTCAGCTGTCCGGATCACCCACCTTCCGACCGGCGCTGTTGTAACGTGCCAGCAGGAACGGTCCCAAATCAAGAACCGCGAAAAAGCGATGCAAATGCTGAAAGCGAAACTGTACGCTTTGAAGATTGAAGAACAGGAAGCGCAGCTTTTGGAAATCCGCGGAGAACAAAAAGAAATCGGCTGGGGAAGCCAGATCCGTTCATATGTTTTCCATCCTTATTCAATGGTCAAGGACCACCGGACGAATTTTGAAACAGGGAATCTCCAGGCAGTGATGGATGGCGACATTGACGGATTCATCAACTCGCTGCTTCGTTCGAAAATGCAGTAAGAAAAGCGGAAGCGGCTGAGAAGCCCCGACAAGCGCCGGAGGGTTTGCCGCGAATGGTGATTTGTGCCATTTGCGGCGAAACCGAAGTGACCTCGAGGGGCTAGCCGCTGTAGCTAGACATATAGAAAAGCGGAAGCAGCGAGCGCTTCTGCAGACACCTGTAGGGGCTAGCATAAGTGTAAAACTAATGACCAAAGGAGAAAGGCTACGCTTTTTCTCCTTTGGTCTTTTTCATATTCTATTAACGGCTGATGGGAATGGAGCCGGCGAGTGCAAACATTGTGCTCCTGTCCCTGCATCGCTGCGCTAGCTTCGGGACATGAAAAACCGTTGCAGTGCTACGCACTTCGTCGCAAAGCCAATGACCGAACTACCTTCGTTCATTGGCTTTCCAGCGGGCCAGCGGAAAGCGTCCGCCGCAATGGACAGCAGCCCTTATAGAACAGCCCCTTTTTTGCTTTACCGAAATGAAGTTCACAATAGCGCAAGTGTCTGCTATACTCTGACAGGGTTAACAGAGCATATAACGGAATGAGGAAACAAAATAATGATGAAAACAAAACAGCGAAACCGCAAAGAGCCGCATCCGCTGCTGACAATCTTCCTGGATTACTTCAGCATTATCGTCGGCTCGGCCATCGTAGCGATTTCATTCAACGTGCTGCTATTGCCAAATGAAGTCGCATCAGGCGGCGTCAGCGGAATCAGTACGATTTTAAAAGGCGTATTCGATTGGAAGCCGGCCTTTGTCCAATGGGCATTCAATATTCCTTTGTTCGTAGCAGGCGTCATCTTGCTCGGCAAAAATTTCGGCATCAAAACAGCTGTAGGAACCGTATTCTTGCCATTTGTGGTCTTTATGACTGAAAGCTGGGAGCCGTGGACGCTTAATCCGCTCCTAGGAGCGCTGATCGGCGGCATCATGGTCGGCTTGGGATTAGGCATTGTTTTCCGCGGCAAGGCGTCGACGGGCGGCACGGATTTAGCGGCACAAATCATCACGAAATTCACCGGCATGACGCTCGGCACAAGTGTTGCATTGATCGACGGCATGATCGTGCTCGCGGCAGCTTTGGTGTTTGATATTGAAAAAGGGCTCTACGCCCTGATCGGCCTATATGTGACGAGCAAGACAATCGACCTTGTACAAGTCGGCTTCGGCCGCTCCAAACTTGTCTATATCATAACGAACAAACAGGTTGAAATGCGCGATGCGATCTATGAAGAAATCGATCGCGGCGTGACAAAGCTGCCGGCAACTGGCGGCTATACCGATGCCGAAAAGCCGATCATCATGGTCGTCGTGCACCAGACGGAATTTTCACGGCTGAAGCAATTGGTGAAAACTGTCGATCCGGCAGCCTTCGTCATCGTCTCCGATGCGGCGGAAGTGCTCGGCGAGGGTTTTAAACGGGCGTAGGTCAGGTATACTGTAATATGTACGTTAAATAGCAGAGGAGGAGCAATGTATGAAAAAACAGCTTATGGTTTTATTGTTCGGAACATCGTTAGTTCTTGGAGCATGCGGCGGCGGTGAAGAAACAGCGGAACCGCCTGCAGATTCAGGCGGAGACAGCGGCAGTGAATCATCCGTGGACCCAGAAGCGGTCGTCCAGCAAAATTGCATCTCTTGCCATGGTGAGAACTTGGAAGGTGCAGGAAACTTCCCGCCATTGAATGATGTTGGTGCCCGTTTATCTGAAGAGGAGATACGAGGAGTCATTGACAACGGCCAAGGCGCGATGCCTGCCGATATCATTGAAGGGGAAGAAGCGGACGCTGTAGCGAAATGGTTGTCCGAGAAGAAGTAAACCAGCCAAATAGGCTGGTTTTTCTTTTTGTGCGAAAATGATAATAATTTGCCCTTCAGGTATATTTGTGTTAAGTTTAAGCGCGGATTCGCCTTTACTTTCCCCAAAGGAAATCCGATTTTCGTATCTCTCTATAGTTATTCATGAAGACCAATTGATACAAAAATGTAATAAAAATAGAGGTTTAGAATGTTATAATGAGTCTGCCGGATTTTTTCAGACAGAACTGGATTTAAGGAAACTCAATTAATATAGGTGGTTAGCAAATGATTCAAATGAAGAACGTCTACAAAAAATACCCGAACGGCATTGTTGCTCTCAACGGCTTAAACGTTGAAATCGAGCAAGGTGAATTCGTTTATGTAGTGGGTCCCAGTGGAGCCGGAAAGTCGACATTCATCAAAATGATGTATCGGGAAGAACGCCCCTCTTCAGGACAGATGTTAGTGGATGGCATCGATATCGCTACGTTGAAAAATAAGAAAGTGCCTTTGCTGCGCCGCCAGATCGGCGTCGTATTCCAGGACTTCAAATTGCTTCCGCGATTGAATGTCTATGAGAATGTGGCTTTTGCGCTTGAAGTAATTGAAGAGCCGCCGGCAAAGATCCGTGAACGCGTTCTGAGTGTTCTCGACATGGTCGGCCTAAAACATAAAGCCCGCATGTTCCCGACAGAATTGTCCGGAGGCGAACTGCAGCGGGTATCGATTGCGCGGTCCATCGTCAACAAACCGAAAGTGGTCATCGCAGATGAACCGACCGGAAACCTGGATCCTGAAACTTCTTGGGATATCATGAATCTGTTTGAACGGATCAACAGAACCGGGACGACCATCCTGATGGCGACGCACAACCGTGAAATTGTCAACGCCATGCGGCACCGTGTCATTGCGATCGAAGGCGGACTGATTGTCCGTGATGTAGACGGAGGTGACTACGGCTATGAAGGTTAGAACATTAGCGCGCCATTTCCGTGAAAGCTTGAAAAGCCTTGGAAGAAACGGCTGGATGACATTTGCATCCGTCAGTGCCGTTACAGTCACATTGCTGCTCGTAGGAGTCTTCGTGTTGATCATGATGAACTTGAACAAAGTGGCGGACGATCTCGAAAATGATGTCGAGATCAAAGTCTTCGTTTCGCTGGAAGCAGAAGATGCTGATATCACCCAGATGGAAGGCGATATAAGCAGTATGCCGGGCGTGGAATCGGTTGACTATTCCACAAAAGAAGAAGAACTGACTGATTTGGTCCTTGATTTCGGGGACGAATTGAGCTTGTTTGAACAAAGCAATCCATTGTTCGACGTCTTCTATGTAAAAGCAACCGATCCGCAGAAAACGGAGACGGTAGCGAAAGAAATTTCCGCCATCGAGAACATTGAAGATGTGGAATACGGCGAAGGCAAAATCGAGAAGCTATTCGGTTTCTTGAACGCCGGGCGCAATGTCGGGCTGGTCCTGATCCTTGCTTTGCTGTTTACGGCAATGTTCCTGATCTCCAATACGATCCGCATCACCATCGTGGCGCGGCGCCGTGAAATTGAAATCATGAAATTGGTCGGCGCAACAAACTGGTTTGTCCGCATTCCATTCATTTTGGAAGGCATGTGGCTCGGACTGTTGGGATCAATCGTACCGATTGGCCTGGTTGCTGCACTTTATTACAACGTGCTCGACTTTGCACAGCCGAAACTGAGCGGCGAGCTGTTTTCATTGCTTGACTTCACTCCGTTCATCTACCAAGTCAGCGGTTTAATCCTGTTGATGGGTGTTTTTATCGGCGTGTGGGGAAGTTTCATGTCAATCCGCAAATTCCTTCGTGTATAATAGAGCAAATGAGATTACAGAGAGAAAAAGAGAGATAGAAAAGAACGTAAAACCGAAAGGGGAAAACGAACTTGACCTCCAAGCCAAAATGGGCCATGGCGAGTTTAGCTTCTGTATTGGCGCTGTCGGTCATCATGCCGGCCGCCAACGCAGATTCACTGAACGAGCTTGAACAAAAGCAACAGCAAGCTGAACAACAGCAGGACCAATTGAATTCCGGCATCAGCGAGAAAACAAAAGCGATGTCCAAGAATCAGTCAACATTAGAGAAAATCATGGCTGAAATCAACAAGCTAGTGGCAAAAGTCAAAGAAACCCAAGCAAAAATCGCAAGTGTTGAAGGCGATATTGATGTAACCAAAACAGAAATTGAAGAACTTCGGGCATCCATTGCCGAATTGGAACGGAAAATCGCTGAGCGTACCGAATTGCTTCAAGAAAGAGCCCGCGCTATCCAGTTGAGCGGCGGATCTGTTGATTACATAGACGTATTGCTTGGCGCAAACAGCTTTATCGATTTTATCGACCGTTTCTCAGCCGTCAACACATTGATTGAAGCGGACCGTGAAATCATGCGCGAGCAAGCAGAAGACAAAAAACTTCTGGCTGAACAAAAAGCCCAAGTGGAAACAAAGTTGGCGCAGCAGGAAAACCGCCGTGCAGAACTGAAATCACTGAAAGCTTCACTGGACAGCCAAAAAGCGGAACAAGCCGGTCTTAAAAGAGATTTGCAGGCAGAGCAGAAGCGTTTGGCAAGTGAAAAGTCGAAGCTTGTACAGCAGCGTGATGAAGCGATCGAAGTTTCTGCCGAACTCGAAAAGCAGATTATCGCCGAACAAGAGCGATTGGCAGAACTTGCGCGGAAAGCGGAAGAAGAACGCCAGCGGAAATTAGCAGCGGAACGCGCAGCGGCTGAGAAAGCAGCGGCTGAACGCGCTGCAGCAGAACGTGCTGCAGCAGAGCGTGCACGCCAGGAAGCGGCTGAACAAGCGGCAGCACGGAAAGCCGATGCTTCTTCACAAAAAGCAGCTGCGCCTAAGAGAAGCGCGGCACCAGCTCCGGCACCGGCACCAACTCCTGCGGCAGCCTACACGGCTCCTGTTAGCGCAGACTTTATCCGTCCGACTACGGGTCGCTTCACTTCCGATTTCGGTTGGAGAAACATCGGTTCCGGCCCTGAATTCCACCAAGGTGTGGATATTGCAAACAGTGTTGGGACGAACGTTGTATCAGCAGCGAACGGTTTCGTATCCTATGCCGGCTCAATGGGCGGCTATGGAAATGTGGTCATCGTTACCCATTCCATTAATGGACAGACGCATGCGACTGTTTATGCACACTTGAACTCAATCGGCGTTTCTGTCGGCCAGTCGGTCGGGCAGGGGCAAAGCGTCGGCCAGATGGGGAATACAGGGCGTTCATTCGGATCGCACCTTCATTTTGAAATCCATGTCGGCCCTTGGAATGGCGCCCGTTCAAATGCAGTCAATCCAGAAAACTTCGTTTCATTAAGATAAGTTTCGCCGGCATCCTAACAGATGCCGGTTTTTTTGATTTTATTCACATTTAGGCATTTGGCATAGTGGAATTCTGCTGAGGATCTATCGTATGATGAAAGCTGGACGAGGTGAAAATGATGTCGAAGAAAATAGTCGGATTAATGATCGTGGCCGTGCTGATCGGAGTGATGGTGGTCGGCATTGTCAAAGATAATATTGAAGAAACTTCGGAATTTGATAATGTGGCGCTCGGAAGCGAAGTGGAATTCCTGGCTACGAAAGAAGGGCTGGCGCTCGGGGAAACAGCACCGGATTTCGAACTGGAAACACTTGAAGGCGAGACCGCCAAGCTTTCCGATTACCGGGGCAAAAAAGTGATTTTGAATTTCTGGACGACCTGGTGTCCGCCATGCCGGGCTGAAATGCCGCATATGCAGGATTATTATGACCAGAAGGCAAAAGAGGATAATGTCGAAATTCTAGCCGTCAATTTGACGACTGCGGACCATGGCATGGAAAAGATCACTTCTTTCGTCAGTGAATATGGCTTGGCTTTTCCTATTCTCCTGGACGCTGAAGGGGATATGGGGGCGGTCTACCAAGCGGTAACCATTCCCACTTCCTATATCCTGGATACGGAAGGGCGGGTCCAGAATAAATTTGTCGGCCCGATGGACCAGGCAACCATTGAAGAACTAATCGGAAAAATCGAATAAGGGGGTGAGCGGATGAAATCTTTTGAAACGAAATCGGTCCAAACAGCAGCAATGAAAGAACGGTCGATCCAACCGGCCGTAATGCCGATCTACCAAACGTCAGCGTTCGCATTTTCTTCGCTTGAAGAAATGGAAGGCTATTACGAAGGGAACGGCACGTATTTGTATTCGCGTACCGCCAATCCGAATACCGATGCACTAGGACAGACAGTGGCCGGCCTTGAAGGAGCGCCATGCGGCGTATCAGCATCTTCCGGAACGGCTGCGATTCTGGCCGGAATCCTTGCCGTCGTCGGCAGCGGCGACCACGTGCTGGCTGCAGAAGATGTCTACGGCGGAACGTTCCATCTCCTGAAAGAGGAATTGGTGCGGCTCGGGATCACCGTACATTTCGCCGATTTTTCCAAGATCGGTGAAATTGAGCAGGTGCTGATCGATTTCCCGGAAGTCAAGCTGCTTTTTAGCGAGTCCATCACCAATCCCTTCTTGCGGGTGGAAGACATCGCTGTACTGGATGGGCTGAAGAAACATTACGGAGCAAAGCTCATGATCGACAATACATTCGCTACGCCCTACAGCATCCAGCCGTACACTTTAGGAGCGGACATGGTGGCCCACAGTGCGACCAAATACCTCGGCGGCCATAGTGATGTAACAGCAGGTGTTTTGGTGGGGTCCAAGGAACTGATCCGCATCGCCGAAAACCGCATTGTCAGCCTTGGCATGAATTTAAGCCCGTTTGAAGCCTGGCTGGCAGTCCGCGGCATCAAGACCTTGGCGCTCCGAATGAAAACTCAGACGGAGAACGCAGCGGCAATCGCCGATTTCCTAAAAGGCAAGGCAGAAGTATGGTACCCGGGCCTCGGGGCAATCGTCACATTTGCGTTGCCGGAAGGCATGGATATTTACCGCTTCTTTTCTTCGCTTGGCTGGATCAAGATCGTTCCGACACTGGCAGGAGTTGAGACGTCGGTATCTTATCCGTATGGCACCTCGCACCGGGCGTTGTCGGAAGAAGAGAAAGAGAAAGTCGGCGTGACGAAGCAAGTGGTCCGCCTATCAGCCGGCATCGAAGGGGCTGAAGATATCATCGCTCAGCTCGGCGCCGCATTCGCTAACTGAAAAAGAAGTGCCGGAACCGCTGTTTCTTTGGTACAATGATAAGAAACGTCTGTTGCAGTGAATAGGATGGTGTAAAAGAAGTGATAATGGATTTGTTGCTAGACATAGGAAAGTTTTTTGTAAATCCTGTTTTGTACATAGCGCTGCTGGCGGCAATCCTGCTAGGGTACTTCCGCGTCAAGCGGGAACGGAAAATGTTCCGCACGCGGATTGAATGGGGCGGCACGGAATTCGCCGGGCTGATCAAAGACGGCTTGCTGTTTGCCTTGATCCTTTCTGCCGCCATTGCTGGGGTCGGTTTGGCCGTGCCGCTCCAGTGGCTGATCGGGCTGAGCATCATCAGTGCGCTTATGATGATTTTGGGCATCTACTACCTGGGGTCTTTCATCTATTTGGCGCTCGGGGCCGTGATTCTTGGCTGGCTCGCCAGCAACCAGGGATGGTCTGCCGACCTGCTCCTCGCTGAATACAACGGATTGTTCGTCGATTGGGCATGGCTCATTCCGGTGGCTTTGATCTCCGGTGCGCTCCTTGTAGTGGAAGGGATCCTGATACGGCGCCACGGTGCAGCATCAGCGTCTCCACGCCTTGAGAAATCGTCCCGGGGGCTGTTAGCCGCCACCTATATGTCGAAACGGTTATGGCTTTTGCCGATCCTCTTCGTCGTGCCGAGCACGGTGATTGAGGCGCTGCCTTACTGGCCGCAGCTACCGATTGGCGGAAGTTCCTTCTCGCTGATCCTGTTCCCTGTCGTTTTCGGATTTCAAGGGCTTTCGCGCAACACTTTGCCGGCATACCTTTATTCGAAAATCGGAAATGCCGTCTGGAAAACGGGAGCAGCAACGCTCCTGTTGGCATTGTGCTCATTGTTCTGGGCACCGCTCGCCTTGGCGGCGCTTGTGGCTGGCGCAGCCGGCCGCCTGGCAGTCACCATCTATTTTGAAATGAAACAGCGGCAAGGCAATAATGTGGTGGCTCCGCAGCCGCTCGGCGTCATGATCGTAGACGTGCTGCCGGATTCGCCGGCACATAAGATGGGCCTTGTGCGTGGGGAAGTGATCCGCAAAGTCAATGGGCTTTCCGTATCCAACGAAATGGAATTGTATGAAGCCATCCAAGTCAATGCGGCCCATTGCCGCCTCGAAGTCTTGGACCACAGCCGGGAAGTCAGGCTGCGCCAGCACGTCATTTTCCGGCACGACCATCATCGCCTTGGGCTGATCGTCGTCAAATAAGGAGCAATGTAAATGGAATCGATGGCCACGAAATTTTTATTGTCCCTGCTTCTGCCGGGGCTGCTCGTCGTACTGTTTACACGAGTCACGTTCAATCACATCATTGGATTGATCCTTACTGTCGCGCTGATAGCAGCGGCAGTCTATGCAGGATATACAAATACCTGGTTTTTATATGTCGTGAATGCGGCTTCCTTGACCCTCGGGTTCTGGTACGCATCCAATATGTATCACCGGTCGAAAAAAGCCGACACTCATGAAGATGAGTGACGGCTTTTTTTTCTGTTTTCTAAAAGAAGAACAAGCTATAGCCCGCAAGTACGGCGATGGACCCAAGGACGACGAAGACGACGTTTGCCCCGGTCAGCGCAATCGCGAATGCCGCAATGGCGCCGATGACGCCGAACCAGATGTTTTCCTGGATGAAGAATATGGCCGGGAAGATAAGCGCACCAAGCACCGCATACGGGATATTCCGAAGAACGTGCTGCACAGGGGCCGGAAGTTCGCGTCCTTCTAGTAATGTCAACGGAATGGCACGGGGCAGGTAAGTCACTGCCGCCATGCCGAAAATCATCCACCAGAACCAAGCACCCATTAAGAATTACCGCCTTTCGAGGATATGAGTTCAATAATGATGGCCGATGCCAGCGTGGAAACCAAAATCGCCCAGCCGGTCGAAAGCCAGCCTGTAAAATAGAAAACGGAGTTGATCATACCGGCAATCAGCGCCAGGCTGACGACTTTTCGGTTGCCGCGCATGGATGGCACGAGCAAGCCGACGAACATGGCGTAGAGTGCGATGGACATCGCGGATTGCAGGAAATGGGGAAGATTCGCACCGATCAAGTGGCCGAGTGAAGTGAAGACGACCCAACTGCCGTACGAAATGAGGATGACACCGGCCGCAAAAGAGGTCTTCACCCGCTCCTCCCGCTGGATGGCAAGTACAGCAAAGGATTCGTCGGTGATGCCGAAAGCATACAACGCCTTTTTCCAGACTGGGGCCGGCTCCATCTTTTCATTCAATGCAGCGGTCATCAGAAAATGACGGATATTGACAATAAACGTATTCAAGACAATGAGGATTGGTGCGACGCCAGCCGTTATCAGGGACAAGGAGATATATTGAGCAGCTCCTGCAAAAACGAAAATGCTCATCGCTGTCGCTTCGATCAACGACAGCCCGGTGGTCTTGGCAAGCAATCCAAATGTCAGGGCCACAGGGAAATAGCCGATGGCAATACTCATACCGGCTTTCAGGCCTGCAGAAAATCCACGCGCTTCCATTTGACTCGCTCCTTATGTAAAAGTATTTCTCTTTTCCAAACGTGTGGAAAGAGTGTAAAGTAATCAATATAGTCTATCATACAATAATTCGTTTTTTGAAGAAGATTTTCAAAAACTGCTTCCGGCAAGAAATGAACATGGGGAATGCAGGAGATTATCTATAGCACAATAATGGCATTCAAATTGGACTGGTAAAGGATGGAACTCATGGCAGACTTTTTTTCGATGGAAAATATTTTAGAGTTGACGCAGTCATACCGGGCTTTCGGCCCGCTCATCGGTTTTTTGCTGCCGTTTCTGGAAGCATTCCTGCCGTTTCTGCCTTTATTCGTATTCGTGTTTGCGAATGCGACCGCCTACGGGCTATGGCTCGGTTTCCTGATTTCCTGGGGGGGCACCGTGATTGGCGCATATGCTGTGTTTTTAGTAGTCCGGAAATACGGACGCGCCCGGTTTATGAATTTCATGACAAGGCATGACAAAGTGCAAAAGCTCATCCATTGGGTAGAGCGCAACGGCTTCGCGCCGCTGTTTCTCTTATTGTGCTTTCCGTTCACGCCATCAGCCCTTGTCAATTTGGTGGCAGGGCTTTCGAACATCAGCAAGCATTATTATTTATTGACGGTCATGGCGGGGAAATTCGTCATGGTTTTCATGATCTCGTTTGTCGGCTACGACCTGCGTGCGCTTTTTACCCAGCCGCTCCGTACGGCAATAGTTGTCGCCGTCATCGCAGCGCTTTATATTATCGGGAAGGTACTCGAGAAGCGGCTGCATAAGAAAGTGGAAGAAGATTTCCGCCAAGTGCGTGAAGAACGCAGCAAAGAAAAGTGATCATAGTGGCGTCCAGCAAGAATTTCTTATAAAATTAGAACAAGCGTTCTATTTAAAGGGAGTGAATTTATGGCATTGCGAATCGTGTACGGCCGAGCAGGTTCGGGAAAAACCCGATTTATCCAAGAGGAAATAGCGGAAGAGCTGAAACGCAGCCGGGACGGAGATCCGATTTTCATGATTGTTCCGGATCAGATGTCCTTCTCGACAGAATATCGGCTGTCATCTGCTTATGGCATGCAGGGCATGATCCGAGCACAGGCTGTGACATTCAAGCGTCTGGCGTGGCGCGTGCTGCAGGAAGTCGGGGGCATCAGCCGGAAGGAAGTTGATACGTTCGGCTACCGCATGCTGATCCGCAGCTTGTTGGAAGAGCACCGGGAAGACTTCCAGTTGTTCCGCAGAGCAGCCGGCAAGCGCGGATTCACCGACCAGATCGAGCAATTGGTCAAGGAATTCGCACGGTATTGCGTCGACTGCGGCGAGTTTACCAATATCCGGTCGTCGCTGGCATCGGTCGGCGCCCCACGCACATTGCTCGACAAAGCGGCAGACTTGGAATTGATCCTGGCTCAGATCGAGAGCCGGCTCGGAAAAGTGTTCGTCGATTCGGAAGGCCATCTGGCGCTTCTCGCTGAAAAAATCAAACATTCCGGGCTTATCAAAGAAGCCGATATATACATTGATGGATTTGTGACATTCACCGTCCGTGAATACGAAATTATCCGCGAATTGATGAAATATGCCAAAAACGTCACCATTGCTTTGCCGATGGACGAGGCGAGCGACCCGTTCGATGAGCAGGCGCTTTTTTACCAGCCGGCAAATACGGCGCGCCGTTTGAAAGAGATGGCGCAAAAAGAAGGCGTCGAAGAGGATTTTCCGCATTACCTGGAACAGCCCCTGCGCTTCAACAATCCGCAATTGGCGCATCTTGAACGCCATTTTGATGAATACCCCGTCAGGCCATCGGGATCCGATGGCCATATCGGCCTGGTAGAAGCGGCGAACAGGCGGGCGGAAGTCCATGCCATGGCCCGCTCCATCAGGCAGCAGGCCATGGAAGGGATCCGCTTTAAGGACATCGCAATCCTGTACCGCCAGCCCGAAGTATACGATGAATTGATCAATACCATTTTTCCTCAATATGATATTCCGTACTTTATCAGCCGAAAAAAATCGATGCTTCACCATCCGCTGATCGAATTCAGCCGGTCGGTCCTTGAGGCCGTCCAGTCCAATTATTCCTACGAGCCTGTGTTCCGCGCAGTCAAGACGGATCTGTTCTTTCCGGAGGGCAGTGTATCGAAATGGCGCGAACGGAGCGACCTCCTGGAGAATTTCATCATCGCGAACGGCATTTACGGGGAGCGCTGGTTTGATGAAAAGCGCTGGTTCTACAAAAAGTACCGCGGTCTTGAAATGCATACTGGCATCCAGACCGACGAAGAATTGGCGGCCCAAGTGGAGCTGCACGCCGTCCGCGACCTTGTGCGCGAACCCATGCAGCGCCTGAAAGGGCGGCTGGATGAGTGCCGCACAGGACGTGACTTCGCTGAAGCGCTTTTCCTGCTTATTGAAGAACAGGATGTCTACAGCAAGCTTCAGAGCCTGAAAGAGCGAGAAGAAGCGGAACACCGCCTGCTGTCGGCGACAGAGCATGAGCAGGCCTGGAACCAATGGGTGGAAGTGCTCGATCAGTTTGTTCTGATGTTCGGGGACAAGGAAATCAGCCTGAGCACGGCTGTCAAAATCCTCGATGAAGGATTTGAAACGCTGGAGTTCTCGAGGATTCCGCCATCGCTTGACCAAGTGACGGTCTCCAAACTCGATCTCGCCCGTCTGATGGACATCAAATCCGTTTTCGTCATTGGCGCAAACGATGGTGTTCTGCCGCGGCGCGTCGAACAGGAGGGCCTCTTGACAGATACCGACCGCGAATGGTTTGCGCAAGTCGGTTTTGAACTTGCGCCCACCTCCCGGATGCGGTTGATGGATGAAACGTATATGGCTTACCGCGCATTCACGTCCGGGTCTGATCTGTTGACGGTTTCCTATCCGATTGCGGATGAAGAAGGAAAGGCGCTGCTGCCGTCGCTTTATATCCAGAAACTTCGGGATATGTTCGCACTAGATGTGATTCCGGCAGCAACCGATCCAGCCGACCTGGCCGGGGCGGAGCCGCTTGCGTACATTTCCCATCCGCGCGCGACACTCGCCTATTTAACGTCACAGCTGCGCGGAGGGGAGTTAGGTGCCGAATGGAAGGCCGTCCTCTCCTATTACCGCGGAGACCCCTTGTGGGCTTCTGTCGTAGCGCGCATACTCGAACCGGCCAAGCCCAATAAAGCCGATCCGCTGCGGGAAGACATTGCAGAGCCGTTATACGGCACGCCGGTCGCTGCCAGTGTGTCGCGTGTAGAGACGTATTTCAGCTGCCCATTCGCCCAGTATGTCGCATACGGCCTTCGCTTAGAAGAGCGGGACCAGTACAAATTGGCGGCTCCCGCGATGGGCGATTTGTTCCATGCAGCAATCAAGTGGATATCAGATGAAGTTTCGCGACTGGGCTTGTCGTGGTCTGAAATCACGCAGAAGCAGGCGCAGGAATTGTCGAAACAGGCCGTCGAGCAATTGTCGCCTTACTTCGTCAACCACATCCTGATGAGTTCGCACCGTTACCGGTATATCCAGCATAAATTGCAAGCAATCATCCGTCAGACTGCGTTCATGCTGGGCAAGCATGCCAAGGTCACCGGCTTTTCGCCGGTCGCACTGGATGTCGGCTTCGGTTTGAAGGAAGCCGTGCCGCCCCTTGCCATCGGCTTGAAAGGCGGGCGCAGCATGAACATCCGCGGGCGCATCGACCGCATCGATGCCACCGAAATCAACGGAAAGCCGTATCTCCGGATCATCGATTACAAGTCTTCCAAGCAGGGATTGGAGCTGGGCGATGTCTATCACGGGCTTGCCCTTCAGACGTTCACTTATCTCGACGTCGCATTGGACAACGCGGAACGCTGGCTGGAGCGTGAGGCGGAACCGGCAGGCGTCCTGTATTTCCATATGCACAACCCGATGCTGAAGCTCACCAAGCTGATGACAGCTGAAGAAGTGGAAGAAGAGGTGGCCAAATCATTCAAGATGAACGGGCTGCTCGTCGAAGATCCGGACGTCATCCGCGCCATGGACAGCGGCATCGACGGCTATTCGAATGTCGTGCCGGTAAGGATGAACAAAAGTGGAACCATCTCCGCATCCCAGTCCAAAACGGTCCAAAAAGAAGACATGGAAGCGATCCGGCGCTTTGTCCGCAACAAGCACCAAAGCGCCGGGAACGGCATATTAGATGGCGATACGCGTATCACGCCTTATAAAGTGAAGGAAGATACGCCTTGCCAATTCTGTTCTTACCGTTCCATCTGCCAGTTTGATCCGGCGGACCCGGACCAGCATTACCGGAAACTTCCTGCTTTGAGCAACGACAAAGCAGTAGAATTGATTCGAAAGGAGACGACAGACGATGATTCCGAACAAACCGACTGATGCCACTTGGACTGACGAGCAATGGCAGGCCATCTGGGCAAAAGGGCAGGATATGCTCGTGTCAGCAGCTGCCGGCTCCGGAAAAACGGCGGTGCTGATCAACCGGATGATCGAGAAAGTGATCGCCGAGGAAGATCCGATTTCGGTCGACGAGCTGCTGGTCGTGACATTCACGAACGCATCGGCTGCCGAAATGCGCCACCGGATGCTTGGGGCGCTTGAAGAAGCCGTAGCGCAAAATCCGGAATCCAAGCATTTGAGAAAACAGCTCCGGCTGATCAATAAAGCCCAGATTTCGACGCTGCACTCGTTCTGCCTGCAAGTCGTGAAGCAATATGCATATTTATTGGAAATCGATCCGGGTTTCCGCATCGCCAACGAAACGGAAGCGGCCCTGCTGCGGGATGATGTGCTGGAAGCTGTTCTCGAAAACGCTTACCAAGGCGAAGGCGCAGAAGCGGTTTATCGGCTGGCCGACAGTTTCACCTCCGACCGGAACGACCAGGCGATGGAAGTGCTCTTAAGCAAGCTATACGATTATTCAAGGGTCCATCCTGAGCCCGAACGCTGGCTCGAAGGGGTGCCGGCACTTTATGCGGTTCCCGAAGGGGCTACAATCGATGATCTGCCGTTTATCGGGGACCTGAAGATGACCATCAGCCACGCGTTTGAAGAAGCGCTCCAGATTGCCCTGGAAGGCAAGATGCTGACGCTTCAGCCGGACGGGCCCGAGGTGTTGGGGGAAACGTTCGATCTGGATCTGGCAGTGATTGAAACCGCCATCGCAGCACTCGACGAATCATGGGAAAGCCTGTACACACTAAGCAAATCGTTCAGTTGGCCGAAAGCCGCCACGATTCGGAAGGACACGTGCGACCCGCGTCTGGCAGAAGAAGCCAAAGGGCGGCGCAATGAAGTGAAGAAAATCGTCAATGGCATTTTCGAATCCTATTTCATCCGGAGCCCGAAACGGCTGTTGGCGGAAATGCGGGAAATGGCGCCGCTGATGGAAACGCTCGTGGGCTTGACGAAAACCTTTGCCGCCCAGTACCGGTCGCTGAAAATCGACCGCGCAATCGTCGACTTTTCGGATTTGGAGCATTATGCCCTGGAAATTTTGAGTGAGGGCGGAAAACCTTCCGCCATTGCAAAGGAATACCAGGCACAATTCAAAGAAGTCCTCGTTGATGAATACCAGGATACGAATATGCTCCAGGAAACCATCTTGTCGCTGGTGAAATCGGGGACGGAAGAAACCGGCAATCTGTTCATGGTCGGTGATGTCAAACAATCGATCTACCGTTTCCGTTTGGCAGAACCGATGCTGTTTTTGGGCAAATACAGCCGGTTCACCAAAGAAGCGGAAGGCACCGGCCTGCGCATCGATTTGAATGCCAATTTTCGCAGCCGAAAGGAAATCCTGGACGGCACCAATTATATCTTCTCCCAGATCATGGGCGAGCGCGTCGGGGAAATCACCTATGACGAAGCAGCTGCCCTGAAGCACCAAGCGCCTTTTCCGGAATCGGATGTGCCGATTGAATTGACGCTGATCCATGAGCCGGATACCGAAGAAGCCGAAGAAGCGCCTGAAGACGATATGTCAAAATCGCAATGGGAAGCCCGCTATATCGCTGCGAAGATCCGGGAGCTGATGGAGCAGGAGACACTGGTCTATGATCCGTGGAAGCAGCAGAACCGGCCGCTTGAATACAGCGACATCGTAGTGCTGATGCGGTCGATGACATGGTCCGGCGATTTTGTGGACGAGTTCAAAGCGGCCGGCATCCCTCTCTATGCGGAATTGACCGGCGGCTATTTCGATGCGCTTGAAGTGATGATCATGCTCAATACCCTGCGTGTAATCGACAACCCGTTCCAGGACATCCCGCTGGTCTCCGTCCTGCGGGCACCATTCATCGGATTAAAGGAGAACGAGTTGGCCGAGATCCGGCTGGCAGCGCCCAATGCTTCATTCTACGACGCAGTCAAGGCATTCATCCGCAGCGGGACCGGCATCGATCCAGCAGCTGCTGAAAAGCTCCGGCGCTTTACGATTCAATTAGAAGACTGGCGCAACCTCGCCCGGCGCGGGTCACTTGCTGAACTGATCTGGCAAGTCTATTTGGATACGAATTATTATGAAATGGCAGGCGCCATGTCGAACGGCAAGCAGCGGCAGGCGAATTTGCGCGCGCTCCATGACCGGGCGCTTGAATATGAAAAAACTTCGTTCCGCGGACTGTTCCGCTTTCTGCGGTTTATCGACCGGATGCGTGAGCGCGGCGACGACCTGGGAACTGCCAAATCATTGAGCGAAAAAGAGAATGTCGTCCGCCTGATGACAGTCCATAAGTCAAAAGGGCTCGAATTTCCGGTCGTGTTTTTCGCTGGGGCTGGAAGATCCTTCAATGAAATGGATTTCCGGAAATCCTATCTATTCGACCAGAAATACGGCCTCGCCGTCAAAGCGATCAATCCGGACACGCGGCTGGAATACACGTCGCTGCCGTTTTTAGCGGTTAAGGAAATGAAGCAGCTGCAGATGAAAGCGGAGGAAATGCGCGTGTTGTATGTTGCAATGACACGGGCCAAAGAGCGGCTGTTCATCACGGCTTCGGTCAAAGATATCGACAAGCTCGTAGAAAAATGGAAAGTGAATTCCCCGCTGACGCTGCTGCCGGACTTTATGCGTTCACGGGCGAAAGGCTATCTGGACTGGATTGGCCCTGCACTTTCCCGCCATCCGGATGCGGCGGAAATTTTTCAGGCCGAAGGACAAGCGCTTCCGCACCACTCCCGTTTCCGCGTCAGTGTGGTCGAATCGGCTTCTCTGCTGCCGGCTCCGCTCGACGTGGAAGAGCTGCTTCAGCCCCATGCCGGGGATATGGATTACACGGAAGAAGTGGAAAAGCGCTTCGGTTACCAGTATCCGCATTTGGCAGCGACTGAAAAGCGTTCCAAACAATCGGTTTCCGAGATCAAGCGATTGCAGATGCTGCAGCGCCTCGATGAACCGGAATCTTTTATTCAAGCCAGCCAATCGATCGGTGGACCTTCCCGGAATCCGTTGTTCCACCGTCCTGATTTCATGCAGGAAAAACGCTTGTCTGCCGCTGATGTCGGAACGGCCGTCCACGCGGTGATGCAGCATTTGCCGCTTGACCGGAAGATGAACTTCACGGAAATCAAGGAATTCATCGAAGAACTGGTCGGAAAGGAAATCCTTTCACCTGAAGAAGGGAAGGCGGTCCGTGCCAGGGATATTGAAAAATTCTATGCCAGTGTTCTTTATGGACGCCTTGCAAATGCTTCGAATGTCAAAAGGGAAGTGCCTTTTACTTACGCTAAGCCGGACCATGACGGCGACCATCAAATCATCCAAGGGATTGTCGACTGCCTGTTCGAAGAAGAAGGCGGCTGGGTGCTGCTTGATTACAAAACGGACAGCGTGTTCCAACTGGCGGACGTCGAAAAGGAAATGGGAGCCCGCTATGGCGTGCAGCTCGCTGTTTACCAGGAGGCTGTCGAAGCGATTCTCCAGATACGCATCAAGGAGCGGCTGCTTTATCTATTTGCCGCTGAACAGCTCGTGAAGATTTAGGAGGTTTCCCGTGAAATTACAACCAGTAGCATTACACGAACGGGTGGAAGCGATCGATTTGATGAGAGGGTTTGCGCTTTTGGGCATCCTGCTGATCAATATGCCGACCTTCCACTCGCCGTTTTCTTACATTGATCCATATACGTGGTTTGCCGGCAAATGGGACACGGAAATGTTCGCATTTCTTGATATTTTTGTTCAGGCGAGCTTTTATCCGTTATTTGCGATGTTATTCGGGTATGGTTTAGCAATGCAGTTCATGAAAGCGAAGGCTAAACAGCAGCCGTTCGTTCCATTGGCGGCCAAGCGGCTGTTGTTTCTTCTGCTGATCGGCATTGTCCATGCATTTTTAATCTGGTATGGGGATATTTTGATCACCTATGCCGTGACCGGCTTTTTGCTGATCGGGCTTTTGCGCTTGCCTCCAGCTTGGCTGCTGGGGTTGGCGGCGCTGCTTTATACGATTCCGCAGGCTTTCATGGCGCTGCTCCTCTTTATCGCAGTATCGGTCGACCCCAATTTCTACACAGGCATGCAGGAAGTACAGAGTTCTTTGGCTGCCTATCCGACCGGGACGTTTGCTGAGATATTCCGTCAGCGGATGGAAGACTGGCTCCACAGCAACAACCCGTCGGTCTACTTTTTGTTGATCATCACGATTTTGCCGCATATGATGCTTGGGGCGGCCGCAGCAAAATGGCGGTTGGTCGAGCGGGCAGCCGACATGAAGAAAGGCTGGCTGGCCATTGTGGGACTTACGCTTTTAGCAGGGCTATTCTTGAAATCGACGCCTTTCCTGTTTGAGCAAAATTATGCATTCAGACACGTTCAGGATGCATTTGGCGGACCGCTCCTATCCATTGGCTATGCAGCGCTCTTTGTGCTGGCGGCACAAAGCGACGCCTTCCGAAAAGCCATGCGGCCGCTTGCGAAAGCCGGGCGCATGTCGCTGACGGTCTATATTTCCCAATCGGTCATCGCCACACTCCTGTTTTATTCATATGGATTAGGTTTATACGGCCAAGTGGATCTTGTCACCGGGACGTGGATCGCCTTAGGGATTTTTGCCATCCAGCTGATTTTCGCAGAAATGTGGTTTTCGAAATTCTCCCAAGGCCCGCTTGAAAAATTATGGCGAAGAGCGGCTTACGGAAGAAATTTTGAAAAAAGCAACAATTCAAAACCGTGAATGTGTATAATAAATGGAATCAAAGAAAAGGAGTGTTTGAGAAATGAAGCTGTTATCTTTTCGATTTGAAGGAAAAGAACGTTTTGGCCCGAAAGTGAAGAAAGAGGAAGCGGTATGGGATGTTTTGGCGATCCAGCAGGAATTGCAGGTTTTGCCTTCTTTTCCGAACCGGTTGATTGAAGGGCTTCCACAAGGCATGGAGTTTGTGGAACAGATACGCAAGCTGACTGAAGCGGCTTCCAAATCGGAACAACCTGAACAATTCAAACTCTCTTTTTCGGATATCGAATGGCTAGCGCCGATATCAAGAACACCTAAAAACATCATTTGCATCGGCAAGAACTATGCGGACCACGCCAAGGAGATGGGGGCTGATGCGCCTGTCGAAATGGTGGTTTTCACAAAAGCGCCGAATACGATTGCTGCAGATGAGCAGACGGTTTCTGTCCACAGCGACGTAACCGAAGCATATGACTACGAAGGGGAACTGGCTGTCGTAATCGGCAAAGCCGGCAAAAATATTCCGAAGCAGATGGCCTACGATTACGTTTTCGGTTATACGATCGCCAATGACTTGACGGCCCGTGACCTGCAGAGCAAGCATCAGCAGTATTTCCTTGGCAAGAGCCTTGAAGGCTCCTGCCCGATGGGGCCGTACCTCGTCACGAAGGACGAAATCCCGCAGGCACAGAACTTATCGATTGTCACAAAAGTGAACGACGAACTCCGTCAGAACGGCAATACGGAAAACATGATCCGCCGCGTTGACGAACTGATTTCGGAAGTGTCGAAATATGTGGCATTGGAGCCCGGCGATGTCCTATTGACCGGCACACCGGCAGGAGTCGGTAAAGGGTTCAACCCGCCAAAGTTCTTGAAAGCGGGAGATACCGTCAAAGTTTCGATCGAATCGATCGGTACGCTCGTCACACATTTGTCATAACGGCAAATTTGTCTATTAGTCCCTTAGTTGTGCTAAACTGTTAAGGACTATATTAAAAGAGGTGACGATTTGGGCTTTTTAACTGATACTACACATTTGCACATCACGACATGGGTGATCGGCATCGTGCTGTTCCTGGCAGCTGCCTTCATGGCGCGTGAAAGCAAAGGACGCAAAATTATGCACATGGTCCTGCGCTTGTTCTACATTTTAATTATCATCACCGGACTCACTTTGTTCATCGAGCATTCTTCTGCAGATGCGATGATGTACGGCTTGAAATTCCTATTCGGCATTGTGACCATCGGCATGATGGAAATGGTGCTTGTGCGTTCGAAAAAACAAAAACCGGTAACGATGTTTTGGGCGCTGTTCGCGGTATCCCTGTTCGTGACCATGTTCCTCGGTTTCCTATTGCCGATCGGAATCGTATTATTCTAAGAAGCAGGCGCTCTGGCGTCTGCTTTTTTGTATGGAACTTCACAGTTTAGACGAAACTCCGCGGGAGCTGAGGCAAATCCCGATATTTGAATAGCGGGGGCTAGTCGAGTTTGATAAAATAGACCGAGTGGAACGGATTTTATCGGCCTCATTAAGGGAGGATTTGGAATTGAAAGCAAAATGGTTAGCAGGCGTCTTAGTAGGCGCTATGGCAATAAGCCCGATTCAGCCGGCAGCGGCAGCAGAAGAACGGGGTATTGAAGATGAAATTATTTACGACGTATTGATCGACCGGTTTTTCAATAAAGGCATCCAGAATGACTATGAAGTCAGGGCGCAAGATCCAGCTGCCTTCAGCGGAGGGGATTTTGCCGGTGCAGCGGACCAGTTGATGCACGTAAAAGACATGGGCTTCACCTTGATGTCCATCGGCCCTGTGTTTGCATCCTCTACATATGATGGTAAGCAAGTTCTGGATTATGCCCAGCTAGAACGCCATTTCGGGACAGTGGAAGAACTGCAGACGCTGATTGAGACTGCCCATCAGCAGGAGGTCCGGCTAATGGTCGACCTTCCGACGCAAGGTGTAAGCAAGGATCACATCTGGGCGACCGAGAATCCCGAATGGTTCACAGAGAACGAAAACGGAACATTAGCGCTTGATACAGCCAATCCGCAAGTCCAGGAAGAATTGATCTCTGCGGCAAGTGCATTTATCCAGAAATACGAAATCGACGGCCTGCGCCTCCAGGATGCTCCTGAGCTGGATAAAGGGTTCATCGAACGATTCTCTGAGGAAATCAAGAGCGTCCGGGATATTTATGTAATCAGCGATCAGGAAATGGAAGAAACGCCTGGCCTTGATGCTGTGGTGATGCCCGGAGCTGAAGAGCTTCTGCGCGGCGCATACAAGAATTTCGATCAGCCGGCTTCAGGATTGCCTGAGCTGCTGGAAGAAAGCGACGGAAAACTGGTGCGGGTCGATTCGCTTTTGGGATCCCGCTTTACGGCTGACGTCGTAGCGGAAAAAGGATTCCCGCCGACGCGCTGGCGGCTTTTGTTGACGCAGCTGATGACAATGGAAGGCATTCCGGTCATCCAATACGGTTCGGAAACGGCAATGAACGGCACACAATTGCCGGAATCCCACCAAATCCTGGATTTGGCAGTCGAAGCGGAATTGATTGACCATATCACCAACCTGACACAGCTCCGGAATACGTCAGAAGCGATGCGGACAGGTGAGACAGAAGTGCTTCATGCCGAAGACGGCTGGATTGTTTACAAGCGCTTCAATGATGAAGAAAGCTGGATCATCGCCATCAACAACTCTTCAGAAACAAAAAGCATCAATTTGCCTGCCGATGTCATCGGGAGCGACAAAGAAATGCGCGGGTTGTTTGAAGGGGACGTTGTCCGGCAGGAAGGCAATGGCGAGTACCGCATCACGCTCGACCGGGAAATCGGGGAAACCTTCCACATTACTGAAGAACGCGGCCTGAATACCGCATATTTCGCGGCATTGGCTGTCCTGTATGTCGTCTTTATGCTTTTCATCTGGTTTGTCTGGAGAAAAGGCAAGCAGCGGAAAGCTGACGAAGCAGCGAAAAAAACAGCATAACAAACTATAAAAAAACAAACCGGAATCTGATTGCAGATTCCGGTTTGTTGTAGCTTGTAGACAAAAGGATATTTATTTTCTTAATGAATGACCATACATATAGAAGAGTCCATACCCGATCCTCCACTTCAGGCGGACGCTTTCCGCGGGCTCGCGCCGAACTAACTCGGACTTGCGTCCGAGTGGATTTCAGCACTTCGCTATCCCGCAGGCAAAACCGGTGCTCCTGTCTCTGCATCGCTGCGCTAGCTTCGAGACATGAAAGGGCGTTGCATCGCTTCGCTGCTTCGTCGCAAACAAGTCGGCCGAACTGCCTTCGGCCAACTTGCTCGCCGCCTTCCGTTGCGGATCCTGATGCCAGCAGCTTGTACCCGGTAGATTAAAGCAGCATCAGCGTCCTTACTCTTATCTATTAGATGCAGATGATGCTCCCGACCGTGCTGGCCACGAGACTCCTGTGGGAGCAGCTCGAGCTGAAGACCCTGGACTGAGCGTAGCGAATGTTTTTTCAATTTGCGACGAGTAATCGCAGGAGCAAGGGAAGCGGCTGAAGCCGAGCCCACGGAAAGCGAAGTGGCCAGCCCGGTCGGGCTTATACATCTCTATTCATCTTAATTATATTTTGTCTACGGTTTGTTTTTATTTGGAGACGGCTTTGTAGCCGGCCATATTGATCGGATCTTTTGGAGAAGAGTAGGGCGGTGCATAGCTCAGTTCGAGCGCCTGCAGGTCGTCGACCGTCAAATCGCCATACATGGCGGTAACGATGACGTCGATCCGCTTGTCTACGCCTTTTCCTCCGAAGCATTGCGCCCCCAAGATTTTCCGCGTTTCGGTATTGAAATGGATCTTCAGTGTCAATTTCGCATGGTCTGGGTAATAGCCTGCATTTGAGTTGCCGCGGTGAATGACGGTCGCATACGGCAGGCCATTTTCTTTGATCATGGTTTCGCTCAAGCCGGTCATGCCGACCGTCTGAGAGAAGACTTTCACTACGGAAGTTCCAAGCAGGCCATTTTTAGCAATCGCCGTGCCGGTCAAATGGCGTGCGATCAGGTAAGCCTGCCGGTGTGCCGGCCATGCGAGCGGCACCCGCTTTTCCCGGCCGGTGACAAAATCGACATTCTCTGTTGCATCGCCAAGCGCGTAGATGTCCGGGTCGGAAGTCTGCATGAATTCGTTGGTTACGATGCCGCCGGTAGGGCCGATAGGAAGCCCGGCTTTTTCTGCAAGCTTGGTGTTAGCCTGGATCCCGATGCTCATAATCTGGAAATCAGCCTGGAGCGTTTTGCCATTCTCCAATGTCACGTTGCGCTGATCGGTTTTACTGATGGATGTATCGGTATGGATGATAATTCCGTTTGCTTCGAGTTCTTTTCTTACTAGCTCTGAAATGTCTTCATCAAGTATCGACATGACATAAGGCGATCGATGGACAATCTGCACATCGATGCCGAGATGCTTCAGATTCTCAGCCATTTCGATGCCGATGAAGCCGGCGCCTGAAATGACGCAGCTCTGCGGTTTATGCCGGGTGATATGGTCTTTTATTTTTTGCATATCCCCGTAGCTGCGCAGGACAAATACTTCGGAAGTGGACAAGCCTTCGATGTCCGGGACAACGGCAGATCCGCCCGGAGCAAGAATGAGGGTGTCATAAGGTTCATCGAAAAATTCGCCTGACTGTAAATTCTTGACGGTTACCCGCTTTTCATTTCGGTGGATTTCAACAGCTTCATGCCGCAGGAACACCTCGATATTCCGTTTGTCTTTAAAAGAGCGAACATCAGCGACCAGCAGGGATTCCGGGTCTTCGATCACTTGACCAATGGCGTAGGGGGTGCCGCAAGCGGCATAACTCATCGTGTCATCACGGTCGAATACGGTAATTTTCGCTTCTTCATCGTAAAACCGGATTTGGCTGGCAACCGTAGCGCCGCCGCCGACCGCGCCGATAATGACAATCTTCTTCATGGATGTTTCACCTCAGGCTTTCACTTGATTCAGGAAAAATACGGCCAACGTTCCAGGGCCGGTATGGGCCGCAATAACAGAGCCAATCATAAAGATTTCAATGTTCTTCGGTTGGAGTTGCTCTTCGATTTCCTGCTTCAGGAGAAGCGCAAATTCGATGTCGTCCCCATGGCTGATGGCTACAGTTTGGTCGCTCCAGCTGCTGCCCCGCTCCTTCATCAAGTCGACCATCCGCTTCAGCACTTTCTTGCGGCCGCGGAACTTTTCGATCGGCACGAGTTTTCCGTCTTCCACATGGAGAAGCGGTTTGATGTTCAAGAGGCCGCCGACAAATGCACTGCCTTTTGAAATGCGACCGCCTTTTGCCATGTAATCAAGGTCTTCAACGGTGAACAGACTTTCCATATGTTCGGCCATGAACTTGATTTCAGAAATAATTTCTTGAAGGGCCATTCCGGAATCCCGCAATTTCACAGCAGTTTTAACCAACATGCCGTAGCCAAGAGAAGCCGCTTTGGAATCAAGGATCGTCAACTTCAGCTCCGGATATTCTTCGCGCACTTGTTCAGCCACCATGACGGCTGTGCTGTATGTACCCGATAGCTCTGATGAAAAAGCGATGTAAAAGCCTTCCTCACCGTCTTTCGCCAATTGCTCGAATGCCCGCATGACTTCTTCAGGAGAAACTTGCGACGTTTTCGGCTGGTCGCCTGACCGGATGGCATCATACACCACTTTCGAGTGGATGGTCCGAATATCTTCATAATCCTTTTCGCCAATATGGACCCGCAGCGGAAACAACTCGACGCTTTCATCCTTGAAAAATTGTTTTGGTAAATCAGACGCACTGTCAGCAAATAATCTCATAGAAATCCTCCTTTGGTCATTTCAATTTCAAGCGGTCGATGAGCAATTCTGCAATCCCGTCTTCGTTGTTTGAAAGCGTGATTTCATTTGCGATGTTTTTCAGCGGGTCAATGGCATTTCCCATCGCGACGCCGACACCCGCAAAGTCGATCATTTCAAGATCGTTGTCCTCGTCCCCGAATGCAATGATATTCTCTTTTGCAATACCCAGCGATTTTGAGACTTGATCCAGTCCGACCGCTTTGCTCAAGCCGCTTTTGACGATTTCGATAACATGCCATGGGGCGCCCCATCTGCGGTGGTCGATCACTTCTGCATGGACCGATGTTAAATGGTCATGGATAAGCTGGACCTTTTCGACCGGCGCATGGATCAGCATAGATGTCGGATCCACTTTCAGGTAATTGCGCAGATCCCCTGTCGTGATTTGAGGGTCGCCGAATCTGAAAATATCCATCAATTTCTCGTCGTGGTGATGGACGTAAACATCATCGAGCACTTCGGCTACGATATTATGGAAATTGAAATCGTGCATCGATTCGACAACTTCATGGACGACATCCAATGAAATCGGCGTATGGTAGAGCCCCCAGCTGTTATCAATCGGGTGGTGGACAAAAGCCCCGTTAAAATTGACAATCGGTGTATTCAACTGCAGCTCTTTATAATAAGGTTCACTGGAACGGTAAGGCCGGCCGGTGGCAATCATGACCCGATGCCCCGCTTCTACGGCTTTGAATAATGTCTGTTTCGTTTTAGGGGAAATGACTTTCTGGTCGGTCAGCAAAGTGCCGTCCAGATCAAGTACGATTAAATGCTGTTTCATATGGAATTCCGTCTCCTTTCTCTCTTTATATAGTGTAGCGATAAGGGAAGCCATCCGTCAAAAAAACTTCATTATATGAACGTTTTTTCAGGGGAATAATGGATTGTTTGCCGGACTGCCAGAAGATTGATAGGATTAATACGAAGGAAGTGAAGAAAATGAGAGTTGAAAGGGAAGTGTGGGGCGAAATTCCGCTGCTGCATGTGATGCCGGACGGCAAAGAAAGCGAGCGATTGCCGACCGTTGTATTCTTCCATGGCCACATGAGCGCGAAAGAGCATAATCTCCATTACGCATACCAACTGGCTGAAAAAGGAATTCGGGTCTTGCTGCCTGATGCCCTATTGCATGGTGAACGGGCAGAAGGGATGGACGCCGTCCAAATGAGCCTCCGCTTTTGGGAAATCGTCCTGACTTCAATAGAAGAATTAGGTTTTTTGAATGAAGAAGTACATAAAAAAGGGCTGGCAGAAGGTGAGATCGGTATCGGGGGCACCTCGATGGGCGGCATAACCGCACTCGGTGCTCTGACGGTCTATCCTTGGATCAAGACAGCTGCAGTCATGATGGGGGCGGCCAATTACGTGCAGCTGGCAAAAGCACAAATGGCCCAATTCGAATCAAAAGGCTTCCAATTGCCGATTACGGATGATGAGCGCAGAGCGATGCTTGCGACGCTTGAGCGGTTCGATGCGACAAAAAACAAATCGGTCCTGGCCCGCCGGCCGGTGTTCTTCTGGCACGGCGAGCAGGATACGACAGTGCCGTTCTCGCCGATCATGAGTTTTTACAAGGCACTGTCTGAAGATTATGCGGAAGTGCCTGAGCGACTGTATTTCATGCGTGACCGTGAAGCGGGGCACGCAGTCAGCCGGGACGGCATGCTGGCCGCAACCGAATGGCTGGCGAAGCATACGAAGGCATAAGCGCCCCAATTTGAATTCTGCCTGAAATTTGTTAAGATAAAGAGAGTATGAAAAGGAGGGAATAGGTATGGATCAAGATATGAGAGACAGCATGATGGGAGCTCTGGAAAACGTCATCGACCCGGAATTGGGAGTGGATATCGTCAACCTTGGCTTGGTATATGATGTGGATTTATCCGAAGATGGTTTTGCGGTCGTTACCATGACCCTTACTTCAATGGGATGCCCGATGGGACCCCAGATTGTCGATATGGTGAAACGAGCCCTATATGAATTGCCTGAAGTGGAAGAAGTCGATGTAAAAATCGTCTGGCAGCCGGTTTGGGGCAAAGAGAATATGTCGCGCTATGCTAAAATGGCGCTTGGTGTCCGTTAAAACGGACCGGCTTCCTGGAATTTTTCCAGGAAGCTTTTTTTGTGTGTATATGGTTTGCTTTTCCCGGTTTCATTGCCTATAATTAAATTAGTCAAAGAAGGTCAAACTTTCGAAGGAGTGAAAAGCATGGTTCAATTCACCAACCAAAACCAGGAACAGCAATCACCGCTCGAGCAGTTCGGGCGGAATATGGTCGAGCAGGCAAAGTCCGGAAAGATGGACCCCGTCATCGGTCGGGACCAGGAAATCCGGAATGTCATCCGCATTTTGTCGCGTAAGACAAAAAACAACCCTGTGTTGATCGGGGAACCAGGCGTCGGAAAAACGGCCATCGTCGAAGGGCTTGCGCAGCGCATCGTCCGCAATGACGTGCCGGAAGGCCTGAAGGACCGGGAAATCTATGAGCTCGATATGAGCGCGCTGATTGCCGGAGCCAAATACCGCGGAGAATTTGAAGAGCGGCTGAAAAGCGTTTTGAAACAAGTGAAAGACAGCGCCGGCCAGATCATCTTGTTCATCGATGAAAT
Source organism: Planococcus chinensis (assembly GCF_042681545.1). Classification (NCBI taxonomy): domain Bacteria; kingdom Bacillati; phylum Bacillota; class Bacilli; order Caryophanales; family Caryophanaceae; genus Planococcus; species Planococcus chinensis. The sequence goes on from NZ_JBHUFW010000004.1 coordinate 515,100, forward strand.
CCATACCATCGTAGGCGCCGGGAAGACGGAAGGGGCGATGGATGCCGGCAACATGCTGAAACCGATGCTTGCCCGCGGCGAGTTGTACTGTATCGGTGCTACGACGCTAGATGAATACCGGATGCATATCGAAAAAGATCCGGCACTCGAACGTCGCTTCCAGCAGGTCATGGTCCGCGAACCGTCGGTGGAAGATACTGTTTCGATCCTGCGCGGCTTGAAAGAGCGCTTTGAATTGCACCACGCCGTCCGGATCCATGACCGCGCGATTGTCGCGGCGGCTGCAATGTCCGACCGGTATATCACTGAGCGTTTCCTGCCGGATAAAGCAATCGACTTGATCGACGAAGCATGTGCCATGATCCGTACGGAAATCGATTCAATGCCGCAGGAGCTTGACGAAGTGACACGGCGTTTGATGCAGCTTGAAATTGAAGAGCAGGCATTGATGAAAGAGAAAGACGCTGCAAGCAAAATGCGCCTTGAAACTTTGCGCAAGGAAATCGCTGAATTGAAAACTTCCACAGAAGGCATGAAGCAGCAATGGAATTCGGAAAAAGAGGCGTTGAAAAAAATCCAGGAAAAACGTGAAGGGCTGGATGTGTTGAGACGCCAATTGGAAGAAGCGGAAAACGAATACGACCTGAATGCAGCAGCCGTCCTTCGGCACGGCAAGATCCCGGAGCTTGAGAAAGAGCTCGCTGTGTTGGAAGGGGAGCTCCAGAATGAAGGGGCAGAGCGCTTGCTGCGGGAAGAAGTGACCGAAGAGGAAATTGCGGGAATCGTGGCGCGTTGGACCGGCATTCCGGTGACGAAGCTTGTGGAAGGGGAACGCGAGAAGCTCCTGCGCCTCGGCGAAACATTGAAGGAGCGTGTCATCGGGCAGGACCGTGCGGTCGAGCTGGTGACAGAAGCGGTATGGCGTGCAAGAGCAGGCATCAAAGACGAAGAAAAGCCGATCGGTTCATTCATCTTTTTAGGCCCGACAGGCGTCGGAAAGACGGAACTTGCGAAGGCGCTTGCTGCCAATCTGTTTGATTCGGAAGACCATTTCATCCGCATCGATATGTCCGAATACATGGAGAAGCACAGCGTCTCCCGGCTTGTCGGCGCACCTCCCGGCTATATCGGCTATGAGGAAGGCGGGCAGTTGACAGAAGCGGTGCGGCGCAACCCGTACTCGGTCGTTTTGCTGGATGAAATCGAAAAAGCCCATCCGGATGTAGCGAATATCCTGCTGCAAATCCTGGATGATGGGCGCATTACGGACAGCCAAGGGCGCCTCGTGAACTTCTCGAACACGGTTGTCATCATGACATCAAACATCGGTTCCGCCTTTATCGGGCAGGAGACGAAAGAACATTCGCTTGAAGACATCATCATGGGTGAACTCCGCAAGCACTTCAAGCCCGAATTGTTGAACCGCATCGACGATATTGTCATCTTCCATCCGCTTGATAACAGCCATTTCTATGGCATTGCCAAGAAAATGCTGGCCGAACTCGGCAAGCGGCTCAGCCAGCAGCAATTGAAGCTCGACGTGGACGAATCCGTCATCCGATATGTCGTAGAAGCCGGCACCGACCCCGTCTTTGGGGCACGGCCGCTGAAACGGTTTATCCAACGGGAGATCGAAACGAATATTGCCCGCGAATTGATCAAAGGCGATATCGAACCGAATTCCATTCTTCGTCTGGAAATGGACGGAAAAAAACTGAACATCATCAAAAAAGAAGCGTAATCCGGCTGCCGGATTACGCTTCTTTTTTTGGATTAATGTTTTTCAGGAGCAGGGCCAGCCGGGATCAGTGCACCAAGCACGAAAACCAGGATTGACACGGCCAACGAAAGATAAACGCCGAGCATAAAGTCAAAGTGCACGTTCTGAACCGCGCTTACCACGTAATTCAATAACGAAATCAATAAGAAAGACCATACGAATGTTCCAATATATTGCATCTATTTTCACCTCAACATAAAAATATCTTCGTTAATCATATCATAACACCCCGAAGACAGAAAGGAAGTTTGCGGTTTTTGAAGATAATTTGTCCGAAGTATGTCAGTTGGTTGAAAAAAGCAGCCAAATGGCGTATTATTAATACCAGGTACTAATAATTGATGTTAACTGAAATGAGGGACCAATAATGAATGCAGGAATCATCGGAATCGGCAGGTGTCTGCCGGAGGAAAAGCTAACGAATTTCGATTTGGAGCAGCGCATGGATACATCGGACGAATGGATCCGGACCATGACGGGAATCGAGGAGCGCAGAATCGCAGGGGATGATCAGGATACCTCCCATATGGCACTCGCTGCGGCGAAGCAGGCTATTGAAGATGCAGCCATCGATCCGGCGGAAATCGGGTTGATTTTGGTTGCGACGGTGACGCCCGATCAGCCGTTCCCTTCTGTGGCCTGTATGATCCAGGAGCAGATCGGTGCACGTAATGCAGCGGCAATGGATATTTCTGCTGCTTGTGCAGGATTCATGTACGGTGTAGTGACTGCAAAGCAATTTATTGAGTCTGATGTATACAAATATGTATTGGTGGTCGGCGTTGAAAAATTATCGAAGATCACCAATTGGGAAGACCGCAATACAGCCGTCCTGTTCGGGGACGGGGCCGGAGCAGCGGTCATCGGCAAAGTTTCTGAAGGGCGGGGAATTCTTTCTTTCGAACTGGGCGCTGACGGCACCGGCGGAAAGCATTTATACCAGGACGAATACTTGGTGATGAACGGCAGGGAAGTCTTCAAATTCGCAGTGCGTCAAATGGGCGAATCTGCGTTGAATGTTATCGAAAAAGCCGGTTTGACGAAAGAAGATGTGGACTTCCTCATCCCGCACCAGGCGAATATCCGCATTATGGAAGCGTCGCGGGAACGTCTGGAGCTGCCGGTTGAAAAGATGTCGAAAACAATCCATAAGTATGGCAATACCTCAGCCGCGTCTATTCCGATCTCGCTTGTCGAGGATGTAGAAGAAGGGCGGATCAAAGATGATGACCTGGTTGTCATGGTAGGGTTCGGCGGCGGACTGACATGGGGCGCAATTGCAATGCGATGGGGCAAATAACAGTGTATGCGAAAGGAAGAATATAGAATGGCGAATCGTCGAGTAGTAATTACAGGCATTGGGGCAGTGACTCCTTTAGGAAACAACATCGAATCGACATGGGAAGCAGTGAAAAGCGGACAATCGGGCATCGGTCCGATGACCCGTCTGGATACAGAAAAGTATCCGGCGAAAATTGCTGCGGAAGTAAAAGACTTTTCAATCGAAGAATACATTGAAAAGAAAGAAGCGAGAAAAATGGACCGCTTCACGCATTATGCGTTGGCCGCCTCCATTATGGCGATGAAAGATTCTGGCTTGGAATTGAATGAAGAAAATGCCCTTCGCACCGGTGTATGGATCGGATCCGGGATCGGCGGGATGGAAACGATTGAAAATCAGATGGATGTCATGAATGACCGAGGCGTACGGCGCATCAGCCCATTCCTTATTCCGATGATCATTCCGGATATGGCATCAGGTCAAGTATCCATCTATTTCGGTGCCAAAGGGATCAACTCCTGCTCTGTAACCGCTTGTGCTTCAGGAACGAATTCCATAGGGGATGCGTTCAAAGTAATCCAGCGCGGCGACGCGGATGCGATGATTACAGGCGGAGCGGAAGCGCCGATCACACGCCTGTCAGTAGCTGGTTTCACAGCCAATACGGCATTGACGACAAACCCGGATCCGGCAACAGCTTCCCGTCCATTTGACAAGAACCGGGATGGCTTCGTAATCGGCGAAGGTGCCGGAATCGTCATTCTAGAGGAATACGAACAAGCGAAAGCCCGCGGAGCGAAGATCTATGCGGAACTTGTCGGCTATGGTTCTACAGGGGATGCACATCACATCACTGCACCGGCGCCAGGCGGGGAAGGGGCGGCACGTGCGATGGAACAAGCGTTGAAGGACGCTGCCGTCGAAAAAACCGCGGTGGGCTATATCAATGCCCACGGCACAAGCACACCGTACAATGACCTTTTCGAAACCATGGCAGTTAAAACAGTCTTCGGAGAACACGCCTATAATTTGGGAATGAGTTCGACAAAATCGATGACTGGCCATCTATTGGGCGCAGCAGGCGGAATCGAAGCGATCTTCACAGCGCTCGCTTTGAAGGAAGGCATCATGCCGCCGACAACAAACTACGGAACACCGGATGAAGAATGCGATTTGGACTATGTCCCGAACGAAGCCCGCAAAGCGGATTTGCAGTATGCCATGAGCAACTCACTCGGCTTCGGCGGACACAATGCATCGCTCGTGTTCAAAAAATATAACGCTTGATAAATACTTCGATCACCTTGTCTTAAGATAAGGTGATTTTTTTATTCCCGAAATCACTATTAATATAGAAGAAACTCAAAATTACTTAGCCCTTTTTTCTTTGAGAATTAGAAAAAGAAGCAGATATTCTTGCTTTAATGATCTACCGTAAAGGTGCAAAAAATGGCTGCGCTATTTACGGGTTTCAACAAATCGTAATCTTGTAAAAGCAGTGAAAGATGAAATATAGGAGCAACCGTGTAATAAAGCTCTTTTTTAGCTTCCTTGAAATTAGGAAGAAAGTAGAATTAATAAAACAGGTATCAGCAATTATGTATCATCAAGGTCAAAATAAGAGTAAGGCGAAAAAGTGCCGTTACTTTTAGACTGCATAGAAAAAAGACTGCCCCAACGGCAGTCTTTTCTTTTATCTTTTTCTCGCGCGTCCAAGGCCCATGGCATCTTCCATCTTCTGCAATGTCCGGCCGGCGAGCATATTCGCTTTTTCGGCTCCCCGGTCGAGAATGGCGTCCAACTCTTCGGATTCAACCAACTTCTGGTACCGCTCCTGAATTGGTGCAAGGTGGGAAGTGACTGCTTGTGCCACTGAAGCTTTAAAGTCGCCGTAACCGGCTCCTTCATATTTTGCGACCAGTTCTTCGATCGATTTGCCGGTCAAGGCAGCTTCGATCGTCAACAAATTTGAAATGCCGGGTTTGTTTTCCGGATCAAAGCGGACAACGCCTTCAGAATCGGTTACTGCACTTTTGATTTTCTTCTCGATGGTCTTCAAGTCATCAAGCAATGTCACGACCGCTTTTTTGTTCGGATCGGATTTGCTCATCTTTTTGGTGGGATCCTGAAGCGACATGATCCGTGCGCCGTTTTTCGGGACGCGGATATCAGGAATCTTGAACGTTTTCTTGAATCTTTTATTGAACCGTTCCGCCAGGTCCCGCGTCAGCTCGATATGCTGTTTCTGATCGTCGCCCACTGGAACGATATCTGTTTGGTAGAGCAGGATATCAGCAGCCATCAGCGGCGGATATGTCAACAGGCCGGATGAAACGGATTCGTTTTTAGCGGACTTGTCTTTGTATTGCGTCATGCGCTCGAGTTCGCCGATCGTGGAAATGCATTGCATCATCCAACCTGCCTGGGCGTGGGCGGGAACTTCCGATTGGATGAACAGCGTCACTTTCTCCGGATCGATGCCCACCGCCAAGTAGAGGGCAGCAAGCGCTTTGATGTTCTTGCGCAGTTCTTTGCTGTCCTGCGGCATCGTGATTGCGTGCTGGTCAACGATGCAGAAGATGCAATCGTACTCATCCTGAAGTTCCGTAAATTGTTTGAATGCACCGATATAATTTCCGAGTGTCACTGTACCGGTAGGCTGGACGCCTGAAAAAATTTTCTTCATGAACCATTCCTCCTCAAAATAAAAAACACATCACACATCCCTGTATAGAAGGGACGAATCATGTGTTTTCCGCGGTACCACCCTAGTTGCCGTTGCCGGCCACTCTTCTTCATAACGTGAAGATCACGGAACCAGCTACTCCAAGTTCACCGGTTCAGCTCAAAAGCCCATTCGATGACGCCCAGCATCTGTTTCCACCACCCACAGACTCTCTATAGAAGGAACGGCACCTACTCTTCTTTCTCAGCGCTTATCAATATTGAGTCTATTATAATACATAGTGGAAATTTGTTGCAATGCCCTGGCTCAATAAAACGCAAGGCCAATTGCCATCGCTGCCAGCGTAACCCCGCCGATTATCAGGATAGGGGAGCTGGAGAAAGACAGGATCTCGGAAGGCAGGCGCATTTCGTCGTCCTCTAATGTAGACTTTCCTTTGAACACTTTTCTCATGCTCATCGTGAAAATATCAAAAACGCCTGTCCGTACGACGAAGATCCACAGTCCGATAAAGACGAGCGTCCCTCCGTAGATAAAGGAATTGTTGATATAGGACAAAAGAGAGAAAGGTTCGTTTCTCACTAACATCGTCAGAAAGATAAGAACTTGTATAATTAATATTCCAATAAAGGTTTTTTTCATTTTTTTGCACCTCAGTTCTTGTTTATTGTAGAAGAAAACCTAAAAAAAATCAAAATTTAATAAAAAATAATCCAATAGAAAACGCTTACAAATCCAATATTCACGCTACTTCCGGTAATGTAATTGCAATCTCTCTGTCATGTAAATGTAAATTCTTGAAAAAAAACTCTGTACAAGAAAAAAAGAATATGTATAATTAACAGTGTACCAATTTTTCAGAAAATTTAAGGGGGTCACGCAAGTGAAGAACAGCAAGATTTTTTGGCTACTTAGCCTCGTTTTGGTTCTTAGCGCATTTTTAGCTGCATGTGGCGGCGGAAGCGAAGAAGGATCTGAAACAAACACAGAGAAAGAACCAGAAGAAGGCACTACAGAGCAAGGCGCTGAAGGCGAATTGGATTCAGTGCAAGAACTTAACCTTGTGGAAGGCGCAGAAATTCCATCAATGGACTCAGCTATCGCTGAAGATTCTGTAGCATTCAACATCTTGAATAACGTAAACGAAGGTTTGTTCCGTTTGAACGAAGAAAACGTTGCTGAACCAGCTCTTGCTGAAGCAGAGCCAGAAATCAGCGAAGACGGCTTGACTTACACTTTCAAATTGCGCGATGCAAAATGGTCTGATGGATCACCTGTAACAGCACAAGATTTCGTATTCTCATGGCAGCGTGCAGTTGACCCTGCAACTGGATCTCCTTACGGTCCTTACATGATGGGCGGAACAGTTAAAAACGCTACTGCTATTTCTGAAGGCAAAATGGACAAAGCAGAACTTGGCGTAGAAGCTACTGACGAAAAAACGCTTGTTGTAACACTTGAGCGTCCAGTTCCTTACTTTATGTCATTGATGGCATTCGGAACTTTCTACCCGCAAAAAGAAGCTTTCGTAACTGAAAAAGGCGAAGCTTATGCTTCAAACTCTGATAACCTGCTTTACAACGGACCTTTCATGTTGACGAACTGGGATGGCACTGGCCTGACTTGGTCAATGGAGAAAAACCCTGAGTACTGGGATGCAGAAACAGTTAAACTTGATAAAATCAATGTTGACGTAGTTAAAGAAACTGGTACAGCGATCAACCTTTACACTTCTGGCGAGAAAGACCGCGCAGGACTTTCTGGTGAATTCGCAATGCAATATGCTGATAACGAAGAAGTTGTGAAAGAACTTGAACCAACATTGTTCTACTTGAAATTCAACCAAGAACGCAATGGAGAAAAAACTCCACTTGCTAACGTTAACATCCGTAAAGCGATCTCTATGGCTTTCAACAAAGAAGATTTGACAAACGTAGTTTTGGCTAACGGATCACTTCCAGCTAACTACCTTGTACCAACTGAGTTCACATTCAACGAAGCTGGAGAAGATTTCCGTGAAGTGAATGGCGACTTGACTGGATTCAACGCTGAAGAAGCGAAGAAATTCTGGGAAACAGGCTTGAAAGAGCTAGGCGTTACTGAAGTTGAACTTGAATTGCTTGGCGGGGACTCTGAACTTGCTAAGAAGATGGATGAGTACTTGAAATCACAGCTTGAAGAAAACCTTGAAGGTTTGACTGTAAGCCTTAAAGCAGTACCATTCGGAGTTCGTCTGGAACTTGACGAAGCTCAAGACTATGACATCCAAAACTCTGGCTGGGGCCCTGACTATCAGGATCCTATGACTTTCATCGACTTGTTCGTAACTGGTGCTTCACACAACTTGATGTCTTATTCTAACCCAGAATTCGACAAATTGGTTGAGTCTGCTAAAGGCGAACTTGCTCAAGATCTAGAAGGCCGTTGGGATGCAATGGCTCAAGCAGAAAAAATCCTTATTGAAGAAGACGCTGCTATCGCGCCGATCTACCAACGCGGTTTGATGTCACTTCAAAAACCTTACGTCCACAACATCATTTCTCACCCATTCGGTGGAGATTACAGCTACAAGTGGGCTTACATTTCTGGTAAAGAGTAATATTCGTTAACTGGCCACTCTGAAAAACAAATAGAAAGAGAGTATATCGCATTTTAAAGGTCGATATACTCTCTTTTCTAATGTATTAAAATTCACCGAAAATTGAACATTTTCTGCTAACTTTCGAAAAAAACAAAGCTTTGCATTTGTCCTAAAGTTTTGTAAAATAGATTTATTCTTTCTGGAGGTGCAACATGGCTAGATATATAGGCAAACGTTTAATCTACATGATACTCACTTTAGCGTTGATCGCTACATTCACATTCTTCTTGATGAAAGTTTTACCGGGTTCTCCGATCGCATCCGCTAGCAAATTATCTGTTGAACAACGAGAAGTTGTTGAAGAAAGATACGGCTTAAATGATCCTTTACCTGAACAATATTTCAATTATATGTTTGGCCTTTTAAAAGGGGATCTAGGAATTTCAATCAACCAGTTTAAAGGTGCAAGTGTTACTGACCTGATCCTTAGCCGGATGGGTCCATCCGCACAAATCGGTTTCCAAGGCATGGTGATTGGTACGATCCTTGGAATATTATTAGGCATGATTGCTGCGCTGCGGCAAAATACTTGGGTCGATTATTCAAGTACGTTGGTCGCGATAATCGGGATTTCGATTCCGTCGTTCGTATTCGCATCAATGCTCCAATACTTCTTTGCCATCAAATTTGAATGGTTCCCGGTGGCTCTTTGGAAAGAGGGCTTCATGTCCAGTGTCCTGCCATCAATTGCCTTGGCAATGTTCCCGCTCGCCACTGCAGCCCGCTTTATCCGTACCGAAATGATCGAAGTTCTCGGATCAGACTATATCACGCTTGCAAAAGCTAAAGGCGCCAGCGGTTCTGAAATCGCTTTCAAACATGCATTCCGCAATGCGTTGATTCCTTTGGTTACGGTCCTAGGGCCGATGGCAGTCGGAATCTTGACAGGTTCACTAGTTGTTGAGCAGATCTTTGCGATTCCTGGAATCGGCGAGCAGTTTGTTAAATCGATTATGGTGAATGACTTCTCAATCATTATGGGCACGACAATCTTCTTCTCTGTATTCCTGATTGCCGTCATTTTGATTGTAGATATCTTATATGGAATCATCGATCCACGGATCCGTCTTTCAGGAGGTAAAAGCTAATGACTCAAAATCTAGAAAAATTGCCGAAAGGTTCGTTTGAGAGAATCACGATCGACGCTGCGGCGGCTGAGCGAATCTCCAAACCGAGCGTCTCTTTCTGGCAGGATGTATGGTACCGTTTCAGAAAAAACAAAGGGGCAATCGTCAGCTTGGTCTTGTTCGCCCTGATTGTCATCATGTCATTCCTAGGGCCGGTCATCAGCCCTTACGAACCAAATGCCCAAACAATCACCCACGCAAACTTGCCGCCGAAGATTCCAGTGATCGAGAACCTGGGAATCTTTGACGGCGTCGGCAACCTCGGCGGTACGGAAGTCGATTTGTATGAAATGAAAAACGTTGAAGTAAACTACTGGTTCGGCACAGACGGCCTTGGACGCGATATGTTCTCCCGCCTATGGGCAGGGACTCAAGTTTCATTGTTCATCGCCTTCGTTGCTGCCGCTATCGATATGTTCATCGGTGTCATCTATGGCGGGATCTCCGGCTATTTCGGCGGCCGCATTGATGACGTAATGCAGCGTATTGTTGAGATCTTGACAGGTATCCCGAACTTGGTAGTCGTTATCTTGTTCATCCTGATCATGGACCCAGGAATTCTGGCCATCATCATCGCCTTGACCATCACCGGTTGGACCGGGATGTCGCGCGTAGTCCGCGGCCAGGTCCTGAAATACAAAAACCAGGAATTCGTTCTGGCTTCAAGAACACTTGGGGCGAGCGATTCCCGTATCATCTGGAAACACTTGATGCCGAACGTGTTAGGGATTGTTATCATCAACACGATGTTCACGATTCCAACAGCGATTTTCTTTGAAGCGTTCTTAAGCTTTATCGGATTAGGCCTTCAAGCGCCTGACGCATCACTGGGTACGCTGATCAATGACGGCTACAAACTGATCCAGTACCAGCCGCACATCTTGGCGATTCCTGCGACATTGTTAAGTTTGATCATGATCTGCTTCAACTTGATCGGTGACGGCCTTCGCGATGCGCTTGATCCTAAGATGAAAGATTAAGGAGGAAAGTTAAAAATGGAAAAGATCTTACAAGTCAAAGACCTCGAACTTTCCTTTAATACATTTGGCGGGGAAGTAAAAGCAATACGGGGAGTCAACTTCGATTTATATAAAGGGGAAACATTGGCAATCGTAGGGGAGTCGGGTTCAGGAAAGTCTGTAACGACAAAATCCATCATGCGTTTGCTGCCGGAGCACTCGGCAGAATTCAAGAACGGAGAAATCCTGTTTGAAGGGCGTGACCTGACAAAGCTATCGGACAAAGAGATGCAGAAGATCCGTGGAAAAGACATTTCGATGATTTTCCAGGATCCGATGACTTCTCTGAATCCGACAATGCCAATCGGGCGCCAGATCACAGAACCGCTTTTGAAGCACCAAAAAATCAGCAAGTCAGAAGCGAAAAAAGTGGCGATTGATTTGCTGCGCTTAGTAGGTATGCCGAAGCCAGAGCTTCGCATGAAGCAGTACCCGCACCAATTCTCAGGCGGGCAGCGACAGCGGATCGTTATAGCGATTTCATTGGCTTGCAATCCGCAGATCCTGATTGCGGATGAGCCTACAACGGCTTTGGATGTAACCATCCAAGCGCAAATCCTGGAATTGATGAAAGACCTGCAAAAGAAAATCGATACTTCGATCATTTTCATCACACATGACCTGGGCGTCGTCGCTAACGTTGCTGACCGCGTAGCCGTCATGTATGGCGGAAAAATCGTCGAAATCGGAACTGTAGATGAGATTTTCTACAATCCGCAACACCCGTATACGTGGGGCTTGCTGAGTTCCATGCCTTCATTGGATACGGCAGATGCCAAACTATATGCAATTCCTGGAACACCGCCGGATCTTATCGCACCGCCTAAAGGCGACGCATTTGCATTGCGGAGTGAATACGCGCTGCAGATTGATATGGAACAGAACCCTCCATTCTTCAAAGTGAGCGAGACCCACTCTGCAGCAACATGGCTATTGCATCCGGATGCTCCTCAAGTAGAGCCGCCGGCAACAGTCATCGAGCGGATGAAAAAGTTCCCAGGCAGCAGATATTATGAGGGGAGCTTGGTCTAATGGCTGAAAAATTATTGGAAATCAAAAACCTGAAACAGCATTTCAATGTAGGAAAAGCGAACGAAGTCAAAGCGGTCGATGACATCAGCTTTGATATCTACCGCGGCGAAACACTTGGTTTGGTAGGAGAGTCTGGCTGCGGCAAGTCCACTACCGGCCGCTCGATCATCCGTCTATATGATGCTACGTCTGGAGACGTTTTCTACGAAGGCGAAAACGTGCACGGCAAAAAATCAAAAAGCGACTTGAAGAAGTTCAACCGCAAAATGCAGATGATTTTCCAGGATCCGTATGCCTCCTTGAATCCGCGCATGAAAGTCATGGACATCATTGCAGAAGGCATCGATATCCATGGCCTGGCTAAGAACCAGGATGAGCGCAAGAAGATGGTCTTTGACCTGCTCGAGACTGTCGGGCTGAACAAAGAGCACGCGAACCGGTATCCGCATGAATTCTCAGGCGGGCAGCGCCAGCGTCTGGGAATCGCACGTGCACTAGCAGTAGATCCGGATTTCATCATTGCGGATGAGCCGATCTCTGCACTGGACGTATCGATCCAAGCTCAGGTGGTCAACTTATTGAAAGAGCTGCAAGAAGAAAAAGGCCTGACGTATTTGTTCATCGCCCATGACCTTTCAATGGTCAAGTATATTTCTGACCGCATCGGAGTTATGTATTTCGGGAAATTGGTGGAATTGGCGCCAGCTGAAGATTTGTACAAAAATCCGATGCACCCATACACGCAGTCGCTTCTGTCAGCTATTCCGCTGCCGGATCCGAACTACGAGCGCAACCGGGTGCGGAAATCTTATGACCCGGCGAGCCATAATTACACAGAGCAAGACAACGTTTATATGAGAGAAATCACGCCTGGCCATTTTGTACAATGTTCAGACCGGGAATTTGAATCATTAAAAGCAGCAGCAGCTGTACAATAACTGATAAACAGCAATGCCATCATATGGTATTGCTGTTTTTTTATTTCTTTTTTTCGAAAAAGTGATAAAATTGAAGAAGATTAGTCGAGAGGATGTAAATGCTATGAAAAGAAAAAATTGGATAATTACCAGCGCTTTGCTGATCAGTTCCTTCGGTGCAGTTCCAGTTGCCGCTGAAGGAAATGAAGAAGCGGCTCCCGATTTCGCGGTGCGGAGCTATCAGGCAACGGGCATCAATATGGAAGCGATTGCTTCTTCAAAACTGTATACATACGATTCAGGCCTGACTTTCGAATATCCCGATGCTGTACGCGGAATTTTTGTCACCGGGAACTCGGCCGGAGGGGACCGCTTTGAAAAGCTCGTAAAGCTGGTTGATACAACCGATTTGAATGCAATGGTCATTGATGTCAAAGAAGATCTTGGCCACCTGACATATATGCCGGAGGAAGGATCAGAACTCGCAAAACTTGAAATCGGCAAACCATTCATCAAAAATCCGCGCGCAGTGCTTGAGCGCATGGAAGAAAAGCAGATTTATCCGATTGCCCGAGTAGTAGTGTTTAAAGACTCCATACTGGCCGAAAAGAAGCCGGAACTATCATTTGTCGACAACGGCAAGGTCTGGAAGAACGGGCGCGGAGAATCATTCGTCAATCCGTTCCTGAAGGAAGTATGGGATTATAATGTCCAAATTGCCATCGAAGCTGCGAAACTCGGATTCAAGGAAATCCAGTTTGATTATGTCCGCTTTCCGGAAGGGTTCGAAAACCGGGCGGATACGCTGAAATATTCCATGGGTGAATACACGGAATCCGAGCTGGATCCTGTGCAGCGCCGGGTATCGGCCGTAACGGATTTTGTCGCCTACGCAAGAGAGCAGCTGAAGCCTTATGACGTCCAGGTGTCAGTGGATATCTTCGGTTATTCGGCTACCCTGCCGGAAGCGCCGGGCATCGGCCAGAACTTCTCTAAGATTTCGGAAAACGTTGATGTGATTTCTTCAATGATCTATCCGAGCCACTGGACTTCTTATTTCGGTATTGCAAAACCCGATTTGGAGCCGTATAAATTGGTGACGGAGTACGCGAAAATGGAGAACAAGAAATTGGCTGAATTGAAAAGCCCCCCTGTTTCACGCCCATGGCTCCAGGATTTCACTGCTTCTTATTTAGGGGCAGGGAACTATAAGAAGTACAGGAAAGCGGAAGTGGAAGCACAGATCAAAGCTTTGAATGAAAATGGAATCGAAGAGTACTTGCTTTGGAATGCCGGCAACACATATTCTAGCGGAGTGGATTATACGCCGTGATTCAGCAGCATAGCATTTGGAGCCGATTGAGAAAAAGCGATGCTTTTTCTCAATCGGCTTTTTGATTTTCTTCTATGTACATAAGGTATATAGGTTTTGGTGTGATGTTGTAGAAGCATCTTTAAGTACAGGGAAATGGAGGCGGCCAGCACTTTGCTGGCTTAGGGAACATTTTCGGTGCCGATACGTCCTAAAAGAAGAAGGGATACGCCCTATTCGATTTTCAAAAAGAAAAAGTAATTGAGAATCTTTTTTTTAGAAAGCAGGTTTAGCAGCAGTCCGCACGGGTATTTTATTAATATATAAATTTTGCTGTAAAACTGAATTTTATTGCGGATTTGTGACAAGACAACAATAAATGTATCTTTTTTTTATAAGAGTATATGCAATTGAACGCAAGTATTGTATAATGAATGTACAGCTTCTAAATTATAGTGATTCTAATTTAAGAATTAATGATGATTAACTTGAATCCGAAAGGAAGTGCTTTACAATGATGGTTACACTATTTACTTCTCCAAGCTGCACATCTTGCCGCAAAGCAAAAGCATGGTTGGAAGAGCATGAGATTCCATATACAGAGCGCAATATTTTTTCAGAGCCGCTTACAATCAGTGAAATTAAAGAAATCCTGAGCATGACTGAAGACGGGACAGATGAAATCATTTCTACCCGTTCTAAAATATTCCAAAAACTGAATGTGGATGTCGAAAGCTTACCGCTTCAGCGCTTATATGAATTGATCCAAGAATACCCTGGTCTGCTTCGCCGTCCGATCATCATGGATGAGAAACGCTTACAGGTTGGATACAACGAAGACGAAATCCGTCGATTCCTTCCTCGTAAAGTGAGAGCATATCAATTGCTCGAAGCTCAGCGTATGGTGAATTGAACTTGAACAACTAGCTGTCCGGCCCTTATGACGATTCATAATGGATTCTGGGCAGCTTTTCTTTACTCGCAAATCATTGCCAAATCCATTGGGATTCATTACAATCTAAGGACCATATTCTTTAGGATAAGGTGGCAGGCATAAATTTTTTCTTATAGCCGCAAACAGGATATAATGGAAGCAGCACTACAGCTACAAGGCACGGCCTACGGGGAAGATCCTCTTAGCCCATTTCGAAAGGAGAGGTGTAAAATGGAGATTGAAAGAATCAATGACAACACAGTTAAATTTTACATTTCCTATCTTGATGTTGAAGAACGTGGTTTCAGCCGTGATGAAATATGGTTTAACAGAGATAAAAGCGAAGAGCTTTTTTGGGAAATGATGGATGAAGTTAATGAAGAAGCAGACTTTGTTATGGAAGGCCCGCTTTGGATTCAAGTCCAAGCGATGGACAAAGGGCTTGAAGTGACGGTTACGCGAGCGCAAATGACAAAAGACGGACAAAAGCTTGATTTGCCTGATGATATAGAAGAACGCCGCAAAATGTTCGGCAGCGATGATACGATTGCGCCAGACTTTGACGAGTTTGAGCCGGTCTTCGACGAACATGCCATTAAAAAGCTGGAGTACACATTCATCTTCTCGGAAATTGAAGAGCTGGTACCGCTGGCACGGCGCTTGGAATATGTTCCGATTGAATCGGCCATCTACCATTTCGAAAACAAATACTACCTGCATATCTCTTTTGATGAACTATTGCACACTGAAGATGACGTCAAAAATTACAACAGCATCTTTGCAGAATACTTGCAAGGATCGCCGATTACGATCCACCGCCTTGAAGAATACGGCACACCGATCTTTAAAGAAGATGCATTGTCCAACGTGCTGCATTATTTCGGCTAAGACCTCCCCTTAGGAGGTCTTTTTTTATTGCCAAAACCGCTCTGCTTTTCTACAATCAAGAAAAGGAGAGTGGTCAATATCTTAATCGCCAGGACACACACTGGAGAACTCATAAACCTTGCATCCGCCTCTGCCCAGGGACGGATTGCCATCCTTAAGGAACAGCACCGGTTTTATTGTCCCGGCTGCGGCAGTGCCTTGATCCTGAAAGCCGGTGACGTGAAAATCCCCCATTTTGCGCACCTTTCACTTGCTGGATGCGACAAATCCAGTGAGCCGGAAACCCCTTTGCATTTAAGCGGAAAAACCCTTCTTCATCAATTCTTCTCAGCTAAAAACCATCAGGCAGAACTTGAAATATTTTTCCCTTCCATCAAACAAAGGGCGGACGTGCTCGTTGAAGAAAAATTTGCGTTGGAATATCAGTGCAGCGCCATTTCACCGGCGCTGATCCGGACCCGTTCAGCAGGATATTCCTCTATCGGCCTTTCAGCGCTGTGGATCCGGGGAATCAGCGAGGCGCCTAAAGAGGGCATCGCACCGATGAGGTTCCGTGCGTTCGAACTGGCCATGCTCCAAGAGTCAGCCGGCCATCCGTACTTGATCGAATACCATCCCGGAAGCGATCGGTTCTTTTACCGCTCAGCCTTGTTTTTTGTCCGCGGTGCGATTTGGATGGGCAAGACGAAAGCCCTGCCGGCAGACAGACAGGCATTCCCGTTCGGGGTGCCGAAAAAATTGTCTCCGACCGAATTTGCTGAAGTGGCTTCCATAGCTCGCAATGAAAGGGAACGTTTCATTCGCCGCCAGCAGTTTGCCAAAAACCGGTATCGAAATCCATACTGGCTGCTTTGCTATGAACTGGGTTTGGACCGGAGCCGCCTGCCTACGTATATCGGAGTGCCGATCAGGGGAGCGGAAGCCTTCGGCATGGAGGCCGTTATTTGGCAGCTGCAGTCCTTGGCCGATCAGGCTAAAGGAAAGATGACGCTGCCAGCACCCGCTTCGCCAGAAGAAAGTGCCAGGAAGCGGCTCGTCTCCGATTACCTGGAGTTCGTTGCGAAAGTGAAGAGCCGGTACCATGCAGAAGATGAAGCGTTGGAACTTTTATATGCTATCTATTGCAAAACCGTATGAAAATTGAGAAAATGGAACGTAGTTCGTCTCCCGAAACAGTGGAGCAAAGGAGGAAATGAAATGGTTGAAAAATTATTGATGCGCAACGAAGTTCCAACCGAATTGACTTGGAAGCTGGAAGATATTTTTGAAACAGACAATGCTTGGGAAGAAGAGTTCAAAGAAGTAGCCGCATTGTCCGAAAAAGCGGAGTCCTTCAAAGGGACATTGGATCAAGGCGCAGAAGCCCTTTACAATGTGTTCGTGTACAAAGATGAATTATTGCAGCGCTTGCAGAAACTTTATACGTACTCGCATATGCGCTATGACCAAGACACGACCAACTCCACATACCAGGCAATGGACAGCCGCATCAAATCGCTTTATGCGAAAGTCTCAACAGGCTTGTCCTACTTGACGCCGGAAATTCTGAGCCTGGATGAAGCGAAGCTGAATAGCTATATCGAAGAGCACGAAGGCCTGGGCTTGTACAAGCATGCGCTTGAGGAATTGAACAACCACCGTCCGCACGTTCTGCCGGCTGAACAGGAAGCGCTTCTGGCCCAGATGTCGGAAGTCGTCAATTCAGCTTCCGAAACATTCGGCATGCTGAACAATGCAGACCTTGAGTTTCCGGAAATTGAAAATGAAAAAGGCGAACTGGTCCAAATCACGCACGGCAATTACAGCCGGTTTCTGGAGAATGACGACCCCCGTGTGCGCGAAGATGCCTTTAAAGCGGTTTATGCAACGTACGGGAAGTTCCGCAACACTTTCGCATCAACACTTGCCGGGAACATCAAACGCGATAATGTGAACGCGCGCATCCGTAAGTTTTCGTCGGCGCGCGAAGCTGCCTTGGCCGATGACCATATTCCGGAAAGCGTCTACGACAGCCTTGTAGAAACCGTCAACGCCAATCTTCATTTATTGCACCGATATGCAGCTTTGCGGAAAGAAGTGCTCGGATTGGATAAGGTCCACATGTGGGATATGTACACGCCGCTTGTAAAAGAAGTGGCAATGGAGATCCCGTATGAAAAAGCGACAGAAACGATGCTTCAAGGGCTCGCAGCACTTGGAGATGAATATACCGGCATTGTTGAACAAGGCATCAACAGCCGCTGGGTGGACGTCAAAGAGAACAAAGGAAAGCGAAGCGGAGCCTATTCGTCAGGTGCTTACGGCACAAATCCGTATATCCTCATGAACTGGCAGGACAATGTCGATAATTTATTCACATTGGCCCATGAGTTCGGGCATAGTGTACACAGCTATTACACACGTGCCAACCAGCCGTATGTATACGGGGATTATTCGATTTTTGTGGCGGAAGTGGCATCTACGACCAACGAAGCCCTGTTGAACGAATACATGGTGAAGACTACGGAAGACGACCAGGAGCGCATCTACTTGCTGAACCATTGGCTTGACGGGTTCCGAGGCACAGTTTTCCGCCAGACGATGTTTGCCGAATTCGAGCATACCATCCACCAGATGGACCAAAACGGCGAAGCGTTGACCGCTGACCGCCTGACAGAAGTGTACTATGAGCTGAACAAGAAATACTTCGGGGACGAAGTGGCGGTGGATAAGGAGATCGGCCTTGAATGGGCGCGCATCCCGCATTTCTACTATAATTATTATGTCTTCCAGTATGCGACTGGTTTCAGTGCAGCAACTGCGTTGAGCAAAGGGATCCTTGAAGAAGGGCAGCCGGCTGTCGACCGCTATATCAATGAATTCCTGAAAGCCGGCAGCTCGGATTATCCGATTGAAGTGCTGAAGAAAGCCGGTGTCGATATGACTTCGCCACAGCCGGTGGAAGAAGCGTGCAAAGTCTTTGAAGAAAAACTGAACGAACTTGAAAAACTGCTTCTGAAAAAATAATAAGGCCAAAAGAGAGCTGCGAAATTTCAAGCAGCTCTCTTTTTTAGTTATTTCAATATAATTAAAAGTAAACCTAAAAAAAAGAAAGCGCTTTTCTTTATGACAAAATTGTGAAATCCTTTGTGAATTATTGCATTAACAATTATGCCGTGATATTATAAGGTTGTGAAATAAATCACATACAAACATACACCCCTTTGTTTGAGCGTGAACATTTCTCCCATCCCCTTTGTGTAATATGGAAAGGCGCCTTCCGGACGTGGAAGGCGCCTTTCGCGTTTTATAAAGAAAAGCGGAAGCGCCTGGTCAGCTCCGACAGGCATAAGACGATTTGGCGAAGCGGCGTATGTTCAGCCGCATAGCCAAAGTGGCTTATGACCCGAGGAGCTAGGCGCAGAAGCTGGACAATAAGAAAAGCGTAAGCGCCTGGTCAGCTCCGACAGGCATAAGACGATTTGGCGAAGCGGCGTGTGTTCAGCCGCATAGCCAAAGTGGCTTGTGACCCGAGGAGCTAGGCGCAGAAGCTGGACAATAAGAAAAGCGTAAGCGCCTGGTCAGCTCCGACAGGCATAAGACGATTTGGCGAAGCGGCGTGTGTTCAGCCGCATAGCCAAAGTGGCTTGTGACCCGAGGAGCTAGGCGCAGAAGCTGGACAATAAGAAAAGCGTAAGCGCCTGGTCAGCTCCGACAGGCATAAGACGATTTGGCGAAGCGGCGTGTGTTCAGCCGCATAGCCAAAGTGGCTTGTGACCCGAGGAGCTAGGCGCAGAAGCTGGACAATAAGAAAAGCGTAAGCGCCTGGTCAGCTCCGACAGGCATAAGACGATTTGGCGAAGCGGCGTGTGTTCAGCCGCATAGCCAAAGTGGCTTGTGACCCGAGGAGCTAGGCGCAGAAGCTGGACAATAAGAAAAGCGTAAGCGCCTGGTCAGCTCCGACAGGCATAAGACGATTTGGCGAAGCGGCGTGTGTTCAGCCGCATAGCCAAAGTGGCTTGTGACCCGAGGAGCTAGGTGCAGAAGCTGGACAATAAGAAAAGCGTAAGCGCTGGATGTGCTTGGGCCGGCGTAAGGCGATCCGGCAAAGCGGCGTACCTGCATTAAAAATTTACAGATAAAAAATAGCCTTCCGGAGCCGGAAGGCTATTTTAACGTCCATAACGTATATTCAGGCATCGTGATACGCTCCAATTTCTGTTGGAGCACCTGTTTTTTCAATTCTCGTTCTGCTGTCTGTTCGGAAATATTATATATCGAAGCAACTTCTTTCGTTGCCAACGTGGAATATTTTAAGAATAATTCATCTAACGCCGGGGGAGACTGGCGGTTCAAGTTTTCTTCGCCGAGCATCTCCTGCAAAATGGCCTGATAGACCTCGTACGAATAAAGGCCGGATACTTTGACTCCTTCGTCCTCGATGCATTCATTGAAAAAGACGATGCTCGGGACTTCGTCAATTTCCATTTCACGCGTGATATGCAAGTCACATTGGAAAGCTCTTGCCGTATGTACGGAATGGAAATCCTTTTTGAATTCTTCGGGGTCCAAATCGGCTTCCTCAGCTACCTGCAGGAGGAATGAATAGGAAGAGACATCCTTAGCCTGAATCATCAAGTATTCCTGCAATTTGTGCAGATAGCGGTTGCCAGCGCGTTTGCCTTGGAGTTCAGCCGCTTTTACCGCGACTGAAGCCAGTACAGGGTGTGACAGGTTATCGGTATCGATGTTCGGCGTCTGGTTCAATCCGTTCAAACTGAAGAGTTTGGTGCTAAGGACGAAACGAATAGAAAAATAATGGCCATATTCAATTTGCAGTTTGCGGATAATGGCTTGAAGCTCCCAGCATTGCGGGTTTAACGGGTCCAAAAAAACATATAATTCCATGGGCTTTAGAGTCCTTGCCGGATTGTCGATCTGTTGGAGCAGGTCTAAATCGTTCACTCTAATTCCTCCTCGCTATCTTGCTCATTCACCATATGATGAGCCGTCATAACAAGCCGTTGAAAAAAGACTTCCCGGAATTTCCCTTCCAGACCGATTTCATCCATCGCGTCGTGCATGCATTCGAGCCATGCCTGTGCACGTTCAGGAGTGATCGGGAACGGATGATGGCGTGCTTTCAGCCGCGGATGGCCGTGTTCTTCCGAATAGAGGTTGGGACCGCCTAAGTATTGGGTCATGAATTGCTTTTGTTTTCTCGCAGTTTCAGAAAGATCAGAAGGGAAAATAGGCTTCAGCTTTGGATGCTCGGCCACTCGTGCATAAAATGCATCAATCAGCAGCGACAAGCGTTCCGCACCAATTTCTTCGTACGGAATTATCGGTTTTCCAGTCATCATCGTATCTCCTTTGCTTTAGCTGTAAATTCATTCTAACAACGCACCGGCAATTTCTCAAACAAATCGATTGAGCGCAGGAGGCACAAGAGTCAATCAGCTTCCGTTTTCCGCGCTGCCTGTTCTTTTGCAGCTGCCATAAAGCGGGCGATTTTTTTGTCAGCCGGGCGCACGGGAATGGCATGGCTTTGCAGGAGAGACAGGAATCGGGCCTTGCCTGCCACGGCTTCCGCCACTTCAAATTCGACTTCGAAATCCTCCTTTTCGCCATACTCGGAATGATCGAGGACGAGCAATCCGCCTTCTATTTCCAGCTCGGTCCGGTGGGTGGTCAGTTTCCCGATCATATGCAGCTTGGCGGGATCCACTTGAAGACCTGCCAATGCCGCTTCGACTTCAGGGGAATGGAAAGACTTCCCGTCAATCATTTCCCAGGCCTGTATGGAAGGGAGACTGTCCGTGATTTCATAATTCCCTTCCGGAGCCGGCGTTTTTAGCGTACATTCGAAGGCCTCGCCTTTACGCCGGATGCGCAGTGCGCATTTTTTCTCTTTCAGCTGGAAATCAGGTGTATCGAAATAATAGTTCTGCTGTGTTTCGGCTTCTCCGGCTTTGCATCCGAAATGGGCCAGCAACCCTTCGTATTCGCTTTGAGTCAACATGTTCTTGAATTCGATCTCAAGTTCCTTTGTCATGGAAAACACCTCTCTGTTCTTTCTATTATTGAATAGTTTCCGGCAAACTGCAACGAATGGCAGAGCTGTGTTAAAATGTCACTATAGAAAAATAGCAAGAAAGGGAGACTCTCAGTGCGCAAATTAGTGGAAGTCCAAAAAGCGATTGTTCAAGAAAACGAAATTTTATTTGCCATCGAGGCTCAGGAGCCAGCTGAAGCGATTGAAGCGGCAGGGCAGATGATTGCCGATTCAGACGGAGGTGCCTTCATCTATCTGCTTGATACTGGCACCGACTATATTTATGCCCAGTTCAAACAACCGGTTTGGGAGGCCCTCGGAGCAGCTATGCAGCGTGAAGG
The DNA here is from genome assembly GCF_042681545.1 of Planococcus chinensis. Lineage (NCBI taxonomy): Bacteria > Bacillati > Bacillota > Bacilli > Caryophanales > Caryophanaceae > Planococcus > Planococcus chinensis. The sequence continues at coordinate 537,093 of NZ_JBHUFW010000004.1, forward strand.
GGTCCCGCTGCTGCAATGGGGAGAGCAGATCATGCCGCTTGCATCGTTCCACGAGGAATTTTGGATGCTTCTGGAGAATATAGAAGACAACGATAATTACGGCGTACCGTTCCGGACGGCCGTAGAAGAAGCATTCCGTGAGGTTTTCGACTCGCGGGCGTAAAGAACTTGGGGAGGGCATAGCATGGGTCAGTGGGATCGGTTTTTAGCGCCGTATAAACAAGCTGTAGATGAGCTGAAGATAAAATTCAAAGGTATGCGCCAGCAATTCGAAACGGATAACACCAATTCGCCGATCGAATTTGTCACGGGGCGGGTAAAGCCGTTGGCGAGCATCTATGACAAGACATTGGAAAAGGGTATCCCTTTTGAGCCTTCCGATGACCTTGCGCACCAACTCCAGGATATCGCCGGCCTCCGGATGATGTGCCAATTCGTCGGGGATATAAAGACGGTTGTGGAGTTGCTGCGCCAGCGCAATGATTTGCGGATTGTCGAAGAAAAAGATTACATTTCCCACGAAAAACAAAGCGGTTACCGGTCGTACCATGTCATTGTGGAATATCCGGTCCAGACGATCAAAGGCGAGAAGCTGATTCTGGCCGAAATCCAAATCCGGACGTTAGCAATGAATTTCTGGGCATCCATTGAGCATTCATTGAATTATAAATACAAAGGGGTGTTCCCGGAGGAAATCAAGATCCGATTGCAGCGGGCAGCGGAAGCGGCTTTCCAGCTTGATGAGGAAATGTCGCAGATCCGGGATGAAATCCAGGAAGCACAAGCTTATTTTACGGAATTCAAGGACTCCACAAGCAAGCATTATCCGACAGAACCGGAAGGGGGCAAACCAAAGCCATGAAATTTTATATCCAATCAAGAAGCGATGATTTGTCAAACGAATTGATGGCGACCGCACGCGGGTACTTGCAGGAATTTGGCATGGAATGGAACGAGGAATCACCGGATGTCGTGTTGTCGATCGGAGGGGACGGGACACTGCTCCATGCATTCCATAAATACCGGGACCAATTGGCAAGCGTTGCATTCGTCGGGATACACACAGGGCACCTCGGTTTTTATGCAGACTGGAAGCCGATTGAAATCGAAAAGCTGGTCCTGTCGATTGCGAAGAAGGAATACGAAGTGATCGAATATCCGTTGGTCGAGGTGAGCATCCATTATCAAAACAAGGAAACTCCTGCCGTTTACTTGGCTTTGAACGAATCGACGGTGAAATCGCCGGATGTCACCCTCGTAATGGATGTCTTTTTAAATGAAAGCCATTTTGAGCGGTTCCGCGGCGATGGCCTTTGCATGTCGACGCCTTCCGGCAGCACTGCCTATAACAAAGCACTCGGCGGCGCCATAATCCATCCGTCACTTGAGTCGATGCAGCTTACGGAGATGGCTTCGATCAATAATCGGGTTTTCCGGACAGTTGGTTCTCCGCTTGTCCTGCCGGCGCATCACCGCTGTGCTTTGCGTCCGGTGAAAGCACCGGATTTCATGGTCACAGTCGACCATTTGCAATTGCTCCATAAAGATGTAAAATCAATCGAATACCGGGTAGCGGACCAGAAAGTCCGGTTTGCGCGGTTCCGGGCATTCCCGTTCTGGAAACGGGTCCATGATTCATTTATCGATAGCGAGGTTTAAAAGTGAAATCATTAAAGCCATTTCAATTAACTTATACAGCCCATGAGTCAGTTATCCTCCGCGAAGCGCTTAATGGCTGGGGGATTTCCAAAAGAACCTTGGCTTCCGTCAAATATGGCGGAGGAACGATTTTGGTGAACGGGGAAGAAGTAACGGTCCGGCATGTCCTGGGAATAGGCGATGCCGTGACCGTTATTTTTCCGATTGAAGAATTGGGTGCGGGACTTCAGGCGGAAGCAGGGCCGCTTGATATCGTCTATGAGGACGAAGCGCTGCTGATCGTCGATAAGCCGGCTTTGCAAAACACCATCCCGTCAAGGGAGCATCCGGAAGGAAGCTTGGCGAATCTCGTGGCCGGCCATTTTGCGGCAAACAAAATTCCTGCCACTCTCCATATCGCTACACGGCTCGACCGGGATACTTCCGGCCTTGTGTGCATTGCAAAAAACCGCCACATCCACCATATGCTGTCGATGCAGCAAAAGGACAAGCGGATGAAGCGGCAGTATGAAGCTTTTGCCCACGGCATCTTCGAGTCGCAGCGGTTCACGATCACCGAACCGATCGGCCGCAAAGGAACAAGCATCATTGAGCGGGAAGTCCGTTGCGACGGGCAGTTCGCCGAGACGGAAGTGGAAGTGCTGCATCAATTTCCAGAATTCAGCCATGTGAAGCTTCAGCTCAACACCGGCCGGACCCATCAGATCCGGGTCCATCTTGCCCATATCGGCCATCCGCTTCTCGGAGATGACCTATACGGCGGCAAACGGGATATTTTAGCGCGCCAAGCGCTTCATTGCCGGATTCTTGAACTCGTGCATCCCGTTTCGGGGAACCCATTGCGTTTTGAAGCTCCGCTGAAAGCGGACATGGCTTCCCTTGTCTATGTGAACCGGTGAAACCGGTCCGGTTGGTAAGGCTGCCGTGAAGGGACGGAAACCAGCGTCTTTTCAGGGAAGCGGTAAGCCGTCAAAGCACCGCCGAAAACACAGCCGGTATCGATGTTTGCCGTTCGGTTGATCAGGTAAGGTTCTTCGGTTGGTGTATGCCCGTAAACGATCCAGGGAAAGCCGTTGTAAGATTTTGCCCAATCGCGCCGGACGGGGCGGCCATCAGCATGGAACTTGCCGTTGGTATCGCCATACAGCACGAAGCTCGCAATTCCATTGGACGGCGGCCTACCCAACATGTCTTCACGGATGCCAGCATGGGCGACAACAAGGTCCAATGAAAGTTTCTGATACAGCGGCAGCCGGCTGTAGAATTCGATGTAGCGCGCACGAAAATGGCGCTGTTCAGTTTTTGGCAAGGCACGCCATTCTTCCAATGTTGTTTCGAGCCCATTGTTAACATGGACCGGATTTCCTTTGAAGAAGCGGTAAAGCTTGTTGCAGTGATTGCCTGGGGAGTAGTTGAGCAGTTCCGCATCCTGCATCCGAAACAACAGCCGAAGCACTTCCAGCGAATAAGGGCCGCGGTCCATGGCATCCCCGACAAAGGACATCTGCCTTCCTTCAGGGTGGCGGTAAATCCCTTGGCTTTCTTCATAGCCGAGCAATGCGATCAACTCCAAAAGTTCTTCATAGCAACCGTGGATATCGCCGATAATATCAAATTTCATGTTAATTTCACCCCGCAAATCTTGATTATCTTTATTCATAGTGTAACGTAAAGAATGTACCAGCAATAGCAATCTGCAAGGAAAGGAGAGAGTGCTCATGATGGAAGAAAAAATACAGCACGAACAGGAATTGAATGAGGAGCTGCTGAATGATCTGCTCCAAACTGGAGACGTTGAAAGTTTCCGGGAAGAATTTCTTTCGCACCACCCGTATGACCAGGCGACATTCTATGAAAAAGCGGAGCTTGAAATCCGCCAGCTGATGTACCAGTACCTCTCTCCTAAAGAGATGGCAGACATCTACGAAGCTATCGAGCTCGATGATGATGAATACGAAGACCTCTTTAAGGAAATGAACGCGCATTACGCGGCGGATCTGCTTTCTGCCATGTACACGGATGACGCGGTCGATGTGCTGAATAAATTGAACAAAGAACAAGTCGCTACTTACTTGACCATCATGGACAAGGAATCTGCACGGCAGATCAAGGACTTGCTGCATTACGAAGAGTATACGGCAGGATCTATCATGACAACCGAGTTTGTTTCGATCCCTATGAATTCCACAGTCCGCTCGGCCATGAATATTCTTCGGAACGCAGCACCGAATGCTGAAACCATCTATTATGTCTTCGTCGTCGATGAAGATCTCCGGCTGTCCGGCATCGTGACGCTGCGGGATCTCATCATTTCCGATGAAGATACCCTGATCAGTTCAATTATGAATGAACGGGTCGTCAGCGTTTCGGTTGGGGAGGACCAGGAGGAGGTTGCGCGGATGATCAAGGATTATGACTTCCTGGCGATGCCGGTTGTCGATTTCCAGAATCACTTGCTCGGGATTATCACCGTCGATGATATCATTGATGTTCTCGATGAAGAGGCTTCTGATGATTACTCCAAACTGGCAGCTGTCTCCGACATGGATACATTTGACCGCGGGCCATTGACGGCGGCGAAAAAACGTTTGCCGTGGCTGATCTTACTGACATTCCTCGGGATGCTGACAGCGAATTTGATGGGCATGTTCGAAGCGACGCTTGACCAGGTTGCGCTGCTTGCCGTGTTTATCCCGCTAATTGCCGGGATGGCCGGGAACAGCGGAACCCAAGCGCTTGCGGTTGCGGTGCGCGGGATTGCAACAGGCGACATTGAAGAAGAAAGCAAAGTGAAACTGCTCTTCCGGGAAGCCGGGACCGGCCTGATCACCGGCCTGGTCTGCGGCGTCGTGGTTGTCGGCCTTGTGTATTTCTGGAAGGGTGAATTGCTGATCGGACTATTGGTAGGAACTGCTGTAGCAGGTTCGATTTTCGTTGCGACATTAGCGGGTTCATTTATTCCGTTATTGATCCACCGGCTGAAAATTGACCCGGCAGTTGCCTCAGGCCCATTCATCACCACCTTGAATGACATCATCTCGATTTTGATCTACTTGGGACTTGCGACGACATTCCTCGGCAGCCTTTAGAAAAGTGCAAATTGCACTTTTCTTTTTTATGAGGTATTATTAGTACCAGGTTATAATAATAGGTGCAGGGGGAATTTAAATGTCGATTTCATTAGCAGGAAAAACGTACGTCATCATGGGCGTTGCCAATAAACGAAGCATCGCTTGGGGGATTGCCCGGTCGCTTGACCAATCGGGAGCCCGGTTGATCTTTACATATGCAGGAGAGCGCTTTGAAAAATCGGTTCGCGACCTTGTCGCAACACTTGACGGTAATCACGAACTGATTTTGCCGTGTGACGTGACAGATGACCAAAGTGTCGAACAATGTTTCGCTGCGATCAAAGAGCAGGCGGGCAGCATCGACGGACTCGCACATTGCATTGCGTTCGCGAAAACGGAAGAACTCGCAGGGAATTTCTCAGACACTTCACGCGAAGGGTTCTTGCTTGCGCAAAATATCAGCTCGTATTCATTGACAATCATCGCGAAGCACGCGAAACCGTTGATGTCAGAAGGCGGCAGCATCGTGGCGCTGACCTATATCGGTGGCGAACGCGTCATGCCGAACTACAACGTCATGGGTGTCGCAAAAGCTTCACTGGAAATGTCTGTCCGTTATCTGGCAGCTGACCTTGGAAGAGCTGGAATCCGCGTCAATGCAATTTCTTCAGGCCCGATCCGCACGCTGTCATCAAAAGGCGTCAGCGATTTCAATTCAATCCTGCACGAAATCGAAGAGAAAGCACCGCTTCATCGCAACACGACGCCGGAAGAAGTGGGCGATACAGCCGCCTTCCTGTTAAGCGACATGTCTCGCGGCATTACAGGCGAAACCATCCACGTCGACAGCGGCTACCATATTCTATAGGCAAAACAAAAGCAGTTCCGCAAAAAATGCGGAACTGCTTTTTTTTATTTATAGAGTTTTGGTCATTGCGCGATGCGGAATGCCAGCGTCCATGAATTCCGGGGAACTCACTTCATAGCCGAGCTTTTCATAAAAAGGGATTGCATAAGATTGCGAATTCAGTTTCAATGTGAAAAATCCGGCCGAACGGGCGTATTCTTCCATTTCGTTCATCATCAACACACCGGCATGCTGGCCGCGGAAGTCCGGCAAGACGCAGACGCGCTCAATTTTTCCGATGCCGGACTCGATTTCGCGGATCCGCGCAGCGGCGATGGGCTGCTCAAGGTCATAGCCAATAAAGTGGACAGCTGAATCATCGTATTCATCCATTTCGACATGAAGCGGTACGCCTTGCTCGTCTACAAAAACTTTTCTTCTGACATCAAAAGCATGCTCTTTTTCAATAGGGGTCTCGACGATTTTGACTTTCTGCAATTACTCTTCATCTCCAGTTAAACGGAATGTGTCATACACAGTCCAAGATCCGTCTTCCAATTGATACAAGATGTGGAATCGGTCAATCGTTTCTTCGTGGTCGACGCCGACCATCTTCAATTGTCCGAAAATATCAGCGTGTTCCGAGTCGGACATTTTTTGAGCGATCGTAATATGGGGCACATAGGAAAACTTCGGAGGGCCGCCGAAAAAGTCGGAATGGAGGTCCTCGTGGATAGCTATGATTTCAGGATTCGGATCCACTTTGAAATACAGTGTATTCGTCAAAGGCGCAAAAGTGCTCACCCGTGTCGTATGCAGTGTGAAGGGCTTGTGCCGCTTGGCAATTTCCGCGATTTCCGTGATTATTCCCTTGATCTCCGATTCATCTGCTTCAAATGCATCTTTCAACGTCATATGAGGCGTGATCAGTTCATAATGCGGATCGTACCGTTTGCGATACGAGTTCGCCAAGTCCTGCAATTTTTTGGATGGAAATACAACAACACCATATTTCATATAAATAGCCTCCTTGTCAGTAGTAACTGGTTCTGTTTTATTATATCAAAAAAGAATCGGTAATTGAAAACCCTGGATTAAACTCCGAAGTTTTGAAGCAGCGCCCGGCGCAAATCCGGCTGCCAATAGGTCCAGGTGTGGTCTCCATCAAATTCTTCATAGAAGATGGGAAACCCTTTATTTTTCATGGATTTATTTAATTGGCGGTTCGGTTCGACAAAGTCCTCGGTGCCGCCGTTGGACAATTTCACGGCTGTTTCCTCTTTGCCGATTACATGATAGACGGTGAACGGATGCGCGGAGCTGAAATTATCCACAGCATCCAAAAGCTCTTTGCCGACTTTAGGGGACTGGAGGATCACCCGGCCGAAAATATTCGGATATTTCAATGCGGCATCGAGGGAAACCGTTGCAGCAAGTGAATCGCCGATCAGCGTCCGCCCCATGCCGACTTGGTAGGTCGGGTAGTTCTCGTCCAGGTACGGCACAAGCTCATGCGCCAAGAAGCGCAGATAAGCCGAATGCTTTTCGCCGGTCGGTTCGTATTTGCTGTTGCGGTCTTTTACATTCTTATACGGCACTCCGACGATGATAAGGTTTTCAATCTGGTTGTCCGCGAGGAGTTCATCCGCAACGCGCGGGATGCGCCCCAACTGAAAATAGTCTTTGCCGTCCGATGCAATCAATAAGGTGTATTTATATAAAGGGGAAAAATTTGCCGGCAAATACACCAGCAATTGCATTTCCTCCTGCAGCGCATTGCTGTAAAGCTTGATATCCTGTACAGTTCCTCTTTCCATCTTTCTGCCTCCTCGTGCTTTCTGTACGAAAATTGTAACATATCCCGGCCGGGAGGTATAATGGAGGAGCAAGCCAACGAAATAGCGAAAGGGGATTTTTCTATGGTTTCTATGGACGGAGGAAATTCACGCATTCATTCAGAAGAGGTTACAAAAGCTGCGCATAATGCACTTGAGCGCAGAGGGGTCACAGTGAAAGACATCGCTGAAATTGTGCTGGAAATGCAATTGCCGTTCAATGAAGGCTTGACGGTGGCGCATTGCATCGAGTCGGTTGAAAGTGTGCTCCAGAAGCGCGAAATGCAGCACGCGCTGCTAGTGGGCATTGAATTAGACGAGTTATCGGAACAAGGAAAATTGTCTCGGCCGCTTCAGCAGATCGTTGAATCGGATGAAGGCCTGTTTGGCGTCGACGAAATGATCGGGCTGGGAGCGGTGCTTACATACGGCAGCATCGCAGTGACCACTTTCGGGCATCTCGACAAGAACAAAGGGGGCATCATTCACCGCCTGAATTCGCATGTGGGCGAAGAAGTGCACACATTCCTGGATGATCTGGTGGCGAGCATTGCAGCTTGTGCCTCAGCGCGCATTGCGCACCGGACGCGCGACCTTGAAGAGAAAGGCATGACATTCGAAGACATCAAGCCGGAAGAGACTGCGCCGGAAGTGTATGTGGAAGGCGCTGACACTTAAGGACCGGGTTTTCTAGGAGAATAGGAGTTGACCAATTGCTAAAATCTTATGGCAATTGGATAGAAAGTAATGCTATGATTAAATTGGCACCATCTAATCAAACAAAAAGGGGAGGTCAAATTATGCAGAAAAAGAAATTTGGATTGTTCGCGGCACTAACTTTGGCAGGATCGGTATTTCTTGCTGGATGCGGCGGCGGAGAAGAAACGGCTACTGAAGGGGAATCGGGCGGTTCAGAAAATCCTGAATTTCTGAGCATCCTGACAGGCGGCACAACCGGTACTTATTATCCGCTCGGCGGAGCGATGGCAACGATCATCGAAAACGAGACAGGCATCGATACAACGGCCGAATCTTCCCAGGCATCTGCTGCGAATATGACAGCGCTTGCTGACGGAGGAGCACAGATCGCATTTGTACAAACCGATACAGCATTCTATGCTGCAGAAGGTTCGAACATGTTTGAAGGGGAAAAAATCGATACGGTATCGGCAATCGGCGCACTTTATCCTGAAACAATCCAGTTGGTCACAACTGAAGGTTCAGGAATCAAGACGTTCGACGACTTAGCCGGCAAGAGCATTTCAGTCGGGGCACCAGGATCTGGTACGTATATCAATGCGGAACAGCTTCTTGAAATCCACGGCATGACAATGGATGACATCGAAGCGCAGAACTTGGACTTCGGCGAATCACAGGAAAGCTTGCAGGCAGGACAGATCGATGCAGCGTTCATCACAGCGGGTACGCCTACTGGAGCTGTTGAAAGCTTGAGCGCGACGGCTGATGTGGTCATCGTTCCTGTGGCAGAAGACAAAGCTGCTGAATTGATCGAGAAATATCCATACTACGCGAACGACACAGTGCCATCAGGGACATACGGCTTGACTGAAGACGTGCCGACGGTTTCGGTATTGGCGATGCTGGTTGTTCAAAATGACCTGTCTGAAGAGTTGGTCTATGATATTACAAAAGCGATCTATGAAAACACGGATCAGATCCAACACGCCAAAGCTGAATTCATCAAGTCTGAAACAGCTCTTGACGGCATCGGGATCGATATCCACCCGGGTGCACAAAAGTATTTTGACGAAGTAAACTAAAAGAAGCGTTGGAATAATAGACGATAAAGCGCAAGCTTTATCGTCGTTATTTATTTCTATGGAGGACACCTACGATGCATTCAAAGACAGCGAAGCGTTCTCTTCTTTTATTGATTGCCCTCATTCTCATTCTCTTCGCATTTGTTTTTGCACCGATTCAAAAAACGTTTGTTTTTATCGACAATGACAATGATGAAATTGCGGCGTACTTAAGAATGGAAAGCCCGTTTTTCCAGATCAAATATACCCATTCCATCCATCTTTCCGACGTTCTGGAAAGCTACAAGGCCCTGCCGGACGGCACGCTGAAACTGTTGGAACTGCAGTACGAAGATTTTAATATCGGGATGCCTTCCAATGCAGGAGAAGGGGAGACGTTTGTCGAAAAAGACGGGAAATACTTTATCAAAAACATGGATAGGGAACTTGCTGATTTCCGCTTGTTTGTCGGAGATGTGGATGCGGGATTGTCACTGATTTCTGCCGGAAGCGAATTCGACTTGAAGAAAACGCTTGAACGGGGGAAATCTTATACGTTCCGGGTTCAGCGGCTGTCCCTTTTTCAGCAACTAGAAGGAGTGAATCTTAATGAGCAATAAATTGCCGCCAGATGAAAGAGAAGAAATGAAGCTGCCGCCGGAAGACGACAGCTTTATCTCCGAAGAAAAGCAGAAAGAGATTCTGCAAAAATACGATCCGGAATCCAATACACGTGATTTGGGTGGCATTGTCAAACACATCGTTTTCTTCGGATTGCTGGCTTTTTCGCTGTTCCAATTGTATACGGCGATTTTTGGCCAGTATACGGCCTACATCCAGCGTTCCATCCACTTAGGGTTCGCTTTGTCATTGATCTTCCTGTTGTTCCCTGCCATGAAGCGAAAAGGGGACCGGCGAAAAGTCCCGTTCTACGATTTTATATTGGCGCTGCTCTCGGTCGGGGTCGGGTTGTATTGGCCGATTGCCTACAATGACCTGGTATTCCGCTTAGGACGGGTCACAGAAATGGACCTTATTGTCGGAATACTTGCCGTCGTCCTCGTGCTTGAAGCGACGCGACGGGCAGTCGGCCTGCCGATTACGATCATTTCATCCGTATTCCTGGCGTATATGTTCTTCGGCCCTTATTTTCCTGGATTCCTCCGGCATCGGGGGCAAGACCTGGAATCGGTCATCCAGCTGATGTTCTATACAACAGACGGGATTTTAGGGACGCCAATCAGCGTTTCCGCGACGTTCATCTTCGTCTTCCTGCTGTTTGGTGCGTTCCTGGTGAAAACCGGGGTCGGCCAATACTTCAATGATTTGGCCGTATCGCTTGCCGGACACCTGATTGGCGGACCGGCCAAAGTAGCCATCTTCTCAAGTGCCCTGCAAGGGACGATTTCCGGGAGTTCGGTGGCAAACGTCGTGACGTCTGGATCTTATACGATCCCGATGATGAAAAAGCTGGGCTATAAAAAGGAATTTGCCGGCGGGGTAGAAGCAGCAGCTTCCACCGGCGGGCAATTGATGCCGCCAATCATGGGGGCTGCCGCCTTCCTGATGGTAGAATTCATCGGGGGCGTAACGTATTGGGAAATTGCCAAAGCAGCGGCAATCCCGGCACTTCTCTACTTTACCGGCGTTTGGATCATGACGCATTTCGAGGCAAAACGCATCGGCCTGAAAGGGCTCTCGAAGGAAGAACTTCCTGACCGCAAAGAAGTCTTGAAGAAAATCTACTTGCTGCTTCCGATTGTCGCCATCATCGTCTTCCTGTTGGTCGGGATTCCGACTATGCACGCAGCATTGTACGGAATCGTCCTGACGGTTCTTGTCAGCTCATTCAACAAAGAAACACGGATGAATTTCAAAGACATGATCCATGCGTTGGTGGACGGCGCCAGAACGGCATTGGCTGTAGCAGCGGCAACCGCTGCAGCAGGGATCATCGTCGGAGTGGTGGTCAAAACCGGACTCGGCTTAAGTTTGGCGAACGGCCTGGTATCCGCTTCCGGCGGGAATATCCTCTTGACGCTGTTCTTCACCATGCTCGCAGCCATCGTGCTCGGCATGGGTTCGCCGACAACCGCCAACTACGTCATCACGTCGACTATTGCAGCGCCGGCAATCATCACATTGCTTATGATCGATGAACCGCTTGGAGCAGCAGTACCGCTCGTGGTTGCCTTGTCTGCACACTTGTTCGTATTCTATTTCGGCATCATCGCCGATATCACACCGCCAGTGGCGCTTGCCGCATTTGCAGCTTCCGGGATTTCCGGCGGAGAGCCGATCAAAACCGGTTTTATCGCAGCGAAGCTGGCAGCAGCAGCGTTCATCATACCGTATATGTTCGTCTTGTCGCCGTCTCTCTTGATGATCGATACAACAATGCCGGAACTGATCTGGGTGCTGATTACGGCGCTTAGCGGCATGGTAGTCATCGGAGCGGGGCTGATCGGATTCTGGTACCGCAAACTGAATTGGATCGAGCGGATTCTGGCCCTGGCAACAGGTCTTGCGCTTATCTATCCAGAAGGCCTTTCCGATACAATCGGAGCCATCGCATTCATCATCTTGTTTGCGATCCAGTGGATGGCACGCGATAAGAAAGAGCCGAAAACTTCAGAAGCATAACCAAAAGCCCTGACCGGCTGCAAATTGCAGCCGGTCAGGGCTTTTCCTATTTCTTTTCAAGCAAAATGAAAGAATGGGATTGGTGGAGCGGCATTCAAATTGGAAGGGCGGGGAGGGCCACAATACACCATGGCACCCTGTGATCCTTAAAATCAGGATAATTGGAAATGGATTTTTAGGAGGAGAAGCCAGACGGCTGATGCATTTGCAGGATTGGTGCAGCGCTTTGAAGAATCTAATAAGGCAAGCTTTATAAAATTTAGGGGATGCTTCAGCAAAACGGTTTCAGGAAGGGGGACATATGAAATTTACGAATAAATTCATTATTGGCTGGTGGATCATGCTTCTAGTTGGATTCGGAATCATCCTTATCGCCAGATTCGATCACTTCACTTCAAACACTTTGATCTTGTTCGATTACATCATCCTGATTTTATTGTTCATCCTGGTTTTCCTGCCCCTTTATTCGGAAATGAGCATGTTCGGTTTTTCGCTCAAGCGGGAAATCGAGTCAGTAGAAGAAAGTGTCAATGACCTTAAGTCTTTGGTAATCAGCAATACCAACAGCAATGTCGTCTACTTCAACGCAGATCCACAACTGACGGAGGAGCAAAGAGCGCAGCTCAAGAGAAGCTTAGAGGTACCAGACGGGAACCGTTTTGAATCGGCGGCCCAACCCGAAGAAAGTGCAATCCAAGAGTTTATCTTGGCTGAAAAAACGGTCGTAAATTTCTTTGCCGTCCGATATTTGCTGGAAAAGGAAATCCGGCGGATCGCGGTAGACTATATAAGTGACCCCAATCAGATACCGGTCCAAAAGCTAGTGCGAAGTTTGGGGCAACAAGGTGTATTCGAACCGAATATGCAAAATGCCATCCTCGAAGTTTGGTCAATAACATCAGGCGCGATGCATGGGGAAGAGTTAGGCAAGGCGGACGAAAACTTTGTTGAATCCATCGGAATGCCATTGCTTGAAAGATTGAAGAAGATCTCATAACGATAAAAAACAGCAATAAAAAAAGAGGTCCGAAAGCATATGCTTTCGGACTTCTTGTACTTCTGAACCCAACGTTCATGAAGATTTTATGATTCCTACTGGGCTCGAACCAGCGACCTCTACCCTGTCAAGGTAGCGCTCTCCCAGCTGAGCTAAGGAATCTCAATTACCAGGACAAATATAATTATATCGCGCCTACGGCAAAAGTCAACACTTATTCTGCTAAAAATATACTCCAATCGGTTGCTGTTTTTCCATTGACGATCGACCAGCATTCCAAGGCAATCGCTTTCCCGGCAAATGGTTCGAATTCCATCGACAGCCGGGCAAACATCGGCCCCCAGAAAGGTGCGGCAATGTTATTTACAATGGTGCCATGGGGAACCCAGCTGCCAGGCTGGTAATAAGCTTGCTGCCCGAAGAAATCGCGTGTAGCCAGATTGATTGTCTGATGGAGGACGGACAGTGCAGGGGTTACAGTAGGCGAAGCGTAGAACGTTCCTTTTTGTTTGAAAAAACCGAGTGAGCCGAACGTCAACGGAATCGCTTTGGCTCCTTCCGCCAATTGGGCGACGGCCGCTTTTAAGTCCAGCGGGTTGGCTCCTTCGAAAGACTGAAGCGAAATATGGGGCGGCAAAGCTTTTACTGTCTGAAGAGCAGCCATCTGCCCTTGCTGCTGCAGGTATTCGATTTGATTGGACGCTCGGTAATCGAGCCTCAATACGAGTAATTGCATGGGTTTCTCCTTTCCTCAATTGCCAGTGCTCCGGAAGCCGGCTTCGCGGGCTTCCTGCTCGGAACAGAACCATTGCTCCGGGTTGGTATTGTCGTATGAGCCTTCGCCCGGCATGTGGTAGATCTTATCGCCGCTCCGGTTTATATTTCCTTTGATCCGGCAGTCGCCGGCTTCTGGCTGTTGGCTGGTATTGCCATATGCATCTTCATTAAAACCGCGTTCGGTTGGATAACTGCTGTACTCCCAAATGCCGATTCCGGCTTCTTTGGCAATCTGCTCCGCTTCCTCGAACTCATCGACGTAGCGGGTATTCGGAGGGAACACATAGGCGACACGGGCATAACCCGATTCGAGCAGCTGTTCCTGTACGCTTTCGCCGTCGACATAAATATAAGCGAGCATCCGGCCGTAATCATCAAACCGGCCGCCGACATCAAACTCAATGGTGACATCGCCGGACTCAATGATCCGCTTGTTTTCAGCGGTCGCTTCCGGCCCAAGAGGCTGTTCGCCAAGCCGGGGATGGTTGGTTTCCGGTGTGTCGATCAACAGATAACGGACCGTTTCTTCTTTCCCGTCGTACTCGATTTTGATGGTATCGCCGTCAATGACAGAAACCACTTCGACCGGAACCTGGTCCTGTGTGCCGCCTGTACCGGTCGGATCGAAGGCGCTGCAGCCTGCTAAAAGCATCGAAGCAACCAAACCGATAATCTTTTTCATGAACATCCCTGCTTTCGTTAGTTCTATTATATTTGGTCGGTGCAGCCCTTGCAAACCGGATCCGATTGGGCTACGGTGGAGGAAAAGGAGGGAGCGCCATGCAGATTACATTGCCTTTCCATTATGATTTTGACAGGGTGCTTGAGCGGTTGTCGCTGGATCCGCTGCATGCGGTATCGCTTTCCGATAAAAGCATCCGAGTGCCGATGGCTTCAGGGAACGTCGTAGTAGTGAAGGCGGCAGGAAGTTCCAGACGGCCGGTTTTCGAACTGGAAAACTTGGAAGAAGGGCAGTTGGACAGGATCAAGGACATTTTCCATTTCGGCTCTTCTTTGGATGCGGTCAACGCGCATTTCGCCAATACGAACCTGTCGGCACTGTTCAGCGAACACCAAGGCACTCCGATCGTCCGGGAATTTTCGCTTTATGGATCCCTGATGAAAAGCATTATCCACCAGCAATTGAACTTGTCGTTCGCCCACACGCTGACAAGCCGGTTTGTCCGGACATTCGGCCATGAAAACGACGGCGTTTGGTTTTATCCGGCACCGGAAACCATCGCCAGGCTCCGGCCGGAGGATTTACGGGAGATGCAGTTCAGTACGCGGAAAGCCGAGTACGTTATCGGCTTGTCGGAAGCGATCGCATCGGGGAAGCTCGATCTTGACAGAATGGAATCAAAAGCCGATGAGGAGGTCGCGGCAGAACTGGTATCCTACCGGGGAGTCGGCCCATGGACTGCCCAGAGTTTTTTGCTGTTCGGCCTGGGCCGGCCGAATCTGTTTCCGATTGCGGATATCGGCCTGCAAAATGCATTGAAGATCCAGTGGCAGCTGCAGGAAAAGCCGAAAGCTGAAGAAATCATGCGGCATCTGCCGGATTGGTCGCCGTATTTGTCATATGCCGCGCTCTACCTATGGCGCAGCATTGAATAAAAAATTCCACAACAAAACGCCTTTCCTATGGTCGGATGACTGGAAAGGCGTTTTTATGTACTTCTGCGTCGGGTTGCGGCATTATAGGCGTTCAATTAGGCGTGAGTCTCCATTTCAGCAGGTGCAGATCCGTAATAAAGGAACGATTCCTGTTCCAGGTCTTCCATTCGTTCTTTGTTCAATCCAACTTCCAGTTCACCGGAAAAAATAGGTTCCCACCAATTCGCTTCTTTTTGCATTGTAATTCCTCCTCAAATTTTGCTGTTCTAATTGTTTGACTATTCTATACCCCGAAAGGTTACACTAATAAACAGAGAAACCAAAAATAAGCCTTTGGGCCTTTCAGAAAAGAGGAATGCTTTGTGATATCGATTGGCATTATCGGAGCCGGCATCGTCGGGGAACGGATCATCAACCAAATCCAGCAAGAAGGAAAAGCCGTCATCAAAGCGGTTTATGATGAACAGCCGGAGCGCCTGGAATTCCTGGCGTCGGAGTATGGGGTGCCCGTGGCAAGGTCGCTTGATGAAGTGCTGCACGCAGGCATTGACTGGCTTTATATCGGCACGCCGCCCGCTTTCCACGCGGAAGTCGCAAATCTGGCTGCGAGCGCCGGCATCCATATCCTCAGTGAAAAGCCTTTGGCGCATGATGCGGCAGACGGGGAGAAGATGGTGGTGGCTGCACAAGAAAACCGCATCCAGACGGCGATGCATTTTCCGCTGATGTACAAGCCGGCAGTCCACGAAATGGCGAAACGCATTCGGAGCGGGGATATCGGCGATGTGGTCCGCGTCGAACTGCAGACGCATTTTCCGGACTGGCCGCGGTTATGGCAGCAGAACCCGTGGATCGCTTCGAGAAGCCAAGGGGGCTTTGTGCGTGAAGTCTTTCCGCATTACCTTCAGCTGATCCACCGCATTTTCGGGGACCTGGATATCCATTCCCATCTCGTTTCTTATCCCGAGCAAGCAGACTTATGTGAAACAGGCATCATCGCCCATGGCCGGACAGCCGGCAGAATTCCTTTCCTGCTTGCTGGCATCAGCGGCACCGGGCAGAAAGAATTGCTTCAGTTCAAGGTCTACGGTAAAGAAGGGGTGCTGACGCTGGAGAATTGGTCAGACCTATATATAGAACGGAAATACCAGGAACGCCAGCTCTTGGACGGCTTTGCGGAAGTGCCTTCGCTGTTTGCCGCGATGCAGCAGCAATCGACTTTCCTGGTGCCGTTTGAAGAAGGCCTGGTGGTGCAGCGTTATATCGACCTTCTCTTGCAAGAATGATTTTTTTCCGTGCAGCAGGGTAAAGTACTTAGAAGCAATTGAAAACAGGAGGTCATTAGATGAATTTTACAGCGGTTGATGTTGAACGGATGATTGAAGAGCAAAAGGAGTTTTATTATACCGGCGCTACGAAGCCGGCTGCTTTTCGGAAAGCGCAGCTTGCGCACCTGAAAAAGGCGATCCAGGCGAATGACGAGATCATTGTCGATGCATTGAAAAAGGATTTGGGCAAAAGCGAGTTTGAGGCCTATGCGACTGAAATCGGTTTTGTGCTTGACAGCATTAATTATATGAGTGAAAACCTGGAGGAATGGATGGAGCCGGAACCGGCCAAGACACCGATTCACCTGCAGCCGGCCAAAAGCTTCATCATGCGGGAGCCTTACGGATCGGTCTTAATCATCGGGCCTTTCAATTATCCGTTCCAGCTGATCATGGAACCGCTCATCGGCGCGATCATCGGCGGAAATTGCGCCATCGTCAAGCCTTCCGAAACGACGCCGAATGTGGCAGCAGCCATCCGCAAGGTCTTGGAAGATGTGTTCCCGCCTTACTATGTCCGCGTCGTTGAAGGAGAGCGGGAAGAAGTGACAGCGCTGATCCACGCGCCGTTCGATTATATTTTCTTCACCGGGAGCGTCAACGTCGGGAAAGTCATCATGAAGGCAGCGGCTGAGCGGCTGACGCCGATTACACTGGAACTGGGCGGCAAGAGCCCGGCCATCGTCGACCAGACAGCCAATATCGACCTGGCGGCCAAGCGCATTGCCTGGGGCAAGCTGATGAACAAAGGCCAGACATGCGTGGCCCCCGACTATGTCTGCGTACACGAATCGGTCAAGACAGAGTTCATGAACAAATTGATCAAGAACATCCGTAGTTTCTACGGAAAAGATGCACAAGCGAGCCCGGATTACGGCCGCATTGTCAGCGTCCAGCATTTCGACCGCCTGGCTGCCATCGTCAAGCAGGAAGAAGCGAACATGGTTTCCGGCGGATATATGGACCGGGAAGATCTTTACATCGAACCGGTGGTTTTGGATAACATCGATTTCAACAGCCCGTCGATGGAGGACGAATTGTTCGGCCCGATCCTGCCGGTCATCACCTATAGCGACCTGCCTGCTTTGGTCCGTAAAATCCGGACGTTGCCGAAGCCGCTGGCAGCCTATATGTTTTCAGAGAACGACCGGGCGATTGAGTTTTTCCTAGACGAATTGCCATTCGGCGGCGGCTGCATCAATGATACTGTTTCGCATGTTGGCAGTGCGCATCTGCCTTTCGGGGGCATCGGGACTTCCGGAGTGAATTCTTATCACGGGAAATATAGTTTTGAAACGTTCACCCATACGAAATCCATTCTGAAAAAGTCGACAAAACTATCGACGAATATTTTATTCCCGCCTTACAAGAAGAAAGTGCGATTTGTCAGAAGACTATTGAAATAAGCGGCCTGCGGGTCGCTTTTTTCTTTTTTCTCCTGCTATGATGAGTAAAAGGAGTGGTGGCAATGGCTGAACGAATTCTGATTGTCGAAGATGAAAAAAGCATTGCGCGCGTTCTCGAACTGGAGCTGTCCTTCGAAGGATACGAGACCGGAATGGCATATACGGGGTCGGAAGGGCTGATCCAGTTCCGCGAGCAGGAGTGGGATCTCATCCTTCTCGATTTGATGCTTCCTGAAATCCATGGGCTTGATGTATTAAAGCGCATCCGTTCGGCTGACGCGGCCATACCGGTCATTTTGCTGACAGCCAAAAGCGATGTCAAAGACAAAGTGGCCGGGCTGGATCTGGGTGCGAATGACTACATAACCAAGCCGTTTGAAATCGAGGAGCTGCTGGCGCGGATCCGGGCGAACCTCCGCCTGGCAAAAGGGAGCGCAAATCCGGCCGTCCATAGTTTTGCGGAGCTCAAGCTCAATGAAAGCACCCGGGAAGTGAGCAGGGGCAAACGCCCGGTAGAACTGACCCCGCGCGAGTTCGACTTGCTGCTGTATCTGCTCCAGCATCCCAACCAGGTGCTCAGCCGGGAACAGGTGCTCAATGCGGTCTGGGGCTACGATTATTACGGAGACACAAACGTCATCGATGTTTACATCCGCTATTTGCGGAAAAAAATCGACGCCGGCGAACCTGCCACCTACATCCAGACCGTTCGCGGAGTCGGCTATGTCCTGAAGGAGCATCGCAATGAAGCTGAAAAATAAAATCCATCTTTGGTCAACGTTGTTGATGCTGGTCATCCTTTTGCTTTTGGCCATCGTCATCTATTTCGCTTTCAGCCGGCTTGCCTACGACACGGAAATCAGCCAGCTGCAGGCAGAACTGGATGCGGTGGCCCAAGCGGTAAGCGATAATCCGGCCGACGATCCCCGGGCCGTAGTGCGAGGATATGTCCCGGCGAATGGTTTGGCACGTGTTTCAGGTGAAGCGGGCCAGCTGATTCCAGAAATCCGGGACCCGGACGTGGCAGCGGATTTTCCGACCGAATTGCCGGATCGTGCAGGAACGGTAGTTGCCGGGGAAACCCGCTACGCATATGCTTCCATGCCGGTCATCTGGTCGGGGGGCGAGGTGGCAGAACTGACAATCGCCCAATCGATGGAAGAAGTGACCGGCAACTTGCGGACACTCCGATTTGTGCTGGTTGCCGCCATCCTGATCGCCATGATTCCCATTGTGGTATCCAGTGCGGTTCTTGGCCGGTTGGTCACCCGGCCCATTGCCGATTTGACCCGGACAATGACGCATATCCAGAAAAGCGGACAGTATGAAAAACTGTCGATGGAAGATGTGGCCAATGACGAAATCGGGCAGATGGGCCGGACATTCAATGAAATGATGGCATTGCTTGAAGAGAATTACCGGAAGCAGGAGGAATTTGTTTCAAATGCTTCCCATGAATTGAAAACACCGTTGACGGTTATTGGCAGTTATGCGAAATTACTGGAGCGCCGCGGGATGCAGGATGAAAAGATTGCACAGGAAGGGCTTTCGGCAATCAGGGCGGAAACGGACCGGATGAATAAATTGATCGAACAGCTGCTCCACATCGCCCGAAGAAGCGAAACGCAGCTCGAATTGTCTGAAGTGAATCTTGAGCAAATGCTGCAAGGGACAGTGGAAGTCATGAAAACCTCCTTCAATCGGAATTTTGTGCTGATCAGCCAAGAACCTGGCCTGGTTGTAACGACTGACCTGGCGAAACTGAAACAGCTGCTTTATATTCTTCTGGACAATGCGCGAAAATACAGTTCGGACCGGATAGAGGTCAAGCTGAAGATGGAAGGCGCACCAACCATCAAAATCCAGGACTACGGCATTGGCATCCCGAAAGAAGCCTTACCGTATGTGTTCGACCGCTTTTACCGCGTAGACAAGGCGCGGAGCAGGGAGTCCGGTGGCTTCGGCCTCGGATTGTCGCTGGCCAAACAGCTGGCCGACTCAATCGGTGTGGTTCTGGGCATCGAAAGCATCGAAGGAATGGGGACGACTGTTTCCATCACTTTCTCATCAGATTTTAATGTCCGTGACCTACAATGGAATCAGGAGGGATCGTGATGAAAAAATGGATGCTCATGGCGATTGCCACAGTTTTGCTTGGAGCGGTGGCTGCGGCATATCTATTATACCCGCGGCCCGCCAATGAAGCGGTCGATGCACAGCAAGCCGAAGAGGCGGTGACTTCTGTCTACGGCGGACAAATCGAGAAGACCATCCTTGATGGGCAGCATTTCAAAGTGGAATTTGTGCGAGAAGACGGCAGATACATCGCAACGGTCAACCGCGGCAATGGTGACGTGGAGAAAGTGGAAGCACTGGGAGGAGCGGCTCCTGAAGAACCGGAGCTGCTGACGGAAGAACAGGCAGGCGCAATCGCTGCTGAAGAAACCGGAGGCACCGTGGAAGAAATCCGCTACTTGAAGGATCAGGAGGAGTATGAAGTCCGCTTAGCCGGAGAAACTGGGGAAAAGATTGTGATTCTGTCTTCGGTGTCGGGTGAAATCCGGAAAATCACCCCTGTTGCTGATACAGTTGAGCCGGAACCAGAACCAGCTCCGGAACCGGATCCGGTTTTGACAGAAGCCCAAGCAATTGAAATTGCCAAGCAGACACTGGACGGGGAAGTCCAGGAAGTCACTTTCACGGAAGACAGCGACGGCGGCTCTTATCTAGTGGAAATCGAAAATGATCAATTGGACAAGGAAGTGACCGTTCAGATTCATGCAGTGCGGGGAGAGACGCTGACAGTCGAATGGGATGATTGAAATAAGAAGATTTTCATGGGATTCTCATCATTTTCTAATAATGCCTTAACCCTCTTCTCAGAAGCGGAGGCTAAAGTAAAGGTATAACATAGAAGGAGGAGAACAACATGAAAAAATACATTTATATTCCGGTAGTTGCAGGAGCTTTAGCGTTCGGAGGAATTGTCTGGGCAAACGGCGACGATGGATCGCAAAAAGCTGGCACGGGAGGGCAGCAGCCTGTAGCACCCGCGGCCAACAGCGAGGAAATGCTTTCTTTTGACGAAGCGACGGCAAAAGCCTTGGCGATTGCAAACGGCACCATCACAGACGTTGAACTGGACCGGGACAGCCGGACTCCGCATTACGAAATCGACATTGACCACGAAGGCTATGAATACGATGTGAAAATCGATGCTTACTCTGGAAAAGTGCTCGAACAAAAACGCGAAAAAGAAGACCGTGATGACCGACGCGACGATGACTGGGCAGATAGCCCGGCAGCTTCAGAAAATCTGATTTCCTCGGAACAAGCGGTAAAAGCAGCCCAAGCCGTAGCTGAAGGTACAGTGGAAAAAGTGGAATTGGAACGCGAGGACGGCACCGTCTATTACGAAGTTAAAATCGGAGACGGCCGCACAGAACATGAAGTCTACGTGAATGCCGCGGATGGAACGATTCTGAAACAGGAACAGGACCACGAAGACGATGATGATGACAACGATGATGATGATGATGACCGCGACGACGATTGAAAAAAAGGAGCCCATGGGCTCCTTTTTCATTTTAGCGGCAACGTAACCGTAGCAGCAGTGCCGCGGCCTTCTTCGCTTTCAATTGTTAAAGTGCCGCCGTGCTCTTGGATGATTTTTTGTGAAATCAGCAGGCCGAGCCCGGTACCAGTCGCTTTTGTGGTATAGAAGGGTTCAAAAATAAAAGGGGCGGATTCGTCTGGAATGCCGTTGCCGTTGTCTTTGATAGATAAAGAAACAGAACGGCCGCTGGAACTTCTAATCGCCATGCGGATGCGGCCTTGCCGGCCAATCCCTTCAAGCGCTTCGACAGCGTTTTTCATCAGATTGATCACGACTTGCTTAAGATGATGTTCTTCTCCGACGACTACAAAATCGTCCCGCTCAATATGGGAGGTGAAGAGGATGTTATCCAGGTTCAATTGAGGACCGAAAAGCAGTGCAATATCGTCAACCATCTTCTTAAAGCCGATTTCCTTGCGTTCGGTCGCTTGCGGTTTCGCCAGCATCAGAAATTCACTGATGATCAAATCGATGCGTGCGATTTCCGAACGGATCAATCCGATGTATTCTTTTTGCGGATGTACTGCATCATTTTCCATCATCTGGACAAACCCTGAAATGACCGTCATGGGATTGCGGATCTCATGGGCAACGCCGGCAGCGATTTCGCCTGTCAATTTCAATTTTTCGCTTTGGAGGATCAATTTCTCCGCTTCTTTCCGGTAGGAGATGTCACGGGAAATAACAGAGGTCGCCAAAACATTTCCGGAAGGACCAATAATGGGGGATAATGTGATCTGGGCGTCAAAACGGGAACCGTCTTTTTTCAGATCTTCGGTTTCGAGCAGTGAATAGCTCTTTCCGGCTTGCACTTCCTTTGTCCTGATGGCGGCTTCATCGAGGCGCTCCGGCGGAACCAGAGGCAAAGACTTTCCGATGCTCTCCGGCAGCGACCAGCCATAAAGTTCTTCAAAAGCAGGGTTGATTGCAATGATTTTATTGTCGGAATCAAAAACAGCGATGGCGTCTTTTGCGGTTTGGAAAAACAGATGCAGATAGCCTTCCTTGGAACTTAACGCACGTTCCATGGAATTGTTTTTTTCTTCGGCTTCCAACATAACGCGCCGAAAGAAAATTGAATGGACAATGGATAAATTGAGGGCAAAGAACATGAAAATGAAAAGCTGTGCGTTCACATAGCTCATCGGAGCGCGTTCGGAAAAACCGCCAAACAGAAAAGCCAGCATTGCTATTTCGACTGCCGTAATGATGCCAAGTGCGATAGCAGGCATGGTATCATAATACATGGCAGATACGATCAGCGGAAAAACGAAAAAGACAATATTGACCGGCGCCAGGGTTTCAATATTCAAGATGAATACGGAAATGTTCATCATGCCGAGGATGGCTGCCTGCATGATTAGAACTGGAGTATTACGCATTTGCAGAAACGCCAAAAGGGCATATGCCGGTATGCTGAAAGCAAGGGCATAGACAGGCAGCACATGGCCGGCCAATAAATAGATAAGAACCAGCAAGAAAATGGCTGTGCCGAAAAGGTGAAGAAACAGTCCGTTCCTGTTCCGTTTGATTGTGGAGCTTTCCATATTACACCTCGATTGGTCGATATGATTTAATATTACTATATAATTTCCTGTGCGAACATGGTGTATTTTGATATGATTAATGGACTAAGGAGGCGTTTAGAATGTCATTTGAATGGAATAAAGAAGAAGCGCTCGATTTATTGAAAGAGTTGGCGGAGATTCCTAGCCCTTCTGGATATACGATGGAGATCATGAAAACCATTAAAAAACATTTGGACAATTGGAACGTCGAGTTTAAAACCACCAAAAAAGGGGCAGTCATCGCGACCATCCCGGGAAAAGACACAAGCCGGCACCGTCTGTTGACTGCTCATGTCGATACGCTCGGAGCCATGGTCAAAGAGGTCAAATCTTCCGGCCGCCTGAAATTGTCGCTAGTCGGCGGGTTCAAATTCAACGCCATCGAAGGCGAGAATTGTTTGATACATAAAGCGGACGGCACTACCGCAACCGGCACCATCCTGATGCATCAGACCACGGTCCATGTTTATAAAGACGCGGGAACTGCTGACCGGGACGAAAACAATATGGAAGTGCGCTTGGATGAAAAAGTTTTCTCTGCGGATGAAGTACGCGCGTTAGGCATCGAGGTGGGGGATTTTGTATCGTTCTCACCACGCTACGAAGCGACCGCTTCCGGCTTCATCAAATCCCGCCATCTGGATGATAAAGCCAGTACGGCGCTGCTCTTGCAGTTGGCAAAGAACTTGAGCGAAACCGGCGAGAAACTGCCGCACACCACGCATTTCTATATTTCCAACAACGAGGAAATCGGCTATGGCGGCAATTCGAACATTCCTGACGAGACGGTGGAATATATTGCGGTGGATATGGGGGCGATCGGGGACGGCCAGTCTTCGGATGAATACACGGTGTCCATCTGCGCCAAAGATTCCAGCGGGCCTTACCATTACGGATTGACCCGCCACCTGATCGCACTCGCGAATAAAAACAGCATCGATTATAAGGTAGACATTTATCCGTATTACGGTTCGGATGCTTCAGCGGCCATCAGCGCCGGCCACGATGTCAAACATGCTTTATTCGGGCCGGGCATCGAAGCATCCCACTCGTATGAGCGGACCCATACTGATTCATTGAAGGCAGCGGCAGCATTGCTCCATGCATATGTCCTGTCTCCGCTAGTTACAGAGTAGGAGGATTTTCATGAACACAAAATTATTATTCGAAAATGTTCCTTATAACAGCATTATTGGTTCATTGCCGGAAACCGTCAGCAGCATCACCATGGATTCCCGTGAAGCGTTACAAGGATCATTGTTCGTTTGCATTAAAGGCTATACCGTCGACGGGCATGATTTTGCCGCTCAGGCGGCCGAACAAGGGGCGTCGCTGATCGTTTCGGAAAGGCCTCTGATTGTCGGGGACACGCCTGTCGTTCTTGTCGAAGATACCGACCGTGCGCTTGGTCTCCTCGCGGCGAAGTTTTATGAGTACCCGTCTAAAAGTTTGCATATGATCGGGGTGACCGGCACAAACGGCAAAACAAGCGTTGCCGGGATGCTGCATTCCATGCTGATGGAACTTGGGGAAAAATCTGCGTTGTCCGGCACGATCGGGTTCAATTTGAACGGCCAGCTGCACCAGTCGGCCAATACAACGAGCGACGCGCTAACGACCCAGCAAATGATTGCGCGGGCAAAAGAAGAAGGCTGCAGCCATATGACCATGGAAGTCTCATCCCATGGCCTAGTGCTTGGCAGGCTTGCCGGGGTGGAATTCAAGACGGCAGTCTTTACGAATTTGACGCATGACCACTTGGATTTCCACGGAACGATGGAAGAATACGGCCACGCAAAAGGCTTGCTGTTTTCACAGCTCGGCCAAGATCTGCAAGTGAAAAAGCAGGCGGTGCTCAATGCCGACGACCCTTGGTCGAAGCGTTATGCTGACATGACTTCCCATCCGGTCTTTACATACGGAGTGGAGATGCCCGCCCAGTTCAAAGCGGAACGGATTGAACTGGGGCACAGCGGCACGAAGTTCACCCTGGTTTGCCCACTAGGTGAGTTCGATGTCTCGATGAAGCTTCTAGGGAGCTTTAACGTTTCCAATGCGCTGGCAGCCATCACCGCGCTTTATGCGGAAGGCTATCCGCTCGAAGGGGTCATTGCCGCATTGTCGCGCATCGAACCCGTGGAAGGGCGCATGCAGAAAGTTGAGCTGGAAGCGCCGATATCGATTTTCATCGATTATGCCCATACACCGGATGCGATTGAAAAAGCGATAGACGCCGTTGCGGACTTTAAGACAAACCGCATCATTTTCCTCGTCGGAACGGGCGGGAACCGCGATAAGACCAAGCGGCCGATCATGGCGGAAAAAGCATCGGTTGCCGATTACGTCGTCTTGACGACGGATGATCCGCGGGATGAAGCATACGACAGCATCTTGCGCGACCTCCAATCCGGCATGAAGCACCAAGAGTTTTCCTGCATCGGAGACCGGGCGGAAGCAGTGAGGCACGCCATCCGGCAAGCAGAGCCGGGAGATATCATCATCCTCGCGGGCAAAGGCCATGAAGATTACCAAATCATCGGTTCGACCAAATATCCGCATAGCGACAAGGATATCGCCATCGAAGAAACCATAAAGAAATTTATGTGAAAAGAAGCCTGAAATGGCTTCTTTTTTCTTGGCGGGCTGTTGAAAATTCTTGTCTTTTCGGGCCCCCTTCTCTAATATGGGAAGAGTAGAATTAAAGGAGCGTATAATGATGCCAGACCAATTAAAAGAAGAAATCCAAAATAGAAGAACCTTTGCAATCATCTCCCACCCGGATGCAGGGAAAACGACATTAACAGAAAAGCTTTTGCTATTCGGCGGAGCGATCCGCGATGCCGGTACGGTAAAAGGCAAGAAAAGCGGCAAGTTCGCAACATCCGACTGGATGGAAATCGAGAAGCAGCGCGGCATCTCCGTAACATCATCCGTTATGCAATTTGACTATGACGGTCACCGCGTCAACATCCTGGATACTCCAGGACACCAGGACTTCAGTGAAGATACCTACCGGACGCTGATGGCTGTCGACAGTGCCGTCATGATCATCGACGTGGCCAAGGGAATCGAAGCACAGACGGTGAAATTATTCAAAGTTTGTAAAATGCGCGGGATTCCGATTTTCACGTTTATCAATAAAATGGACCGCCAAGGAAAAGAACCGCTTGAACTGATGGAAGAATTGGAAGAAGTGCTCGGCATCCAGTCGTATGCCATGAACTGGCCGATTGGCATGGGGAAAGAATTCCTCGGCATTTACGATCGTTTCAACAAACGCATCGAGCCTTTCCGTTCTGAAGGCGACCGCTTCATGCCTTTGGATGAAAATGGCCGTCTTGCAGGTGAGCACGACATGACCAAAACTTCTTATTATACGCAAGCGCTTGAGGATATCGATCTTCTCGACGAAGCGGGCAATGACTTTTCGATTGAACGGGTGAAAAAAGGTGAATTGACGCCTGTATTCTTTGGCAGTGCGCTGGCAAACTTCGGTGTAGAGACCTTCCTGGAAACTTATCTCCAGTTTGCACCACCCCCGCAGCCCCGGCTGACGCAGGAATCAGAATTGATCGATCCTTTGGAAATGCCGTTTTCCGGTTTCATTTTCAAAATCCAGGCGAACATGAATCCTGCCCACCGGGACCGCATCGCATTCGTGCGCATTGTTTCCGGGAAGTTTGAAAAAGGCATGAACGTGTCGTTGGCGCGGACAGGGAAGTCCTTCAAGCTGACGCAGACGACACAATTCCTTGCCGATGACCGTGAAATGGTCAATGAGGCCGTTGCCGGCGACATAATCGGTCTGCACGATGTCGGCAACTATCAAATCGGGGACACCATCACGAGCGGGAAGAAGTTCCAATTTGAGAACCTGCCGCAGTTTACCCCTGAGCTTTTCGTCAAAGTGACTGCGAAAAACGTCATGAAGCAGAAGCATTTCCATAAAGGGATCCTGCAGCTTGTGCAGGAAGGCGCAATCCAGTATTACAAAACCCTTCATTTGGAAGAAGTGATTCTGGGGGCGGTCGGACAGCTTCAGTTTGAAGTGTTTGAACACCGGATGAAAAACGAGTACAACGTTGAAGTCCGCATGGAACCGATCGGCAATAAGATTGCCCGGTGGATCGAAAACGAAGAAGATGTCAAAGAGTCAATGTCGAGCGGACGTTCAATGCTTGTGAAGGACCGTTACGACAACCTTGTATTCCTGTTTGAGAATGAATTTGCTACACGCTGGTTCCAGGATAAAAATCCGGAAATCAAGCTTTATAGCCTTTTATAAAATCAGACCCGCTTCGGCGGGTTTTTTTGTCCAAATTATGCAAAAGTGCTCGTTCTGAATGGAAAATGGCCGTGAAAAGGGTCATTAAAGTTTGCGGTTCCATTTGATTTTTTCTATGATAAAAGCACGAGATAAAGAGAGGGTTTGGAGCAAATGAAATTAAGCGATTTTTCCATAAAGCGTCCGGTTTTCACCATCGTCATCATGTTTTTGGTCATTCTGTTAGGGGCGGTATCGTTTTTTAAAATTCCGGTCACACTGATTCCGGAGTTGAATCCGCCCGTCGGCGTCGTGGTGACTAACTACCCGGGTGCTAGCCCTACGGAAGTGAGCGAAAAAGTGACCAAGCCCCTGGAAGCGAATCTTGCGACGCTGCCGGGAATTGAATCCCTCCAATCTTCCTCCGAAGAAGGTTCGAATTTCATCCTGCTGGAATTCGACTGGTCCACCGACATGAACGATGTCCAGACGGATATCATGCAGCGGATTGACCAGACTCCAATTCCGGAAGATTCCAACCGCCCGCAGTTTTTCAAGTTCGACCCGGCGCAGTTCCCGGTCATCCAGCTGGCAGTCCGTGCAGCTGAAGGCGGGGAAGATGTCCGTGTCCTGGCAGAAGAACTTGAAAAAGAGCTTCTTCAGACAGAAGGAGTGGCCAGCGTCAATATTTCCGGATCCTTGACCGAAGAAATCATCATTTCGCTTGACCAGGAAAAATTGGTTGAAGAAGGACTCCAGCTTTCAGATATCGTCCAGTTGATCCAAGCGAACAATGTCTCAATGCCTGGCGAACCGATCCAGACAGAGGATGGCCGCCAGCTGACGACACGCATTGTGTCTTCGCTCGCAAGTGTAGATGAAATCCGTGACCTGGTGGTGACGGTGAATCCGCTTGACGGTGAAAATATCACGGTCGGTGATGTAGCCCAAGTGGAACTCGGCGAACAGGAACAAAGCAGTGAAACCCGGGCCAATGAAGAGCCGGCCGTTTTGCTGTCGGCGCTCCAGGAGTCGGGTGCCAATACAGCTGAAGTTTCAAGCGCGTTCCAGTCAAAACTGGATGAGCTTTTGGAGGAAGAACGGTTTGAAGGCGTCGAGACTGATGTTCTTTTTGACCAAGGGGACTATGTCCGCCTGGCTGTCGGCAATATCGGGCAGACGCTCGTATATGGCGGGATCTTTGCCATGCTGGTGCTGTTTTTCTTCCTGCGCGGCATCAAGAGTCCGATCATTATCGGCGTGGCGATACCTTATTCGGTCATTGTAACGTTCGTCTTGATGTATTTTGCCGATTTTGCGTTAAATATCATGACGCTGGGTGCTTTAGCGCTTGGAATCGGGATGCTCGTCGATAATGCCATTGTCGTCATAGAGAATATCGAGCGCCATCTGGCCATGGGCAAAAACCCGAAACAAGCTGCATCTGAAGGAACAAAAGAGGTGGCCGGAGCGATTACCGCCTCGACTCTGACGACTGTTGCGGTTTTCGTGCCGGTCGTGTTCATCACCGGTTTGATCGGGGAGATTTTCTTTGAATTCGCTGTAACAATTTCCTTCAGTTTGTTTGCCAGCTTGTCTGTCGCTTTGACGGTGATTCCGATGCTTGCCTCGCGCATGCTCGATAAGCCGAAAGGCAACCTCGAAGCCCGTCAGCGCCGTTCAAAAGGCATGAAGAATTTTGAGCGTTCCGTTGTCTGGGCACTGGCTCACCGCTTGATTGTAATTCTAACCGCATTGGTCTTCCTGGGAATCGGCATCTTCGGTGCGCTTAGAGTCGGTACTGAATTCCTGCCAGCAACCGATGAAGGGTTCGTCAGTGTATCGATTGCCCTCGAAACCGGATCATCTCTTGAAGCAACAAATGAAGTAGTCGATTCGATCGAAGAGGAATTGAAGAAAGAGGATGACATCGATGTATTTGTCAGCTTGGTTGGCAGCACTCAGCAAGGCCAAGCTCAGGGGACGACCCAGACGAATATAGCAGAACTGTATATTAAGATGATTCCGCTTGATGAACGGGAACGTTCAGTATTTGAATTCGTCGATGATGTCCAGCCGGGAATCATCGAGAAAATCGGCGAGAAGGCTGAGGTCAGCTTTAATTTGCAGACTGCGGCAGGCTCTTCGCCGAATACTTTGTCCTTCACGGTCACCGACACTGATAAAGCGCGTCTTGATGAAGCGATCGGACGCATCAGTTCCGAGCTTCGGGCATTGCCGGCGGTCACGGAGCTGACGAATGACCGGGAAGAGACCATCGATGAAATCCAGCTGCGAGTCGATCGGGAGGCAGCCACGGAAAACGGGCTGCCGCCAGCGCAAATTGCCCAAACGGTCAATAATCTGACGCGCGGTGTCTTGACGACGCAGGTGCTGACGGAAGAGGATGAAGTCCTGACCGTTTTCACCGAGCTGGATCTTGTGTTCAGAGACAATGTCGATAAATTGCGTGTCCTTCAACTGCGTACGCCTTCCGGCGGGTTTGTCGAACTCCAGGATCTCGCTGAAATTGAAGTGTCTCAAGGACCGGCCGACATCAAGCGCGTCGACCAGGCTGACAGCGTTGCTTATACGCTTCAGCACCGTTCCGATGTCACACTGGGTGAAATGTCGGATGAGGTGGACGCTGCACTCGAAAGCCTCGATTTGGACGATGGCACCCAGATCACCTTCGGCGGTGACCGAGAACTGTTTGAGAATGCGATCAATGATATGATGCTTGCCGTCATTCTGGCGGTCGTATTGGTTTATATCGTCATGGCTGCCCAGTTCGAATCGTTCAAGTATCCATTTGTCATCATGTTCACGGTACCGCTCATGGTCATCGGCGTCTCGATTGCCTGGTTTGTAACAGGAACTCCGATCAGCATCACGGCGGTGATCGGGCTCCTTGTCCTGGTCGGGATCGTAGTCAACAACGGGATTGTTCTGGTTGACTACATCAACCAGAGAAAAGCTGCGGGCATGGATTCGTATGATGCAATCGTGACTTCTGTCCGGGACCGTCTGCGGCCGATCCTCATGACCGCACTGACGACCATCCTCGGACTCTTGCCGCTGGCTTTGGGGATTGGCGAAGGGACAGAAATCAACCAGCCGATGGGCATCACCGTTATCGGCGGCTTGATCAGTTCCACATTCCTGTCGTTGTATATCGTGCCGATTGTCTATAGTTTATTCGACCGAAAGACGAGAAGATTGTCCAAAAGATGAGCCAGTGGCTCATCTTTTTCTTTTGTGAATTTTGTTGGAATATTATGTATAATGAGTGAAAGGGGTGTTTAAAGATGAGAGAAAGCATTTTTACCGGTTTTCCAGGCTTTATCGCAAGCCAACTGATCCGGCGGTCGATTGCAGAGGGGTCCTCCGTTTCAGCAATCGTTTTGCCAAGCGAAATGGAAAAGGCGCAAAAAGAAGTAGAGAAGATCCAGAACGAAAGCGGATGCGGCCCGATTCGGCTGATGGCCGGTGATATAACAAAAAGCGGTTTAGGGCTTAGCGCTGCGGATGCCGAGTTTATCCGTAAACAGCAAAGCGTCGTCTTCTGGCACCTGGCAGCCATCTATGATTTGGCTGTGCCGCGCGCTATCGCTTGGAAAGTGAATGTCGAAGGCACGGGACATGTCAACGATTTTATCGAGACGATCCCCGGCTTGCAGCGCTATATGTATTTCAGCACAGCGTATGTAGCGGGTAAAAGGGAAGGGACGCTCTACGAAAATGAATTGATCCGGCCGGATCAATTCAAGAATTTTTATGAAGAAACAAAGTATGAAGCGGAAGTGCTGGTGAATGGGCTCAAGAGCAAGGTGCCGTTGACGATCATCCGGCCGGGCATTGTACGAGGTGATTCCAAAACAGGGAAAACGATAAAGTTCGATGGTCCGTATTTTTTCCTAAATATGA
Organism: Planococcus chinensis; assembly: GCF_042681545.1. Lineage (NCBI taxonomy): Bacteria > Bacillati > Bacillota > Bacilli > Caryophanales > Caryophanaceae > Planococcus > Planococcus chinensis. The sequence continues at coordinate 568,408 of NZ_JBHUFW010000004.1, forward strand.
TCGACCGGGTGCGAAAGCTGCCATTTATCCCTTATTTGGGGAGTTCAGTTTCGTTCATCAATGTAGTGCCAATCGATTATATTTTGGATGCCAGCATGTATATCAGCACGCTTCCTGAAGCTGCAGGAAAAACGCTCCATTTGACGGATCCAAAGCCTCATCCGGTCGAGGAAGTATACCGCAAGATGGTGGCTGAGATGACCGGTAAATTCCCCAAATCCCGCTTGCCTCATAAAGCAGCGGAGATTTCATTGTCGGTACCTGCTGTCCGGAAATTTTTAGGGGTCGAAAAAGAAACTTTGGATTACCTGACATGGCAGGCGTCTTTCGATACCTCTACCGCGCAAGAACTGCTTAGAGGGAGCGGCATCCAATGCGCCGATTTTCTGGAGTCGATGCCTGCAATGGTCCGTTTCTATGAAGAACATAAAAAGGACAAAAAATACCATATCGCCATACGCTAATGTTTTACTTCAATAGAAATAATGCTATAATAGCAATACAACTCAATACACTTTGACTTTCAGTCAAGGGGGAGTAGCTGTAGGGAAACCTATTTCATAATCGTCAATACATGGTTAGTAACCATCGGTTATGATAGCAATTTAAATTGCTTAGCGAGACCTTTGCCTTTTATTAGGCAGGGGTCTTTTTTGCTGGCAAAAATTAGGAGGAGAAAGAATGGAAGCAGTTTTATTGGAGTACGCTTGGGTCCTGCTAGTACTAGTCGGGCTTGAAGGGTTGCTCGCTGCGGATAACGCAGTCGTAATGGCCGTCATGGTCAAACATTTGCCGAAAGATCAACAGAAGAAAGCATTGTTCTACGGTTTATTAGGGGCTTTTATTTTCCGTTTCGCCGCCCTATTCATGATTACTTTGCTCGTCAACATCTGGCAGATCCAGGCGCTGGGGGCGGCTTATCTCTTGTTCATTTCCATTAAGAGCATTTATGATCAGCGAAAAGGCGACAGCGATCATATTCTTGATGACAAAGGTGAGAAAGTCGAGAAAAAAGGTTCTGGTTTCTGGATGACCGTTTTGAAAGTTGAATTGGCGGATATTGCGTTTGCCATCGACTCAATGCTGGCAGCTGTTGCACTTGCTGTAACCTTGCCGCATTTGAACGTATTCGGAATGGACGACATTGGCGGCATCAACTCCGGACAGTTCTTCGTCATGCTTGCCGGCGGTTTGATCGGTGTCATCATTATGCGTTTTGCTGCACATAAATTTGTTCAGCTATTGGAGAAATACCCGCAGCTCGAAACAGCAGCATTCGTTATCGTCGGCTGGGTAGGGGTTAAACTCCTCGTCATGACATTATCTCACGAAAATGTCCATGTCTTGCCGCATGATTTCCCGCACTCGACTCCTTGGACATTGACCTTCTGGACAGTGCTCATCGGTATCGTTGTAGTTGGAGCGCTTCTTGGAGTGCGCCAAAACAAAAAAGAAGAAGAAACAGAGTGAAAAATGAAGCTCCCTTTGGGGGCTTTATTTTTTTTGTGAAAGAATTTGGAAATACGGACATAAAAAGTCTGCGAAGGCCGAATACCTATAAAGTAATATCTTTTATACCTTTTCTTTTACAATTTCTGCCGTTACAATCAGATGTAGCTAGAAGTTGAGAAGAGGTGAACGGTGTGTTAATTGCTGCATTAAGCGGCTTATTCGGTCGGAATGAGAAGTATTCAGCAGAAGAATTGGCTTTGCTTGCCCAACAAGGCGACACTAATGCGTTGAATAACTTGCTGCATTCTTACGCGCCGTTCATGAAAAAAGCTGCTTCCCAAGTCTGTAAACGGTACATAGACGACCATGATGATGAATTCAGCATTGCGATGTCAGCTTTTCACGAAGCGGTCAAAAGCTATGAAAAGGGCAAGAATGCTTCGTTCCTGACATTTGCCCATATGATCATCCGCAGGCGGATCATCGATTTTATCCGTAAGGAAAGCCAGCGAAACGAATTCAGCCACCCGTTCAATTCCGTTATTGAGGAAGAAGAAGGAAATGGGTGGATCGAAGATTCAGAAGCTATCAAGAGTTTTACTATAGAACAGCAGACAGTAATGCGCCGAGAGGAAATCGCGATTTATGAAGAAATGCTTTCTTCCTTTGATTTAAGCTTTGAGACCTTGGTGAAAGTTTCCCCGGGGCATGAAGATTCCCGGAAATCCTGCATGCAGATTGCCTTGCTTGTTGCTGAGACGGACGAGTACCTGCAGTATTTGATGGAAAAGAAGAAGCTGCCGATCAAGGATATTGAAAAAATGGTGGACGTTTCCCGGAAGACCATTGAACGGAATCGGAAATTTATTATTGCTGTTGCTCTATTGATCAATAGTGAGCTGCATTATTTGAAAGATTATTTAAAGGAGCGGTTGATTTGATGAAAATGCAGAAAGGCATATGTGTTAAAAAGAAAAATAGCCGCTCCATTTTCCTCCTGGAAGATGGCCGTTTTTTGGAAGGGAAACCGGTCAATGCGACGGATGTTGGCGAAGAAGGGTATTTTGAACCCGCCTCCCGCGGCTTTGGCATGCACTGGGCGAAACTCGTGGCACCTGCCGCTGCATTAGCTGTGGCATTCATGCTCCTGTTCTCGACAATGATGCCGTCAGAAGAGGCGTATGCCTACATCCAATTGGAAGCAAATCCGGGAATCGAGCTGGGGATTGATGAAGATATAGAAGTGATTTCTGTCCGGCATTTAAATGATGACGGAAAGAGGATGATCGAGAAGCTGGGCGATTGGGAGGGTGAATCCCTTGATGAAATCCTGGCGCGCTCAATTGACTTGGCTGCCGGTTCGACAACGGAAGAAGTGACCATTACCACAGTTCCCGGCGAGGTCGAGGGATCGGAGAAACTGCCCGTCGAGCAAGCAGTACTGGCGGTGGCAGTGGCCGCTGTTAAAAAAAACGTCGACATCCATCTGAAAAAAGCAACGCATCAACAATGGAAAAAGTCGGTTCAGGAAAATGTGCCGGTTGGCCAGAAAGTTCAAAAGTTCACTCCTGTAGCTGTTGAAGAAAATACGGGAACGCTAAAAACGAAAGGGTTTGGAACGCCTACCGGACATGTCCATCCTGAGGACCCTAAGCCTGCAGCACCGCCCGGACAACAGAAAAAAGCGGATGCTGATGTGAAAAAGGATAAGGAAACTATGCCACCTGGCCAGCAGAAAAAATTGGATGGCAGCGTGAACGCAAATCCGGTGAATCCTCCAAAGCAGGAAAAGAAGGCGGACCTGCCAAAATCGGAGCGGAAAGCGAATCCGCCTGCAGCAGGGAAAAAAGTACAACCTCCTGCCAAAGCAGCCCCGCAGGCCGCAGAACCGAAAGCGAAAAAAGCAACGCCGAAAGTTAAAGCGAACTCTGAAAAAACAAAGCCGAAAGCTGAAAAAACACCACCACCTGTTAAGGAAAAGAAAGTGAATCCACCTAAGAAAGAGAAGAAAGTAAAACCGCCGGAAACAAAGAAAAAAACACCGGTACAGGGAACGACGAAAAACCGCAAAACCCCAGAACAGAAGAAAAAACTCAAGGATTCACAAAAAAAGAACAGCAACAGCAAAAAAGGGCAGAAGTGATATTTCTGCCCTTTTTCCATTGGATTTTGAAAGAAATAGAATTGCCCCTTTCTTTTTACATTTTCTTTTCATAGAATAAGTAGAGAACAGAAGGCCGAAAGGAAATGAGCTCCATGAACCAATCTTTTCAAAAGATCCGCAATCTAACACCAGCGCAAGCAATTGTCTCTTATTATTTTGTCGCAATTGCTATTTCCTTTTTGCTTTTGAGGCTCCCTAAAGTGCATCAGACCGGCGTGGAACTATCCTATATTGATACCTTATTCACTGCAATCAGTGCAGTAAGTGTTACAGGATTAACCGTTATCAACGTTTCAGAAACCTATACCGTATTTGGAATTGTCATGCTGATGGTCATCCTTCAGCTTGGAGGAATCGGCATTATGTCAATCGGCACTTTTTTCTGGCTATTGGTAGGAAAGCGGATCGGACTGCGTGAACGGCAGCTGATCATGGTTGATCATAACCAGTTCAATATGTCGGGTGTCGTAAAATTGATTCGAGACATTATTAAAATTCTTTTGCTGATTGAACTGGTAGGAGCTATCATCCTGACCGTTTACTTTACCCAATACTACGATACATTTAGTGAAGCGCTGCTGCATGGAGTGTTTGCTTCGATTTCTGCCACCACGAATGGCGGATTCGACATTACAGGCAACTCGTTGGCGCCATATTTTAATGATTATTTCGTCCAGATCATCAACATGATCCTCATCATCCTCGGTGCTATCGGTTTTCCGGTGCTGATCGAGTTGAAAGAGTTTCTTTCGAACAAAAACAAGAATTTCCGGTTTTCGCTGTTCACGAAAATCACGACGTCGACGTTCGGAATTCTGCTGCTGATTGGCACCATCGGGAATTTGGCGCTGGAAAGCACCAATTCGCTTAAGGGCATGTCGTGGCATGAGAAATTCTTTGCTTCGCTGTTCCACTCGGTGTCCTCGCGTTCAGGAGGATTAACGACAATGGATATCACCGCTTTTAGCGAAGCGACAGAAGTGTTCCTGAGCGCCCTCATGTTCATCGGCGCTTCTCCAAGCTCGGTGGGCGGCGGCATCCGGACGACGACCTTTGCGATAGCGGTCCTGTTCTTGATCAATTTTGCCCGCGGAAAGAACAGCATCCAGATCTTCAGCCGGGAAATCGAGCTGATCGATGTATTCCGGGCGTTTGCCGTCATCATTTTGGCGGGTTTTATGGTCCTAGCCGCAACGATGGCTTTAATCATTTCCGAACCGCATGCATCGGCAGTCGCCATCCTTTTTGAAATTACTTCGGCGTTTGGAACGTGCGGGATGTCGCTCGGCATAACGGATGATCTTTCGAGCTTCGGCAAGGTTGTCATCATGGTGCTGATGTTCATCGGACGGGTGGGATTGATTTCATTCCTGTTCACCATAGGCGGAAAAACGGACCCGACAAAATTCCATTACCCGAAAGAGCGTGTAATCATCGGATAAGCGGCCAAATCCTTTTCTGCTTAAGAAAATGTGCATCGGAGTGGCAAAGCTCCATGCTGCTTTAAAACGGCCGGAAAACATTAATAATCGTTCATTTTAAAGGTGGACAATCAATCTTTTGTGCCTTTTTCATTCAAAAGGACTATAATTGAAAATAGCAGATCTTTAATTTGGAAATGAGTGGATACTATGAACGAAGATATCAAACAATCGCTGAAGCTTTTTATTGTGCTGTCCCGCGCCCATAAAGCGATCACGGAACAGACCAACCATTTTTTCCAGGCCCACGGCATCAATCCGACTGAATTTGCAGTGCTGGAGCTTCTTTACCATAAAGGGAAGCAGCCCTTGCAGAAAATTGGCGGAAAAATCCTTTTGGCCAGCGGCTCGATCACTTATGTCATCGACAAACTGGAAAAGCGGGGCTTCATTACCCGCGTCAATTGCCCGACTGACCGCAGAGTGACCTATGCGGAGATTTCAGCAGACGGCAAAGAATTTATGGGCAAAATCTTTCCGGAGCACGAACAGAACCTGCATGAATTGACGAATGCACTGACCCCGGAAGAGAAGGACCAGGCCATCGAATTGATGAAAAAACTGGGCCTTTCCATCAAAGATTTATCTTATTGAAACAAAAGAGTGAAAAAGAGGCATGCAGGAATTTTTCCTGCATGCCTCTTTATTTTATTCTTTCGGTTCGATGGTCTTGGCCATGTCGATAAAGTCTTCGGTAGCCGTTGCTTCCGTGCTGTCAAAAATGGTCAGGCGAGCGATGATGTCCTCTTTTTCGAAAACGATGCCGGTCACTTTGCCTTCAGCAGAAGGGACCTCGTAGGCGGCCGAATTCAAGAACGCAGCACCTTCTGGGCCGGCTGTTTCTGAAATTTCCGCTTCAGGATTTGACGCTTGTACGGTCTCTTTCATGACAGCGGCTGCCTGGTCGAAAGAAATGTCCTCTTTAGAGAAAGTTTCAATGCGCATAAACACGCCCGAGTCCTCTGACAGGAAAAGCGAATCTTTTCCGGGTTCTTCTGAAGTCAATTCATAGCCCCGGACGACCTTGATTTGGTATGGCTGTTCATCGCTTGGCGTCAGCGTGCCTTCCGTTTCGGCCTTTGATGGTTCTTCTGTAGTTGTTTCAGCAGGTTGTTCTGCCGGTTCTTCAGTTTCCTCGGTCTCTTCCGTAGTAGCAGGTTCTTCAGGCGCCTCGGTTTCTTCAGCCGGCTCTTCAGGCGTTTCGGTCTCTGTTGCCGGCGTTTCTTCTGCAGTTTGTTCACCTGCTGTCGAGTTGTTGTTTTCTTCCGATGTTTCAGCAGTACCGCAAGCAGCTAGTACAGCGCCGGCGGAAAACAGGATTGCCGCTAAAAATAAATTCTTTTTCATAATATTACCTCCCTTTCCTATAGTTGACGCACAACTAGCTTAACACGTTTCATTTCACCCCGATAAGGGCTTAATTAAAAATAGCAGAACAATCATCACCAAATGGGCAACGATCAGAAGGGGCATGCTTCTTTTCCATTCATACAGGAAGCCGAGGATAATGCCCGATGCCACTGCCGCGAAGGAGCCGGAAACAAATCCCCCCAATCCCAAAGCAAGGCCGAACAGCACTGAGGAGGCCAATACAGCCATGGGGCCAGACATATACTTTTTCAATTTCTGCTGAATGTAGCCACGCCAGAAAATCTCCTCTCCAGGAACTATCACGAACATCAAAAGCAGAAAATGCCAGATGGATGTGGGAGCGAACGTTTTCAGCAAACGGCTGACTGAACTTCCGGCATCGAACGGTAGGAACCGGATGGCCTGATAGCCGCCAGTTATGATGGCATAGATCAGCGTTCCGTAGCCCAGCCCGTAGATGAGCGATTTCCAAGTCGGCATCTCATCGTAGATTTTGATGAACAACATGGAAAAAGACATGAGCACCAGCAGCGAAAAAGTATACATATACCAAAACGTCGCAGCGTTCTGGAACGCGAGAAAATATAAACCGAAAGCGATGGGCAAGAGTATGGACAGATGATGTTTTTTGAAAAAATTCAACATGGAAATCCTCCTAAAACTAAATGGCGGGTTGATTTTCAGCAAAAACCCATACTGTTCAACTTCTTTTCGTGCTGTATAATTGAAGTTAATGGCATTTCACTGGAAAGTCAGGAAAAGAAATGGCTGCTCCAATGGAACTGGTTAATTTCATCTTTTACCCAGTATAGCAGAACAAACAAGGGGAATCGAAAGCGAAAGGAGGAAGCGTCTATGGTGGATTACAGCTCGATGCTCGAACAACTGAAGCAAGGGGAAATCCCGTCTATCACCGTACCGAAAGAGGACTTTCTGGACTTCCGGAACGTGCTGGTGCAGCGGGAGGACTTCAAGCATTTCAGGGGAGCGGCATATCATCACGGAATCACAATCTATACTTATACAGAAGAGCCATCCAAATAAGCGAGTTTGCTAAAAAGCCAGGGGGAAACGTTATGGAGAAATTGCACGCCACAAGAAGGCATTTGAACCAATTGGTCGTTGGCAGGGAGAAAGAGCTGGATTTTATGTTGATCGCATTGCTGCAGGAAGGGCACGTCCTTTTGGAAAGTGTGCCGGGTTCCGGAAAAACGTGGATGGCTAAAGCATTTGCCGGTTCTTTCAGCGGGAAATTTGAGCGGCTGCAATTTACGCCGGACGTTTTGCCGTCTGATGTGACCGGCATCCGTTTTTTCAATCCGAAGCTACAGGAATTTGAATTGCGTCCGGGTGCTGTCCTGACCAATCTGCTGCTGGCTGATGAAATCAACCGCGCTACACCGCGCACCCAGTCCAGCCTGCTTGAAGCCATGGAGGAGAAGCAGGCCACAATTGACGGGGAAACGCTTCTATTGCCGAACCCTTTTATCGTCATTGCCACGCAGAACCCGGTCGAATCTCAGCAGGGGACGTTTCCGCTGCCGGCTGCACAATTGGACAGGTTTTTATTTCGCTTGAAAATCGGCTATCCCGATTATGAAGAAGAATTGAAAATTGTCCGCGAATTCCGGGATAATGCGTCTCATAAAAAAGAAATACACGCCGTCGCCTCAATCGAAGAAGTCCAGGAATGGGCGAAAGCGGCTAAGCGGGTGGAAGTGCATGAGGATATTGAAAAGTACATCATCGAATTGGTGCGGGCTACGCGGAATCATCCGCTGATCGAAATGGGCCTGAGTTCCCGGGCAGCTCTTGCACTTGTCCATGCAGCACAAGGCCGGGCTTTTTTGGACGGCCGCAGCTATACAACGCCGGATGATGTGAAATACATACTTGAACCGGTTGCGCTTCACCGGCTGTTGCTGACAGCGGAAGGAATGCTCGTTACAGAACCCGAAAATGTGCTGAAGGAAATCAGTGAGTCCATCCCTTCTCCTGTCGAGGCGCTTTAAGATGCACTGGATCCGCCATGAATACAATGCTGCAAAAACAAAAGCCGTCATCGGGATGCTGGCCGTCTTTTTGTTCATTTCCTTTATTTTCCTTCAATTTGCCGCAGCCGGTGCCATCACCTTTGCACTGGCCATAGCCATGCTGCAATGGCAATATGCAAAGCATGCCGGCAGCAAACTCCAGTTTTCAAACCGCCTAAACCGCAAGCGTGTATTAAATGGCGGCGAATCAGAGTGGCAGCTCGATTTTGAAAACAAGGGAATGCCGATCTGGGGCGGAAATCTGAAAATCTGGTTCCAGGACGCTGTGATGCCCGCAAGCGGTGGGTTGACGAATTATACCGGTTTGGTGGAGATGGACGTTCCGTTCACCATCGGATTCCGGGAAAACCTGTCTTTGAAGATTCCTGTAACGGGGAGCGGGAGAGGATTGGCGAGGCTGAAGAAAATGGAATTGAGCGTCCCGCTTCTTTTCGGGGAAGGCGAAGCGGTCATTGAATACCGGGAAACGCTTCTTCAAGAACTGCTGGTGTATCCGAAGATCCATCCCAAACCGTTCACTTATTCACCGTCGCTGCAAAAGCCCGGCCATTTCAATTTGAACCATTCGCTCTTCAGCGATCCATTCCAGCCCATCGGAACCCGGGAATACGCGCCGACCGACCAATTCCAGCATATCCACTGGAAAGCGAGTGCGCGCATGCAGAGTTTCCAAACCAAAATATTCTCGCCGGTAGCAAACGAGTCGATGCTGTTCATGCTGGATGTAGCCGCATTTTATGGAACCATCCCGAACCTGGAAGCACGCATCGAAGAACTGGCATCGTATGTGGATAGCTGCTTCAAAGAAAGCGTCCCGTTTGCACTGGCGATCAACATCCGGTCAGCAGGAGCGATGCCTTACTTGTTCTTGCCGGCAGGTGACGGACAGGTGCACCGTCAGCGGGCGCTTGAATTGCTCGCCCTTATCTCGAAAAACCATTCAACGCTCCCATTCCGTTCCATGGCGGCTCATCTCGATATGCATATTGAATTGCCATTGACTACTTTTCTCTTGGCCGAAGATCTAAAAGGCATGGAAAAAGTGGTTGCATCCTGGAGCAGAAGGACCCAATTGAAGGTCATCGCCAGCCCGAAAGGAAGTGGAATTGCATGATGCCACGCTTTTCCTCTTCCGGAAGATTTTTGTTCGATGCTTTTTCCGTATCGTTGGTGCTTGTGATTTTTGACAACGGAACGGCTCAGCCATTGGCATTCCTTTGGCTTGGCTCCAGCTTTTTAATGGCAGGAGCTGCATTTTTGACGTTCTGGAAATTCCCTTATCATTCAGGTTCGGCGGCGGCAATCGCTCTTGCAAGTATGGTACCCGCTCTCTTTCTGGGCATGTCACTTTGGCTTGCAGCAATCCTCGCGGCATTGGCGGTGTATCTGCTCCATGCCCGTTTCGCAGAATGGGATGCTGATGCCGGGCAAGACGGCAACACGCTGCTCTTATGGGTTCTGGTCTATTTGGCAGTTCTTTTCATTGATCTGCTTTCCGCTGACCGCGGCGCGGCAGGAGAAGCGAATGCCATCATCCTGGCAGCTTTCAGTTTTTACGTCCTGTTCCATTTGGCGCACAGGTTCCTTCATGGACGTACTGCTGGGGCAAAACTTTGGCAGCCGGCAGTTGCGGGAGCGGCGGTTTTATCGGCAGCCGCCGCCGCGGCCCTTGCCGTTTATTGGATCGGCCCCACTGCCCGCAATTTCGCCGGCACTGCAGCCGGCTGGCTCCTGCAGGGAGTTCTTTGGCCATTTGCGCCGCTGATGGAAAAAGCAGCCAATTATTTTTCGGGCTTGTCCTCGACGCAGGAAGCGCAAGAAACATTTGCCAAGTTGCAGACTTCCGAAGCCCCTGAAGAGCTGCAGCAGGCAGCAGCGGACTACTCACCGTCCGAGTTTCCGGTCGAGCTGTTCTTCGGCGCCGGAGCGGTCCTTATCATTCTGCTTCTGTTCTTTTATTTGCGCCGCACAAAATCGGCTCTGCAAACGGAACTGCCTGCCTCTCCGGCAGAAGAGGTCCGCTTTTCGTCAATCGGGAACGAGGAAGCTGTCCAAGCTTCGGAAAAGGTCCGCTACTCGGAAATGCCGCTCGAAATCATCCGACAATCCTATCGCCTTTTCGAACAGGAGGCGCAGTCTGCCGGTTTGGGCAGGCATCCGCACGAGACGGTGAAGGAATGGATGAACCGGATGGAGTGGCCGGCATCGGACTCATTCTTCCGCACATACGAAAAGGTCCGCTACGGGTTAGGGACGGTTGCAGAGAAGGACGCACTTCCGTTTCTGGAAGAAATAAAAAAAATAAAAGCAGAATATTTTCATTTATAGGTTTAAGCAGGCTTTTTGAGGGGGATAGTATACTTGAACACAGCAACATTCTCATTTCCCCCTTTTGTGGTCGGTCCGGATAACGGATCGGCTTCTTTTTTTGGGGCTTTTTAAATTCCTGTGAATTGACAGAAGATTTTTGCTAAACTAGAGATATGCAAAGAAGGGGAGGATGAAATAATGGAAATCGGATTTATCGGAACAGGCGTAATGGGCAATAGCCTCGTTAAACATCTGCTGAATGCAGGGCACGATGTCGCCATCTACACTCGCACAGCCAAAAAAGCGGAGAACTTGGTCGCCATGGGCGCTGAATTGAAGGAGTCACCCAAAGAGGTCGCACAGTATGCACAGGTCCTTTTTACGATGGTAGGATATCCAACAGATGTTGAAGAGGTTTATTTCGGTAACAATGGCATCTTGGGCCATGCGAAAGCCGGAGCTGTCTTGATCGATTTGACTACATCAAAGCCGGAATTGGCGGAGCGGATCTATGAGGCAGCCGCCCAAAACGGCCTGAAAGCGCTGGATGCCCCTGTTTCCGGAGGCGATATCGGTGCACAGAAAGGCACATTGTCCATCATGGTGGGCGGTGACGAGGAAACCTTCAATGAGGCACTGCCTCTGTTTGAACTTTTGGGGGAAAATATTGTCTTTCAAGGGGCCGCGGGTGCTGGGCAGCACACCAAGATGTGCAACCAGATCACCATCGCTTCCAATATGATCGGGGTTTGCGAATCGCTCATCTATGCGAAAAAAGCCGGTCTGGATCCTGAACAGGTGCTGCGGTCAATTTCTTCTGGAGCGGCAGGATCCTGGTCTTTGTCGAATCTTGCGCCGCGCATGATCAAAGGGGATTTTGCACCAGGGTTTTACATAAAGCATTTTATCAAGGACATGAAAATAGCGGCGGAGGAAGCGGACCGGATGGACCTTGACCTGCCGGGGCTGAAACTGTCGCTCAGCATGTACGAAGAGCTTGCTGCATCGGGCCATAGCGAAAGCGGCACACAGGCGCTTATCCATTATTACTGGAAATAGAAAATCCGGAGACGGGAAGTCTCCGGATCATCCTTCAATCAAAATATGATTTCTTCGGCGTATAGAACCGGTCGGATTGGCGCGGTTTATACGTTTTTGCATAATGGGCAGCCTGCGTCTGCTGCGTCTCTTTTTTTTGCGGTTGAAGGCCGGTAAGATCACTCAAGATTTCCTTGGCAGTCTTCAAATTCATGCGGCTAGGCGGATTGCGGTACGATTCATCCAATTGGCCCAAATGCTCAAGTTGTTCAAAATCTTCTTTTTTAGGAAGCATATGAAAATAGTAATTGCCGCATTTTACGAGGACTGAAGATTGCTGTTGGCTTTTCCGGGGGTTTTTGCTGAAGTGAAGACCGATTTTCTGGGCGCGGTTGTGAATGATCATCGCTGACAGCGCTTCTTTTTTCAGCGCATATAAATACTGGTTGTCAGGGGCGGTTTTCGCATGCCGGTTCACAGTAAAAATTGCTTGGGCAATCTCGGAATCCGATTTTTGGGTGGGCATGAACTCATTCCTTTCGGTTCTTGGCTAGCTTAATGCACATCCATCATATCAAAAATCGTATAGGCTGTATACCGAAGTGAAAGCGGATTCATGGAATTTATTTCAATCAAAAAAACACAAAGGGGAAATGAACATGTTTAAAGATCAAACGATTATCGTGACAGGCGGATCAAGCGGAATGGGGTACCACATGGCCGAGCGGTTTGCAAAAGAAGGGGCAAATGTCGTCATTACCGGACGGGACATGGAGAAACTGAATGCAGCGATTACTTCCATCCAGGCAGAGGAAGGTACGGTAGAAGCTTTTCAGATGGATGTGAGGGAACCGGAACATGCCAAAGCGATGGTGAAGTTTGCTCATGACAAATTCGGCCGAATCGACGGACTTGTCAATAACGCCGCAGGGAATTTCATCGTTCATGCTGAGAAGCTATCGCCGAACGGTTGGCGTTCAGTCATCGATATTGTCCTGAACGGCACTTTTTTCTGTTCCCATGCAGTAGGAAACTACTGGATTGAAAATGGCGCTAAAGGAAACATCCTTAATATGCTGGCAACCTATGCATGGAATGCCGGTGCCGGCGTCGCCCATTCGGCAGCAGCCAAAGCGGGGGTTATGTCATTGACCCGGACGCTGGCGGTTGAATGGGGCACTCAGTATGGCATCCGGGTAAATGGCATAGCTCCTGGGCCGATTGAACGGACCGGCGGCGCAGACAAGCTTTGGGAATCCGAAAAGGCGGCAAAACGCACATTGGAGTCGATTCCGCTCGGCCGCCTTGGCAAACCGGAAGAAGTGGCAGAGCTTGCTGCGTTTATCATGTCGGACAAAGCTTCGTATATGAACGGCGAAATTGTAACGCTTGATGGCGGGCAATGGCTGAACAAATTTCCATTTTAAAGAAAATGGCTAAGGCAAAAAATAGTTTCGGTAATTGGAATATGTTATGATGAAATCGAAGAAAACAAGTCAGGCTCGTTTAGGATATTAAAGGAGTAGAGTACATGATTTCATTACCTAGCAGAGATTTTCTGGATACCCCCATTGAAGAATTCATCATTTCTTCTGAAAAAGTTGCGCATGTCCAAATCGGAAACAGCGCAGAACACGCCTTGCTGGTGTTGACTAAAACAGGCTATTCCGCAATACCGGTGCTTGATCCCAAATACCGTTTCCGCGGGCTGATCAATGCCCAACGCATCACCGACGCCATCTTGGGATTGGATCACATCGAGTATGAACGGCTTCCGGACATTAAAGTGGATGATATCATGGAAAAGAATTTGCCGTTGATCCATATCAACGAGCGCTTCCAACGGGCTTTGGACCTGCTGATTGACCAGAACTTTTTATGTGTCGTGGACGATGACGATCAATTCATGGGAATCTTGACACGCCGTGTGATTTTAAAACAGCTGAAAAAACAGATCTACCAATTGAAAAAATAAGTGTTTGCTGTAAAAGAAAGGTCTCCTTACGGGGCCTTTTTTCTGTCAGTCGAAAAGAGGAAACCATCATGAAAACAACTAATCGGCCCCTGGTACTGGCTTCGGTCATGCTCGCCATGTTCATCGGTGCAGTGGAAGCGACCATTGTCTCGACCGCGATGCCCAGCATTTCCGCAGAACTGGGAGGCTTTTCGAAATACAGCTGGGTGTTCTCAGCTTATTTGCTGATGAGCACTGTTACGGTACTGCTTTACGGAAAACTTTCAGATATATTCGGGCGCAAGCCGATCTTCGCTATCGGTATCCTGCTGTTCCTGGCGGGGTCTTTGCTGTGCGGACTGGCCAATTCGATGGAGGAACTGATCATCTACCGGTTTGTCCAAGGCATCGGGGCAGGCGCCGTCCTGCCGATTGCCACCACCATCGTCGGTGATATCTACTCCGCTGAGGAGCGGGCGAAAATCCAGGGCTATCTGTCGAGCGTCTGGGGAATTTCCGCAGTCACCGGCCCTGCCATCGGAGGCATTCTGGTTGCCTCGATCGGCTGGGAATACGTCTTTTGGGTCAATATCCCGCTCGGAATTTTGGCGTTGTTGGGCGTCATGATCTTTCTGGTGGAGCCGGCCGCAAAGAAAAAGCCCACCATCGATTACCTGGGTGCCTTGCTGTTGACCGTCGCATTGTCCGGTTTCTTGTATTGGCTCGTTGAAGGAGGCGTCGGTTTTGCGTGGCTTTCCGCACCGTCATTGCTGTTGGTCTCTGGAGCGGCGGCTGTCTTTTTCTGGTTTGTCCAAGTCGAGCGGAAAGCGACTGATCCGATGATGCCTTTTGATATTTGGCGCAACCGGTCGATTTTGTTCGCAAACCTGGTGTCGCTATTTACCGGCATCATCCTGATCGGAGTATCGAGCTATTTGCCGGCCTACGTCACAGGGGTGATGGAACAGCCGGCGACTGTCGCCGGCTTTACGCTGACGGCTATGTCAATCGGCTGGCCGATCGCCGCCTTTTTCTCAGGGAGGCTCCTGATTCAAATCGGCTACTTCCAAACCTCCCTCCTCGGGGGAATTTCACTGGTGATCGGAGCGGTGCTGTTCGTGTTGATGCAGGCGGAATACGGGCCTTGGTGGGCGGCGATGTCGAGTTTCTTTATCGGCGTCGGTATGGGGCTTACTTCAACGGCGTTCATCGTATCGATCCAAGCGGCTGTTTCCTATGAACAGCGGGGTTCGGCAACCGCATCGAATATTTTCATGCGGAACCTCGGTTCGACCATTGGGGCGGCTCTCCTCGGAAGCGTGCTGAATTCGACGCTGCTCAATTATTTCCGCAGCACCGGACAAAATTTTACTTTGAACTCCGTAAATGAGCTGCTGACCGAAGACGGCCGGGCGGCATTGCCGCAGGATGCAATGGATTTTCTTCAGGAAGGGCTGGCACAAGCATCCCAGAACGTTTACGGATTGACAGCGGTATTTGCGCTTATCTCATTGCTGCTGATATTCGGATTGCCTAGAAAGAGAGGGATGAGCGGGAATGGCCAATGAAGAACTGATCATCAAAATACTGGCGGAAGAAGGCAATATGCGGAAAGCTGCTGAGCGGCTGTTCTTATCGCAGCCCGCTTTGTCCCAGCGCCTCCAGTCGATCGAAAAGGAATGGGGCCAGCAGTTGTTCATCCGATCCCAGAAAGGCCTTACGCCTACACCTGCCGGCGAACTGGTTATCCGCTATTCGAATGACGTGCTCGCACGGAAGGAAGAAGTGTTTGAAGTGCTGCATACGCTGACTTCCAAAGTACATGGCACGCTGAAAATTGCCTGTGCTTCGATAATCGGGCAGAATTGGCTGCCGAAAGTGCTGAAGGATTTTGTAACGCTTTACCCGGAAGCAAAGATCCAGCTGATTACCGGCTGGAGCTCGGAAATCGTCCGCGCACTTTATGAAGGAGAAGCGCATGTCGGGATTGTCCGCGGGCAGACAGAATGGAAAGGCCCGAAAATGCACCTTTTCCGGGATACCTTGTATCTGGTCGACAAGGAAATCAATTCACTCGACCAAGTTGAAAAGACAGAACGCCCTTTTATCCAGTTTAAAAGCGATTCAAATTATTATGAAGAAATCCAGCAATGGTGGCAAAAACATTTCGCTTCGAGCCCGAAACGGCAAATCACTGTTGACCAGATTGAAACGTGCAAGCAGATGGCCGTGAACGGAATCGGCTACGCAATCCTTCCTTCCATTACGCTGACTGGGGAGGAAGGCGTCCATAAAATCCCGTTGTCGAGCAGTGCTGAAGAACTCCAGCTGACGCGCGATACGTGGCTGATCGGCTATGAATCCGCATTCGAGCTGCGGCAAGTAGAGGCATTTGTCGATATAGTGAAAAAACATGCCGCTTTATTAAGCTGAAGTACTGAATTATTATTCTAAATCCGTTATAATAACACCATCACTCATAGAAAGAGGTTTTTATTGATGAAACAAATGGATGCAAATGAAATTATCTCGTACATACAGAATGCGACAAAATCAACGCCGGTCAAAGTCTATGTAAAAGGCCAGGACGTTGCTTCTTTGGACTACGGCACAGGCTCGAAAGTCTTCGGCGAAGGCAATCACGCGATCGTGTTCGGCGAATGGGCGGAAGTGCAAAAAGCATTGGAAGCGAACGCTTCAGCGATTGAAGACTCAGTGGTAGAAAACGATCGCAGAAACTCAGCGATTCCGCTACTGGATATGAAAAACATCAACAGCCGCATCGAGCCAGGTGCATTTATCCGTGAAAATGTAGAAATCGGCAATAACTGTATCATCATGATGGGGGCTGTCATCAATATCGGAGCAGTCATCGGCGATGGCACTATGATCGATATGGGCGTTATTTTGGGCGGCCGTGCAACTGTCGGCAAGAACTGCCACATCGGCGCAGGCGCAGTGCTGGCTGGCGTCATCGAGCCCGCATCAGCGACGCCTGTCATCGTGGAAGACAACGTCATGATCGGGGCGAATGCAGTCGTATTGGAAGGCGTACGCATCGGCGAAGGCGCAGTAGTTGCTGCCGGCGCCATCGTCATCGAAGATGTACCGGCTAACTCAGTAGTTGGCGGCACACCAGCTCGCGTCCTGAAATTGATGGACGAGAAAACGCGTTCAAAAACGGAAATCAAGCAAGAACTTCGCCAGTTGTAAGAGGCGGCTCCATATGGATCTAGTGAACATCAGAAGAGAATTGCATCAAATACCGGAAATCGGATTCCAGGAATTCAAGACTCAGGCCTATCTGAAAAACCTGATCGGCCAATTGCCACAGGAGCGCCTGGAAGTGGTCCAATGGAAGACAGGCCTGGCGGTGAAAATACGCGGCACCGAACCGATGAAAACGATCGGATGGCGGACGGATATCGATGGTCTCCCGATAACAGAATTGACCGGACTTCCGTTTGCATCGGTCCATCCCGGACTTATGCATGCGTGCGGCCACGACATCCACATGGCAGTGGCGCTCGGGCTGCTTGAAAAACTCGTGGCAGAGCCGATTAAAGATGATGCGGTCATTCTTTTCCAGCCGGCAGAAGAAGGGCCGGGCGGCGCTTTGCCGTTCCGGGAATGGCTGAAGCATGACATGCCTTCGTTCATGCCCGACCGTCTTTACGCGCTGCATATTGCGCCGGAGCTGCCGGTCGGCACTGTCGCAACAAAACCAGGGCTGCTGTTTGCCAACACTTCGGAATTGTTTATCGACCTTCATGGCAAAGGCGGGCACGCTGCTTATCCCCATTTGACAGAAGATATGGCGGTGGCAGCAGCGTCCCTTCTCATCCAGCTCCAGACGGTTGTCAGCCGGAATGTGGATCCGATGGATTCAGCTGTTCTGACAGTCGGAAAATTTTCAGCGGGCACGGTCCAGAACATCATCGCTGAAAATGCCCGGCTGGAAGGAACGATCCGCACACTGAATGCCGAATCGATGCGCAGGATCAAACGCCGGATTGAAGGACTGTGCCGGGCGATTGAAGAAGGCTATAACTGCCGGGTCACCATCGATTACGGCGCCAGTTATCTTCAGGTCGACAACGATGAAGCGCTGGCAGAAGAGTTCCTCGCCTTTGCCGGAGAAGCAGCAGGCATCCAGGCAATAAGATGTGAAGCGGCGATGACCGGAGAAGACTTCGGCTATTTTACGGAGGAACTGCCCGCCCTGATGTTTTGGGCGGGAGCCGGCTCGGAATTCGGCCTGCACCATGCCAAGCTGAACCCCGATGAAAAGCTGCTGGGCTTCATGCCGGACTTTCTGTATTCATTGTTCAAAAATTGCTAACAGGACGGACAGCTGAAAAGCTGTCCGTTTTAGTTTGTAGACAAAGTCTAATTTGAATGAATAGAAACGTATAAGCCCGCCCGGGCTGGCCACTTCGCTTTCCGTGGGCTCGGCTTCAGCCGCTTCCCTTGCTCCTGCGATTACTCGTCGCAAATTGAAAAAACATTCGCTTCGCTCAGTCCAGGGTCTTCAGCTCGAGTCGCTTCGCTGCTCCCACAGGAGTCTCGTGGCCAGACCGATCGGGCGTATCGCATGTATCTAATTGATGTGGTAGGAGAAATAGATCCAACTTCAACTCGATAAGTACAAGCCGCTAGCTTTGGAATCCGTAACGGAAGGCGGCGAGCAAGTTGGTCGAAGGCAGTTCGACCGACTTGTTTGCGACGAAGCAGCGAAGCGATGCAGGAGCACCGGTTTTGCCTGCGGGATAGCGAAGTGCCGAAATCCACTCGGACGTCAGTCCGAGTTAGTTCGGCGCGAGCCCGCGGAAAGCGTCCGCCTGAAGTGGAGGATCCAGCACAGCTTCTATTTCGTTTATTCATTTAATAAAAAATAAATCTTTTATCTATAAACTAAGACGGACAGCCAAAAAGCTGTCCGTCTTTTTTATGTGTACATGGAACCATTTTCTTCCTGTTACGTACTACTTACTATAGAGAAGAATAGGGGTGTTACCATGTCGAAGAAGTTGCTGGCGTTCTGTGCAAGTGCATTTATCCTTTTGTTTTTCATGATGCCGCAGGCGCCGCTTGCCTCTCCTCAAATCACCATCGAGACAGAGGCCGGAATTCAAAACAAGGTGAAGTATGATAAGGGAGTTCCCGTGCGGATTACGCTATCAAACAGCGGATCGGATTTTTCGGGGGACCTGGTAATCAATTATAGTGAAACGTACAACCTGGGTGCAGGGTTGGCAGTGCCGGTGGAATTGGCAGCCGGCGAGACAAAAACGCTCCAAGTGGCTATTCCCGGATTAACGGATATGTACATGATGAACGGCACACAGCAGCAGATGATCTTTTTGTACGAAGGCGGCTGGGAGAATGGAGACGCGATCGCTTTCAAAGGATCGAAAACGCTCAAAGCGAATTTATTCGACCCCGCTTCGCTTTTTATCGGAACGCTGACGAATAATTCCGATCGGCTGATCGCCTTGAAAGAACTTGGAGCGAAAGGACAGGGTTCGGTAGAAGTGTTCCATTTGAATCAGCTGGAACAATTCGCTTTGCCGCGTGAAGCGATGGGATGGGAATTCATTGATTACTTGCTGATTGATGAATTTGCTTACGGCGATTTGCCTGAACCTGTGCAAGAAGCCGTTTTGCAATGGGTGCGTGAAGGGGGACATGTCGTTGTCGGCTCCACTGAAAACATGCAGCTGGCGATGGGCAATCTAAGCGGCTATTTGCCATTGCAGCTGGGCAGCTCTGAACAGGCAGCCATTCCGTCTCTGGCAAAGCCGGTCCCTGCATTTGAAGCGGAGTTGGCAGAAGGGGCACAGGCGTTGATGGAGTCAAATGGCCAAGTGCTCGCAGGGCGCATGCCCATTGGTTCCGGCGCCTTGACGCAAACCAGCTTTTCACTGGGCGATGAGCCGGTTGCTTCACAGGAAGCCTATACTGCAGTCATGCAGAATTTTTTCAAAACATCTGCAGCCAATCAGGCTGCCATGAATTATGGACAACCCTTGAAGGAAGTCATTTCATATGAAATTGGCAGTGTAAACGAATTGTTTGAGAGTTTTCAGGTGTCGAAAACCTTGATCATCTCCATCATTTTGATCTACATCGTTTTGATCGTCCCGGTGCTTTATATCATTCTGAAAAAGAAAGACAAGCGGGAAATGGCCTGGATTGCCATCCCGGTGGCAGCCGTATTGGTATCGGTCGGTTTGTTTGCGGTCGGCGCAAAAGACCGCATCGCCAATCCGCAAGTCCAGCAGACAGGCTTTTTTATCGCAGACCCGTCTGGCGGACTGAACGGCTATTACATGCATACGCTATTATCAAACCGCGGAGGGGATTATCAGTTTACTGCACCTGCCTCCACTTCAATGACTTTCAGCCGGAGCGAGGAATTCATGCAGCAATCCCCGCAAAAAGCCGCCATTGTCGAACCCCTGGCCAAAGGAAACAGCCTGACGGTACGCGACATGCGCTATTGGTCGGTCGGTTCCATCATTGGTGAATCCTATATCGAGGATGCGGGGAATTATGGTATCCAATTAGCGGTTGAGAACCGGCGTGTTTCAGGAACAGTAAAAAATAATTTTCCGTTCGCACTGGAAGATGTATCGATTTGGACTGGAACCCGGCTGATTGCGCTCGGAGATCTGGCGCCCGGAGAACAATTGGAGGTCAACGCTAAAATCCAATCCGACCTCTTGGCCCCTGCCGCTCAGATCGGGTCCGGAAATTCCTACCAGCCGATTGCCGATGTGGAAGAATTGCAGAAAGCAAGAAAACAATCGGTTCTGTCCGTCTCTTATAACGAAATGGATGGAGAAGCCAAAGCCCCCTATATTGCGGGCTATGCAAAAGATGCCATCGTGCCGATTGCACTTGAAGGCAAGCGGGCGGCCGTTTCGGCTGTCCATCTGATTGCGCAGCCTTTTGAACCGGAGATCAAGCTTTCGGGAGAAATCAGCTTGAATTCCGATGCATTCGGGATGGACTTGACTGGCACAAGCGCAACATCATTCTTTGAGCAGATTTCGAATGATCCCTATCTCTATTATTTGGAGAATGGCAAATATGAAATGACCTATCAATTGCCGAAGACCTTGCAAGGCACAGCTACTGTTTGGAATGAACTGACCGTTTCCAGCTCGAAACCCGGCCTGACAGCGACGCTTGTCCATGCCAAAAAAGGGGAAGCGGTCGAATTGCCAAATAAGCAGACGGTCTTGACGGAATCGGTCGGCGACTTTATAACGGATGATGGCACAATCACCATCCAACTGGAAATGAATGCTTCAGGAAATTCCCCGGAAGTGACGGTTCCAAAAATCAAACTGAAAGGGGAAATGGCACCATGATTGAAACAATCGGATTGACGAAAAAATACGGTTCCTTCTATGCATTGCAGGATCTGAATCTGACGGTCGAGGACGGATCGGTTTTCGGGTTTGTGGGAGCTAATGGAGCCGGCAAATCGACGACTTTTTCGATTTTGTCCACCCTTTTGCAGCCGACTGCCGGCGATGCCTTTGTCAACGGCATGAGCGTGATCCACAACCCGCACGAAGTCAGAAAACAAATCGGCTACATGCCTGACTTTTTCGGCGTATACGATCAATTGAAAGCCAATGAATACCTGGATTTCTACGGCGCCAGCTACGGCCTGAAGCCGAAAGAACGGGAAGTGCTCATTCCGAAATTGCTCGAACTCGTGAATTTGGAAGGGAAGCGTTATGAATATGTGGATCTCCTGTCACGGGGGATGAAACAGCGGTTATGCCTGGCCCGGGCATTGATCCATGACCCGAAGATATTGATCCTGGATGAACCTGCCTCCGGACTGGATCCCCGTGCGAGAATCGAGATGCGCGACATTCTGAAAGAATTGAAAGCGATGGGCAAGACCATCCTGATTTCTTCCCATATCCTCCCGGAATTAGCTGAAATGTGCGACAACATCGGTGTAATCGATTCGGGCAGGCTGATTGCACAAGGTTCTGTCGCCCACATACAGGCGCAGCTGCAAAGCGAGCGCGTCGTGCGCGTTAAATTGGCGGAAGGCATGGCAGCGGCAAGCAGCTTTTTTGAAAACGATCCATTTATCACACAAATTACGGAGAAGCCCGAAAGCAACCTCATCGAATTCCTCTATCGGGGCAGTGAAGAGGATCAAGTTCTGCTGCTCCGAAAAGCGGTTTCCCAGGGGCTGCCGATCCTGTCGTTCTCCGAAGGAGAGACCGATCTCGAGGATGTCTTTATGGCCATCACGAAAGGAGCGGAAGCGAAATGAAGGAACACCTGGCCAATCCGGTCCTCGTAAAAGAAATCAAGCTGCGTTTTCGCAGCTTGAAAAGCTTCACCGGCATCCTGTTTTATCTGGTTGCCATGAGCATTTTCGTTTTCGGCTTTATCTTTTTGGCCACTTCGTTGACGGGCAACGGTTTTTTCCGGCCCGCAGAAAGCTTCATGCTGTTTACCATGATGACCTATATCCAGCTTGGGCTGATCTTATTCATCACTCCGGGGCTGACCGCGGGGACAATTTCGTCTGAACGCGAGAAGCAGACGTTGAACATACTGCTGACAACGGCTCAGACCTCTTTCCAAATCATCTTTGGCAAATTGACGAGTTCCATCGCGTTCCTGCTTTTGATGATTGTGGCAGGGTTGCCGATCTATAGCATGGTTTTCCTCTACGGAGGCGTTTCACCAGGCCAGATCGCCGTCATTTTCCTGTTTTACTTTTTGACCCTGCTGACAATCGGGAGCCTTGGGGTCATGTACTCGACTTTGATCCGCAAGACGATTGTTTCCATGATTACGACATACGGCACCATGATCGTACTCGTTGCGGTCACTGGATTTTTCATGATCATCTCCATGCAGATTTCACAGTACGGCAGCACCGGGACCGCCGTATTCTCGCCGATGACTTATTTTTGGGCGAGCATCAATCCGGGCGTCGTCATGCTGACGCTCCTGCAGCCGGCATTTGCAGAAGAGGTCGTCAATATGACTTCAGTCAACTTGCCATTGTGGGCGGGTTATCTGGTCTTCTATTTTTTGCTGACCGCCGGTGCGCTGCTGTTGGCTGTCAAAAAGCTTCGCGTCAATATGGCTAAATACAAATAAGGAGGGATTTACATGAACAATCGGGAAATCGTGCGCTATGTCAATAAAACCGGAAACCGCTTGAAGCTTTTGGCGATCAGCCAGGCCTTCCAGCAAGCCGTCTTTTGGGGGCTGGCAGCTGCAGTGGTGATGCTGCTGATTTCCCGGTTGTTTGTGCTTCCTTATTATGGATTTTATTCATATGCAGCCGGCGGCCTTTTACTAGCTGCTTGGCTTGGCTTTACATTGCGCAAAATGCCGGGCAGACATGAGGCAGTCCTCGAACTCGACCGCTTCACGCCGCATAATCAGCTGCTGACTGTATGGCAGACGGACGGAATGAGCGGATTAGGAGCAGTTCTGGCGAAGAAAACGGCAGACATCTTGCCTTATAGCTTTAAACTGTTCCAAAAAGAGCCGAAGGGGTGGCTGCAGGCTAGATGGCTATTTGGTACACTAGCTGCTTTGATTGCTTTAGGCCTCTTGATCGCTTTTCCAAGCTCTACGCAAATGCAGGCAAAAGATATCGAGCAGGAGCGCGGAATCATTGAAGAAATGGCGGAAAAAGTCGAAGAAGCTGAAAAAGAAGCAGAAACCGAAGGGGTGAAAGAAGAGCTCCGGGAACTGGCAGAAAAGGTCAAAGAAAGCGAGACTGCTGAAGCGGCATTGAAAGAAATGGTCAAGAAACAGAAAGAATTTGCGCAGCAGGAAAAACAGCTGGCTGCTGAAGCCGCGAAAGCTGCAAAGGAACAGGGAAAAGATGCCGGGCAGGCGGCAGGGAAGTTGGCAGGAGAAGCTGGAAAAGCCCAGACGGCTTTAAGCAATATGGGCAAGCCGGTCGCTTTCCCGCTGCAGCAGACAATCGCCAATAACGGAGCGAAAGCAAGAACGGGCTCAACTGGAGAGCAGACTTCCGGCCAAGAAAGCGGATCTGCTTCTGGAGAAGGAGCAACGGAAGGAAGTGGGGAATCCGGTGACGCTGGGGAAAGTGAAGGAGCGGAATCAAGCGAAGGATCCGGCCAAGGCCAGGTCCAAGGCCAAGGCCAAGGACAGGGTCAAGGACAGGGTCAAGGACAGGGACAAGGGCAAGGTCAAGGGCAAGGTCAAGGCCAGGGGCAAGGCCAAGGACAGGGTCAAGGCCAAGGGCAGGGCCAAGGACAGGGACAAGGACAAGGTCAAGGCCAGGGGCAAGGCCTCCAAGGTGGTTCTGGCCAGGGCAGCAGAGAATTGCTGACAGTTCCGGAACGCATCGGCGGATCAAGTGAGACTACTGTGGACAGCGGAGAAGCAGGCGAAGGGGAAGCAGCAGAACAACGGGAAGGGAAAGTTCCAGCCGAGCGGGGGACGGTACGGCCGTATTCTGAAGTCGTCGGGAGTTATTCCGACTCCTATTTCTCCAGCGCCGAGCAAATGAAGCTGCCGGCAGATCTGCAGAAGATAGTCGAACAATATTTTACAACAATCCAATCCAACCAATAGAAAGCAGGGATAGCATGGCGTATACAGCAGAACAATTTACCGGGATGAGCAGCCGGCTCCAGGAGGTCCGGGAAGAAATCAAGCAATTTATCGTCGGACAGGAAGAAGCGATCGATTTTTCATTGTATGCCGTTTTGGCAGACGGCCACGCGTTGCTCGAGGGGCTGCCCGGCCTTGGGAAAACCATGCTGATCCGGACAATTTCCGATGTCCTGGATTTGTCTTTTTCACGGATACAGTTCACTCCCGACTTGATGCCTTCGGATATTACAGGCACCAGCCTGATCGAACGGGATATGGACGGGCGCCAGCAGTTTTCATTCCGCGAAGGCCCGATTTTCCATCAGATGGTTCTAGCTGATGAGATCAACCGCGCTACGCCGAAAACGCAAAGTGCCTTGCTTGAAGCGATGGGGGAAAAAACCGTGACGGTGCTTGGCGATACAAAACCGATGGCCCGGCCTTTTTTCGTCCTGGCCACCCAGAACCCGATTGAAATGGAAGGGACCTATCCGCTTCCTGAAGCACAAATGGACCGCTTTTTATGCAAAATTCTTATTGCTTATCCGACGCGCCAGGAGTTGGCGGAAATCAGCAGGCGGACTACCGGATCCGAGTCGATCGCTTTGAATAAAAAAATGGATGCAGCGTCGCTTCTGGAAGCACAAGAGATGGTCAAGTCGGTTTTGATTGCTGACGACATCTTGATGGTTGCGGTGGATATTATCCAGAACACCCATCCGCACACTTCTGAAATTGACGGGGTGCAGCAGTTTATCCAATATGGCAGCGGCCCGCGCGGTCTGCAGAGCCTGATCAAGCTGGCGAAGGCGCGTGCCTTGATGGAAGGGCGCTACCACGTGTCGATCGGAGATTTGAAGCATGTCGCGAAACCCGTGCTGCGGCATCGCTTGCTGCTGAATTACGAAGGGGAAGCGGAAGGAAAGAAGGCCGATGGACTGATCGACGCGATTCTTCAAGGGGCAGGAAGAGGCGTTCTGAAATGAACCTCCAGCTGCCAGCCGACTGGATCAGCCACCTGAGCCGCTACTCCATTGCGACTAAAGCGAAGATACGCGGACACCATAAAGGGTCGCACCGCTCCGCACGGTTCGGCTCTTCACTCGACTTCTCGGATTTCCGTGAATACCATGCGGGAGATGATGTCCGGCATATCGATTGGAACGTCTATGCCCGGACCGAGCGGGTCTACATAAAAAGATTTCTTGATGAGCAGGAAATGAGGGTCCATCTCCTGCTCGACAGTTCGAAATCGATGGCGGATAAATGGCTGTTTGCCAAGCAGCTCGCGTTTTCACTAGGCTTGATGGTGCTGAGCCACGACGACCGGCTGTCGATGTCGATCGGCTCGTTGGCTGCAGCGCCATTTCGGAAAAAAGGGAAGTCCCAGCGAAAGCTCTTCGAATACTTCATGGCCGGTTTGCCGGACCCGGAAGAACTATCTTTTGCGAGAACGGCAAGTTTCCATGCCGCGAAGGATTCGACGGTGCTGTTCATCATCTCGGACGGCCTGGAGCCGCTGGAGGACTGGCAGGGGCTGTTTCGCCAGGCACCCCGGTATGCCCATGATGTACGGTTTTTGCAAGTGAGCACGGAAGACGAACGGAATCCCCGGTTCACAGGCGATGTCCGGCTTCTCGATCAGGAAACCGGCGAGCCGCTGAATGTAACAATGGGGGCGCAGACCCTGGCAGCTTATGAAAAGAAAAGGGAAATGCACCAAAAAGGATTGGAGTCGCTTTGTGCAAAACACGGAGTCCGGCTCGAACAGCTCCATATCGAAGAAGGCATCCAGCATGCCCTGTTCAAGCAGCTGGCCAAAAAAAAATGGATCGAATGAGGTGAAGCGGCATGAACTTCTCGAATTGGCTTTGGCTCTGGACGGCGATCATGCCGCTGGCAGTCATTCTGTATTATTTTTTCCGCAAGAAATACAAGGACCAAAAGATTTCTTCTCTCCTATTCTGGGAAGAGATGATGAAGGAAATCCAGGCCTCGCCTTACCTGAAAAAATTGCAGCATCACCTTTTGTTTTATTTACAGATGGCGGCGCTGGTTCTTTGTGTGTTGGCCTTGATGGGGCCTTATTTGGAAGATGAAGGGCTCGAAGGCAATGAATTCATCTTCGTGGTGGATACTTCAGCGACGATGCTAGCCGGCTCGCCAAGCCAGTTTGAAGTGCAGCAGGAAAAAATGCGGGAACTGGCGGAAGAGGCAGGCGGAAAACCAGTGACCATAGTCACCGCCGGAGAGTCGCCGGAAGTGCTGGTGCGGGAAGAGCAGGAAACCGAAAAATTGCTGGAAACGATTGACGGCTTGGAAGTGGATTATGGAAATGAAGAAATGGAACAGGCGCTGTTGTATGCTGAGTCGCTCGCAGGCGATGAATCGGCCGTGATCCACGTGTTCACCGATGCGCTTGACCGCGGGCGCTTAGCCGGTAAAACCGGCCGTGCTTATGTCGTTCATGGGATGGAGCGGCCGCTTGCCAATGCATCGGTTCTGCAGTTCGGCCTTGCTGAAGGCGAAGGGGGGGTGCGCGCCATCGTCCAGGCAGCAAACCATGGCACAGAAAAACTGGCAGGGGAAATCATCGTCACGTCCGATAGCGGAACACGGCAACAGAAACCGGTTGTCCTAGATGCCGGGGCTGAAATCGTGGTACCGTTCGAAGGATTGGCGAACGGGAATGTTTGGCGTGCGGAATTGCAGATCGGCGATGAGTATAAAGCGGATAACGAGATGTCCGCGATTCTTCAACAGCCAGTGGATCAAATCTACCTGGATGCCGCTCTCCACGAATTGGTGGCAAGCGGATTCAGTGCATTGGGCATGGAAGCTGTATTGATGGAATCGGATGCCGTCGGCAAGAGCACGGGGGCTCCTATCGCCACCAATCAGACCGATTTGCTGGCTAACCCGGCCCCGGTCCTGCTGCTGGGCAGGAATGATGCATCACCTGTCGAAGTGTCCGGCAAAATTGAGTGGATGGATCATCCGCTCCTAGCCTATGCTCCGCTTGATGGGGTGTTTGTATCGCACCTTTACCCTGGGTTTGACGGGTATGAGACGCTGGCTTCCATTGGAGGGCAGCCGTTCATCCAGCTGTCGCCGGAGGGGGACATTGCCGTTCTGGCAGATATCCAGTCAACCGATTGGCCGTTGAATCCGTCGTTTCCGCTGTTCTTGTGGAGTGCTGTACAGTCGCTTTCGCAAAGCGGAGATTTTCTCGGATTCTTTCAGCCTAATGAATACCGGTCCGTTGCCCTTGCATCGGACAGCGGCGAATGGGAGATTTTCAAAGAAGATGCCTATTTGTCTTCTTATCTAGAAGGACAAGGAGCCTTTAAGGCGCCGGCGGAACCGGGCGTTTACAATGTGGTCGGGGAAGATGAAGCCATGAAGCTGATTGTCCGCCTCAGCAATGAAGAAAAGATGCTCGCCGCAGGAACGTCCTACAGAATTGGCGAAGCTGCCGAAAAGGCTGAGACGGTGCGCCATTCTGTCATGCCGTGGCTGATTGTTGTGATTCTTTTGCTGCTGATTGCAGAGTGGGAGGTGTACCGCCGTGGAATTGCTCGTAGATAACCCTCTTTGGCTGTGGCTCCTGGTGCCCGCAGCCGCATATTTCGCATTTGCCGGCTACCGGAACTTCAAAAAGCTTGCCCGTCCTTTCCGGGCTGTTTTCCTGCTGAGGGTTGCGGCTGTATTATGCTTGGTCTTCGCACTCGCCGAACCTTCCCTTTTCCGGCCGGAGGCTAAAGAACAGGTCATCTTCTTGTTCGACCGGTCTGCATCAATGGACGGGATGGAAAAAGAGGTGGCAACAGCGATTGAAGCAGCGGCAGCAAATAAGAAGGACTCGCAACTTGCAGGCGTTTATTCGTTTGCGGAAGATTTCCAGACGCTTTTGCCGGTTTCAAAAGACCTCGGGCCTCTGCCGCTCGATGCGGTCCAGAGCAGCCAGCGGCATACGGATATCGAACAGGCGCTCCAACTAGCAGCCAATAGCGGTGACACAGAATTGGCGACCCGCATCGTCCTGTTAAGCGATGGCAATGAAACCAGGGGCTCAGCGCTAGAAGGGTTGGCGCGCCACGCTTCCGACCGTGTCCAGATCGATGTCTGGCCGCTCGAGCAGAAAGCGGGAGGCGATGCTGCGATTGCAAGTTTTGAAACGCCTGCAGATGCTTTTCTTGGCGAAGCACAGCCGTTTTCCGTCACCATCCTTTCGGACAAAGAAACAAAAGGAGAACTGGTGTTTACGGCTGACGATGCAGAAATTTCCCGCCAGGACATTGCATTGGCTGCCGGCCAGAACCTCTTTTCCTACACCTTTCCAGCAGCAAGCGAGGGTTTAGTGAAATATGAAGCCCGCCTCGAATTGGAGCAGGACGGGTTCATTGAAAACAATGCACTGGCCAGTTTGACCGAAGTGGAAGGAAATCCTGAACTGCTGGTAGTCAGCGGGAGCGAAGGGAGTCCGATTCCCTCACTGGTCGACATCAGCAATATCGGCATCACCGAACTGCCGGCAGCCGCATTGCCGGCAAACCTTTCCTCTATTCTCAAATACGATGCCATTATTTTTGATAATGTATCCGGCACAGACATCGGTGCGCAGCAGATGAATGTCATTGAACAGGCGGTCCAGGAGTTCGGCGTCGGATTCATGATGGCCGGCGGAGACCAGAGCTATGGCCTTGGCGGCTATTTCAAGACTCCGATCGAGCGGATTCTGCCGGTGGAAATGGAAGTGAAAGGCAAGCATGAATTGCCATCGCTTGGATTGGTCATCGTCATGGACCGTTCCGGAAGCATGGGCGGCGTCAAAATGGAATTGGCAAAAGAAGCGGCCGCCCGCTCCCTGGAGCTTTTACGAGAAGATGATACGGTCGGCGTCATAGCGTTTGATGATAAGCCGTGGCAGATCATCCCGACGGAAAAGCTCGGCGATCCGAAAGAGGCGATCGACAAAGTTCTTTCGGTCACACCGGGCGGCGGGACGGAAATCTACAATTCATTGGGAGAGGCGTATGCACAGCTCGAAAACTTGAAGCTTCAGCGCAAGCACATCATTTTGCTGACAGACGGACAGTCGGCTACGTCAAATGACTACGACGCCTTGATCGAAGGAGGCAAAGACAATAACATTACGCTGTCGACCGTTTCGATCGGGGACGATGCCGACAAAGGCCTCCTTGAATCGCTTGCGCAAACAGGGAGCGGACGCTATTACGATGTATCAGACGCTACGACAATCCCGGCTATCTTGTCGCGTGAGACGATCATGATGTCGAGGACGTATATCGTCGACGAGCCCTTCTATCCGACTGTCTATCAAAGCGGATGGTCCGACCTGTTCAATGATGGAGTCCCCGAAATGAATGCCTATATTGCGACGACGGCGAAAAGCGCGGCGTCGATTGCCCTGGAGAGCGATCAGGGAGATCCGGTGCTGGCTGAATGGAATTACGGCCTTGGCCGAACCGTTGCATACATGTCCGGAAGCGGCGCGTGGAGCGGCGGATTCCAAAATTGGAAAAACTGGCCGGCTTTTTGGAACCGGACCGTTTCTGAACTGTTGCCGTCATTCGAAGAAATCCCGTTCTCTGTCACAGGCCAAGGGCAAGGCGTCTATTTGGTGGAAGACCCGTCGCGCAAGTCGGCCATAATCGACGTGAAGGCGGTGGATGAGCAAGGGAAGAACGTGCCGCTCCAAGCAGAGCCGGTTGCACCGGGGAAAGTGGAAGTTTCCATCGATGCAGAACCGGGCATTGTGTTTTTCAGCATTTCCAATGAAAATGGCGAACGCTATAAGACTGGCCTGACGATCCCTTACGGCGATGAATACAAGATGAGCCAGCCGAACCTGCCACTGCTTTCTGCGCTTGCTGAACGGAGCGGAGGGCAGGTTGTGGAATCGCTTGAAGCCTCTTTCCGGGATATTCCGTTTGAAGGCGGAACCCGGCAGCCAATCCGCCATCTGCTGGTTTTCCTGGCGATGCTGCTGTTTTTCGCTGACATCACCATCAGGAGATTCGGCTTGAAGATGCCTGTCCGCAAACCGCGGCAAAAACTGGAACAAAGGGCTGCACCAGCAGCTATTGAACAATTAATAAAAGCGAAAAAGAGGGGATGACCTCTTTTTCGCTTTTTTTGTGTTTTATTTTGTCGGGCCCATCAAGGCGCCTCCGCTTTTCTATGTCGAGACTCCGGCGCCTAGATTCTCGGGGTCATAAGCCAACCCGGCTTTGCGGCAAAAAGCGCCGCTTTGCCGGTCTGTCTTATGCCCGTCGAATCTGGACAGGCGCCTCCGCTTTTCTTTAAGTCCGGCTTTCAGCCAACAGATCTTGTTTGCGCATTGACCAGACATTTGCGATGAAGAAACAAGCGATCAATATGGCAGTTCCGAAAATATACGGGAAGCTCATGTCAATATCGAACAGGATGCCTGCAAGGGCCGGTCCGATCATATTCCCGAGGCTCATGTAGGCATTGTTCATGCCGGCTGCGAACCCTTGCTCATTGCCGGCGAGTTTGGAAATAAGGGTATTGATCGCCGGACGGAGCAGGGAAGCGGCTGTAAAGAAGACCGCAGAAACAAGAAGGATCGTCCAGAACGTGCTGACGAACAGGACGCCGATCATGGCGGCTGCAGAAATCAGCAGGTTGACCAAAATCACTTTCATCTCGCCGAAGCGTTTGAAGAGTTTGTCGATGACAAATGTCTGGACGATGACCCCGACAAATCCGCCGATAGTGATAAGTACCGCAATTTCTTTAGGGGTGAACTGGTATTTCTTATCGACGTACAGGGCAATGGTCGATTGGAAATTCGCCAGCCCGAAGGCAAAGATGAACATCACCAATAGCATGACGAAATACGGTGTATACGTCGAGCGTTTCATTTGCTGAAGCAGGTTTTCCCGCTTGGCGGGAGCCGCTTCAATCGTAGGCGCGACATTCGGCAGGGCAACAAAAGAAATGCCTGCTGCTGCAAGAGCCACAATAGTAGCCACGAAGAAGGGGAATTGCAGGCTGACTTCTGCAAGGAAGCCACCGAAGCCGGGCCCGACCATGAAGCCGAGCGACATCGAGGCGCCGAGCAGCCCCATGCCTTTGCCGCGCTCTTCATAAGTGGTAATGTCTGCCACGAATGCCATCATAGGCGGAATCAGAAATGCAGCTCCGAGCCCGCTGAAGAACCGGGCGACATACAACACCCAAAGGCTTGGAGCCAGTCCGAATACCAGCTGGGACAAACCGAAGATGATGAGGCCGATGATGATCAGCTTTTTCCGGCCGTATCTGTCCGACAGTTCTCCGGATAGCGGCGAAAACAGGAATTGCGCTAAAGCAAAAGTGGCGATCAGCGTGCCGAGAGCCTGTCCGGCGACTCCGAATGTGTCCAGGTATTCAGGCATGATCGGGATGATGAGCCCGATGCCGCTCATGGCGATAAACATATTGAACATCAGCACATATAATGCGAATTTATTTGAGCGTTGGGCCATATCGTATCCTTCTCTCTATTTATTTCGTGTGACTAAAAGTTTATCACAAAGTTATAGAAATACCATACCCGCATGCCCAATAAAAAAACAGGCAGAAAAATCTGCCTGTTACTCTTCCATATCCATCTTGAATTCCAAAAACAGTTCGTTATATGTTCCGAGCATCTCGAGTCCGAGGTTCTCGTATACTTCGAGGCGCTCCCGCATTTCCTCTGTCGGGTAAAAGCGTTCATCGGCTGTGACTTCCGGATCCATCAACTCTGTGGCTGCCTGGTTCGGAGTCGAGTAGCCAACGTATTCAGTGTTTTGCGCCGCAACTTCGGCATCGAGCATGAAATTGATGAACTGATGCGCGCCTTCCACATTGCCGGCAGTCTTCGGAATGACCATATTGTCGAACCACAGATTGGAACCTTCTTCCGGGACAGCGAAATCGATGTTTTCATTGACGAACATCATATCTGCCGCTTGGCCCGACCAAGTCAAGGCGACGGCCGCTTCTTCACGCCGCATCATTTCGACAATCTCATCGCCGAGAACCGCTTTGACGTTCGGTCCAAGCGTTTTCAATTTATCGGTCGCTTCGCGAAGTTGGCCGCTGTCTTTTGAATTGAGCGAGTAGCCGAGGCTGTTCAAGCCCATGCCGATGACTTCGCGGGCGCCGTCGACAAGGATCACTTCCTGCTCAAGGCCTGGATCCCATAGATCATCCCAGCTCTCGAACGTCTGGCCATCGAGAAGTTCCGGATTGAATGCGATGCCGACGGTCCCCCAGAAATAAGGCACGGAATATTCATTGCCTGGGTCAAAAGGGAGGTCCAAAAAGTACGGGTCGATATTTTTTAGGTTCGGTATCTTGTCCAAGTCGATTGGAATCAACAAGTCATTTTCCTTCATTTTCTCTATCGCGTATTCCGACGGCATGGCAACGTCGTAGGAAGTGCCGCCTTGTTCGATTTTCGTCATCATCGATTCGTTGGAGTCGAACGTTTCATAGACGACGTTGATATTCGTTTCTTCTTCGAACTGTTCGATCAGTTCGGGGTCGATGTATTCGCCCCAGTTATAGATGCTGATTGAACCGCCGCCGGTTGTCGCGGAGCTCTTTTCAAGCATTGACACGCCGAACAGCAGCAAAGCAGAAACGGCAAGAATCGTTACACTGGCCTGAATGATGCTTTTCATCTGGAAGCCCCCGTTCCGGTAGTATTCCGCGACCGCTGGTTAAAGTAATAATAGCCGATGACAAGACCAAGAGTCACCACGAATATCAGCGTCGACAATGCGTTGATGGTCAGCGTGATGCCGGATCTGGCCATCGAATAGATTTCGACGGACAGGGTGGAGAACCCGTTCCCTGTAACGAAAAAGGTGACCGCGAAATCATCGAGCGAGTAGGTGAGCGCCAGGAAGAATCCGGCGAAGATCCCCGGTTTGATATAGGGGATGATGACACGTGTCAGGATATCCCGCTTGGTGGCGCCGAGGTCAGCGGCCGCATCAAGCAGCGAACTGCTCATTTCCTGCAGTTTCGGCAGCACCATGATGACGACAATCGGGATGCTGAAGGCGATATGGGAAATCAGCACGGAAGCGAATCCGAGCTTGACGCCCACCATTGTGAACAGAATCAGGAAAGATGCGCCGATGATGACGTCCGGGCTGACAATCAGAATATTGTTCAGCGACAGGACGGCATTGCGCATTTTCGGATTTCGCAAAAAGACGATGCCAATTGCGCCGAGCACGCCGATTGCCGTCGCAGCCAATGAAGAAAGGAGGGCCACGATCACCGTGTTCATCAAAATGATGATGAGGCGGGTATCACTGAAGACGGCTCCGTAATGTTCGAGTGTGAACCCTTCGAAACTCGACATTGTGCCTCCGCTATTGAATGAATAAAACATCAAATAAAAGATCGGTGCATACAGGATGATGAACACCACGGCCAAATAGGCTTTTCCGGCATTACTTAATTTTCCCATGGGCTGCACCTCCTTTGTCTCTAGGGCCGGTCAGCATCATAATGATGATCATGAATAGGATCAGGAAGACGGCGATGGTCGATCCCATTCCCCAGTTCTGGGTGACCAGGAATTGTTGTTCAATTGCCGTACCTAATGTGATGACCTTGTTTCCGGCAATCAGCCGCGTGATGACGAACAGCGAAAGGGCAGGGATGAAGACCGCCTGGACACCCGATTTCACGCCGTTGATGGCGAGTGGGAAAATGACGCGGCGGAATGTCATCCATGAAGAAGCTCCCAGATCCCGTGAGGCATCGATCAGCGCCGGGTTCAATTTATCCAATGAATTGAAGATCGGAAGGATCATGAACGGGATAAAAATATAGACCGATACAAAAATGAAGCTGAAGTCGGTGAACAGGATCTGCTGTTTGCCGATGCCGAGCACTTCAAGCAATTTATTGGCAGGTCCGTACAAGCCGAATATCCCAATATAGGCATATGCTTTCAACAAAAGGTTAATCCAGGACGGAACGATGATCAGAAGCAGCCACAATTGCTTGTGCTTGGCTTTGGTCAGCCAGTAGGCAGCCGGATAGGCGACCAGCAATGAAAACACCGTGATCAGAAAAGCGTACCAAAACGAGCTGAGCGTCAACTGCAGATAGACAGATGAGAAAAAGTTCCGGTAATTTGCAAGCGTAAAATCGCCTGCCAGATCGAAAAATGAATAATAAGCGATAAGCGCGATCGGGGCGATCACGAACAGCGCAATCCAAAGATAATAAGGGATCAGGTACAGTGGGCGCGATGAACTATTTTTCATGGCTTTCTGCTCCATACGATTCCAGCCGTGCGTCGAATGCTTCTTCCGTTTCATTCAAGCGCATGACGTGGATCGCTTCCGGTTCAAAATCCAAGCCGATGCGGGCGCCGACTTCCGCCTTTTTGGTCGAATGCACCAGCCATTCATTGCCGACTTCATCGAGTGTCGAGATCTCAAAATGGACACCGCGGAACAATTGGGTATCCACGACAACTTCCATTTTTCCTTGGGCCACAGAAGTGATTTCCAGATCTTCCGGACGGATGACGACTTCGACCTTCTCGTTCGGATTCAAGCCGCGGTCGACGCATTGGAATTCCTTATTGGCAAAACGCACCCGGTAGTCTGCGGCCATTTCGCCTTCAACAATATTCGACTCGCCGATAAAATCAGCGACAAACCGGTTGATGGGCTCGTCGTAGATATCCATTGGCGTCCCGCTTTGCTGGATTTCACCAGCATTCATGACGAAGATTTCATCGGACATCGCCAGCGCCTCTTCCTGGTCGTGCGTGACGAAGATGAAGGTCTTCCCGAGGCGCTGCTGCAATTCCCGGAGTTCATACTGCATTTCTGTGCGCAGCTTCAAATCCAGCGCCGACAGCGGTTCATCGAGGAGGATCACTTCAGGATCGTTGACGATGGCCCGTGCAATCGCGACCCGTTGGCGCTGCCCGCCTGACATCTCGGCGATTTCGCGTTTTTCGTAGCCCGCCAGATTGACAAACTCCAGCGCTTCTTGGACCCGGCGGCTGATTTCCGCGCCTTTCACTTTTTTGATGCGCAGCCCGAATGCCACGTTTTCAAAAACATTCAGGTGGGGAAAAAGTGCATAGTCCTGGAAGACGGTATTCACTTGGCGCTCATTTGCCGGCAAATGGTTCACTTTTTTGCCTTTGATGAATATGTCGCCTTGCGTCGGGGCAATAAAACCCGCAATCAGGCGGAGGATCGTTGTTTTCCCGCAGCCGGAAGGGCCGAGCAGCGTATAGAATTTGCCGCGTTCGAGTTCGAAGCTGACGTTATTGAGGACGGGGCCGGCCCCGTCGTATGTTTGTGTAACCTTGTTAAATTGGATAATCGGTGTTTCTGCCATGTTCTGCTATCCCTCCTGGGTTCATAGATAAGATTGGGTTGCGACAATCACCATTTCGGTCTGTCCTTCAAAATCATTGACCAATTGATGGTGGTCGGAAGCTTCATAATAGATGGAATCTCCTTCACTGGCCGTATATTCTTTATTGCCAAGCAACAGCCGGACCTTACCGCTCAGGACGTAGACAAAAGTTTCAGCCAAGGAAGGCTCGAATTTTTTGAATTCTCCTTTTTCCGCCAAGGTGAGAAAGACCGGTTCCATTTCCTTTTCGTTCGATGTGGCAACGAGCCAGTCGACTTCATAGCCGGCATCCGGATCTTTATGGACGGTATGGTCGGAAGGGGTGAAGACGATTTTAGGTTCCTTGTCGCTGTCATCGAAAAAGTCCCGTGGTGTCGTGCCGAGCACTTCCAACAGCGAAAACAAGGTTTCGATCGAAGGAGAATTCATGTCACGCTCCAATTGGGAAATGAAGCCTTTGCTGAGATCAGTGCGTTCACCCAGCTCTTCTTGGGTCAACCCGTTCTTCAATCGGAGCCTTTTAATTTTTTGGCCGATTTGCATACCAGTCACCACATCTCTTATAGAATAAAAAACCGTTAATACCATAAAGTTTAGTTAAAGTAGATTTAAAGTTTACTAACACCATCTTTTATTATACAAAATAGGAACCTTTTTGGAAATCATAAATATTTATATTATTTAAAGTTCAAATCTATTGCTTTTTAGGGCAAGGTTTTACTATCATAGAGAAAGTGCAAAAGCTTAACATGGACGTATAATTCTTAATCTGGCCTTAACATTGACGAATCGTGACGCAAATATAGCTCAACCTATCCCCTGGGAGTGATCAAATCAGTATGAACAGCAAAATGAACTTTTTTTTGGATCCAAAAAAACGCGTAGTGCAAAAATCTTCCATCATGAATTACAAACAAGAAGAGCAGGGACTTTATCTGTTGGCAAACAAGAACTTCATCAATTGGATGGATGTTCATACGTATTGCCATAGCTGCTTGGAGAAATTGACGTTTGATGATGAATTCGACGCCAGCTACTGTTCGAGCTGCAATGAATGGCGCGAAGAAAAATGCAGTGACATCACATGTGAATATTGCGATAAACGGCCGAAACGGCCGTTGGACCCCCGCCGATGAGCGGGGTTTTTTAATTCCGGCCATCTTTTTTCACAGAGAGGGGGAGTATGGTAAAATGAGGGGAAGCTGAAGATTTGGGGGATGGACATGAAGAAAGAATTTGTGGTCATCGGGCTTGGCCGTTTCGGCGGCAGCATTGTCCGAGAACTGATTGAACAAGATGCCGATGTAATGGCAATCGACAAAGACAGCGAACGAGTGGATGAATTCGCAACGATCGCGACACAGGCGGTCGTTGCAGATACGACGGATGAAACGGTATTAAAATCGCTGGGCATCCGAAATTTCGAACACGTTATTGTCGCAATCGGCGAGAATATCCAAGCGAGCATCCTGACAACGCTGATGCTGAAAGAAATCGGGGTCAAACAGATCACCGTCAAAGCACAGAACGATTATCATGCGAAAGTGCTCAACAAAATCGGCGCCGACCGGGTGGTCCATCCGGAGCGCGATATGGGCATACGCATTGCACACAACATGCTGTCCAATAACGTGCTCGATTATTTGGAGCTCTCCGATGAACATTCAATTGCGGAAATCCAGGCCAACGACAAATTGGCTGGCCGCACGCTCATCGGCCTCGATATCCGGGCGAAATACGGCATCAATATCGTCGCCATCAAAAGGGAAGGGGAAATCATCGTCTCCCCACAAGCCGACCTTGAAATCGAGCTAGCAGATGTTCTGATCATCATCGGTTCTGATGCGGACATCAACCGCTTCGAAAAGAAAGTTTTGAACTAAAGGCAACCAAAAAAAGGAAGTTCCGGCGCATGCCGGAACTTCCTTTTTCAAGTTATTAGACTTCCATGATGATCGGGAGGATCATCGGACGACGTTTTGTTTTTTCGTACAAGTATGGTCCGAGCACATCTGAAATGTCGTTCTTCAGCTCTGCCCATTCCGTGTTCTTGCCGTGGATTTTCTTGTTCAAATGGCGGTTCAGCATTTGCTGCGCCTCGTAGATCATCGTGCCGGATTCACGCATATAGACAAATCCGCGGGAGATGATATCCGGGCCGGACACCATTTTGTTTTTCTTCATATCGACGCTGACGACCACGATCACCAATCCTTCTTCTGAAAGGACACGACGGTCGCGGAGGACGATATTGCCGATATCGCCAATTCCGCTGCCGTCGATGTAGACATCGCCGGAAGGGATGCGGCCGGCAACAGAAGCTTCGTCCTGGCTCATGGCGAGCACGTCGCCATTTTCCATGACGAATGTGTTCTCAAGCGGTACATCGCAGTCCACTGCAAGCTGTGCATGGATTTTCTGCATGCGGTATTCGCCGTGGATCGGCATGAAGAATTTCGGTTTGATCAATCGCAGCATCAATTTGTTTTCCGGCTGAGATCCGTGTCCGGAGGTGTGGATATTGTTCAGGGACCCGTGGATAACGTCTGCTCCGGCGCGGAACAGTAAATTGATCGTACGGTTGACGCTGCTCGTATTGCCCGGAATCGGGGAAGACGAGAAGACGACCGTATCATTCGGCTGGATCTGAATCTGGCGGTGTGTGCCGTTGGCAATCCGGGAAAGGGCAGCCATCGGTTCACCTTGGGAACCAGTGCACAAAATGAGCACTTCATTTGCCGGGAGGCGGTTCAGCGTCTGGGTATCGACAAACGCATCTTCAGGAGCGTTGATGTAGCCTAGCTCGCGTCCGATGGTCATGGCGTTATCCATGCTGCGTCCGAAAACGGCAATCTTCCGGCCTTGTGCCACGGCTTCATCGGTTACTTGCTGCAAACGATAGATGTTGGAAGCGAAAGTGGCGAAAATTAGACGGCCATCGACTTTGCGCATGATGTCTTTGATCGATTCTCCAACTTTGCGTTCCGACATGGTAAAGTCGGGAACTTCGGCATTCGTGCTGTCTGAAAGCAAGCATAGAACGCCTTCGCTGCCGATCTGAGCCATTTTCAAAAGGTTGGCCGGCTCGCCGACAGGTGTGAAGTCGAACTTGAAATCGCCTGTGTGGACAATATTGCCTGGCGGTGTTTTGACAACGACACCGAATGCATCAGGAATACTGTGTGTAGTAGTGAAAAAGCTGACAGATGTCTTGCGGAACTTGACGATTTCATCTTCGTCGATTTCCATCATCTTAGTCTGCCGAAGCAAACCGTGTTCTTCCAGTTTTTTGCGGAGCAGGCCTAACGCCAGTTTGCCGCCGTATACAGGAATATTGATTTTCTTCAAAAGATAAGGGATTCCGCCGATATGGTCTTCATGGCCATGAGTGATGAACAGGCCTTTGATTTTATCGACATTTTTTACAAGATAGGTGTAATCCGGGATAACATAATCGATTCCGAGCAAATCGTCTTCCGGAAATTTGATGCCTGCATCAATCAGAATGATTTCATCCTGGAATTGGACACCGTACGTGTTTTTGCCGATTTCCCCTAGTCCGCCGAGGGCGAAAACAGCAACTTGGTCATTTTTTACAAATTTCATTGTTATTCCAAACTCTCAACTTCGAAATTCGCGCTCGCTTGCTCGTATTGAAGATGGCTTCCTTCAAGCAGCTGGATGAATTCGATGTTATAGTTGCGGTCTTTCAGGTGCTGTCTCACTTCACGCTCGGATGAAGCTTCAACATAGAGGCTCTTAGTGTTTTCGCGAACTGGCACCTCTGCACGGTTTTCTTGGTATAATACTTTAAAGATCATAGTTTGCTCTCCTTTTGCACGTTCAAATAAAATCACTTTCTTTATATTATCATGACACTGTTTTAAAATAAAGAATAGCCCTTCTTATTTTATTAAGAAGGGCCGCAAGATTATGCAATCTTTTTCTTGTTCATGATGCCATTTAGCTGCTTGAGAAGTTTTCTCTTGATCCGTTTCAGCATGGCTAACTCACTCCTTGACGGCATTATACTGTTTTTTCTGAAAAATGTAAAGAAACAAGCCTCAGCGAGAATCTAAATACTGAATGGAGATTTTTTATCATGGGTAAATTATTATTATTGGATATTGATGGCACGCTATTGAATTCACACAAACAGCTGCCTACTAGTGCAAGAGAGGCCCTTGCCAAAGCGAGAGCGCAGGGCCATGAATTGGCGATTGCCACTGGACGTGCGCCTTTCATGTTCGAAGAGCTCCGCAAAGACTTGAACATCGATACCTATATTTCCTTCAATGGCCAATACATCGTTCATAAAGGGAAAACGATCCATAAAGAAGCACTGAACACAGAAACGCTCCAATCGATCACGGAATTCGCGGGACAGCGCGACCATCCGCTTGTTTATATGAATGAATTGAAAATGGTGTCGTCGATTGACTTCCATCCGGATATCGATGAAAGCATCAAAAGTTTAAAATTCCCTCATCCCCAGACGGAAGAAGGGTTCCACAGCGACAACGAAATCTACCAGGCGCTTGTTTTCTGTGAAGAATCCGAAGAACGGCAATACCATGAAACGTTCAAGGAAGTGGATTTTGTGCGCTGGCACCGGGTGTCGTGCGATATTCTTCCAAAAGGCGGCAGCAAAGCGAGCGGCATCGAACAATTGATCCGCGCGACCGGGCATTCGATAGAAGATACGATCGCTTTCGGTGATGGTTTGAATGATCTGCAGATGATGGAGATTGCAGGAATCAGCGTGGCGATGGCAAACGGCCATGAGAAGACAAAAGCCATTGCTTCGCACGTAACCAGCCATGTCGACGAAGACGGGCTAGCAAAAGCCTTCAGCCATTTCGGATTGGTTTAATAAAAACATTTGGATGTTAGCAAGTTTCAAAGTATCGGGAGACGGTGAAGCAAGAACTTTTTATTCTCGATATTCCGCAAAACAGCTGCGCTGAAAAAATATGCTCCTGCATCGCTTCGCTAGCTTCGTCGCAAAGACATTAGCTTCGCAGGATTCGGCTGATGTCTTGCCTGCAGGCGAGCGCCAAGCCTCCTCAGCCGCTCTGCGGATTGCGGGGTCTCGGCTTTGTCGTCGCTACGCTGCCCCGCGGGCGTCTCCGCTGTTTTGCTTCATATCTCAGACAGCAGCACTAAATAGGTAAG
Organism: Planococcus chinensis; assembly: GCF_042681545.1. Classification (NCBI taxonomy): domain Bacteria; kingdom Bacillati; phylum Bacillota; class Bacilli; order Caryophanales; family Caryophanaceae; genus Planococcus; species Planococcus chinensis. The sequence continues at coordinate 609,466 of NZ_JBHUFW010000004.1, forward strand.
TTATTAGCTTTCGATGAACTATACTAGCGCCGGCGCGCCTACGGGCTGGGCGAAGCAATGAGACGAGTGGTCTTCTCGGCTCATTGTGGGAGCCGTGCCCAAAGCGCCGAAGCGGCATATAAATAGGATCTTCAATAATTCAACGTATACTGAAAAAAAAGACAGAAGCTCAGGAGATCAATCTCCTGAGCTTCTGTCTATTGGTGTTGCATTTGGAATTTCAGCGAACGGGTTTTTCGGGTTGATGTGGTCGAAGAACATGATGCCGTTCAAATGATCGAGTTCGTGCTGAAACGCGATGGCAGGAAGCCCCTTCAATCGCATCTTATACTCTTTTCCTTCTATATCAAAAGCTTTGACCGTAATGCGGGCATATCTTGGCACATAACCTGGTACGGCCCGGTCAACGGACAGGCATCCTTCGCCGGAAGTGAGGTAGGAGCGCTCGACCGAATGGCTGACGATTTTCGGGTTGATGGCAATCAGGCTCAAATTCTCGTCCGACGACTCATCAAAATGGAGCGCGAAAATCCGTTTCGGCTGGTTGACCTGAGGCGCTGCAATTCCGACCCCTGGCCGCAAATCGTACTTTTCAATCATTTCCTCATCCTGGCTGTTTTTTACATACATCAAAAGGTCTTCAGCGAGTTTCCGGTCTTCATCGGATAAGGGAAACGCCACTTCTTCCGAACGCATCCGGAGTGTCGGGTGGCCTTCACGTATAATGTCTTTCATAAGTATCAAGTGGATTCATCCTTTCATTCATGCCGCTGCTCTTTAGTATAGCCCAAAAAAGCCGCGCTATAAAAGAAAAAACATCCATTTTCCCGGTTGTATTTTTTTATTTGCCAGATTATAGTTGATGTAGGATATGAGGAGGGTTAAGCGTGAAAAGAGCAGTTATAGCGACCGTTTTTTCGAGTGCATTGCTTTTAGGGGCTTGTTCAGGCCCGGCGGCAGGCGAACAATTGGACGGCGTCTTGAAAAATACATTCGAAGCAGAAAAAGAATACCGCGAAACACAAGGTGAAATGGAGAAGCTCGAAAAAGAGGAGCAGGAGCTGTTCGAGTCCATCATGTCTTTGACCCAAGAGCAGCAAGAAGAAGTGAAGGGGCATGCTGAAGAAGCGATTGCAAGTGCTGAAGAAAGGCTGGAACTCCTTAAGGCAGAAACGGCCTCAATGGACAGCGCCAAAGAAAATTTCAAGGAAATCGATACGGTGATTGCTGAAACTGAAGACGAAGCCGTCAAGTCTGATCTTGAAGCTTTGAAAGCGAAGATGCAGGAGCGTTTCGAAGCACATGCGGTTTTCGCTGAAGCCTATGAAACGCTGAACGCCCAACAGCAGGAACTGTATGAAATGCTATTGGATGATGAGGCAAATCTCCAAGAGCTTCAAAAGAAAGCTCTTGCAGTGAACGAACAAAATACAGCGGTACAGGAAGCGGTCGAAGCGTTCAACACACAGACCGAGGAATTCAATGAGCTGAAAAACAAAACGATCGAAACGATCGAAAAAAGCGAACAATAAAAGCGGCCTCCAAGGCCGCTTTTTCTGTGCTATAAAAGGAGAGGGAAAGCTCAACTGTTTTATAATACAGACCGAAAGATATAGTGATACAGTTTTTGGATTTTGAATTTTCTATTTTCCTATAATGCTTGCTAATAATAGATTCGGTATGATTGACCCATAAAATTTTCTCACGTATACTGAGAAAGAAATTGTATTGTATTACTAATTGAATTAAATAATTTTAATACAGATAAAGGAGAGTTGCTTTTATGGCTGCGAAAAAATCGATGCAGTTCCAACCAGTGGAAACACTGCACGCAATTGAAGAGAAATTTGAAATGGTTCAGATTTTGAATGAAGAGGGCGAAATCGTCAATGAAGAAGCGGATCCGAAATTATCCGATGAAGATCTTCAGGAATTGATGCGCCGGATGGTCTATACGCGTATCCTTGATCAGCGTTCCATTTCGTTGAACCGCCAAGGGCGCCTGGGCTTTTATGCGCCGACTGCGGGGCAGGAAGCTTCTCAGCTTGCTTCCCATTTTGCACTCAGCAAAGAAGACTACATCCTACCGGGATACCGCGACGTTCCTCAATTGATCTGGCACGGCTGGCCGTTGCACCAGGCATTCTTGTTCTCGCGCGGGCACTTCATGGGCAACCAGATGCCAGAAGGATTGAATATCCTGCCGCCTCAGATCATCATCGGCGCACAGTACATTCAGGCAGCCGGAGTTGCTTTGGGCATGCAGAAACGCAAAAAAGAAGCGGTCGCTATTACATATACAGGCGATGGCGGATCTTCGCAAGGCGATTTTTATGAAGGCATCAACTTTGCAGGTGCATTCCGTGCGCCGGCGATCTTTATCGTGCAGAACAACCAGTACGCAATCTCGACACCGCGTGAATTGCAGACTTCCGCAAAAACCATTGCGCAAAAAGCAGTTGCCGCAGGGATTCCTGGTGTATTGGTCGATGGAATGGATCCATTGGCAGTTTACGCAGTCACACGCGATGCACGCGAGCGCGCTATCAGAGGTGAAGGCCCGACATTGATCGAAACGCTTTGCTACCGCTACGGGCCGCATACAATGGCTGGTGACGATCCGACCCGCTACCGCACATCCGATACGGACAGCGAATGGGAAAAGAAAGATCCACTTCTCCGTTTCCGCAAGTACTTGGAAGCTAAAGGGCTTTGGAGCGAAGAGAAAGAAAACGAAGTGATCGAACAAGCGAAAGAAGAAATCAAAGCAGCAATCAAGAAAGCGGATGCTGCTCCGAAACAGACTGTCACAAATATGCTGGAAATCATGTACGAAGAAGTTCCTTTTAATGTACAAGAGCAGCTTGATATCTACAATGCAAAGGAGTCGAAGTAAGCGATGGCACAAATGACGATGGTTCAAGCAATTACCGACGCTCTAAGAACAGAGATGCAAAGCGATGAAAATGTACTTGTTTTTGGAGAAGATGTAGGGAATAACGGCGGTGTTTTCCGGGCGACGGAAGGGCTGCAAAAAGAATTCGGAGAAGACCGCGTTTTCGATACGCCATTGGCGGAATCGGGCATCGGCGGTTTGGCAATCGGTCTGGCATTGCAAGGATACCGTCCGATACCTGAAATCCAGTTTTTCGGTTTTGTTTATGAAGTGATGGATTCAATCAGCGGTCAGATGGCGCGTATGCGTTTCCGCAGCGGCGGCAGCCTGAATGCACCGGTCACGATCCGTTCGCCATTTGGCGGCGGTGTCCATACACCGGAAATGCACGCCGATTCACTTGAAGGCCTTATGGCTTCCCAGCCTGGCTTGAAAGTTGTTATCCCGTCCACACCATACGATGCAAAAGGGTTGTTGATTTCTTCTATCCGCGATAACGATCCGGTCATCTTCCTTGAGCATTTGAAACTTTACCGTTCAGGACGCCAGGAAGTGCCTGAAGAATCGTATACGATTCCACTCGGCAAAGCGGACGTGAAGCGTGAAGGTAAAGATTTGACGATTGTCGCTTACGGCGCAATGGTACAAGAAAGCTTGAAAGCTGCCGAAGAACTTGAAAAAGAAGGCTTCTCAGCAGAAGTCATCGATTTGCGCACCATCCAGCCGCTGGATATCGAAGCGATTGTGGCTTCGGTCGAAAAGACAGGACGTGCAATGGTTGTACAAGAAGCACAGAAACAGGCCGGAATTGCCGCTAACGTCGTGGCTGAAATCATGGACCGTGCGATTCTTAGCCTAGAGGCTCCTGTACTTCGCGTAACTGCACCGGATTCTATATTCCCATTCTCGCAAGCTGAGCAAGTTTGGCTTCCAAATTCGAAGGATATAGTAGAAACAGCTACAAAAGTTCTAACGTTTTAATGGTCGAGAATAGAAAGGGTGAAACTAATGGCTTTTGAATTTCGTTTACCGGATATCGGTGAAGGTATCCATGAAGGTGAAATTGTAAAATGGTTCGTGAAAGCAGGCGACCGTATCGAAGAAGATGACATTATGTTCGAAGTACAGAATGATAAAGCGGTAGTTGAAATGCCTTCGCCGGTTTCTGGCACAGTCAAGGAAATCCTTGTCGAAGAAGGCACTGTCGCTGTTGTCGGAGATGTACTCGTGACGATTGAAAGCGACGATGCCGCTGATAACGAAGGATCAGGCGGGGAAAAAGAAGCAGCTCCTGAAAAGGCTGCAGATCCTCAAGGCGAAGAGGAAACAGAAGAGCAAGTGCAGGCTGGAACAGCGGAAGCTGCCCAGGATGTTGACAAAGAACCGGCTAAAGAAGAACAGCCGGCAACAGGGGAAACCGGCGCAGGTGCTCAGCCGCAAGCTCAAACGGCTCCGAAAGACCCAAATGCACGTGTTATCGCGATGCCGTCTGTTCGTAAATTCGCCCGCGATAAAGATGTGGACATTACGCAAGTTACAGGATCAGGCAATAACGGCCGAGTTCTGAAAGAAGACGTAGAATCGTTCATGAGCGGCGGACAGCAGCAAGCTGCAGCTGAACAACCGGCAGCGGTTGAAGAGAAAACCGAAGCAGCTCCAAAAGAAGAAGCGGCGAAAGAAGCGGCGCCGAAGGCAGCTCCTGCACCTAAAGGGGAATTCCCGGAAACGCGCGAGAAGATGTCCGGCATGCGCCGTGCCATTGCCAAAGCGATGGTGCATTCGAAGCATACTGCTCCGCACGTGACGTTGATGGACGAAGTGGATGTAACAGAATTGGTAGCTCACCGCAAAAAGTTCAAAGACATTGCAGCGGAAAAGCAAATCAAATTGACGTATTTGCCGTATGTTGTAAAAGCGCTTGTCAGCACATTGCGTGAGTTCCCGGCATTGAATACATCATTCGATGACGAGACAAGCGAAGTTATCCAGAAGCATTACTTCAATATCGGCATCGCTGCGGATACTGAAAAAGGACTTCTTGTACCGGTCATCAAAAACGCTGACCGCAAGTCTGTGTTTGCAATTTCCGATGAAATCAACGGCTTGGCGACAAAAGCCCGCGAAGGCAAATTGACGCCTGCAGAAATGAAAGGCGCTTCTTGTTCGATCACCAATATCGGTTCTGCCGGTGGCCAGTGGTTCACGCCGGTCATCAACCATCCGGAAGTGGCGATTTTAGGAATTGGCCGCATTGCAGAGAAACCGGTTATTAAAAATGGTGAAATTGTAGCGGCACCTGTGTTAGCATTATCATTGAGCTTCGATCATCGGATGATTGATGGAGCAACTGCTCAACACGCATTAAATCACATCAAACGTTTATTAAGCGAACCAGAATTACTATTAATGGAGGCGTAAAACTTATGGTAGTAGGAGATTTTCCAATCGAAACAGATACGCTCGTCATCGGTTCAGGCCCTGGCGGATATGTAGCAGCAATCCGTGCAGCACAGACTGGACAAAAAGTAACGATCATTGAGAAAGAATACATCGGCGGCGTGTGCTTGAACGTCGGCTGTATCCCTTCAAAAGCGATGATCTCAGTCGGACACCGTTTTGAAGAAGCTAAGCACTCGGAGGATATGGGCGTCATTGCAAATGAAGTGACGTTGAACTTCGAGAAAGCTCAGGAATTCAAAAACGGCGTAGTGAAAAAGCTGACAGGCGGCGTAGAATCGCTTCTTAAAGGCAATAAAGTGGAAATCGTCCGCGGCGAAGCTTATTTTGTAGACGATACGTCTATCCGTGTCATCAATGAAAATTCAGCTCAAACGTATAAATTCAAGAATGCCATTATTGCAACTGGATCACGTCCGGTTGAAATCCCGACATTCAAATTCTCGAAGCGCGTCATCAACTCGACAGGGGCATTGGCTCTTACAGAATTGCCAGGCAAACTGCTGGTTATCGGCGGCGGCTATATCGGTACGGAACTTGGGACAGCATATGCAAATATGGGTTCTGAAGTGACGATCCTTGAAGGCGCACCTGACATCTTGGCCGGATTTGAAAAGCAGATGACGGCAATCGTCAAAAAAGGCTTGAAGAAAAAAGGCGTTGAAGTGATTACAAAAGCGTCTGCTAAAGGCGTTGAAGAAACAGAAACAGGCGTAACAGTGACTTATGAAGCGGGCGGGGAAGAAAAAACCGTTGAAGCGGATTATGTTCTTGTAACTGTCGGCCGCCGTCCGAACACAGATGAAATGGGCCTTGAAGAACTAGGTCTCAAAATGTCTGAGCGCGGTTTGATCGAAGTCGACAAGCAATGCCGCACAAGCATTTCGAACATCTATGCAATCGGTGATGTTGTAGCCGGCCTTCAGTTGGCGCACAAAGCTTCATACGAAGGCAAAGTGGCTGCAGAAGCGATTGCAGGCGAAAAATCAGTTGTCGATTACTTGGCGATTCCGGCAGTCTGCTTCACAGATCCGGAACTTGCAAGTGTCGGCCTTTCAGAAGAGCAGGCAAAAGAAGAAGGATTCGAAGCTCAGGCTGCGAAATTCCCATTCGGCGCAAATGGACGCGCATTGTCGCTGAATGCAGCTGAAGGTTTTGTGAAACTTGTTTCACGCAAATCGGATGGCTTGCTACTTGGCGCACAGATCGTTGGCGCAGGTGCATCTGACATGATCGCTGAACTTGGCCTTGCAATCGAAGCAGGCATGACAGTAGAAGACATCGCGATGACCATCCACGCGCACCCGACATTGGCTGAAATCACGATGGAAGCTGCAGAAGTGGCACTTGGCACACCAATCCACATCATCAAATAATCCGAAAGAAGCCCGCAACTTGTTGCGCGGCTTCTTTTTTTATGCAATTCGATATGGTAAAATGGCTCCGAAAGGGTCATAGGTGATAAGACATGATATTCAAGAAATGGATGGCAGCAACTGCGACAATCGCTCTTTTAGCGGGCTGCAGTGCTGAACCTGCTGAAAATGAAGAAACCGAAGCGGAAAAAAGCGCAGAAGAAGCGCCGATGGCAACTCCGGAACCTGCAAAAGAAGAAACTAAAGAAGAAGCTGAACCAGAAGCGGAGGCTGAACCGGAAGCAGAAGTTCCGGAAGAACCGGCTGCAGAAGCCACGGCCGAGCCGAAATACCGGGTAAATGCAGCCAATTGGCGCGTAGAGCCGATTTCGGATGCACCGGCAGAAGCGGTATTGATCACCATTGACGACGCTCCGGACGATCATTCAGTAGAGATGGCCACCGCATTGAAGGAATTGGAAGTGCCTGCAATTTTCTTCGTCAACGGACATTTTTTGGATACCGATGAAGAAAAAGAAAATCTGAAAAAAATTCATGAGATGGGTTTTGCAATCGGCAACCATACATACACGCATACGAACCTGAAGACGATCGGCGAAGCGCAGCAGAAAGAGGAGATTCTTTCGCTCAGCCAGACAGTGGAGGAAATCATCGGAGAGAAGCCGAAATTCTTCCGGGCACCGAACGGCAGCAATACGGATTTCAGTGAAGCGCTTGTTGCCCAGGAAGGCATGCTGTTGATGAATTGGTCTTACGGCTACGATTGGGAAAAGCAATATATGGACGCTGCCGCGTTGACGGATATCATGGTCAATACGGAATTCCTGGGGAATGGATCGAACTTGCTGATGCATGACCGGGAGTGGACCGCAGCAGCGCTGCCTGGCATCATCAAGGGGCTCAGCTCAAAAGGATACAGCTTTGTCGACCCGGACGAAATCGAAGGCATTACGCCATGAAAAACGGCCCTGAAGCAATGCGCTTCAGGGCCGTCAGGCTTTTGAGGAACTTTCATTCAAAGAGTCCATAAAAGAAATGAACTTTCATGCCGCTTCGGTCGCTTGGGGCAAAGCTCCCGCTATGAGCCGAGAAGGGCACTCGTCTCATAGCTCCGCTCAGCCCACGGACGCGCCGGCGCTAGACAGGCTTTCTAGAAGAGAAATGTGCCTGTCATCAAATTGGTTCAGAAAGCTTAGCTTCGATATGGAGCAAAACAGCGGCGACACCAGCGGGAGCCTGCGATAAGCGAGACTGTTTTGCAGAATATCGATTTATTATTTAGTAGAGAAATGAAATCTGGATCTTTCTCAACAAGCATACGGCCCTGAAGCAATGCGCTTCAGGGCCGTAAATTTTATCGGATGGCTTTCTGTTCCTTGATGACGCGTAAATTTTGCAAAGTGTCATCTTCAGGGCCTTGGACAGGCAAGCCGGCTTTGACGTTCATATCGATATAGGCGATGTTCTCCTGTGTAATGATTTCACCAGGGATGAAAATCGGGATGCCCGGAGGATAGACCATGATGAACTCAGCTGATATCCGGCCGACCGCTTCTCCGATCGGGACGACTTCCGTCGTCGCATAAAACGCATCGCGCGGGGTCATGGCAAGGCTCGGGATGTCCGGAAGGAGGACCACCGGCTCGATGACGGCTGCATCGCTTTCAAACGCTTCGCTCATGCGGTGAAGCGCATTGACCAAGAGATTCAGTTCCTTGCGCGTATCGCCGATTGTGACCAGGCACAGGATGTTGTACAGGTCGGAAAGTTCGATTTCGATATTGGCGTTCTCTCTCAGCCATTCCTCTGCCTGATGGCCGGTAATGCCGAGATCTTTGACGCTGATCAACAACTTGGTCGGATCCATATCGTAAGTCGCCGATGTATTGAGCAGCTCCTTGCCGACGCAGCGGAGATGCGGAATCTTATTGATTCGTTTACGGGCATCCTGCGCCAGGCGGATTGCCTGGTCGATCAGGTCGTACCCGTGGATGGCCAATTGCCGGCGGGCGGTGTCGAGCGAAGCCAGGATCGGATAGGATGTCGAAGTCGTCGTGAGCATCGACAGGGTTGATTGCACACGCTTCGGCGATACGAGGCCTTCACGGACGTTCAGGACGGAACTTTGGGTCATCGAGCCGCCGAGTTTATGGACGGAAGTGGCTGCCATATCCGCGCCAGCCGCCATTGCAGAAACCGGCAGCGATTTATGGAAATGGATATGGACACCGTGCGCTTCATCAACAAGGACCGGAATATCGCGCTCATGGGAAATGTCTACAATGCGCTTCAGGTCCGCGGCAATTCCGAAATAGGTCGGGTTGATGACGAGGACCGCTTTTGCATCCGGGTACTCGTTCAGCGCTTTTTCGACGGCTTCTGCCGAGATGCCGTGCGAAATGCCGAGTTCCGGGTCGACTTCGGGATGGATGAAGATCGGGATCGCGCCAGCGAATACGATAGCCGACATGATCGACTTATGGACGTTGCGCGGGACAAGGATCTTGTCGTTCGGGCCGACTACGCTCAGAATCATCGTCATGATGGCTCCGCTCGTTCCTTGAACGGAGAAGAACGTATAATCTGCGCCAAATGCCTCTGCGGCCAGTTCCTGCGCTTTTTTAATCGCACCCTTTGGTGAATGGAGATCATCCAGCGGGGCGATGTTGATCAAGTCGATTGAAAGGATATTGTCGCCGACAAATTCACGGAATGCCGGATCGACGCCCTGGCCCTTTTTATGGCCGGGAATATGGAATTGGATTGGGTGCCGGTTCCGATGCTTCAAGAGCGCATCGAATAACGGAGTTTCTAATTGAGACAATGGGAACCCACCTAACTTATTTAAAATAAAAACAAATTGAATTATAGCACGTTGCAAGACGCTATACTATAAAAATAAAAGGATTTTTGAATGTTCCATCGAATAAAGGGAATATGGAAGGGGAGGAATCACGCTATGAACTTTGATACACGAATAACCGATCTGCTCGGAATCCGTTTGCCGATTGTGCAAGGCGGACTTGCATATCTTGCTTATGCCGAGCTGGCTGCTGCAGTATCGAATGCCGGGGGACTTGGACAAATCACCGCCATGAGCCTTTCAAGTCCGGACGAGCTGCGCAAAGAAATCAAAAAAGTGCGGGAGTTGACAGACAAGCCATTCGGCGTTAATTTTGCTATTGGCGAGCACGGCCGTGCATTTTCGCATATGCTCGACGTCGCGATTGAAGAAAATGTGCCAGTCGTCTCGATGACCGGCGGAAACCCGACGCCGATATTTGAACAATTAAAAGGCACACAGATAAAAAAACTGGTTCTTGTGGCTGCAAGGCGGCAAGCTGAAAAGGCGGAGCAGCTGGGCGCTGATGCGGTAATGGTCGTCGGCCATGAAGGCGGCGGCCACCTGGGCCGCGATGACATCGGCACGATGGTGCTCATTCCGCAAGTTGTCGATGCCGTGTCCATTCCGGTGATCGCCTCCGGCGGAATCGGAGATGGCCGGGGCTTGATGGCGGCTTTAGCGCTCGGCGCGGAAGGCGTTGAAATGGGCACCCGGTTTATCGCCACAAAAGAATGCGTCCATGCTTCCGAAGTATATAAGGAAGCCCTTGTCAACGGTTCGGAAAGCGATACCGTCATCATCAAGAAAAGCATCGGGTCGCCGGCAAGGACATTGAGGAACAGCTGGACCGATAAGATTCTCGAAATCGAATCGGAAACTCCGACGTACGAAGCCTTGCGGAATTACATCAGCGGGGAAGCCAATAAAAAATACATTTATGAAGGCCATACCGAAGAAGGCTTCGGCTGGGCTGGCCAAGTGACCGGCCTGATTCATGACATCCCGACAGTCGCAGAACTGTTTGGCCGGATGGAACAAGAAGCGGAAGCCATTTCGGAAAAATGGTCGCTCATGATCAGAAAGTAGGGAAACACCATGGATTATTCATATCCTTTTTCCATTGACTGGAGCACAGATGAGATTGTTGATGTCGTCACCTTTTTCGAGGGGATCGAAATGGCGTATGAAAAAGGCATCAAGCGCGGAAACCTGATGGCGAGATATCGCCGGTTCAAGGAAGTTGTTCCTTCCATTGCAGAAGAGAAGACTTATTTCCGGGAATTCGAGGAAGAAAGCGGCTATGCCAGCTTTCCGGTCATCAAGGAAATGAAAGCGAAAACAGATGATGAAGAAACGATCCGCATGAAAAAATAAAAAGTTCCGCAGCTCAGCGCTGCGGAACTTTTGTGTTTTCGAGAAGAGTATTGTAGACAGGGAGTAATTCTTCGAATGTCGCTTCGAGGAATTTATGGAAATCGTCCGTTGTCATATTTACAGCAGCTTCGCGCGGAAGGTGCCGGCCGATTACGAACTCTCCTTTTTTAACGTCCCTCAACCGGATGATCGTTTTCTCGATTTCCGCCGGGGATAATTCTCCCAAGGCGGCAGCATCCGGCTTCATATGGTCTCCGGACAACATGAAATCACCGGGAAGCGAAGCGACTGTGTCGCTTTGGAGCAGAAGTTCCGCCATTGCGCTTTTGCCCGGCGCTTCATAAATGACGGCCAAAATGACAAACACATGGCTTTTCCATAAACCGATCTGGAAATGGGGCAGCGCCTTATAGCCGCGTTTATAGGAAGCGAATGCCACCCAGCTGTCATTTGGCGGATTGACCGACCGACGCATGTGCTTGGCGACATGTGGGTAGAATTCCTTGCCTGTCAGGGCAGAGAAGAAAGCGGCATAATTATCGCCTAATTCCTCGAATTTCGGGCGGACACGGGAAATCAATAATTCCATCCGTTCTTCGAGCCCGGGTGTTTCAAAAACTTCAAAATCCTGCTGATTCCAGAAAGTCTGCAATTTTATTTCCTCCTTTAGCATTTCACAGGTTTCATTTTAACGAAGTTTGGGAAGAAAGAGTATAAATAAGTTTTTCTCACTCAGCCACGGGCCCGGATGACATGCAAGAAATAGAGTCTGAATTGTCGAAATGCGGAGAGGAAGGGGTGCTTATCTATGAAACAGATGATTCAAATCATTCGCAAAGCAGAAGTCGAGAAAGAATACATCCATGTCTTGAAACTGGAATTGGACTATGAACTTGCCAGCTTGTTCGATGCCATTCAGCAAAAAGATGGTATCCAGGAAGTGAAAAGCAAAAAGCGGCTGCAGGAAATTCATCACGAACTGGAGGCCCTACATGCGCTCTAATACTTTTATCACATAATGGCACCTACTGAGATAAGACAGTATGTGCCTTTTTCATTTATAATAGTAGAAAAAGGGGGCAGTAAAGTGGATTTGCATGCATTAGACAGATATATCAAATCATTGATCAAAGAAGCGGGGCATCGGATCCGCAGCTCTTTCCGCATGGAAATCGAAATTGAAAGCAAGTCGCATATCAACGATTTGGTGACCAATATCGATAAGGAGATCGAAAATTTCTTCATCGAGCGCATCCGCCAGGATTACCCGGGCCACCGGATTTTCGGAGAAGAAGGTTTTGGGGATGACATCAAGGATATGGAAGGCGTCATATGGCTTCTGGACCCGATTGACGGGACGATGAATTTCGTCCATCAGCAGCGGAATTTTGCCATTTCACTCGGTATTTACCATGACGGGGTAGGGCAGCTCGGATACATATACGACGTGGTCAATGATGATTTATACCATGCCGTGAAAGACGGCGGCGCTTATTTCAACGATGAAAAGATGAAGCCGCTGGAGGAGACTTCCATTGCAGATGCGATTGTGGCCATCAATGCAATGTGGGTGACGCCGAACAGGTATGTCAGACACGAAGATACCATACGGCTGATCCAGGATGTCCGGGGGACCCGTTCCTACGGCTCGGCAGCCCTGGAACTTGCCTTTTTGGCAAGCGGGCGCATTGATGCCTATATTTCGATGAGGCTTTCCCCGTGGGATATCGCCGGAGGAGCGGTCATTGTCAATGAAGTCGGCGGCATCACTTCCAATTTCAAAGGGGAGCAGCCGAACCTTCTCGGGTCTGATACATTCATTGCAGCCAACCCTTCGATTCACGGCCGGATTTTATCGGACTATATCCAAATCAAATAAAAGGAGCGCAGAAAGTCCGGAATCCGGACTTTCTGCGCTCTTTATTTTGCGGAAAGCGGGTATCGTTGCATCCCTACAATCTGCTTTATTATAATAAACCTGCATCAATCATCTCTTTTTTCTTTTTGAAACCGCGTGCCATAATGAATCCGAGGAGCACGATAGCGAGCAAGATGCCCGGTATGCTGCGGAATCCTACGGCCACTCCGATTCCTGCCATTGACAACATTGCAGCAAGAGAATAGAAGACGAAAATCCATTTGATGTTTTTCACTTATTTTTCCTCCTGGCGTAAAACTCAAAATAAAATCTTAGGGTTTTTCCCCTACATGTGATATACTAACACAGTTATAGGGACGAAAAAAGAATAATTGGAGTGAAAGTATGACTAACTTACGTAACGACTTAAGAAACATTGCTATTATTGCCCACGTTGACCATGGTAAAACGACGCTTGTGGATCAGCTGCTGCAGCAATCTGGTATCTTCCGTTCGAACGAACATGTGGAAGAACGCGCAATGGACTCAAATGACATCGAAAGAGAACGCGGAATTACGATTCTTGCAAAAAACACTGCGATTCAATATAAAGACGCTAAGATCAACATTTTGGATACACCTGGACACGCTGACTTCGGCGGCGAAGTTGAGCGTATCATGAAAATGGTTGATGGAGTACTTTTGGTTGTTGACGCTTATGAAGGCTGTATGCCGCAAACACGTTTTGTTTTGAAGAAAGCTTTGGAACAGAACTTGAAACCGATTGTTGTAGTCAACAAAATTGACCGTGATTTCGCTCGTCCAGAAGAAGTGGTTGACGAAGTCATCGAATTGTTCATTGAGCTTGAAGCTAATGACGATCAACTTGAATTCCCTGTTATCTTTGCATCGGGTATGAACGGAACGGCAAGTTTGTCACCGGACCCAGCTGATCAGGAAGAAAACATGCAGGTTATTTATGATGCGATCATGGAGCATGTTCCAGCGCCAGTCGATAACCGAGATGAGCCACTTCAATTCCAGGTAGCGCTTCTTGACTATAATGATTATGTTGGCCGTATCGGTATCGGACGTGTGTTCCGCGGAACAATCGAAGTAGGGCAGTCGGTTTCATTGATGAAATTGGATGGTTCTGTGAAAAACTTCCGTGTCACAAAAATTCACGGTTTCATGGGCTTGAAGCGGATTGAAATCCAGAAAGCCGAAGCAGGCGACTTGATTGCCATCTCGGGTATGGAAGACATCAACGTCGGGGAAACGGTTTGTCCTTCAGATCATCCTGAAGCATTGCCGATCCTTCGCATCGATGAGCCGACCTTGCAGATGACATTCCTTGTCAACAACAGCCCGTTTGCCGGTAAAGAAGGCAAATGGATCACTTCACGCAAAATCCAGGAACGCTTGGATGCACAGCTGCAAACGGATGTATCGCTGCGTGTAGAAAATACAGATTCTCCTGATGCTTGGGTCGTTTCCGGCCGCGGCGAATTGCATTTGTCGATCTTGATCGAGAACATGCGCCGTGAAGGTTTCGAACTTCAAGTATCCAAGCCGGAAGTAATTGTGCGCATGGTTGACGGCGTCCGCTGCGAACCGGTTGAACGTGTGCAAGTTGACGTGCCTGAAGAGTACACTGGCGCAATCATCGAATCTTTGGGTGAGCGCAAAGGTGAAATGCTGGATATGATCAACAACGGAAGCGGACAAGTCCGTTTGGTATTCAATGTACCGGCCCGTGGCTTGATCGGCTACACAACTGAATTCTTGACGCAGACTCGCGGATACGGAATCATCAACCATACATTCGATAGCTACCAGCCAGTCGCTTCAGGGCGCGTTGGCGGACGCCGTCAAGGTGTGTTGGTTTCCATGGAGCGCGGAAAAGTTTCAACTTATGGCCTTATGGGCATCGAAGATCGCGGAACGGCATTTGTTGAAGTTGGCGCTGAAATCTACGAAGGCATGATCGTAGGTGAACACAACCGCGACAGCGATTTGACTGTAAACATTGTTAAAATCAAAGCTGCGACAAACATCCGTTCAGCAAACAAAGACCAAACGACAACGTTGAAGAAAGCTCGTTTGATGAGCCTTGAAGAAGCGCTTGAGTATTTGGCAGATGATGAGTATTGCGAAATTACGCCGCAAAACATCCGTCTTCGCAAGAAGATTCTTGATAAGAACGAACGCGAACGCATGGCTAAGAAGAAAAAAGTGGCCATCGAAGAATAATCATTATGGAATGGGAAGGATGTATAATCTGTGGGCGACGAACAAGCTTTTGTCTATGACAGTATGTATCCCGTTGCACGAGTCTTATATGAAAATCTGCCGAATTACACGATAGCCGGATATGCGCTTTTTGCGGTTATCTTCCTTTTATCGGCGTTTGTCTATAAGCTCGGCTTTGCAAAAAAATTATCGATCGGCAAAAACGCCGTAATTGCACTCTTCCTTCTTGCGGGAGGATTAGGCCTGACTTTCCTGGCTTTTTTCCTTCCGGTTGTAGAAGGGCTGGTCATTGCAGCGCTCATCCTGATCCTTTATAAAATCCGCCTCTGGCGCGAAAAACGCGAAAACGCTGCATCTCATTGAGATGCAGCGTTTTTGCGTTCAAACGTTTTATAAAGGATCGGAAGCGATAAGGCATAAGTCAAATGAGCGAACATCCAATAGAGGAAGGCTCCTAAATCCGTCAGTTCCGGCACATCTTCCCGCAGGGCGAGCGCAGAAAGCGGGAAGTACAACAGGTAGAGCGGAATGCTCATGACCAGGCTGAGTATGGTCAATTGGCCAAATGAATAATTCCAGTGTTTGGCGATATACACGAAAATGATGCAAAGTATGATGGAAATGGCAATATGGAAGGCAAATTCAATCGGTTCCGACCATTCCACTTTGCCAACCAAGGGAATAAAATCCACATTCAATAGAAGAGTGTAGATTTGTTTTCCGGTGACCGCTTGAATCCATTTCAATAACAGTCCAAGCAGCAGGCCGCTCCAGAAGCCGATCCAGATCCCTTTAAGAACTTTCATCAGAAGTCATCCTCGATTCTGCGGGAACTCCGGTAAAAATGGAAATTGCCGGTGGCGATCCGCTCTTTGGTCCGCTCGGTGATGCGGTCGTGGCATTTCTTGCACATATGGGTGTGGATCGGCCGGTTGCGCAGCCTCTTGGCTTCAAGCGTGTCATCAACCAATTCTTCAATCGTATCGCAGATTACGCATTTCACGCGCATAGCTTTTCCTCCTATTCGACCCGGATCGCCAAGATGTCCGTCATGGGGCTGTTCAGGTTCGAGCCGTCCGGCAGCAGGATGTGCACGGGGCCGTCTTCTTTAAGCGGCTTGCCTTTTTCGCTGAACTTAAAGATCAATTCTTCTGCTTCCTGAATCGGGAAGGCATGTTCGCCGTTTGCCGTTTCGAATACGACAGTATCCGCTCCGGCTGCAGGTTCGGCAGTTTTTAAGAAAGGCGCGAATTTCATGCCGAATGTGCCGGTCATCATTTCCTGCTTTTCCTGCCGCTTGTAGGTCTTTTCAGAGTTCAGTGTAGGAGGGACAGTAGCGCCTTCCATGATCTCGCGCGACCAGTGTTCCCCCATGCCGCGTTTGTATTCCTCCAATTCGTCTTTCTCAATCCGCTCCTCGGTGAAATAGGTTTCCAAATTGAGTTTGCGGTCGTCAAAAATCCAGACAGTCGGATCCAGCGTTATTTTGAATTTCACTTCACCTTTAAACGGTATGATAAATTCCATTGTTAACCCTCCATCAAATAATCGATCTTTTATCAGTATACCGTTTCCTGCTAAATTCCTAAAGGGATTAATTCTGCGGCGGATAGAGGCTTGCAATTTGGCTGTTTAAAAGATACACTTTAAACAGGTTATCATAGCTAAATATCATTTAATGGGGGAGTCCTCATGGAACATACAGAAGAACAAACTTATCAGCTGAAGGCTCTGGAACTCCTGAAAGCCGACGCAGAAAAAATTGAGCAACTGATAAAAGTCCAGATGGACAATTTGACGCTGCCGTCTTGCCCCTTATATGAAGAAGTGCTGGACACGCAAATGTTCGGGCTTTCGCGGGAAATCGATTTTGCCGTAAAATTAGGCCTTATCGAACGCGAAACCGGAAAAAATCTGATGGATACGCTGGAGAAGAAACTCTCGATTCTCCATGAAGCGTATACAAATAAATGAACCAAAACTCAAACGATTCTTGTTTGAGTTTTTTTACTAATCCAAAAAAATGAGGTTATTCCAATGAAACAGTATTTTAAGAGATATATGAAAAATTTCGATTATCCATTATTCTTCGTCTATATTGCATTAACGCTTTTTGGGTTAGTGATGATCTATAGTTCGAGCATGGCCTGGTCAGTCAATTATTATGGCGATGCACCTGACCGCTTTTACATACAGCAATTGATCAATTTGGCCATTGCATTCCCGGCGTTTGCGGTGGCAGCGTTCTTCCCGTACAAGCACTTCAACAAGCGATGGATGATGATGACGGTACTGGGGGTCATCTTCCTCGGCCTGGTCCTTGTGCACATCATCGGATTTGAAGCAGGCGGGGCGAGAAGTTGGATCAGCCTCGGCTTTGCCAATTTTCAGCCTTCGGAAGTTGCCAAAGTCGGAATCATCCTGTACTTGGCAGGCGTCTTTTCCAATAAGTACAAAAACGGCACCATTAATAAACTGAACGAATCGGTCGCTCCGCCGGTCATCATCTTGACGCTTGTGCTGCTGTCGGTATTCTTTGAACCGGACCTGGGGTCCATGATGATCATCGGTGCAGTCGGGTTGTCGGTAATGGCGGCAAGCGGCATCAAGTTCAAATACTTTGCAAGGCTGGCAGCCATTGTCGTCGGAGCATCCGCCGTATTTATCATCCCGATCATGCTGTTTGCCTCGGATATGATCTTTACCGAAAAACGGCTTGGCCGGCTGGACGCCTTTTTCAATCCCTTTTCTGATGAATTGGGGTTCGGCCTTCAAATCGTCAATGGGTATTTGGCCATCGGCTCCGGCGGACTGAGCGGGCTCGGCCTTGGGCAATCGATTCAGAAGCTCGGCTATCTTCCGGAACCCCATACCGATTTCATCATGTCTGTCATTGCAGAAGAGCTTGGCGTATTCGGCGTTCTGTTCGTCCTTGGCGGCCTTGGCTTTATCGTCCTTAAAGGGCTGGCAATTGCAATGACTACTGATGACCCGCTTGCGCGGATGCTTGCAACAGGCGTATCGAGCATGATCGGCATCCAGTCGTTCGTCAACCTTGGCGGCCTGACCGGCTTGATTCCGCTGACCGGGGTCACCCTTCCATTTATCAGCTATGGCGGAACGTCGGTTATTTTGTTATCTTTAGCTATGGGAGTATTGATGAATGTTTCCATGTTCCACAAATACGAAAAATCCAAAAAGTAAAGGGTGTGCTGCGAGTTGAAGGAGATTAACAAAATCTTGGTGGCCAACCGCGGAGAAATCGCAATTCGGATTTTCCGCGCATGTACTGAACTGAATCTTCGGACGGTTGCGATTTATTCGCAAGAAGACAGTGGATCTTACCATCGCTATAAAGCAGATGAATCTTATTTGGTTGGAAAAGGCAAAAAACCGATTGACGCTTATTTGGACATTGAAGACATTATCCGCATCGCGAAAGACTCAGAAGCGGACGCAGTACATCCAGGATACGGATTCTTATCCGAAAACGTGCACTTCGCACGCCGGTGTGAGGAAGAAGGCATCGTCTTCATCGGGCCGACATCCCGGCATCTTGATATGTTCGGCGATAAAGTCAAAGCGCGCGAACAGGCGATTGCGGCAGGCATTCCGGTTATCCCAGGAACAGATGGGCCGGTCGAGTCTCTTGAAGAAGTAATCGAGTTCAGCAAGACAGCCGGCTTCCCGCTGATGATCAAAGCATCACTTGGCGGCGGCGGACGCGGCATGCGCATTGTGAAGGAAGCAGACGAGCTTCAATCCGCTTACGAACGTGCAAAATCAGAGGCCAAAGCGGCTTTCGGATCAGATGAAATGTATGTGGAAAAGTACGTAGACAAACCAAAACATATAGAAGTGCAGATTTTAGGGGATGCAGAAGGCAATGTCATCCACCTTTACGAGCGGGATTGCTCGATTCAGCGGCGGCACCAGAAAGTCGTGGAAATAGCGCCATCCAACTCGATCAGCAATGAGCTGCGGAATGCAATCTGTGATGCAGCTGTAAAACTGATGAAGAACATCGATTACATAAATGCGGGGACCGTTGAATTCCTGGTGGCGAATGACGAATTCTACTTTATCGAAGTCAATCCGCGTGTCCAGGTGGAGCATACGATCACCGAAATGGTTACTGGAGTCGATATTGTCCATGCCCAAATCAATATCGCCAAAGGCCATTCCTTGCACAGCGAGGAAATCGGCATACCCGAGCAGAAGGACATCCCGCTCTTCGGATATGCCATCCAATCCCGTGTCACGACGGAAGATCCGCTGAACGACTTTATGCCGGATGCCGGAAAATTGATGGTCTACCGCTCCGGCGGCGGATTCGGAGTACGTCTTGATGCAGGAAACGGATTCCAGGGCGCTGTCATTACACCGTTCTACGATTCATTGCTGGTGAAACTGTCTACATGGGCAGTGACATTTAAGGACGCAGCAGCAAAAATGGACCGCAACTTGCAGGAGTTCCGGATCCGTGGAATCAAAACAAATATTCCTTTCTTGGAAAATGTTGTAAAACACCCGAATTTCTTAAAAGGTGAATTTGATACAAGCTTTATCGATTCGACGCCGGAATTGTTCATTTTCCCGGTACGGAAAGACAGAGGCACAAAATTGCTGAGCTATATCGGCAATGTCACCGTCAATGGCTTCCCAGGAATCGAGAAAAAGAAAAAGCCGATCCACGCCAATCCGAGAAAACCTGAAGTCGATTTCACTGCGCCGATACCACAAGGCACAAAGCAGATTCTTGATGCCCAAGGGCCGGAAGGTTTAGTGAAGTGGATCCACGAACAAAAAGAGGTCCTGTTGACAGATACGACATTCCGCGACGCTCACCAGTCGCTACTGGCGACGCGTGTCCGTTCGTTCGATATGTTCAATATCGCCAAAGAGACGGCCCATCTCCAGAATGACCTGTTCTCAATGGAAATGTGGGGCGGAGCGACATTCGATGTGTCTTACCGCTTCCTGAAAGAAGATCCATGGCAGCGGCTGATCAAATTGCGCGAACAAGTTCCGAATGTCCTTTTCCAGATGCTGTTCCGCGGCGCCAATGCCGTCGGCTACAAGAATTATCCGGATAACGTCATCCGGGAGTTCGCCCGTGCATCAGCGGATGCCGGCATCGACGTGTTCCGCATCTTCGATAGCTTGAACTGGATCAAAGGCATGGAAGTGGCGATTGACGAAGTCCGCCAATCCGGCAAAATCGCGGAAGCGGCCATCTGCTATACCGGGGACATTTTAGACCCGAGCCGTGATAAATACACGGTCCAATATTATAAAGACATGGCTAAAGAACTGGAAGCGGCAGGCGCCCATATTCTTGCGATCAAGGACATGGCGGGACTACTGAAGCCGGAAGCGGCTTACCGCCTGGTTTCGGAATTGAAGGACACGGTTTCCTTGCCGATCCATCTGCACACGCATGACACTAGCGGAAACGGCATTTACCTGTATTCGAAAGCGATCGAAGCAGGCGTCGATATCGTCGATACGGCCCTGGGCACTATGGCGGGCCTTACATCGCAGCCAAGTGCGAACTCGTTGTATTACGCGATGAAAGGCGGCGGACGGGAAGTACGGACGGATGTAGCGTCGCTCGAAAAACTATCGCATTATTGGGAAGATGTCCGGAAGTATTACAGCGATTTCGAAAGCGGCATGAACAGTCCGCATTCTGAAATCTATGTCCATGAAATGCCGGGAGGCCAGTACAGCAATCTGCAGCAGCAGGCTAAAGCAGTCGGCCTTGGCATGCGCTGGGAAGAAGTGAAAGAAATGTACTCCCGCGTCAATATGCTTTTCGGCGATGTGGTCAAGGTGACGCCATCGTCCAAGGTCGTAGGAGACATGGCCTTGTTCATGGTTCAGAATGACTTAAATGAAGAAACAGTGCTGACGCGCGGAATGAACATCGATTTCCCGGAATCGGTCATCGAATTTTTCGAAGGCTATATCGGCCAGCCGCACGGCGGGTTCCCGAAGGAATTGCAGTCGGTCGTCCTGAAAGAGCGTAAACCGATTACGGTGCGCCCGGGAGAATTGTTGGAGCCGGCAGATTTCGATGGCATCAAGAACTCCTTGTTTGAAAAATTGGAGCGCCCGGTAACCAGCCAGGAAGTGCTGGCTTATGCGCTGTATCCAAAAGTGTTCGATGAATATACGGCCACTGATCAGCAATTTGGCAATGTCTCAGTGCTCGATACACTGACGTTCCTCTACGGCATGAGGCTGGGAGAAGAAATTGAAGTGGAAATCGAAAAAGGGAAGACTTTGATGATCAAAATGGTGTCGATCGGCGAACCGCAAAAAGACGGAACCCGGACCATCTATTTTGAACTGAACGGGCAGCCCCGCGAAGTGAGCATACAGGATATGACGGTAGAAACAGATGCATTGGCACGGCCGAAAGCGGATCTGAAAGATGAAACGCATATTGCGGCAACGATGCCAGGCACCGTTTTGAAAGTGGTCGGGGAAGTCGGAGCGAAAGTGAAGCGCGGCGATCACTTGCTGGTCACTGAAGCGATGAAGATGGAAACGACCGTCCAAGCGCCGTTCGACGGCAACGTGAAGGCGATCCATGTAGGAGCTGGCGACGGCATTTCAACCGGCGATTTATTGATTGAAATGGAAAGAGTATAAATGAAAGAGCCGGTGCATGCGCACCGGCTCTTTTTTGTTTATGAATTTTTGACGCGGCTTCTCGAAACGAGCAAGACCATATAGCAGAGCAATCCGAAGAGCATAGAGATCAACAGTGAATGAAGAAGTGCGACAGCCAAATTCAGTTTGGTGAGGACCACTAGCATGCCAGTCGTCGCTTGAAGAAGCACGATGATGAAAGCGGTGATCCAGCCCCAGTAAATGACGCGTTGGTCTTTGTAATTCTTGAAAGCGTGCCAAGCGATAACGCCGAGCCAGATGACGATCAATCCGGCTGCGAACCGGTGGCCCATCTGCACCCATTCGTACATATTGTTCGGCAATGCAAATTGGTCATTCCGGCAAAGCGGCCAGTCTGAACAGATGAGGCTCGCTTCTGTATGCCGGACAAGTGCGCCGGTATAAACAACAATATAGGAGTAAAGCGTGACCCCGATGGTATGGTACTTCAATTTCTTGCCAATCATCACACGGTCTGCGTCGAACTTCCGGTCGACTTCGAACACCAGGAGCGTAAGCAGCAAAACCGAAGCGAAGGAAATCAATGAAATGCCGAAGTGGAGCGCGAGGATAAAGTCGCCTTGCCCCCACAAGACTTGGGCAGCACCGATCAAAGCTTGGAGGACCAGGAAGAAGACAGCCATCGAAGCAAGGAACTTGGTTTCGCGGATATGGCCGTATTTTCGCCACGCCCAAACCGCCAGTACAACGATCAGGATGCCGACAGCACCGGTGACCAAGCGATGGGAGAATTCAATCAGCACTTCGGCGGTGATCTCATCGGGAATCAGTTCGCCGTTGCAGCTCGGCCATGACCGGCCGCAGCCCATGCCGCTCTCTGTCTTCGTGACAAGTGCACCACCCAGCAAAATCAGCAGCATGCCGATTGTCGCCGCTACTGCAAACCATTTTATATATTTACTTTGTTGCAAGGATGTCACCTACTTTTTTCGATAAAAAACTTTTTTAAACCGTCCTTTGCCTGCATACTCGATAATAGCGAAAGTCACAATAAAACACAACGGAAAATGAGGTTTCACGGAAACTTTCAAGATTTGGACATAATACAGGGCGGCTTCACAAACTGTTCAAAAACTAATTTTTTTCTATCTTAAAATAACGTGAATACTCATGTATGATGAGGAGAGCATATTTCTGAGACAAATTACATGAAATCATCGCTTTTATCGGGAAATTGCAGTTTGCTGTGGAAAAATGGCTGGAATTTAGATATAGTTATGGTTAGCGGAATATGCTTACAACTTTGAAAGGAGGGGGTTTTATGTCAAACGGCCGGTCTTTATCTGCAGAAGACCATCAGGCAGCTGAAACGACCACATTCCTGGCAGATTTTCTTGCTTTGATCAAAATCGGAATCGTGAATTCGAATTTAATAACCGTTTTTACGGGTCTATGGTTGGCTTTTCAGTTTTCTGACAGGCATTTTCTGCAGGAGTTGGACATTCTCGCTTATACATTGGTCGGTTCAGCATTGATCATCGCCGGTTCTGCTGCGATGAACAATTACATTGATACTGACATCGATCCATTGATGGAGAGCAAGAAAGCGCGTCCGACTGTTACCGGAAGATTCAAGCCGTCTGCTGTATTGGCACTCGCTTCGTCTTTCATCGTTCTAGGCGAAATATTTTTGTTCTCTGCTTCTGTTTCAGCTGGTGTTCTAGGGATAGCAGGAATCTTGGCTTATGTGGTTCTTTATTCGATGTGGTCCAAGAGAAGACATGTCGGCAATACAATTGTGGGGAGCATCTCGGGAGCGATCCCGCCGCTAATCGGCTGGGCTGCAGTTGAACCGTCGCTCGGCATGGGCGCATGGGCATTGTTCCTGATCATGTTTGTCTGGCAGCCTCCGCATTTTTATGCGTTGGCCATGAAGCGGACTGAGGAATACCGTGCAGCCGGCATCCCGATGCTGCCCGTAGTCAAAGGATTCCACCGCACGAAAAAATCGATGCTTGCATGGGTTTTGCTGCTGTTCCCTCTGCCATTCCTGTTAATGGATCTCGGAATAAGCTTTATCATTCTGGCTACGCTTCTGAACGCCGGTTGGCTGTATCTGGCTATCCGCGGCTTCAAAGCGCAGGATGATTTGAAATGGGCGAAGACAATGTTCATCTATTCGTTGAATTATATGACCATCCTATTTGTTTCGATGATCATTTTCGCCGTCTTCGTCTAGTTTCCCAACATTATCAGAACACATTCATTTAATTGAGAGAGGGGTATGAAAAGCTATGATACAAGGGCTTAAAAAGTGGCGTCTTTTCGCTTTAATGACGGCTCTGCTCGTCTTTCTATCGGGCTGTGGACGAGAAGAGATCTCCACATTGCTGCCAGCCGGCGAAGTAGCCAGCGACCAATTCAACTTGTTGATTTTGTCTTCAATCGTAATGGCATTTGTCATTCTAGTTGTAACCGTCATCTTCATTTTGGCAATTGTTAAATTCCGCCGTTCAAAACTTGGAGAAGATCTGATTCCTGAACAAGTTGAAGGAAGTGCACGTTTGGAATTCCTTTGGACTGCCATTCCGATCGTATTGCTTTTAATCCTTGCAGTTCCTACAGTTTATTCAACTTTCGACTTGGCAGACGTTTCTTCTATGGACGTTGCTGCTGAAGACGGAAGCATGACAAACTTGACGGTAAATGTAAACGCTAAATTGTACTGGTGGGAATTTGAATACCCTGAACAAGGAATTGTTACAGCTCAGGAATTAGTTGTGCCAACAGGAGAGAAAGTCTACTTTAACTTGATTTCAGCAGACGTTAAGCACTCTTTCTGGATTCCTTCAATCGGCGGTAAATTGGACGTCAACACAGATAACGTCAACACATTCTACTTAACGTTCGACAAAGAGTCTTCTGAATTGGAAGACGGCGTCTTCTACGGCAAATGTGCCGAGCTTTGCGGCCCTTCGCACGCTTTGATGGACTTCAAAGTCAAAAGCGTAACTCCTGAAGAATTCGATCAGTGGGTTGCTGCAATGCAAGAAGAAGCTACTCCAGCTGAAGGCGAACTTGCTCAGCAAGGCGAACAGCTTTTCACTGAGAAAACTTGTATCGCATGCCACGCCACTTCTGGTGTTGGAAAAGGCGGCGGAGTTGGACCGAACGTAGCTACATTCGGCGACCGCAACCGCGTTGCCGGAATTCTTGAACATAATGAAGAAAATGTTAAAGCGTGGATTCAAGATCCACAACAATACAAGCCGGGCAACTTGATGCCTAGTCCTGAATCTTTGAACAACGGCGAGAAATTCTCAGAGCAAGAGCTTGATGCACTTGCTGCTTACTTGATGAGCTTGTCAGTTGAAGAGTAAAAGAATCGGAGCTTAAAAAAGGGAGGTATACATTGTGAGTTCTATTGCTCAAAAAAAGGGCTTCGGTGCTACCATTTGGGACTACATGACGACGGTAGACCATAAAAAAATCGCGATTCTGTACTTTATCTCCGGTGGCTTGTTCTTCGTCATCGGCGGTATCGAAGCGATGTTGATCCGAATCCAATTGATGAAGGCAGGGAATGATTTCCTAAGTGCCGGAACATATAATGAAGTATTGACAATGCACGGAACAACAATGATTTTCCTTGCAGCGATGCCATTATTGCTGGCGTTCATGAACGCGGTCATGCCTTTGCAAATCGGCGCACGTGACGTAGCATTCCCGTTCCTGAATTCACTCGGGTTTTGGCTATTCTTGTTTGGCGGTATCTTCCTGAACCTTTCTTGGTTCCTTGGCGGTGCGCCAGACGCAGGTTGGACAAACTATGCTTCATTGGCCCTTGCATCTGAAGGCCATGGCATCGATTTCTATTCACTTGGTTTAACGATTGCCGGTTTCGGTACGCTGATCGCCGGGATCAACTTCCTGGTTACGATCATCAACATGCGTGCACCGGGTATGACGTATATGAGAATGCCTTTGTTCACATGGACGACTTTCGTGGCTTCTGCGTTGATCTTGTTCGCTTTCCCTCCACTTACTGTGGGAATCTTCTTCATGGTATTCGACCGCCTCTTCGGCGCGAATTTCTTCGACGTAGCTATGGGAGGGAACACGATCATCTGGGAGCACTTGTTCTGGATCTTCGGGCACCCTGAAGTTTACATCCTAGTATTGCCGGCGTTCGGTATCTTCTCTGAAATCTTTGCGATTTTCTCTCGCAAGCGTTTGTTCGGTTATACTGCTCTAGTATTTGCCACAATCCTGATCGGTTTCTACGGCTTCATGGTTTGGGCTCACCACATGTTCACAGTTGGTCTTGGGCCGACAGCAAACGCTGTTTTCGCTTTAGCGACAATGATCATCGCTGTACCGACAGGCGTAAAAATCTTCAACTGGCTCTTAACGATTTGGGGAGGAAGCATTTCCTTCACGACGCCGATGCTCTACGCAATCGCGTTCATTCCATCATTCGTTGCCGGTGGGGTAACAGGAGTCATGCAAGCGATTGCGCCGCTTGACTACCAATTGCACGATTCTTACTTTATCGTAGCGCATTTCCACTACGTAATCGTTGGTGGGGTTGTACTTGCCATCTTGGCGGCGACACACCTTTACTGGCCGAAAATGTTCGGAACGATGCTTAATGAAAAATTGGGCAAAGTGACTTTCTGGTTGTTCCTGATCGGATTCCACTTGACGTTCTTCATCCAGCATTTCCTTGGTTTGATGGGAATGCCGCGCCGCGTTTATACATTCGGCGCTGACCAAGGATGGGATCTTTACAACGCCATCAGTTCTTTCGGAGCTTTGTTCATGGCAATCGGTGTCATCGTTCTGGTGATCAACATTATCATGACTATCGTTAAAAACGAGCGTATTGGCAACGACCCATGGGGAGACGGCCGTACACTTGAATGGGCGGTTCCATCACCTGCACCATTCTACAACTTCGCGCAGACTCCGCTTGTGCGTGGTCTTGATACTTACTGGATTGAGAAAATGGAAGGCAATAAAGAAGGCATGGTTTATGCAGAACCTCTTGACGATATCCACATGCCGAACGGCTCGATCATTCCTGTCTTCATCTCACTTGGCATGTTCATTGCGGCATTCGGGGCTCTTTACTATATGGACGGCGACAAGCCATGGGCATTGCCAGTCCTGATCATCGGTCTTGGAATGACTTTCGGATCAATGCTTCTGCGTTCACTGAAAGATGATCTTGGGTTCCATATTACAAAAGAAGAATTGATGAGAGACGCTCAAAACACCAAAGGGGGTAAAACAGATGGACTTAAATAAGAAATATACCCCTCAAACGTGGCCGGACCATCCGGAAACAGCAACACTCGAAGGAAAAAATAAATTCGTCGGTTTTTGGCTGCTTCTTGCAGCTGAGACTGTGACGTTTGCCTCGCTTTTCGCGACTTATCTGGCGCTGAAAGACAAAGGGCCAAGCGGCATGGAATTTACCGCTTCCGGTTTGTTTGAATTGCCGCTCGTCTTCGCGATGACAATGATTCTTTTGACTTCGTCTTTGACAAGCGTTTACGCTATGTACCATATGAAAAACCATAATTTCAAAGCGATGCAAGCTTGGCTTGGAATTACCGTTCTTCTTGGTCTGACGTTCCTTGGGCTTGAGATCTACGAGTTCAACCATTATGTACATTTAGGATTCGGATATACCCACAGCGCATTCAGTTCAGCTTTCTATACGCTTGTAGGGACCCACGGAGCGCACGTATTGTTCGGGCTTAGCTGGTTCATCGCTTTGATGCTCCGCAACTCTAAGCGCGGATTGAACATGTACAATGCACCGAAATTCTATTTAGCATCACTATACTGGCATTTTATCGACGTAGTTTGGGTATTTATCTTTACTGTAGTCTATTTGATGGGAGTGATCGGTTAATATGGCACACGACGTTCATACACCAACAAGATCCGGTACAGAATACGAATACTTGCGCCGCCAGCGCTCGAAAGAAATGCGCGGGCAGCTGACATCGTTTGCAATGATGATCTTCTTGACATTGATTGCATTCACGACAGTTGCAGCTGGCTTTTCAAATTATCTGATCGTGCCGATTATTCTTCTATTGGCAGCCGTTCAGGTCGTACTGCAGCTTTATCATTTCATGCACATGAGCAATAAAGGACACGGTACAGTCGCGTTCTTCATGTTCAGCGGAATTTTTGTTGCGTTTATCACTGTCCTGACTTTTGTCACGATTATCTGGTGGTAAACAGCCGAACCCCTCACCTATTAGGTGAGGGGTTTTGTTTTGGCCAGAAATTGAGCCGCAGAATCCGCCCGGAATCCTTTCTTGGCGGCAATTGTCATAGTTCGTTCATTGATATAGCTGTCGAGGCACTATATAATGAGGGTACTTGAGGTTAAAGGGAGGTAATCAGGCATGATGCCGATCAGTATTTTTGGATTCCAGGCGCTCTGGAGCCCAGTGTACTTGGGAGTTCTCGTTCTAATTACGATTTTATATTTTTTGGTTGCCACCAAGTGGAGATACAAATTCAAAGACAGCGAACCTTTAAAGGCGCGTGAGGCAATTCTTTTTGTTTCCGGCATGATCCTGCTTTATTTGGTGAAGGGCGGCCCGATCGATTTGCTGGGCCATATCATCTTCACCATGCATATGGTTTCAATGGCGCTGCTTTTGCTGCTGATCCCGCCGCTATTGATCATGGGGATTCCTTCATGGATCTGGCGTCCATTCGTGAACTTGCCGTTCATTAAACCGGTTTTCGACTTTTTCACAAAGCCGATGCTGGCGCTGATCATTTTCGGCATGGTTTTCTCGTTTTACCACATTCCGCTCGTTTTCGACTTCCTGAAAATGAACAGCTGGCTCCATGCGGCTGCCAATGTGGTCTTGTTCGGATCTGCCATCCTTTATTGGTGGCCGGTCGTCAATACCTTGGAAGGTTCTTATAAATTCCATGGGCTAAAAAAATTGGCTTATTTATTCGGCTTGAGTGTTTTGATGACCCCTGCCTGTGCGCTGATCATTTTCAGCGGAGATCCTTTCTATGCAACCTACACAGACGGAGAAGCGTGGATGCAGGCAATGGCATTATGTGTGCCGGCTGGCACACTGTCCCAATTAGGCCTCTCAGGCCCGGAATTATTCTCGCCGATGTCCGCGCTTGAAGACCAGCGCACCGGCGGCATTGTCATGAAAGTGTTGCAGGAACTCGTATTCACGGTCTTCCTGTGGCTCGTATTCTATGAATGGTTAAGAAACGAAAATGCCAATGCAGACGAAATCACTGAAAAAGTTATGCAGGACAGAAAAGAAATGGCGTACCACAGACATAATGCTTAATGAAGCTAAAGGGGATCACTTGAATGAATTTGCCGTTATTACCGACGATTAGTACGTTTTTTATTGTTTTGAGCGCTGTACTGGTGGCGATTGGCTGGTACCTGATCAGCAAACGCCGCATTGAAGCGCATAAAAAGATGATGCTGGCCGCTGGCGCTTCTGCGCTGACGTTCTTCATCATCTATGTTTCACGGACATTATTTATCGGAAATACCGCTTTTGGCGGACCGGACGAATACAAGATTTTCTACACCATTTTCCTGATCTTCCACATCACACTAGCGACGACAGGCGGGGTCATGGGGCTGATCACAATTTGGCTCGGACTGAAGAACCGCCTTGAAAAACACCGCAAACTGGGGCCTGTCACAAGTGTCGTTTGGTTCTTTACTGCCATCACCGGAGTCATGGTCTATCTATTGCTGTATGTCATTTACGAAGGCGGACACACTACTTCCGTGTTCAAAGCGATTTTAGGCGGATAAGAAAAAAGGAGAACCCGACATGGGTTCTCCTTTCAGATTGTAGACAAAGTCTAATTCGAATGAATAGAGATGCATAAGCCCGACCGGGCTGGACACTTCGCTTTCCGTGGGCTCGGCTTCATTCTCCTCGTCACTGAAAAACCATGCTCCTGCATCGCTGCGCTAGCTTCGTCGCAAAGACTTGGCCTCGCAAGCTTCGACCAATGTCTTTCCTGCGGGGCCTTCAGCTCGAGTCGCTCAGTCGCTTCGCTCCTTTACTGCTCCCACAGGAGTCTCCATAGCCAGCCCGGTCGGGAGCATCATCTGTATCTGATAGAGGAGATAAGAATATTAATCCTGCTTTGGCCTGCTGGGAACAAGCCGCTGGCTTCAGGATCCGCAACGGAAGGCGGCGACTCCTGCGGGATAGCGAAGTGCCGAAATCCACTCGGACGCTAGTCCGAGTTAGTTCGGCGCGAGCCCGCGGAAAGCGTCCGCCTGAAGTGGAGGATCCTACACAGCTTCCATTAGTTTTATTAATCGAATTGAAAAATTATTCTTTTGTCTACAAGCTCAAAAGGAGAACCCAACATGGGTTCTCCTTTTTCTATACTTTAAAATCGACTTTAATCATGCCGGCTTCGCGGGCGGATGTAAACAGGATGACGATCAGCGGACCGATGAAAAAGCCGAGGAAGCCGAAGAGCTGAAGCCCGATATACATGGCAACGAGCGTAGCAAGCGGCGACAAGCCGATATGGCTGCCCATGACTTTTGGTTCGACGGTTCTGCGGATGACCAGCAGGATCAGCGCCAGTACCGCAAGCTGAGTGCCAAGGACGATATCGCCGGTGATGAACTCATAGATGAACCATGGAGAGAGCACCAGGATCGAGCCGAGAATCGGGATGAAATCGATCAGCCAGATGAACAGCGACATGGCAATGGCATATTCAGGAACGA
This sequence comes from Planococcus chinensis, assembly GCF_042681545.1. Classification (NCBI taxonomy): domain Bacteria; kingdom Bacillati; phylum Bacillota; class Bacilli; order Caryophanales; family Caryophanaceae; genus Planococcus; species Planococcus chinensis. The sequence goes on from NZ_JBHUFW010000004.1 coordinate 639,949, forward strand.
TGATGAACAAGCCGACCAGGGAAACAAGGAAAATGATGACACTGACCAGGAACTGGGCTTTCAGGAATCCGAAAATCACGTGGTTTAACCGCGCAGCCATGAACCGCACTTTTTCAGCGGTGCTTTCTTTCAATCGTTTGAAGAGCATCTCTTTCAGATTAAGCAATTCGAGCATGAACAGGAACAGCGCAATCGTGAAGACGATAAAGCTGACCAGAAACGAAGGGATGCCGGTCAAAAGGTTGGTCACGGTATCGTAGTTGACGATATTGACGACCCATGTCCGGATGCCTTCCAGAAAGCCGGCCAATTCGGTTTCAAAAGAAGAAACCACTTCAACCGGCATATCTTCCGTCGAACGGAAAAAGAAAGCTTGGACTTCATTCCACATTTCCGTCATGGAATTCACATACTCAGGGACCATTTTTGAAAACTGTATGATTCTTCCAATCAACTGGGTGACCGTCCAGTACAAGATGCCGGATATGGCCAGGAGGAAGAGGATGAAAACGGATATGACGGCTGATTTGCGTTGCCATTTGAATTTATTTTGCATAAACCGGACAAGCGGCTCCAGCAGAATGGCTGTCAGCAAAGCAATAATTAGCGGAATCGATATGGGCAATATGTATACGGAAATTAAAATCAACACCGCCACTGCCAGGGCGATGGTGAACACGCGTTTATTAAACCACTTATTCACTGCAATCCTCCTTAATTGTTCATAAACCTATTATACCAAGTTGGAGACGGCACATGTAGGGAAGATGATAGAAAAAACCGCAGTTCAGGAATGAACTGCGGTTTGTTTATGCTTTGATTCGGAATTCTGCAAGATCTGTTTCGATCGCCTTCAATACGTCGACGCAAGATTTAACCAAGTGTTCTGGGAAATGCTCGCTTTCGCCGTACTCGACGCCGTGCGGGTAGTAATGCTTTCCAAGTACCGGCTTCATCACGTGGACGATGGCATCGTTTGAATCGATGTCGCCGTCAACAGCATATGCGAAGACACGCAGATAATAGGTTCCTTCGCGCACGATGAATTTGCGGTCGAAAGTGACGCGCTCGTAATCCCATTGGCCTTCTTTGGTCAAACCATGTCTTCTCATAATATCGTCTAGCAATGCGAAATCTACTCGCAAGTCCTCAAGTCCTGTATTCTCAAAATACATAGGATCTCCTCCTCTATCTCGTAACTGATTACACGCTTCTTTAATAATAGATGAAAATATTGGTTGTTGCAATGGCGAGATTGTGTCAGAATACAGACGGCTGTTATAATTAATGAAATAGAGCCGGAAGGGGACTGATAGAATGAAGAACTTGTTGCGCATCATGATTTTTCTATCGGTCATCCTGATCGTATTTTTTTATTTTGATACATCTATTGAAGAAAACGAACCACTGGAAGCCCCTGTCACGATGGATCCGCTGCCCGCCGACGACCTGGAGGAAGATCCGCTGGAAGTGGACCGCCCTACTGAAGGGATATCAACCTATGTCGGCAAACCGGCCGAAACATGGCTGGCTGACTACGGGACGCCGGCACGAAAGGAGCCGTCGTCGTTCGGCTATGAATGGTGGGTGTACAGCCAGTCCTTCTCGAGTTACGTGATGGTGGGCGTCAAAGAAGGGCAGATTGTGCAAGTATATGCTGCAGGCACGGCAGTGGACGCTTCTCCATATGAAATTGGACAGAAGCTAGAAGATCTGTACCGTTTTACAATAGTAGAAAATGAAATCACCGTAAAATACGGCTCCAGCATCTATACGTTCAGCTTAAGCGGTGAAGACACCAAAAGGCGCTTATTGGTGCGTTTCGAAGATGTCTATGCCCAATTGTATATCGACGAAGAGGATCATGCGCTCGAAGCTGTCCGCTTTATGGACGCCGAGACCTTGATCCGCCACCAGCCTTATGACATGATGTACACCGGCGAATTGCTGCCGATTACCAAACCTTCATCGACGCTGCAAATCGCAATCGACGAAGCGAATGCCAAGCAAATCATCGATTTGACGAATGTCTATCGCCTGCACCATCAAAAACAGGCGCTGGCCGTCAATCCTTCCGTAAGCAGCCTTGCTGCGCTCCATAGCCAGAATACAGCCAAGAAAAACTTGGCTTCGGGCGAGGAAGTGGAGCTGGAAAGCCTCGACAACCGGCTGACGGAAGCCGAGATTGAATTTGAAAGTGCAGCCGAAAATACGGCATCGCAATATTACGATGCGATGGAGGCTGTGCATGGCTGGATCAACTCGGAAAACCATCGCGATGCTATCCTATCCGACCGGTTCAACGAAATCGGAGTCGGGGCGTTCGGAAAATATTACACCCAGATCCTGCTGCTGCAGGAACCGGAACCTGCCGAAGGGGAATAAAAGCGGTCAGCTTTTTTTCTCGACGAGGAAGAACGAGCCTGTAGCCGTAGCGATATGCTTGCCGTCTTCTTGGATGATATTGCTTTCGATCACCATCGTATGGCGGCCCTTGCGGATCATGGCGGCTTCCGCCGTGATGGTATCGGAAGTGGCGACGGCCAGGTAATGAATCATAAGGTTTGTCGTGACTGCGGCCATGCCGGGAGGGGCTTCGCTATTAGCGAGAGTCCCCATGGCTGTATCCACCAGGACTGCGAGTATCCCGCCATGCGGAATGGAGATGTTGTTATGGATGAACGGTGTATTCGGGATTGATACTGCGCTGGTCCCGTTCTCCGTTTCTCTGGTCATGTTCAAAGAAGCGCTCAAGTACGTTCCGAATTCCCCGCGCTGCTTCTTTTCGAAATTCGTGAGGAAGTCGGTCAATATTTTAATATCTTCCGGTGTGCTGTCTGCTAGAATGCGGTCGAATTGGGTAGTTAAGCTATTCATGGAACCATTCCTTTCAATATGTATGAAAATGGGAGTATTTCTGCTATTATGGGAGTGTAGAGGAGGAATACACATGTTTATGACCTATGAATGGGCGCAAATTACTGACTCTGCAGAAGAGTTGAGCGAAATGATTTTACAGTCGGAGCAGGCTGAGCAATATCGGGCAGCCTATAACGCCGTCTATAATGATAAAAATCTTGCAGATGAGATTGCCGCATTTGCCAGATTGAAAGACCAATATGAAGAAGTGCAGCGCTTCGGCAAATACCATCCGGAATATAGCCGGGTGATGAAGCAGATCCGCATCGACAAACGCCGCCTCGATTTGAATGAAAAAGTGGCGGAGCTGCGGTTCGCGGAAAACAGCCTGCAGGATCTGATAGACCAAGTCAGTTTTATCATCGGGAGATCGGTTTCCGAGGCGGTCAAGATCCCTTCGAGCAATCCCTTCTTCTCGTCCGATTCTTCTTGTGGCGGGAGCTGCGGAACCGGCGGCGGCTGCTCTTGTTCTGCATAATGGATTTCGCAACGGTTCTTTTGAAAAGAGTGCAGGACTCATGCAAAAAGATGATCAATGTAAAAAATGTGCAACGGCAACGTTGCACATTTTTTTATTGGTTTTTTTCTTGGAATTCCTTTACAGCATCCATTGCGATGTCCGGCCGGTCGGTGATGATGCCTTTAGCGCCGGCAAGGAGCAGGGCTTCGATTTCCTGGGCTGCATCGATCGTCCAGTAATGGACAGGGATATTCAAGTTTGCCAAAAATGCGATAAACCGGGGCTGGTCCAGACGGAACATGGAAGAGCGCACCGGAATCTGGAAAACATCGCTTCTCGGCTTGTAAAGATGGCCGAACTGGCTATTGAAAGCAGTGAAGGCTTTCCTCACTTCGTTCTCGCCCGCCCCGATCGCAATACGATTTTGTGCATACAGATTGAAGCGGTCGATCTGTTCATCATAGAAACTTGTCACAACGACCCGTGAATGGACGTCGAGTGAATCGATCAGCCGCCAGAGTTTTGACGGCATCAAGCTGCCCTCATATGCTTCAGGAGAATCTTTGATATCGATATTGATGTGCATCTCAGGAAATTCTTCAAGCAATTCCTTCAATGTCACCACGCCTTCGCCTTTGCCGCGGTAGGAATGCTTGCCGTCGGCTGCCAGGAAGTGATACCCCAGATCCAGTTTCCGCAACTCCTCCAGCGTGTATTCCGCCACTCTGCCCGCCCCGTCTGTGGTGCGGTCAAGGTATTCATCGTGGAAGACAATGATTTCTTCATCTTTCGTCAAGCGGATATCGATTTCAAAACCTTGTACGCCGAAGCCGGCAGAGTTTTTAAAAGCAGCCATCGTGTTCTCCGGGGCGATGGCGCTTCCTCCCCTATGTGCCAATACGATTGGCGACTCATAGCTGAGGATTTCTTTTTTTGGCCGTGCCTGCGGGTTTGCCAGAGCTTTAGAGCCTGCCCAAGCGGCAGCGCCGACAGCAACGGCCGCAAAGCCTATTTTCGTCTTTTTGCCCATGTTGATTTGTGCCCCCCTTGAAAATTCAACTAAAGCCATTATAGCGAATTCCGGCTATGAGTGTTAGTTTTACGTGCGGAAATACCTATCGTGCCCAAAGGGCAGGGGTTCGACGAAGCGGCCGGCGCCTTATCCCGGACGGATTTCCTCAGTTGCGGCCCGTTTCTTTCCTATGGTATTGTAGAAGTTAAGAAAAGAGGGATGATTATGCATGATCGCCAAGGCCTCATCGTCTACGTGCATCACTTGAAACAAGCCAAATCGCTGCGCAAATATGGCCATGTCCATTACATTTCGCGCAAGCTTAAATATGCAGTTCTCTACATGGACCAGGATGTTATTGAAACGACCAAGGCGAAACTACTGAAGCTGCCCTATGTCAAGCAAGTGCTGGAATCGCAGCGGCCGTTTCTGAAAACCGAGTATGAAAACGCAAAACCGGATAAAGCCAAAGAATACGATTACAAAATCGGCCTTTGATCATTGCATCGGCGGAATAAAGTGGTTCAGGCGAAGGATGGCAATCAGGTGGCTGAAGTAGAACCGTTTTTCAGCAAAATGCGAAGAATGCTTCACATCCATTTTGATCGGGGTGTGGCCAAGCTTCTTCACGGCTTCTTCGAAAATCCCCAGCCGTTTGGAGTTTTCCGGAATGCCTTCCCTGCATATGTAGATCGGCATAAAGCCGCCTTCGGAAGCGGGCTCGAATGCAGCAGCGACGGACAAGGTCGGAATGCCCTCCTTGGTCGGTGAAGCAAAAATAAACCCATGCTTGAATCGATGGGGATTTGTCGAGATCAGTTCACGAAGTTCATAAAGATCTCCGTAGCCTTCTCCTATTTCGATAAAACGCTGTATCATAAATCCACGTCCTTTCCAGATTTCATTTTACCATTAAAGAAAGTCCATTTCACAAGAAAATCAGTTTATAAGAGGCGATAAAATGCGTGTTGTAGCAGGTTCCGTCAAAGGGCTGCCGCTAAAGGCAGTCCCGGGCACATCCACAAGGCCCACGACAGACAAAGTGAAAGAATCCATTTTCAATATGATCGGCCCGTTTTTTGACGGCGGATATGCCCTTGATCTGTTTGCAGGGAGCGGCGGCCTCGGCATTGAAGCGCTGAGCCGCGGCATCGACCGGGCCATTTTTACCGACAAAGACCGGAAAGCCATAGAGACCATCCATGCAAACCTGGAGAAGACCAGGCTTTCAGGCCAGGCGGAAGTGTTCAAAGCTGACGCTGAACGGGCGCTGAAAGCGATGCAGAAAAACGGCGTCCAAGCCCGCCTTCTATTCCTGGACCCTCCTTATCATATGGAAAAGGCATACGGGTTGATGGACAAGGCAGCAGAGCTTGGCATTATGACGGATGATTCGATCGTCGTCTGCGAACATGACAGAGATGTCGAGCTCAGCAGCCGCACAAAATATTACGAGCGTTTTAAGAAGGAATTATACGGTAGCACCATCATTTCAATTTATCGCTTTAAAGGGGAAGAGGGAGAAGATTTTGAGTAAAATTGCAGTTGTGCCAGGAAGTTTCGACCCGATTACAATGGGGCATTTGGATATCATCAAACGGGCTTCGACGATTTTTGATGAAGTCAAAGTGGTGGTATTGAACAACTCCTCCAAAAATCCGCTGTTCACCGTCGAAGAACGGATGGGCTTGATTTCCGAAGTCACGGAATCCATTCCGAATGTCGATGTGGACACGTTCAGTGGGCTGCTGATCGACTATTCGGTTGAAGTCAAAGCGAATGCTATCATCCGGGGGCTGCGCGCCGTATCGGATTTTGAATACGAGATGCAGATTACATCGATGAACCGTTTTTTGAATGAGAACATTGAAACGCTCTTCATGATTTCAAACAACCAGTATTCGTTCCTCAGCTCAAGCATCGTCAAGGAAGTTGCGAAATATGGAGGCCGTATAACGGGCCTGGTGCCGCCTGCAGTTGAAGAAGCATTAAAGTCGAAGTACAAGTAAGCCACGGGTTTCGTGGCTTTTTATCATTTTGCCGAAGGAAGGGGAGCATCCAATGAAAAAGAAAAAAACGGTTTTTTTTGCGGCTGTGGTAGCTTCAGCTGTTCTGTTGTCATCTTATCCCCTGGATTCCTATATAACACGTCCGGGAGGCGCTTATGAACTTGGTCCCCTTGTGGAAGTGGCCGGCGGAGACGAAGATGACCAGGGGGAACTGAGCCTGATGACGGTGTCAATGCTTGGCGCCACACCGGCGCTCTATGTCATGGCAAAATTCAGGGATGGCTATAAAGTCCTTCCGGCGGACCAGGTCCGGAGTCCGCATGAAAGCGACGAAGAATACAATATCCGCCAACTGAAAATGATGAGCGACTCGCAGGTCAATGCCTTGCAGGTGGCGTTCGACCAAGCCGGAAAGCCTTATGAAATCAGCAATAACGGCGTCTATGTCATGAATGTCCTTGAAGGCGGAGCTGCGGAAGGTGTATTGGCTGCAGGCGACCGCGTGCTGTCAGTGGATGAACAGGAGTTCACAACCCAAGACCAATTCGTCGACTATCTGGCCGGCAAGGATGAAGGGGAAGCGGTGGACGTGCGCTTCAAGCGCGGAGAGCGGGAAATCAGCGATGTGATCGAACTCGCACCGCTGCCGACAGCGCCGGAGCGGATTGGGCTCGGCATCTCGTTTGTCGAGAACAAGACCATCCAAACCACTCCCGAAGTTAAAATCGATTCGGAAGAAATCGGCGGTCCGTCTGCCGGGCTGATGTTCACGTTGGAGATCCTCAACCAATTGCTTGATGAGGACATTACCAAAGGCTATGATATTGCAGGCACAGGGACGATGGCCGCGGACGGCAAAGTCGGCCGGATCGGCGGCATCGATCAGAAAGTGATGGCTGCGGACAATGAAGGCATTGAGATCTTTTTTGCTCCCGACGATGAAACGGAAGGTGTGGAGGAGACGAATTACGACGTCGCCAAAAAAACGGCAGAAAAAATAGGCACCGACATGAAAGTGGTGCCTGTCAAAACGATTGATGATGCCCTGGCATATTTGAACGGTCTTCAGCCGAAATAGCAGGGCGGGGTGGTGAATTCTTTTTTCATGTCGCCTGAACCCATCCCGAGCCCGTACATGAAACTTGCATGGATATCGACTTCTCCCATCGGGTCCGCCAAATCGGCGGCCCGGCTGATGAGGGGAAGGGCGATATTCTTTTTTTTCTGGTTCAAATAATTTTTCCCGGTTTCCGACATGCCGAGAAGCCGCAGGTAGGACGGCTCCTCGAACGAGCGCAGCTGTTCCCACGTGAAGCCGGTATAGATGTGCGTCAGCATCCGCTGCAGCCGGGTGCGGGTAAAGCGTTTGGATTTGATGCGGCGGATGAACCCGTCAAACTCCGTTTCTTTTTTGGCCGCTTCGTAGATCAGGTGTTCAATGCCTTCCGTGACTTCCGAAAACCGGCTGAGGTTTTTGGGCTTCTCGCGCAAGATGCTGTAGCGGAGCAAGGGGTAGAACCGTTCCCAGCTGCCGAATGCTCCGTATTCCGCATGGAACGCTCGGAGTACCCCGAGGGAAGGCGCCGGCAGAAATGCGGACACTTCTTCGATCGATCCTTCTTCAAAAAAAGCTTTGCGGATGCCGGTGGCGCTGGCAATCGATGAATTCCGGTCGACCGGATCGTGATAGCCCGCAGAAATGCGCTGGATGGTCAGCGGCTTCATGGCAGACCCTCTTTTTTCTGCCGCTTCTACGTAGTGGAAACCAAGAATATTGTTGGGCTGTGTCAGATCGGCAAAACCCGATTCGGAACCGGTAAGTTCCATATAGGCTTTATTCAGCGCCTTGGGGTAGCTGATGCCGGTTTGGACAGCTTCGTGGATAGACGCTTCATAGGCCGCCCGGTGCTCTCTGAGAAGGCTGTAGGAGGCGTGGAAAGGGTCGATGCTTCCTTGCTCGCTGCCGAAGCAGAAAGACTCGCAGCCGGCGGCATCCAGCAGTGCGATGGCCCCTTTCGCGAAATCCGAGGCCTGCGCTGTCGCATAAACATAGGGCAGCTCGAAGACAAGGTCGATGCCATTGGCGAGCGCCATTTGAGTGCGTGCCCATTTATCCGCAAATGCCGGCTCGCCGCGCTGAAGGAATTGTCCGCTCATCACGGCGATTACGGCATCCGCACCTGAAACTTCTTTTGCCTGCCTCGCATGGTGCAGGTGGCCGTTATGGAATGGATTGTATTCGACAACGATGCCTGTAGCTTTCATTTGATCCGCCCCTTTGTTAAACTTACAATACAGTATACCGATGATGGGTTTGCCCTGACAAGATTTTATCTTGACATCCTTTTCTGTGCATTATATAATCAACTTTGTTGTCTTAGAGGTGATACTTATGAAAATGGCGATTCAACAGCTTCAAAAGCATCGCAAAGACGGGATGCCAATTGACCAGACTGTTCGATTGGAGGATGTGAAAAAGCGCAATAGCGATATTCGCGATATTTCACCCATCCGCGTTACAGGACATTGCACAATTGGTTCGCAACAAATCACGTGCAGGCTCCATCTCGAAGGCATGCTCATTTTGCCTTGTGCACGAACTTGGGAAGACGTTGAATTCCCTGTGGACATCGATTCGGTGGAAATATTCTCATGGTCTGAAAAAGACCGGGGAAGCAAGGATGATAATGTTCATTTTGTAGATGCTGAAACGATTGATCTTCAGCCTGTACTCGAAGAACTTATTTTGCTTGAGATACCGATACAGGTCTTCAAGGAAGATGCAGACGAAGCCGTTATCAAAGGCGGCAAAGACTGGTCGTATTCGACAGATGAGCAAGTGGAGGCCGAGAAAGCTGAAGCACCACCAAAACCGGATCCAAGACTTGCTGATTTAGCAAAGTATTTTGATCAGTCAGATGAATAGAATCATTGTAAGGAGGTGTCACCAATGGCTGTACCAGCTAGAAGAACGTCCAAAACCGTTAAAAGAAAACGCCGTACACATTTCAAATTGTCAGTGCCGGGCATGGTAACTTGCCCAAGCTGTGGCGAATCGAAATTGGCTCACCACGTCTGCAAAGCATGTGGATCATACAAAGGGAAAGAAGTAGTAGCAAGCAAATAAAACAGTATTTGCTGCTGAAAGGCTATTGAGAGGCCATGGCTCTCGATAGCCTTTTTCTCTATCCAAAAATGAGGAGTGGTGGGACATGTCGTATAAAATCGAAGTGGCGGATGCGGTCCTGACTTTTACGATCGACCGGCCCGAAATCCGAAATGCCATCAACACCGAGGTCATGGAAGGGCTCGAAAAAATGGTGGCGCAAGTACATAATTCAGAAATCCAGTTTGTCGTCATTACAGCAGCCGGCACGCAGGCTTTCTGTTCAGGCGGCGATCTCTCTGTGTTCCATGAGTTGAGGACAGAAGAGCAGGCATACGGCATGCTGAAGCGCATGAGCGATGTCCTGTATGCCATCAAGACCTTGCCGGTTCCTGTAATAGCCATCGTCAATGGTGCAGCAGTCGGCGGCGGCTGCGAGATTGCGACCGCGTGCGATTTCCGGCTGGTCCGTGAACATGCAAAATGTGGATTTATTCAAGGGACTTTGGCGATTACAAGTGGCTGGGGAGGCGGAACGTATCTTTTTGAAACGCTTGCCCATGACCGTGCACTGATGATGCTAGGGCAGGCCCGTGCGTTCGGTTCAAGCGAACTCGAAAAGATCGGCTGGGCCACCAAAATCATACGCGAGGATGCAGATATCGCCGATTTCCTGGAATCGCTGAAGAAAATCCGTCCGGAAGTCCATCGGGCCTATAAAGAGATAGCCATCCGCAAATGGACTGCTGCTGATTTAAGAGGCCGCGTTGACCAGGAAGTCCGCCGCTGCGCAGAACTGTGGGAAAAAGACGCCCACCATGAAGAAGTGGACCGCTTCCTGGCGAAAACGAAAAAGTGAATGAAAAAAGGCTTCCGGTTTGGAAGCCTTTTTATTATGATTTGAAGTTCCGCCAGTGTGACTATTTTTTGCATGCGCAGGTAACCCGGACTGTGCAGGGAATTTATAGGTGCGGCTAACGGCATGCCCATCTTCATGCTTTCCGAAAGCAGCTAAAATATAAAATTTTCCGCCAATAGTTGAAATCGCTTACAAAATTCGTATATGCTATAGAAGGGAGAAAAACATTGGGGGTATTTCTAATATGAAAAAGATCCTAATTGCGAACCGGGGCGAAATTGCACGGCGGATTATCCGCACATGCGAACGGCTCGGGATTGAAACTGTTGCTATCCACTCTGAGGCTGATGGGGATCTGCCTTACGTCAGTGAAGCGACCGAAGCTGTATTGATCGGACCGAATCCGGTCGTGCAGTCGTATCTGCAAGCAGACAAGATTATTGAAGCCGCAAAAACGCATAACGCCGAAGCGATTCATCCTGGCTATGGGTTGTTGTCGGAAAACGGGGACTTTGCCCGCAAAGTGGCAGAAGCTGGCCTGATCTTTATCGGACCTTCTGCAGCAATCATCGAAAAGATGGGCGATAAGCTCGAATCCCGCCAAACCATGGCCAAAGCAGGCGTCCCTGTGGTGCCTGGAACGGTCGATGGGGTAGCTACGATTGAAGAAGCCCTTGAAGAAGCAGGCAAGATCGGCTATCCGCTAATGCTTAAAGCAAGCGCTGGCGGCGGCGGAATCGGAATGGTGCGCTGTGATAATGAGCAAGCGCTCAGTCAGCAGTTCGCTTCCGTCAAAAACCGCGCCAAGGCCTATTTCGGCGATGATGTCGTTTACCTGGAGAAATTCATCGCGGATTCGCGCCACATCGAAGTCCAGATTTTCGGCGATGCGCACGGCAACATCGTTCATTTGTTCGAACGCAATTGTTCGGTGCAGCGCCGCAACCAGAAAGTGATTGAAGAATCGCCGTCTCCGGATCTGCCGGAAGACGTGCGCCAACGGTTATGCGACGCGGCGGTCAAAGCGGCAAAAGCTGTCGACTACACGAACGCCGGAACTGTTGAATTTATCGTAGACCAAAACAATGAATTTTATTTCCTTGAAATGAACACTCGCCTTCAAGTGGAGCATCCGGTCACGGAAGAAGTGACGGGGTTCGATTTGGTGGAATGGCAGCTCGATGTGGCGACTGGCGGAACTCTGCCCTCCCAGGACAGCATCCGTTCAACGGGCCATTCCATCGAATACCGCATCTATGCGGAAGACCCGAAAACGTTCTTCCCGTCACCGGGCTTGCTGCAGACGGTCGAGTGGGGGCCGGGCGCGCGCATTGAAACCGGCTATGAACAAGGCAACACCGTTACGCCGTTCTATGATCCGATGATTTCTAAAGTGATCATAACCGGCGCGGACCGGGCAGAAGCCTTGCGCAAGTCGCAAGCATTTTTCGATCAAACGGAAATAATCGGGGTGAAAACAAATCTTCCGCTGTACAAAGAATTTATCGGTTCGGAAGAATTTGTCTCCGGCGAATACGCAACGTCCGTATTGCCGGAATGGATGGTTAAAATAAAGGAGGAACAAGGATCATGAAAGAATTGAAAGCGTCAATGGCAGGAACAGTATTAAGCATATTGGTATCCGAAGGGGATGCAGTCACACCGGGGCAGGCGGTCATCATGCTCGAGTCGATGAAGATGGAAATTCCGGTCGAATCGGAAACAGCAGGAAGCGTCGAGAAGATCCACGTTGAAGTGGGAAGCTTCGTCAACGAAGAAGAAACACTGATCACATTAGCAGAATAAGGATTGTTTACACAAAGGGGGCGTCATAGATGACAAAAACGAGTGAAACGACCGGCTATAACGAACGCTTGGAACAAAAACTCGCGTCGATTTTCGCAGGGGGTCATCCGAAATACCACGAAAAAATGAAGGAAAGCAATAAACTCTTTGTACGGGACCGGCTGAAGCTCCTGTTCGACGATGAAAATTACGTCGAAGACGGCAGATTCGCCAATGTCGAAGCAGGCGATCTGCCGGCAGACGGCGTGGTAACGGCCATCGGAAAAGTGAACGGGGAAACCGTTTGCGTCATGGCGAACGATTCCACAGTAAAAGCCGGTTCCTGGGGTTCGCGGACGGTCGAGAAAATCATCCGCATCCAGGAAACTGCTGAAAAGATGCAGGTTCCAATGCTTTACCTGGTCGATTCGGCAGGGGCGCGCATTACGGACCAGCTGGATATGTTTCCTAACCGTAGGGGTGCGGGCAGGATTTTCCACAACCAGGTGAGAATGTCCGGAATGGTGCCGCAGATCTGCGTGCTGTTCGGCCCTTCTGCTGCCGGTGGTGCCTACATACCGGCATTCTGTGACATCGTCATTATGGTCGACGGCAACGCATCGATGTATCTAGGGTCTCCGCGGATGGCTGAAAAAGTCATCGGCGAAAAAGTGACGCTTGAAGAAATGGGCGGCGCACGCATGCATTGTTCAGTGAGCGGCGTCGGCGACGTATTGGCTGCAAGTGAGGAAGAAGCGATTTCAGAAGCCCGCCGTTATTTGGAATTCTTCCCGGCGAACTTTGCCATCAAGCCGGAACGGATCGAAGCGAAAGCTGCAAAAGCCGGACGGACGCTCGAACAGATCATTCCGGAAAACCAGAATGCGCCGTTCGATATGTATGAATTGATTGACCAGCTAGTGGATGAAGGCAGCTTTTTCGACATAAAGAAATTGTTCGCCGGCGAATTGATTACCGGCATTGCCCGCATCGACGGCCAAGTAGTCGGCATTTTGGCGAACCAGCCGAAAGTTAAAGGAGGCGTCCTGTTCGGCGATTCAGCCGATAAAGGCGCAAAATTCATCAACCTCTGCGACGCGTTCTCCATTCCGCTCTTGTTCCTTGCAGATGTGCCAGGATTCATGATCGGGACGAAAGTGGAGCGTGCAGGCATCATCCGCCACGGAGCGAAATTCATCGCGGCGATGAGCTCGGCGACCGTTCCGAAGATTTCGGTTATCGTCCGGAAGGCTTATGGCGCCGGATTGTATGCTATGGCCGGCCCGGCATTCGAGCCGGACGTCTGCATCGCGCTTCCGACTGCGCAAATTGCGGTAATGGGGCCTGAAGCAGCCGTCAATGCGGTTTATTCGAACAAAATCGAAGCCATCGAAGATCCGAAAGAGCGCATCAAATACGTTCAGGAGAAACACCGCGAATACAAGGAAGAAATCGATATCTATAAATTGGCATCCGAATTGATCGTCGATGAGATCGTGGCGCCGCATCAATTGCGCGGAGTCCTTTCCCAGCGATTGGCATTTTATGAAACAAAAGAAATGCCTTTGCCGTATCGAAAACATGCCGTTTATCCTGTATAATAAAATAAACCTGGAAGCCTGCCTGCAAAGGTGGGCTTCTTTTTTGGAAGCAAGGGACCATTTTCGCTAAGGGGTGATTGTATGGAGTTTGCTGTTATTGGCGCCGGAGCGGTGGGCATGCTGATGGCTTGCCTGTTGAAAGACGCCGGAGCCGATGTAAAGGTGGTAGCGCACAGCAAAGAACAGGCTGATTTGATCAATGAGCAGGGAATCAAGAAAGATAGGGCGTTTTACATGGTGGAAGCGCAAACCGGCTTAGAAGGAATTCCCGAGGATGCCATTCTTTTGCTGGCTGTGAAGTACGATGCATTGGAGGAGCTGCTCGCTGCACTGAACGTACATTGTTCGAAGAATCCGATTGTCTTCCTGCAGAATGGCATGATGCACCTCGATTACTTGAAAGGGATGCCTCAGCCCAATATCGCTGCCGGCAGTGTCGAACATGGCGTCCTCAAAACCGGGGCCAATGAAATCCGCCATACGGGGGACGGTGTGGTGAAGTTCGCGCTGTTAAGGGGTGAAGAGCGGTTTTTCCTTCCCCTGCTGCAGCTTCGCGCCCTGAAAAGTGAATGGCACGACGATGCGGACAGGATGCTGTTCAGGAAAGTGCTGCTGAACAGCATTATCAATCCGTTGACTGCGTTGATGGGCATCAAGAACGGCGAACTTCTGGTGAACCCTTCAGCCTATGAATTATTGAAAGACCTCTATACGGAACTATACCGGGCATTCCCGGAAATCGAGGACCTGCTGCCGTTTGAAGAAGTGACTGCTCTTTGCGCTTCCACAGCGGAAAATACTTCCTCGATGCTTAGCGACAGGCTTGAAGGGCGGAAAATGGAGCTGGATACCATCGTGCTGTATACATTGCAGCGCGCGCCTGCCGAATTGCCGCTGTTAAAGGCGTTCTACCATATTCTGAAATCAGCCGAGGTTTAAGCCATGGACATCCTATATGCCGTCGGAGCGCTGCTGCTTGCGGCGCCTGCACTTTTATTCATTATCATCATTCTGCTTGCAAGGAAGCGGTTGGGGTACCGGTCAATCGGCGTTGCCGCCGATTGGACCACCTTGCTGCTGTTCTTTTCCGTTCCATCTGCAGCGGCTGCGATCTGGAATTATGAAGCTTCGATGGCCACTTATTCCGGTGCCCTGGTCATTGCCATCCTCATGCTGGTCGCCGAATGGAAACAATCGAAAGAAATTGAGATTCCGAGGTTGACCCGCAAAACATGGCGCGTTTACTTTCTGGTTTTGAGCCTCGCCCATTTTCTCATTTGCACCGCGGGGCTCCTCTTTACATTCATTAAATTCTTCAATTCCTGAGCTTATAAAGGGGAAAGGCGGCCAGTTGCCGACAGCCTTTATAAGCGTATTTTTTTTCAATGGAGTCCGTGTTTGATATAGTAGATTTGAATGTAAACGGAAAAGGGGACAAATCTGCATGAAAATCACGGAACACTATATAGAACCATCGAGCAGACTGATGGAAGACTACATAAACGGGCGGCCGGAAATCCAGCGGTTCTTTTCATACAATCCGGAAGCCGGCAGCTTCAGCACGCGGCTGGAAAAATTAAAAGAACATCCGGTAAGACGCGGGGAACTCGCTGGCATCATTCGGTCCTACATGGAACCGCGCGGCCTTTCTGAAAAAGCGCGCCAGCATCTGGCCGATTTTGAAGGGGGGGCACACGTCGTTGTCACCGGCCAGCAAGCAGGGCTTTTGACGGGACCGCTTTATACAATCCATAAAGCCATTTCGGTGATTGTCCTGGCCAAAAAAGCTTCTGAACAATTGAATACGAAGATTGTCCCTGTTTTTTGGATTGCGGGAGAAGACCACGATCTGGCTGAAATCAGCCATTTGTACCGGGACGTCAATGGCCGGCTGGACAAACTGAACATTCCCCATACAGAGTACGGAAAAAATTCTGCCTCTACAGCTGCCCTCAACAAATCGACCATCAAATCTTATTTGACGGAGTATTTCCGGAGCATGCCGGAGACGGCCTATTCCAAAGAGCTGCACGGATTGGCTTTCGCTTTCTTGGACAAAGCGGACACGTTCACGGACTTTTTCGCATCATTCCTGAATCATTTTTTCCAGGAAGAAGGGCTGCTGTATATCGACGCAGCCGATCCAGGGCTTCGGCGCTATGAGTCCGCTTATTTCCAGGAGATGATCGAAAAAGCGGAAGCCATCGCACAATCGGTTTATGAAACCGAAGCGGAATTGTCCCCTTCCTATAACGCAGTGATCGGTGCAGAACAAGAGGCAGCCAACCTGTTCATCACGGTGCACAACGAACGCATTCTCCTGTCACGGGAAGGGGGGCGCTTTGTTGGAAAAGGCACTGATATTTCCTATTCACGAGAAGAATTGCTGGATATTGCCAGCACAAACCCAGAGCTGCTGAGCAACAATGTTGTGACGCGCCCCTTGATGCAGGAAATGGTTTTCCCGGTCCTCGCCTTTGTCGGAGGACCTGGTGAAGTGGCCTACTGGGCGGCGCTGAAAGGTGCTTTCGAGGTGATGGGCATGGAGATGCCCGTTGTCATGCCGCGGCTCAACATCACTTTGGTGAACCGGCACGTCCAAAGCTTGCTTTATAAATACGGCCTGACCGTTCCGCAAGTGATCAGCGAACGGAAAGTCGCCCAAATGCGCTTGGCATTGATGGATTCCATCCGCGAAAAAGAAGCCGAAGCGCTCGTCGAACGGACCAAAGAAGGGCTGGTTGCCGCGTATAAGGAAATCGAAGAAGCGTTTACGTCAATAAGTGGGGGACTCACCCCGCTTGTCGAAAAGAACCTCGGAATCCATTTGAAGCAGCTGAACTTCTTGAAAAACAAACTGGAAGATGAAGTGATTCTTCAGAACAGCACCCAATTTGCGCATTTTGATCTTTTGGAAATGGAACTGTTGCCGAACGAAGGCTTCCAGGAGAGAGTATTCAGCCCGTTCCCGTATCTGAATGAGTACGGCCCTGACCTTGTCCGGCGCTTGCTGGCACTCGAATTGGACTATAACAAAAATCACAAAATCGTAAGCCTATAAACCGGAAAAGTCTGCCTTGGCAGGCTTTTTTTTGTTTCAAGAAGTTCTATTGGGATGTTTTTCTGTAACATACGTGAAATATTTCAAAAACAAGTGGTGGGAAGTGGGGGATTGTGGTACATTAAAATCAATAAGTGGGGTGACGGGCATGTTCATGGGAGAATATCAACATAGCGTTGACGCAAAGGGACGTTTAATCGTGCCTGCGAAATTTCGTGAACTGCTCGGGGAAAATTTTGTGATAACCCGAGGCCTGGATCAATGCTTATTTGGCTACACGATGGAAGAATGGCGAAAGATCGAGGACAAATTGAAAGAACTGCCGGTTACTAAGAAAGATGCGCGTGCATTCACCCGTTTTTTCTTCTCGGGAGCTTCCGAAGTCGAACTCGATAAACAAGGCCGCGTAAATATACCATCCACTTTAATATCATATGCAAAACTGACAAAAGAATGCGTTATTCTCGGTGTCTCAAATAGATTTGAAATTTGGTCTAAAGATGCATGGGAAGAGTATTTCACAACATCTGAGGATTCATTCAATGATATTGCGGAGAATTTAGCGGACTTTGATTTCTAAAAACCGAAACGGGGGAAATGGATTGTTCAATCACACCACGGTTCTGCTGCACGAGACTGTTGATGGGCTGAACATTCGTCCTGACGGCATCTATGTAGATTGTACGCTCGGCGGTGCTGGCCATAGCGAGTATCTGGTGAAACAATTGTCTGATGAAGGCCATTTGTTTTGTTTTGACCAGGATATGAGCGCAATTGACCATGCGAAAGAACAGCTGAAAGACTATTTGCACAGAATCACATTCATCCATGCGAATTTTAAATTCATCAAAGAAGAACTGGAACAGCGCGGAATCGAAAAAGTAGACGGCATCCTGTATGACTTGGGAGTTTCATCGCCGCAGCTGGACACGCCGGAACGCGGCTTCAGCTATCACCACGATGCCCCCCTCGACATGAGAATGGACCAGACAGCAGAATTAAGTGCTTATGAAGTTGTCAATGAATGGCCGTTCGAAGATTTGGTCAGGATTTTCTACCGCTACGGCGAAGAGAAATTCTCCAAACAGATTGCCAGAAAAATCGAGGCTGCACGCGAAAAAGCGCCGATTGAAACAACCGGGCAATTGGTGGATTGCATCAAAGACGGCATTCCGGCTTTTGCAAGGCGCAAAGGCGGACATCCGGCAAAACGGGTATTTCAGGCAATCCGCATTGCAGTAAATGATGAACTTGGAGCAGCTGAAACTTCATTGCAAGATGCCATCGACCTGTTGGCAGTCGGCGGAAGAATCAGCGTCATCACTTTCCATTCATTGGAAGATAGGCTATGCAAGACGATTTTCAAGGAAGCGTCATCATTGCCTGAGCTGCCGCATAATATGCCAGTCATTCCGGCTGGAATGGAACCGGTACTCAAACTCGTAACAAGAAAACCCATTCTTCCATCACCAGAAGAACTTGAAGTCAACAACCGTTCGCGTTCAGCGAAACTGAGAATTGCAGAAAAACTTAGAGAAAAACAGAAAAACTAAAAGCAAATTAGAGAGAATTTTAGAGAATAGGACGTGTTCAAATGGCATTACATGCAAGGAAAGAAGCATACATACAGCAGCCGGCCGTTCCTCAAAACCCGGTCCGGGTGCCCGCAAAGAAAAAGAATCTGATCACCAAAGGCGAGAAAGTGCTTTATCTTTCTTTCTTGGCTGCTTTTGTATTATGTGCTGTGCTGGTTCTGCAAAACCAGTCGGTGATACAGGCATCTACTCAAGAGATCCAAACAATTGAACATTCAATCGATGAAAAAGTGAAACAAAATACAGATTTGTCTGTGCAAGTCAGCGAACTTTCTACATACGAGCGCATTTGGGCTAAAGCGAAAGAACAAGGCCTAAAATTAAATGAGCAAAATGTAAAGGTAGTGCCAGGGCAATGAAAAAAAAGTTTCGATTTCAATGGGGAGCCTTTCTGCTGTTTTTAGTTTTTGCAGGGCTCTTTTTCCTTTTAACGGCAAGAATTGTCACGATCCAAGCGACCGGCTCGGTAGAAGGCCAGGAACTGGCGGCCAAAGCGGCTGCGAAGTACAGCCAGGAAGAAGTGCTGTCAGCTAAGCGAGGAAAAATAATCGACCGCAATGGGGAAGTGATTGCGGAAGATACGCTGACATATAAAGTGGTCGCCGTTGTGGATGAATCCGCTACACAGAAAGCGAACAATCCACGCCATGTCACGGATGCGGAGAAAACAGCCGAAGTTCTGTCTGAGTACTTAAGTACCCCGAAAGAAAAACTTCTAAGCATATTGGAAACCGGTATGGAAAAAGACCGTTATCAAGTGGAGTTCGGAGTGGCTGGGCGCGAAATCAGCCATACAAAGATGTTAGAGATGAAAGAAGAAGAGCTCCCGGGAATCCTTTTCGTCAGGGACCTGAAACGCTTGTACCCCAATGGTGCCTTTGCCTCCCATCTGATCGGCTTCGCACTGAAGGAAGAACAGGAAAATGGGCAGATGGTTACAAAAGGCAAAATGGGACTTGAAGCGATCCATGATGAAGTGTTAACTGGAAAGAACGGCAAAATCGAGTTCAGCACCGATAAATGGGGATTCTTGCTTCCAAATAGCGAATCAGCGGTAACAGAAGCCGTAGACGGTTCAAATGTCCAATTGACGCTCGACAAGACATTGCAGAACTTCCTGGAAGAAGCGATGACGAAAGTGCAGGAGGAATATTCGCCCGAGAGGATGATTGCAGTGATCGCCGATCCCAAAACCGGAGAGATTCTGGGGATGTCCCAACGCCCTACATTTGATCCGAACACCCGGGAAGGGCTTTCGGAGAATTGGCTGAATGAGAGCATCGAATTGACGATCGAACCGGGTTCGCCGATGAAAATGTTCACATTGGCCGCAGCGATCGAAGAAGGCAAGTGGGACCCGAATGCATATTATGAATCGGGTACATATAAATTCTACGACCGTACGATCGGGGATCATAACAGCAGAAGAGGGTGGGGAAGCATAACGTTCCTGGAAGGTTTCCAGCGTTCGTCAAACGTTTCCATGGCTTATCTGCTCGAAAGGCTGGGGGCTGAAAATTTCCAATCCTATATTGACGCATTCGGTTTTGGCCAAAAAACAGGCATTGATCTGCCGAATGAAGCTCCAGGGAAGATTCTGGACAGCTCTCCGGTGGATACACTGACGCTGACTTATGGACAAGGTTCGACCGTAACGCCGATCCAAATGATTCAGGCAGCTTCTGCCATTGCCAACGGCGGTGTTATGATGAAGCCGTATATCATCGATCAGATTAAAAATCCCGATACGGGCGAAGTTACGCACAAAAGCGAACCTGAAAAAGCAGGACAGCCGATTACAGCCGAAACCGCCAATCAAGTACGCGACATTTTGGCATCGACCGTAACATCGGAACACGGATCAGGCCGGCCGTTCGCTTTACAGGATTATAGCGTAGCCGGAAAGACCGGTACCGCTCAGGTCCCAGGAGAAGATGGGCGCTATATCAACCGGGGGAAAAACGGTTACCTCTACTCTTTCGTCGGCATGGCGCCTGCGGAAGATCCGGAACTGTTGATTTACATCGGAGTCCAGCAGCCGAATCTGCCGGCAAGCGAATACGGCTCTGTTCCGGTATCCAAGATCTTCACATCTGTTATGGAAAACGGACTGAAGTATATGAATATTGAACCTGAAAATACAAAAGAAGCCAAAACGATGACGCTTGGGGACTATACCGGCAAATCCGCTTCCAACGTTTCGGCACACTTGGCGAAGCAGGGGATCACCGGTGTAGTGACAGGCGATTCCGGAAAAGTGGTTTCCCAGTACCCTGCTGCAGGGGAAACCGTAGTGGAAGGCAGCACGGTCCTCCTGAAGACGGAAGGCGCAGCTGTGCTCCCTGACTTTGCCGGATGGTCGAAAAGCGAACTTCTTGCTTACCAATCACTAAGCGGCATTACTCTGGAACTGGCTGGCGAAGGGTTTGCGGTCGGCCAAAGCCTGACTGCAGGGTCGAAAGTGGCGCCGGCGGAACCTGTTGTCGTCCGGCTGCAGCCGCCGTCAGAGCTCTTCAAAGTCCAGATGACCGATGGAATTGAAGGCATGCCGGCGGAAGAGGCCGGAGACGCGAATGAAGAAGCGCCGGTGGAAGAATTGCCTGGCGCTGAAGAAGAAATTGTCGAAGACCCTGCCGAAGTACCAGCAGAGGAAATCATCCTCGAGGAACCGGTTGAATAATTTATTGATTAAAGGAGCTCTATAATGGACGTATATTTGTTGCTTGGATTTGGACTCGCTTTTTTATTGACTGTATTGCTGATGCCGCTTTTCATTCCATTGCTTAGAAGAATGAAATTCGGCCAAAGCATACGTGAAGAAGGGCCAGAATCCCATATGAAGAAAACGGGGACGCCGACTATGGGCGGCCTCGTGTATTTAATCGCAATCATCATAACGGTGATTGCTGTCGCCTTTTTTGCAGACATGATGTCTGCCGAAGTTACAGTATTGCTGCTAGTTTTGACAGGATATGGCCTGATCGGCTTTTTGGATGACTTTATCAAAGTCGTGCTGAAGCGGAACTTGGGCCTCACATCACTGCAGAAGCTTATTGCCCAGATCGTCATTGCCGTTATTTCATTTTTCTTGTTAAGCGGCATCGGTTTCGACACTTCGCTGGGAATTCCATTTACCGGGTTTTCCATTGAATTAGGCGCACTCTATGTAGCATTCCTGATTTTTTGGCTCGTCGGTTTTTCGAATGCCGTCAACTTGACGGATGGCCTGGACGGACTCGTGGCAGGTACGGCATCGATCGCATTCGCCGCATTCGGCATCATCGCCATCCATCAGGACCAGTACGGCGTTGCATTGTTCACATTCTCGGTAGCCGGCGCACTGCTCGGCTTCCTGGTATTCAATAAATATCCCGCAAAGGTGTTCATGGGGGATACCGGTTCGCTCGCATTAGGCGGAGCGCTGGCCATGGTTTCAGTCCTGTTAAAGCAGGAATTGCTGTTGCTGCTGATCGGCCTGGTCTTTGTCATTGAGACTTTGTCTGTTATCCTACAAGTCGGCAGTTTTAAAATACGGAAGAAACGGATTTTTAAAATGAGCCCGATTCACCATCATTTTGAGTTGAGCGGCTGGTCGGAATGGAAAGTTGTGACTGTCTTTTGGGCAGTCGGTCTTCTTGCCTCCATTATCGCCGTAGCATTGGAGGTATTATAAGTGAAACAAGTCCAACAGCTTCACCATAAGAAAGTGCTGGTGATCGGCCTTGCGAAAAGCGGTTTCACCGCTGCCCGCATCCTTCACCAATTAGGAGCTTTTGTCACTGTCAATGATTCCAAACCTTTTGAAGAAAATCCGGAAGCACAGGAATTATTGAATCTGGGGGTTACCGTGATCTGCGGCCGACATCCGGAAGATTTGCTGGACGAAGGCTTTGAGCTGGTTGTGAAGAATCCGGGAATCCCTTATTCCAATATTCTGATCCAGGCAGCCCTTGAAAAAGGAATTCCGATCTGGACGGAAATCGAGCTTGCCTATTTGATCAGCGAAGCACCATTTATCGGCATTACAGGTTCGAACGGCAAAACGACGACCACGACGCTTCTTTTCCATATGCTCAACCAAGATAAGAAAAAGCCGCTGATTGCCGGCAATATCGGGACGGTGGCAAGCGGAGTGGCAGAAAAAGCCACACCTGAGAATGTGATTGTCACTGAACTTTCCTCCTTCCAGTTGAAGGGGACGGAAAGCTTCCGCCCGCATATCGCCATCATCACCAACCTGTACGAAGCGCATATCGATTATCACGGAACCCTTGAAGATTACAGAGGTTCCAAGATGAAAATCGCGCAGAACCAGACAGCAGAAGACTTCTTCATCTACAATGCCGATCAGCCGCTGCTGGCTGCTTACGCCGCTGAATGCAAAGCCCAATTGGTGCCATTCACGTTGAAAGGCCGGACGGACACGAGCATCAGCGCGGATGAAGAGTTCATTTATTGGCAAGGCGAGAAACTTATCGAACGTTCGAAAATCATGCTCGGCGGACAGCATAATCTGGAGAACATCCTGGCAGCTACGGCCGCATCACTTCTATGGGGCGGGACGAAGGAAACCATTATCCGTGTCCTGACGTCCTTTACAGGAGTGAAGCACCGCTCCCAATTCGTCCTTAACTGGAATGGGCGGAAATTCTACAACGATTCAAAAGCGACCAATGCCCTTGCAACGAAAAGTGCGCTTGAAGCTTTCCCGGGGCAAGTCATTCTGCTTGCCGGCGGCCTGGAGCGCAACCATTCCCTCGAGGAGCTGCGGCCGTTTATGGACCGGGTCAAAGCCCTGATCACATTCGGTGAGACGGCAGACAGGTTTGCGGAATTTGCCCATGACTGCGGCGTAGAAGCGGTCGCCAAAGCGGGCGATATGCAGGATGCCGTTGAAAAAGCGGTCAGCCATTCTGCAGTAGGGGACACAATCCTCTTGTCGCCTGCATGTGCAAGCTGGGACCAATATGAAAGCTTTGAAATCCGCGGGGATGCATTTATCGATGCCGTCCAGCGGGTGACGGAAACAAACGACTAAACGGAAAGGAGCAGCAATTATGGAAAAAGTGATCGATATCGAAGAACGCATCCCGTCGCTCCGCGAGCGGCGGAAAAAAAGAACCAATCGCAAGTTCTTCATATTGCTGTTTGTTTTCCTGTTGCTGCTTGCCATACTGATCTACAGCCAGACGAAATACAGCAAAATCCAAGAGATCAGTGTTGAAGGTGCAAATTACTACAGTGCCGATGAATACCGGGAAGCGAGCGGATTGGCTTCGGGGGATTCGATGTGGTCCTTCAGCGAAAAGGACATTGAAGCTAAATTGTCCGGACTGGATTGGGTGGAAATCGCCGCAGTCGAAAAGAAATGGCTGACCGGCGTTGACGTCCGCATCAAGGAATTTGATAAGATCGGCTACTTGGACAAAGGCACAGGTTATCAAATGGTGTTATCAACAGGCCATATCCTGGACAAACCCGTTACTTCGATCAATGGTCCGATTTTTTCGCAATTTGAAGATCCGAAGACCTTGAAAGTGCTCGCTGCACAGCTTGCTGAAACGGAGTCGGGTGTCTATAACATGATTTCCCAGATCTTTTTGAATCCGGACCAGGAAGAAGCGCTTCTGGTGACGCTTTACATGAACGACGGAAATGAAGTAAAAGCGACATTGAATACACTGGCTGAGAAGCTGAACTATTATCCGTCCATCATTGCGCAGCTGGAGGACGGCCAAAAGGGTGTCATCGATATGGAAGTCGGAATATTCTTCCGCTCTTTCGCTGATGTTTACGGGCCGGAGAAGGAAGGTGGGGAAGATGAAGAAACCGAAGAAGAGTCCTAAAAGCCGCTTCAGCAAGTCGGTCATTTTCTCACTGGTATTTCTCGTGCTAGGATTTATCCTATCCTATTCATACAGCTTGTCGGAAGCCGGAAAAAAGTCCGGAGAATATACCGGCGGCGCGTTTTTTGAAGAAGAAGAGCGGTACCGGGGAGAATTGATCAGCCAGCAGGAGCGGAACAAGGCGCTGCGTGAAGAAATCCAAGAAAAACAGGCAGCTGTACAGGAGTTTGAGGAAACGTTTTCAGGCGGAGAAAACCTCTCCGCCCGGCTGGCAGAGGAAGCGGAAGCGCTGCGCCGGTTTACAGGCGCAATGCCCGTGGAAGGGGAGGGGCTGAAAGTGACCCTCCAGGACGGGGAGTATGACGCGGAATCGGTGAATCCGAATGATTACATCGTCCATGAAAGCCACGTGTTCCAAGTTATCAATGAACTGTACATATCGGGCGCCCAAGCCATATCTGTGAACGGCCAGCGGATCCATGGGAATTCCTATATCGTCTGCACAGGGCCGGTCATCACCGTGGACGGCACCCAGTATCCGGCGCCATTCACGATTGAAGCGATCGGCAAACCGGATGTACTCGAATCCTCGATGGAACTAGCCGGCGGCGTCATGGACCAATTGGTCAACGATAACATCATCGTCACGCTTGATCCGGGGAAAAAGATCGAAATGCCGGCATTGCTGACGGAATCTTAAAAGGAGGGGCCATTTGATGAAAAAGAAAATCCCTTCCCGATTTTCACTGATCCTGTTTGTTATCGGCCTGATGGCGGCAATACAATTCAATACCATCAATGAACCAGATTCCCGCGATACGCGGGATATTTGGGAAATCCGGCAGGAACTTTCACAAGAGAAGCAGCTTCATTCAGAATTGCTTTCGGAGGTTTCCTTGTTGGATGAAACCCTTGCCAAATACAGCGAGGCCGCAAGCGACAGCCCGGAACAAGCGCTGAAGGGCACGGTCGAAGAACTGCGGAAACAGGCAGGGCTCACGGAAATGACTGGACCAGGAATTGAGGTGTCAATCGAACCTTCTCCTGAAGCGGTCGCTATGGGGTTGGATATAGAAAGCATTGCACCTGACTTGCTGATCCGTTTTGTCAATGAAATCAACCGGTTCAACGGGCTCTACGTGTCGATTGATGGAAACCGGATCATCAACACCACCGCCATCCGCGATATCAATGGCCGGACTACCGTGAACACGGCTCCGCTGCAGACACCGCCATTTACTGTCAAGATTGTATCCGGTTCGATGGAGAATACCGAAAAGCTCTACAACCATTTGATGTCCTCCACGATTCTGGATGATTTTTATATCGCCAATTTATCGGTGGTGATCTCGGACCCGGTCGAGGAGCTGACAGTGGAGGCCTACGACAAAGACATCGATTATAAAGAGCTGCAGAAAGGGGAGGGGAGTTAAAAATGTGGTTATCTATACTGGGCTTGGCTCTTGGCATTTCCCTCGGCTTGCTGACGGATATCCAAATTCCTCCTGAATATGCGGACTATTTGTCGATTGCCGTCCTGGCAGCACTTGATACTTTATTCGGGGGGATAAGGGCCCATTTACAACAGGTGTATGATGATAAGGTGTTCGTATCCGGATTTTTCTTTAATATTGCACTTGCCGCCGGCCTCGCTTTTCTTGGTGTACACATCGGGGTCGACCTGTACCTCGCCGCAATATTCGCTTTCGGGGTCCGGCTGTTCCAGAATATCGCGGTGATCCGCCGTATTCTTTTGACAAAATGGGCTGAGAAAAAAGAAGTCGGGGAGTCACATGGGTGAATTGAAGGAAAATTTGCTAAGATGCACTGTTTTACTTAGACAAGGTGCACAGTTTACAATAGAATGTAAGATAGAAGTTTACTAAGGAGGTGCCACGAATTGAGTCAATCAGAATTATACGTAAGCCTAGACATCGGTTCGTCATCCGTTAAAGTATTAATCGGAGAAATGGCTAACAAATCATTGCATGTAATCGGTGTCGGAAATGTGAAATCAAGCGGAATTAAAAAAGGTGCGATTGTTGATATAGATGCTACAGTTCAAACCATAAAAAAAGCGGTTGACCAAGCAGAGCGCATGATCGGCAAACAAATCCACGAAGTAGTCCTGGGAATCCCAGCGAACAAAGCGATGCTCCAGCCGGTCAAAGGCGTCGTGGCCGTCAACAGCGAAAACCGGGAAATTACAGATGACGATCTTGACCGCGTATTGGAAGCGGCCCAAGTGATGTCGATTCCGCCGGAACGCGAAATCGTCAACATCATTCCTGAACAATATATCGTCGACCACCTGGATGAAATCAAAGATCCGCGGGGGATGATTGGGATTCGCCTCGAAATGGATGGTACAATGGTGACGACATCAAAAACGATTCTCCACAATGTACTACGGTGCGTGGAACGTGCTGGCTTGTCTATCCGTGAAATCTATATGCAGCCGCTGGTTGCCGGATATTATGCTTTGACGGAAGATGAAAAGAACCACGGCACGGCGTGCATAGATATCGGCGGCGGATCGACTTCGATCGCAGTATTCCAAAACGGCCACTTGACCGCTTCATCCGTAATTCCTGTCGGCGGAGACCATGTCACGAAAGATCTGTCGATCGTCTTGAAGACGCCGACTGAACAAGCTGAAAAAATCAAGCTTGAGTACGGGCATGCTTTCTATGACGATGCGTCAGAGGATGAATTGTTCGAAGTTCCGGTCATCGGGTCGGATACGAAAGAGCAGTACAGCCAAAAATACATATCTGAAATAATCGGGGTTCGCCTGGAAGAACTTTTCGAATTGATTTTGGATGAATTATACCGCCTCAATGTCCAGGACCTTCCAGGAGGCGTCGTTTTGACAGGCGGCATGGCGAAACTTGAAGGCTTGCCGGAATTGGCGCGCCATATCCTGCAGACACGTGTCCGCATCTTCGTGCCGGAATTCATCGGTGTGCGTGAACCGCAGTACACGACTGCAGTAGGATTGATCCAGTACGCTTACATGGAAGATATGTTCTATGGCCGTCTTGGTTCAAGCTATGCTCTGGCCGACTCTCCGAAAATCGAGCAGCATGAGCAGCAGCCTAAAAAGCAGCCGAAACAGAATTCTGAGGGAGTCGTAACAAAAGCCAAGAAGATGTTTGACAGATTCTTTGAATAAAATGATTAATTGCATCTTGCTTAAACTAAAGCGGAGCAATCCTAGGAGGAAACGGAATGTTGGAATTTGATACATCAATTGATGCTACGGCAGTCATTAAAGTTATCGGTGTAGGCGGCGGCGGAAACAACGCAGTCAACCGTATGATCGAACACGGCGTCCAAGGCGTTGAATTTATCGCAGTAAACACGGATGCACAAGCTTTGAACCTTTCGAAAGCTGAAGTCCGCCTTCAGATCGGCGGCAAATTGACGCGTGGGCTTGGCGCAGGCGCCAACCCGGAAGTCGGCAAAAAAGCGGCTGAAGAAACTAAAGAACAAATCGAAGAAGCACTTCGCGGAGCGGATATGGTCTTCGTAACTGCCGGCATGGGCGGCGGTACAGGAACCGGTGCTGCACCGGTAATCGCTGGAATCGCTAAAGAGCTCGGCGCTTTGACAGTGGGGGTCGTAACACGCCCATTCACTTTCGAAGGCCGCAAACGCTCGACTCAGGCAATCAGCGGTATCAGCACGATGAAGGAATCGGTCGATACATTGATCGTCATCCCGAACGACCGTTTGCTTGAAATCGTCGATAAGAGCACACCGATGCTTGAAGCATTCCGCGAAGCGGATAATGTTCTTCGCCAAGGTGTCCAAGGTATTTCCGATTTGATCGCTGTACCGGGTCTAATCAACCTTGACTTTGCTGACGTGAAAACGATCATGTCCAACAAAGGGTCTGCTTTGATGGGGATCGGGGTTTCTTCAGGCGAAAACCGCGCTTCTGAAGCAGCGAAAAAAGCTGTTTCAAGCCCGTTGCTGGAAGTTTCCGTTGACGGAGCGAAAGGTGTATTGATGAACATCACAGGCGGATCTAATCTTAGCCTTTATGAAGTACAAGAAGCAGCTGACATCGTAGCTTCAGCTTCTGACGAAGATGTAAACATGATTTTCGGTTCTGTCATCAATGACAATCTGAAAGATGAAATCGTTGTAACGGTCATTGCTACCGGCTTCAACGAAGAGCAATTGCAGCCAAGAACGCCAAGAGGTTCAGGCTTGAACTCAAGCCGTGTGCAATCGATCCAGCAGCAGTCTCCGCCGCCTTCACTCCGTGAAGCGCGCCGTGAAGAACAGCGCCGCGAAGAGCAGATGCCTTCGTACCAGCAGGAGCCTGTCCGCCAGGAGAAACAGCAGGACGATGCATTGGATATTCCGACGTTCTTGCGCAACAGACAAAAGAGACGCTAATCCAGACAGCTGCCCTTGAGGGCAGCTGTTTGAGCTTGTAGACAAAAGAATAATTTTTCAATTTGATGAATAAAACTTATGGAAGCTGTGTTGGGTCCTCCACTTCAGGCGGACGCTTTCCGCGGGCTCGCGCCGAACTAACTCGGACTAGCGTCCGAGTGGATTTCGGCACTTCGCTATCCCGCAGGAGTCGCCGCCTTCCGTTTCGGATTTTAAAGCCAACAGCTTGTACCTAGCAGCCCGAAGCAGGATCAGCGCTCCAATCTCATCTTTTTGATACAGGTGACGCTCCCGACAGTGCTGGCCACGAGACTCCTGTGGGAGCAGCGAAGCGACTCGAGCTGAAGACCCTGGACTGAGCGTAGCGAATGTTTTTTCAATTTGCGACGAGTAATCGCAGGAGCAAGGGAAGCGGCTGACGCCGAGCCCACGGAAAGCGAAGTGGCCAGCCCGGTCGGGCTTATGCATCCCTATTCATTCAAATTAGACTTTGTCTACAGTCTGAAACAGCTGCCTTAGGGCAGCTGTTTTTTCATAATAGGGCTCAATTGATAATTACGCCCATACTTGGTACAATAAACTGAACATCCATAGAAAAGTTGTGACTGAATGAAAGCCATTAAACCTGTTTTTGAAAACATCCAGCAAGAATTGAATACGATCCATACAGGCATCAACATAATCGCTGTCACCAAACAAGTCAGCATAGAACGCACCGAAGAAGCGGTTGCCGCCGGAATCCGGCATCTCGGTGAAAACCGTCCGGAAGGGCTGCTCCGCAAACGTGAAGCAATCAACGCAGATGTTGCGTGGCATTTCATCGGCAACCTGCAGACGCGCAAAGTGAAAGAGGTCATCAATGAGATTGATTTCCTGCACTCACTGGACCGCATGAGCTTGGCAAAGGAAATCCAGAAGCGGGCAGAACGTCCGGTCAAATGTTTTGTACAGGTCAACGTGTCCCGGGAAGAAACCAAAAGCGGCATTCTTCCTGAAGAAACAGTGGATTTCATCAAATCACTCGCTGCTTTCGATAAGATCCATGTAGTGGGGCTTATGACGATGGCGCCGAATACTCCGGATGAAACTGTGATTCGCAATGTGTTCAAAGGATTGAAAACGCTCCAACTTGATGTGGCCCGCCAAGGATTGGATCATGCACCCTGCACGGAGTGCTCGATGGGCATGTCCAACGATTACCTTGTCGCTGCGCAAGAAGGCGCAACTTTTGTTCGAATAGGAACCGCATTAGTAGGGTCGGAAAGTGAGGCATAGTGATGAGCATAAAAAACAAGTTCAAGAATTTCTTTTACCTGGAAGAATACGAAGAAGACGAGCCGCGGACACCGGTCCAGCAGCAGCCGCAGCGGCCAGCGCCGTCTCCGCGCTATGAAAAGCCGGAAACGCTCCATGCCAGCGCACGCAATACAACGAAAGAACGGAGCCAGAAACCAGTGGAACCAACTGTGTCGAATCTAGTGAGCCTTCAAAGCGCTGTGAAATCATCGAAGGTCATTCTGGCCGAACCGAGAGTCTACGCGGAAGCGCAGGACATCGCTGAGAATCTGAAGAACAAACGCGCAGTAGTTGTCAACTTGCAGCGCATCGAGAAAGACCAGGGGTTGCGGATCATTGATTTCCTTAGCGGAACAGTGTATGCGCTCGGCGGGGACATCCAGCGCATCGGAACGGATATTTTCCTGTGCGTACCGGACACTGTTGAAGTGGATGGCGCCATTTCCGATTATTATTACGAAGATCAACAGTAAAAGAGGAGCATGAAAAATAAATGGTTGCTATATTAAGCTTAGTATTGAACGCTATCCAGATATACTCGTATCTGCTGATTGCCAGTATTTTGATGAGCTGGCTGCCGAATGCGAGGGAATCGCGCATCGGCCAGATGCTTGCCAAAGTCACTGACCCGTACCTGGATATTTTCAGACGCATCATTCCGCCGCTTGGCATGATCGATTTTTCGCCAATTGTTGCGATTTTCGCTTTGAACCTGGCGAGCAACGGGATCATCGTTCTCTTCAATTATTTCTATTAAAATACCTCACGCCTTGTGAGGTTTTTTTCTTGAAACGCATGGATTCCATCGAAAGGGGCATTTGCCATGGAAGCATTATTCCAGCATTTCCGCAAAGAGGAACAAGGGTTTATTGAACAGGTGTCCGGTTGGCTGATCGATGTCGAGGACCGGTATACGCCGAAATTGACGGATTTTCTCGACCCGCGCCAGCGGTTCATCGTCCAATCGGTGGTAGGTGCCGGGGATGTGAAAATGGCGGAGTCCGGCTTGTTCGATGACGCTGAACGCAAGCGGATGCTCTTGTATCCGGATTATTATGAACTGCAGCCAGAAGATTTCGGCATCACTGTTTTCGAATTGAGTTATCCGGTGAAATTCGTCACCTTGAAGCATCCGGATATCTTAGGGTCCATGATGTCCATCGGATTGGACCGCAGCAAGTACGGGGATATCCGCATAGAAGGCCAGCGCATCCAGATTGCTGTGGCGGATGAAGTGAAAAGCTATTTGCAGGCCAACTTCACGACGGCTGCGAAAGTGAAGGTCCATCTTGAAGAAGTCACGGATCCCGAGGATCTTATCGGGACATCGGAGGAATGGACCGACGAAAGCCATACCGTCAGTTCGCTCCGGCTTGATACGGTCATCTCATCGGTCTACAATATTTCCCGCCAAAAAGCTTCAGCCCTCATCAACGGCGGCAAGGTGAAAGTCAATTGGACCGTCCAGGAGCAGCCTTCTTTTGAATTGAACGAATCCGATATCCTCTCTTCACGGGGATATGGGCGGATCAAGATCGGCATGATCGAAGGCCGGACCAAAAAGGACAAAATCCGCTTGCAGATCGGGCGTCTTGAAAATGCCAAATGACGCCCCTCTTTAAAATTGCAAATTAATACTGATATTTGCTGCTATGACCTGTATAATGGAGAGAAATGAAGTTTTTATTAAGGAGAGGTGCACCGAATGCCATTATCCCCGTTGGATATACATAACAAAGAATTCAGCCGCGGCTTCCGCGGATACCAGGAAGACGAAGTAAACGAGTTTTTGGATCAGATTATCAAAGACTATGAAGTGCTGCTGCGTGAGAAAAAGGAATTGGAAGACCGCTTGAAATCGACAGATGAACGCGTCGGCCATTTCACAACAATCGAAGCGACACTCCAGAAGTCAATTGTCGTTGCGCAGGAAGCTGCGGAAGAAGTCCGCCGCAATTCCCAGAAAGAAGCGAAGCTGATTGTCCGCGAGGCGGAGAAGAACGCCGACCGGATCGTCAACGAATCGTTGACAAAAGCCCGCCGCATCGCCATGGAGATCGAAGAGCTGAAGAAGCAGTCCAAAGTATTCCGCAACCGTTTCAGAATGCTGGTTGAAGCACAGCTCGACCTGATTGATACGGATGACTGGGAAACACTGATGGAGTACGATATCGACACGACGAACCTGGAGAAGCTGGAAGAGAAAAGAGAAGTCTACTGAACTTGACGCTTTCCTTTACAACTTTTATAATTACCAGATAACGAACAAAAAAGGAAGCGCTTTGGCGCTCTTCCATAGTTAACAAACGCGTTGACGGAGACAGTAGCCATATCAATTCGAACCAGCGAATCAGGGGCAGTGGGAGCCTGATGAGAATGATGTGGGGAAGATCACTCCCGAGCAGAACCGGTGAACAGTTGCTAGCCGGTTCCGTCCTGCCACGTTACGGCTTTCGAGTGGCAGCTAAACGCTGCAACAAGGGTGGTACCGCGAGAGCTTCTCGTCCCTTTCCAGGGATGGGAGGCTTTTTATTATGCTTTTAGGAGGAATTTCAATGGAATACAAAGACACGTTATTGATGCCGAAAACCGATTTCCCGATGCGGGGAAACCTGCCGAACCGCGAACCGGAAATGCAGAAAAAATGGGATGAAATGGACATCTACAAAAAAGTGCAGGACCGCACAAACGGCCGGCCGTTCTTCATTCTCCATGACGGGCCGCCTTACGCAAACGGCGATCTCCATATGGGCCACGCCCTCAACAAAGTATTGAAGGACATGATCGTCCGTTCACGTTCGATGATGGGCTTCCACGCGCCGTATGTTCCAGGCTGGGACACGCACGGCTTGCCGATCGAACAGGCACTTACGAACAAAGGCGTCAACCGCAAAGAATTGACGCTTGCCGAATTCCGCAAACTCTGCGAGGAATATGCGTATGAACAGATCGACAACCAGCGCTCGCAATTCAAGCGCATCGGCGTCCGCGGCGACTGGGAAAATCCGTACGTCACGCTGAAGCCGGCTTATGAAGCGCGCCAAATCGAAGTGTTCGGCAAAATGGCCAATAAAGGCTATATCTACAAAGGCTTGAAGCCGGTCTACTGGTCCCCGTCAAGCGAATCATCGCTCGCGGAAGCGGAGATCGAGTACCACGACAAGAAATCGCCGTCCATCTATGTTTCCTTCCCGGTTGTTGACGGCAAAGGCGTTTTGGCTGAAGGCACGAAACTGGTCATCTGGACAACTACGCCATGGACGATTCCAGCCAACTTGGGAATCACGGTCCATGCGGATCTGGATTACGTGGAAGTGGCTGCCAACGGTTCTTTGTTCGTCATCGCACGCGCGCTTCTGGAAGAAGTGGCGAAGGAACTGGAATGGACAGATTATGAAGTGGTCCGCGAAATGAAAGGTGCGGCGCTTGAGCATATCCTGACGCAGCATCCGCTTTATGACCGAACTTCACTCGTCATGCTCGGCGAGCACGTGACGACGGATTCAGGGACAGGCTGTGTCCATACAGCGCCCGGCCACGGGGAAGATGACTTCCTGGTTGGCAAAAAATACGGCCTCGATGTCCTTTGCCCGGTCGATGAGCGCGGCGTCATGACGGCGGAAGCGCCTGGATTCGAAGGCGAATTCTACGACAAAGCGAACAAATCGATCACGGAAGCGCTGGATAAAGCTGGTGCGCTTGAACATCTGGCGTTCATCACGCATTCGTATCCGCATGACTGGCGCACGAAAAAGCCGGTCATCTACCGTGCGACGGCGCAATGGTTCGTATCGATCGATGCGTTCCGCGACCAGATCCTGAAAGCGATCAACGAAACCAGCTTCACGCCGGCTTGGGGCGAAACGCGCCTCTTCAACATGCTGCGCGACCGCGGCGACTGGAACATTTCCCGCCAGCGGGTATGGGGTGTACCGATTCCGGTATTCTACGCAGAAAATGGCGATCCGGTCATCACGGAAGAAACGATTTCGCATATCTCTGAACTGTTCCGCGAACACGGATCGAACGTCTGGTTCGAGCGGTCAGTCAATGAATTGCTGCCGCCAGGCTTTACGCACCCGAGCAGCCCGAACGGCATCTTCACAAAAGAGACGGACATCATGGACGTCTGGTTCGACTCCGGCTCATCCCACCAAGGGGTATTGGTGGAACGCGAAGATCTTCGCTATCCGGCAGATTTGTACCTGGAAGGCTCTGACCAGTACCGCGGCTGGTTCAACTCATCGTTGACGACAAGTGTTGCGATCAACGGCATCGCGCCTTATAAAGGCATCCTGAGCCACGGCTTCACACTCGACGGCAACGGCCGCAAAATGAGCAAATCGCTCGGCAATGTCATTGTTCCGGCAAAAGTGATGAACCAGATGGGCGCTGATATCCTGCGCCTGTGGGTGGCTTCTGTCGATTATACGGCAGATGTGCGTGTTTCCGACGACAACTTCAAGCAAGTGTCGGAAGTCTACCGTAAAATCCGGAATACGCTGAAATTCCTTCACGGAAACTTGGCTGATTTCAATGAAAAAGAACACCGCGTCGCATTTGAAGACATGCGCGAGATGGACCAGTACATGGCCATGAAACTGCAGAAAATGATCGATGCAGTGCGCAAAGGCTATGAAACGTATGAATTCTCGTCCATCTACCATGCATTGAACGGCTATTGCGCAAATGATTTGAGCTCGTTCTATCTGGATGTAGCGAAAGATGTCGTTTATATCGAAGCGGCTGACCATCCGCACCGCCGTGCGATGCAGACCGTTATGTTCGATTCGTTAATGGCGATCCTGAAGCTGTCGGCGCCGATCATTCCGCACACGGCCGATGAGATGTGGGGCTACCTGGACTTCGTCACGGAAGAAAGCGTCCAGTTGACCGATTTCCCGGAAGCGGCAACCCATCCGGCATTTGCCGACCTGGAAGCGAAATGGACCCGCTTTATGGATGTCCGCGACGATGTGCTAAAAGCGCTTGAAGAAGCGCGTGCAGCGAAGACGATCGGAAAGTCTCTTGAAGCGAAAGTGACCCTATATGGCAATGAAGAATTGAACAGCCTGTTGTCTTCCATCGATGACAATGTGGCCCAATTGTTCATCGTTTCTCAATATGAATTCGGCGGTCCGCTTGAAGGAGCACCGGAACATGCATTGAAAACGTTCGATGCTGCAGTGGTTGTAGAAAAAGCGCAAGGCGAAAAATGCGAGCGCTGCTGGACCATCTCCCAGGAGATCGGCCAGAACGATTCGCACCCGGCCCTGTGCCCGCGCTGCGCAAGCGTCGTCGAAAAACAGTTTGCATAATGATGATTGTCCAGGAATACCGGAGTGCCGGTATTCCTGGTTTTTTATTGCAGGTGAAGGGGGTGCGGGAGAATTGCCAGCCCTTGTGTCGGGAAGGGCGCATATTCATTTAAACCGGTTTGTGGTAAAATAGAATGACTGCTGAATTGACGGGGGAAACACATGTTTATTTATTATGGAATCGCGGCCTTGATCATCATTTTGGATCAATGGACCAAATGGCTCGTTATAAAAAATATGGAACTCGGGGAGCGCATCCCGGTTCTTGAACCTTACTTAGGATGGCTTTCGCACCGGAACCGCGGCGCGGCATGGGGAATGCTCGAAGGCCAGATGTGGCTGTTCGGCATCATCACAGTCGGAGTCATCATCGCCATCCTGTATTATTTCCACAAACACGCCAAAGGGCAGCCGCTGCTGCAATTGGGCTTGATGGTCCTTCTTGGAGGAGCTGTAGGGAATTTTATCGACCGTATGCTGCGGGGCGAAGTTGTCGATTTTGTGGATGTTCTCATTCCGGTCATCAATTACGATTTTCCGATTTTCAATGTAGCGGATGCGGCTTTGACGATCGGCGTAGTAATCATGATCATATTCGTCTTTTATGACGAAAAACAACAAAAGAAAAAGGTGTCTTAATGGAAATTGAAGATTTGACAATACAAATAACTGAAGAAATGGCGGGCGTCCGAGTCGATAAGGCGGTCTCGTCAATTGATGAAGACTGGTCGCGTTCGCAGATTGCGAACTGGGTGAAGGACGGCGCTGTAAAAGTGAACGGCGAAACGGTCAAACCGAATTACAAAGTTCGGCTTGAAGATATCATCATCGTCACACCGCCGGTACTGGAAGAGCTTGACGTGGTTCCGGAAGACCTGAACCTTGAAATCGTCTATGAAGACGCCGATGTCCTGGTCGTCAACAAGCCGAGAGGCATGGTTGTCCACCCGGCGCCCGGCCATTCGAGAGGCACGCTCGTCAACGGGCTGATGTACCATGTAAAAGACTTGTCTGGGATCAACGGAGTGGTGCGCCCGGGAATCGTGCACCGGATCGATAAAGACACTTCCGGGCTATTGATGGTTGCCAAAAATGACGCTTCCCATCATTCGCTTGTCGATCAGCTTGTGAAAAAATCCGTCACGCGCAAATATGTGGCGCTTGTCCATGGCCATATTCCGCATGACAAAGGGACGATCGATGCCCCAATCGCACGCGACGCAAAAGACCGCCAGAAGATGGCTGTCATTGATAAAGGCAAGAATGCGGTCACCCATTTCCGGGTTCTTGAGCGCTTCGGCAATTTCACATTGGTTGAATGCCGCTTAGAGACCGGCCGGACCCACCAGATCCGCGTCCATATGAAGTACATCGGCTATCCGCTTGTCGGCGATCCGAAGTACGGACCGAAAAAGACGATGGACATCGGCGGCCAGGCGCTGCATGCGGAAGTGATCGGATTCAACCATCCGAAAACAGGGGAATACATGGAATTTTCGGCTGAACCGCCTGCGGAATTTTCAGAGCTTCTGGAATCTCTCCGCGACAAGGATTGACAAAGCGGAAATTCCTCTCTATACTTGAAACAAATCAATCGAATAAGCAACACCTTTAATAACAGTCCAGAGAGGCTGAGAAGGTATTTACGCTAAAGCCGGAAGGGTCTGTCTTCCGTGCCCATTTTTTCTGCGCATATAACCTCTTGCCCTCCGGCAAAAGGTTTTTTTATTTGGAAAAAGGAGTGGAACCATGGTAGAAAAAGCGGATATTTTGGATGAAAAAGCGATTGCCCGGGCCATCACCCGCATCGCACATGAAATCATCGAGCGCAATAAAGGCATCGACGACTGCGTACTGGTCGGCATCAAGACGCGCGGCGCATTCATCGCGAAGCGTCTGGCGGAACGAATTGAACAAATCGAAGGAAAGCCGATCATGACCGGTGAACTGGACATTACACTGTACCGGGATGACCTCAGCGTCAAGAACAAGAACCAGGAGCCGCTCGTGCAGCAAGTGGATATTTCACACAACATCTCCAACAAGAAAGTGGTGCTCGTGGACGATGTGCTCTACACCGGGCGCACGGTGCGGGCGGCGATGGACGCCGTAATGGATCTTGGCCGGCCTGCAGGGATCCAATTGGCAGTGCTGATCGACCGGGGCCACCGGGAACTGCCGATCCGGGCGGATTTCGTCGGCAAGAACATCCCGACATCAAGCAATGAGCGTATTGTCGTCGAAATGCAGGAAAGCGACGGCAGCGACCGCGTAGCCATACACGAATAGGATTGGGGAGAAAATAACGTGAGTGAAGCAATATTGGATGTACAAGACAAACCGAAAACGGCCCAATGGATTTCATTGAGCCTGCAGCACATGTTCGCCATGTTCGGCGCAACGATCCTGGTTCCGAAACTGGTCGGCCTGAGCCCGGCAATCGCGCTTTTGACGAGCGGCATCGCGACCATCATCTTCATCCTGATCACCCAATTCAAAGTGCCGGCTTACCTCGGCTCCTCGTTCGCCTTTATCGTGCCGATCACAATTGCGACAGAAACAGGCGGCATCGGCTCAGCGATGATCGGAGCGATGTTCGTGTCCCTGGTCTACGCCATTGTGGCGCTGATCATCTGGAAGACCGGCTACCGGTGGCTCATGGAGCTGCTGCCGCCGATCGTGGTTGGCCCGGTCATCATCGTCATCGGCCTGGCGCTCTCGGGCACAGCGGTGGGCATGGCCATGAACACGACTGTCGACGGGGTCAGCCAATACAGCCTGCTGCATTTCTCAGCGGCGCTTGTAACGCTCGTGACAGCGATCGTCTGCAATATTTACTTTAAGAACATCATCAGCCTCATGCCGATTTTGATCGGCATTGTGGCCGGCTACATCTACTCAGCGGCAATCGGCATCATCGATTTTGCGCCGGTCCAGCAAGCAACTTGGTTCCAGGTGCCGGACTTCCTGATTCCGGGCGTCGATTACAGCTTCACGGTCACGCCGACATTGCTGTTCATCATGGTCCCGATCGCCATCGTCACCATTTCAGAACATATCGGGCATCAGCTGGTGCTGGGGAAAATCGTCAACCGCAACTACATAAAGGACCCGGGCCTTAACCGTTCGATTCTTGGAGACGGCCTTGGAACCCTGATTTCCTCGCTTGTCGGCGGACCGCCGAAGACAACGTACGGAGAAAATATCGGCGTCCTTGCCATCACACGGGTCTATAGCATCTACGTCATCATCGGCGCTGCGGTCTTTGCCATCGCGTTCTCGTTCTTCGGGAAGCTGATGGCGGTCATCGAAACGATCCCGACAGCGGTGCTCGGCGGCATTTCCATCCTGCTGTTCGGCATCATCGCATCTTCCGGCTTGCGCATGCTGGTCGACAACCACGTCGATTTCGGCGACAAGCGCAACCTGGTCATCTCATCCGTCATCCTGGTCATTGGGATCGGCGGAGCGAAAATTGAATTCAGCGAGTCGTTCTCGATCGAAGGCATGGCGCTTGCCGCCATCATCGGCGTATTGCTGAACCTGGTGCTGCCGGGACGCATCAAACAAGAAGTTGATTTTGGAGACAATTGAATCGTCACCTTTTAATGAATGTCCAGAGAGGCATGGAAAGGGATTTGGATCGAGGGCGGAGACTGCCCTTATTTCCTCACACCTTCCTGCTTCCGGGAAGGTGTTTTTTTATGAAAATCGAAAGGATGTGGCAGCTTTGCCGGATGTATTGAGCATCAAAGGGTTGGACAATGGAACCATCATGGAGTTATTGCAGCGGGCAGGGGAGTTTGAACGGGGCGCGAAACAGCGGCTGAGCGGCGTGTTCGTCAACTTGTTCTTCGAACCGAGCACCCGGACGAAAATGAGCTTTGAAATGGCGGAGCATAAGATGGGCTTGACGGTCCTTCCTTTTGAAACGGCCTTCTCCAGCACGTTGAAAGGGGAAACGCTGTATGACACCGTGCGCACCTTGGAGGCGATCGGCGTGGATGGCGTCATCATCCGCCACGAAGAAGAGGAATATTACAAAGAGCTCGAAGGGTGCAAAGCAGCCATCATCAACGGCGGCGATGGCTCAGGGCAGCATCCGACCCAATCGCTTCTCGACCTCTACACGATCCACCAGGAGTTCGGCCGGTTCGACGGGATCCATGTCACGATAGTCGGCGACATCGCCCATAGCCGGGTGGCCAAGTCGAATGCGGCTGCGCTCGAGAAGATGGGCGCAGAAGTATCGTTCGTCTGTCCGAAGGAGTGGAGCGGGGAATATGAAACATCGGAACAGCTCGATAAATTTATCGAAAAAACGGATGTCGTCATGATGCTGCGGGTGCAGCACGAGCGCCATGCGGTGGCAGCATTGTTCTCCAAGGAGAATTACCATGAAACCTACGGGCTGACAGTGGAGCGTGAACGGAAAATGAAACGCTCGGCAATCATCATGCACCCTGCCCCGATCAACCGGGGAGTGGAAATAGCGGATGAGCTGGTGGAGTGCAAGCGTTCACGGATCTTCAAGCAGATGGCGAACGGTGTGTTCGTCCGGATGGCAGTACTCGAGTATGCAATGAAAGGGAGAGATTGAGAATGGATTTATTCATCAAAAACGTACACATGCTAAAAGAGGGCGAAATGGTTCCGACGGATATCCGTGTAAAAGACGGCAAAATCGCTGAAATCGGAAGCGGATTGGCTGTGCAGGGAGAAATGGAAATTGACGGCAAGGGCCGGATGATCGCACCGGGGTTTGTAGACGTTCACGTGCATTTGCGTGAGCCGGGCGGCGAGCAAAAAGAAACGATTGAAAGCGGCACGAAATCAGCAGCGAAAGGCGGCTACACGACAATTTGCGCGATGCCTAATACGCGGCCGGTTCCGGACACGAAAGAGAATCTGCAGCATGTCAACGCTTTGATCGAAAAAAATGCGCTTATCCGAGTTTTGCCGTATGCGTCCATCACGATCCGGGAAGCCGGAAAGGAACGTACGAATCTTGAAGAATTAAAGGAGAACGGAGCGTTCGCTTTCACTGATGACGGCGTTGGCATCCAGCAAGCGGGCATGATGTTTGAGACGATGCAGGAAGCAGCAAAAATCGGCATGACGGTCGTTGCACATTGTGAAGACAACAGCCTGATTTATGACGGCGTCATGCACGACGGCAAACGCAGCAAGGAATTGGGGCTGAAGGGCATCCCATCGGTTGCGGAATCGGTCCATATCGCACGCGACATCCTGTTGGCCGAAGCAGCAGGCGCCCATTACCACGTCTGCCACGTATCGACGAAGGAATCGGTCCGCATCATCCGCGATGCGAAGCGTGCAGGCGTGCATGTGACGACTGAAGTCTGCCCGCACCATTTGCTGCTCAGCGAAGACGACATTCCGGGAGACGACGCCAACTGGAAGATGAACCCGCCGCTGCGCGCCAAGGAAGATGTAGAGGCATTGCACGAAGGGCTGCTCGACGGCACGATCGACTTTATCGTCACGGACCATGCGCCGCATACATTGGAGGAAAAGTTGAACGGCATGGAAAAAGCGCCGTTTGGCATCGTCGGCCTGGAGACGGCATTCCCGCTGCTCTACACACATTATGTGGAAACGGGCAAATGGACACTCCAGCAGCTGATTGACTGGATGACGAAAAAGCCATGTGAAACATTCGGCTTGCCGTATGGGAAAATTGAAGCCGGACAAAGTGCCGACTTGGTGCTGCTGGATCTGGAGAAAGAGCAGCCGATCGACACAGACGCATTCCTATCAAAAGGAAAGAACACGCCATTCGGCGGCTGGCAGTGCAAAGGCTGGCCGGTTATGACAATATTCGAAGGACAAATCGCTTGGCAGGAGGAGATGCAAGGATGAAACGGTATTTGATTTTAGAAGACGGTACGGTATTCGAAGGAACGGCGTTCGGCAGCGAGGCAGCGTCGGTTGGGGAAGTGGTATTCAATACCAGTATGACAGGCTATCAGGAAATCCTTTCGGACCCTTCCTATTGCGGGCAGATTGTCACCATGACGTATCCTTTGATCGGCAACTACGGCATCAACAGCGATGATTTCGAATCGATCGAACCGGCTGTCAAAGGCATGGTCGTTCGCGAAGCGGCAAACTTCCCATCGAATTTCCGCAGCAACTCGACGCTCGATGACTTGTTCCGCATCAAGGGAATTCCGGGGATCGAAGGCATCGACACACGCAAACTGACGCGCCTGATCCGTTCGAAAGGATCGATCAAAGGCGTTTTGACGGCGGCGGGCGAAGACGTGGATGTGGATGAAGTAACCGGGAAATTGAAGGAGACGGTGCTGCCGCGGGACCAAGTGGCGCAAGTCTCGACGGCCCGCCCTTACCCGAGCCCGGGACGCGGCAAGCGGGTCGTGCTGATCGACTACGGGATGAAGCACGGCATCCTGCGCGAATTGAACAACCGGGATTGCGATGTGATCGTTGTCCCTTATAATACGACTTCAAAAGAGATCATGGCATGGGGGCCGGACGGCGTCATGCTGTCGAACGGACCGGGAGACCCGAAAGACGTCGAGGAATGTGTAGCGGTCGTCGGCGAACTGCTCGGACAGGTGCCGGTCTTCGGAATCTGCCTTGGCCATCAATTGTTTGCACGGGCTTGCGGTGCAGATACGTTCAAATTGAAATTTGGCCACCGCGGCGGCAACCACCCCGTGATGGATTTGACCACCGGCAAAGTGGAGATCACTTCCCAGAACCACGGTTATGCAGTGGACGAAGAGACCCTTCAGGGCACGCGCCTGAAAGTGACGCACCGCGCGTTGAACGACGGCACGAATGAAGGGCTGGCCCATCTGGACTTCCCGGCCTT
Source organism: Planococcus chinensis (assembly GCF_042681545.1). Lineage (NCBI taxonomy): Bacteria > Bacillati > Bacillota > Bacilli > Caryophanales > Caryophanaceae > Planococcus > Planococcus chinensis. Next base: position 682,088 of record NZ_JBHUFW010000004.1, read on the forward strand.
CACCGTTCAATACCATCCGGAATCCTCACCAGGCCCGGAAGACTCGAATTACCTGTTTGACCGTTTTATCGAAATGATGAGCGCAAACCGAAAGGAGCAGCAATATGCCTAAAAGACAAGACATTCAAAGTATTCTCGTAATCGGATCAGGTCCGATCGTCATCGGACAAGCGGCGGAATTTGACTATGCCGGAACACAAGCCTGCCTGGCGCTCAAAGAAGAAGGGTACCGGGTCATCCTGATCAACTCCAACCCGGCGACCATCATGACCGACACGGAAATCGCAGATAAAGTCTATATCGAGCCGATCACGCTCGAGTTTGTCAGCCGCATCTTGCGTAAAGAGCGACCGGACGCCCTGCTTCCGACGCTCGGTGGACAGACGGGATTGAACATGGCGATTGAGCTTGACGAATCTGGCATTCTTGATGAACTGGGGATTGAAATTCTTGGGACGAAGCTTGAAGCCATCCATAAAGCGGAAGACCGCGACCTGTTCCGGACATTGATGAACGAACTCGGCGAACCGGTGCCGGATTCCGACATCATCCACAACCTTGCGGAAGCCAAGACGTTTGTAGAACGCGTCGGCTACCCGGTCATCGTGCGCCCGGCGTTTACGCTTGGCGGCACTGGCGGCGGGATCTGCCACAACCCCGAAGAATTGCAGGAAATCGTTACAAGCGGCTTGAAATACAGCCCGGTGACGCAATGCCTGCTTGAAAAATCGATTGCCGGCTTCAAGGAAGTCGAATATGAAGTGATGCGCGATGCCAATGACACGGCCATCGTTGTCTGCAATATGGAAAACATCGATCCGGTGGGCATCCATACCGGCGACTCGATCGTCGTAGCGCCGAGCCAGACACTTTCCGACCGCGAATACCAGATGCTCCGAAACGTTTCACTGAAGATCATCCGTGCATTGAAAATCGAAGGCGGCTGCAACGTGCAGCTGGCGCTCGATCCGGACAGCTTCAATTACTACATCATCGAAGTGAATCCGCGGGTCAGCCGCTCTTCTGCACTCGCTTCGAAAGCGACCGGCTACCCGATCGCGAAGCTGGCAGCCAAGATTGCCGTCGGCTTGACGCTTGATGAAATGATGAATCCGGTCACCGGCCGGACTTATGCGGCGTTCGAACCTGCGCTCGACTATGTGGTCGCGAAGATTCCGCGCTGGCCGTTCGATAAATTCGAATCGGCAAAACGCAACCTGGGCACCCAGATGAAAGCGACCGGCGAAGTGATGGCCATGGGCCGCAATTTCGAAGAAGCGATCATGAAGGCGGTGCGTTCCCTTGAAACCGGCCAGTTCCATCTGGCGCTGAAAAACGGAGACACGATGAGCGACGAGTGGATCGAAAAACGCATCCGCCGTGCAGGCGACGAGCGCCTATTCTTTATCGGCGAAGCCTTGAGACGCGGTGTGAGCATCGAGACGATCCATGACTGGAGCCAGATCGATCTCTTCTTCCTGATGAAATTCCAGAACATTGTCCGCTACGAGGAAGTGTTGAAGGATCATCCTTTCGATTACGATACAGCGAAAGGAGCGAAGCGGATGGGCTTTGCAGATAAGACCATCGCCATGCTGTGGGAGTCCACTCCCGAAGTGGTCTACCGCTGGCGCAAGGAACAGAAATTGATGCCGGTCTACAAGATGGTCGATACATGTGCTGCGGAATTCGAATCGGAAACGCCGTATTTCTACGGGACTTATGAAGACGAAAACGAGTCGGTCCGCACCGAAAAAGAAAGCATCATCGTGCTGGGTTCCGGCCCGATCCGCATCGGCCAGGGCGTTGAATTCGATTACGCAACCGTCCATTCGGTCTGGGCGATCAAAGAAGCAGGCTACGAAGCGATCATCATCAACAACAACCCGGAAACAGTTTCGACGGATTTCTCCATTTCCGATAAACTGTATTTCGAACCGCTGACAGTCGAAGATGTCATGCACATTGTGGAAATCGAACAGCCAAAAGGCGTCGTGGTCCAGTTCGGCGGCCAGACAGCGATCAACCTCGCGGAAAAATTGGAGCAGCAGGGCGTGCAGATCCTTGGCACATCTCTCGAGGATCTGGACCGTGCGGAGAACCGCAATAAATTCGAAGCGGCGCTGCATGAAATCGGCATCCCGCAGCCGCTTGGCAAAACTGCTGTATCGGCTCAGGAAGCCGTGGTCATTGCTGGCGACATCGGCTATCCGGTCCTGGTCCGCCCTTCATACGTCCTTGGCGGCCGCGCCATGGAAATCGTCTACAACGAAGAGGACCTGCGCCATTACATGGAGCATGCAGTGGAAGCAAGCCCGGAGCATCCGGTCTTGGTCGACCGCTATTTGACAGGGATTGAAATCGAAGTGGACGCCATTTCAGACGGTGAAAACGTCCTGATTCCGGGAATCATGGAACATATCGAACGCGCCGGGGTCCATTCAGGCGACTCGATTGCAGTTTATCCGACGCAGAACATTTCACAGGAGCTTCTCGATACGCTCGTTGATTATACGACCCGCCTGGCAAAAGGCTTGAACATTGTCGGCCTCTTGAATATCCAGTACGTCATCTCAAAAGGTGAAGTGTTTGTGATCGAAGTCAACCCGCGCTCAAGCCGCACGGTGCCGTTCATGAGCAAGATCACCGCCATCCCGATGGCGAACATCGCGATGAAAGCCATTCTCGGGCAGACGATCGTCGAGCAAGGCTATACGCCAGGCCTTGCGCCGCTTGCCAAAGGTGTCTATGTGAAAGTGCCGGTGTTTTCATTCGCGAAGCTGCGCCGCGTCGACATTACGCTCGGGCCGGAAATGAAATCGACAGGCGAAGTGATGGGCAAGGACGCAACGCTTGAAAAAGCCTTGTTCAAAGGCCTGGTCGCAGCCGGCATGGAGATCAAAGACCATGGCACCGTACTGATGACGGTCTCGGATAAAGACAAAGAAGAAGCGGTGGGACTGGCAAAACGCTTCACAGCAATCGGCTACCAGATCTTGGCGACCGAAGGAACGGCGAAAGCATTGGAAGAAGCGGGCATCCGCGTCAAAGAAATCGGCAAGATCGGCGAACAAGGCGCGACCTTGGTCGATGCCATCCAGAACGGCCGTGCGCAGCTGGTCATCAACACCTTGACCAAAGGCAAGCAGCCTGAACGCGACGGATTCCGCATCCGCCGCGAGTCAGTAGAAAATGGCGTCCCATGCCTGACATCGCTGGATACGGCAGAAGCGATGCTTCGCGTAATTGAATCGATGACATTTTCTGCAGAAGAAATGGGGGCTGGCGTGTGATCAAACAGGAACGGATGCTTGTAGCAGCTCAACAGGAGATCGCCCACCATATTTTTGAATTGACGGTGCAAGGCGAACTGGCCGGGGAAATGAAAGCTCCCGGGCAGTTTGTCCATGTACGGGTCGCAGACAGCTATGAACCGCTGCTCCGCAGGCCGATTTCAGTGGCTTCGATCGATTACGAAAAAGCGCAATTCACGATGATCTACCGCGCGGAAGGCAGAGGAACTTCGTTGCTGGCCGAGAAAAAAGCAGGCGACACGGTGGACGTCCTCGGCCCGCTCGGCAACGGTTTTCCAGTAGACGAAGCGGAAGGGAAAGCGTATCTGATCGGCGGCGGGATCGGTGTGCCCCCGCTTTATGAACTGGCAAAAGAATTGAATGCCAAAGGAATCCAAACGGTCCATATCCTTGGTTTTGAGAGCAAAACAGCCGTCTTCTATGAAGACAAATTCCGTGCGCTGGGCGAAACACATATTGCAACAGTAGATGGCTCCCACGGCACGCAAGGCTTTGTGACGCATATTCTGAATGAATTGCCAAAAGACTTTGACACCTATTACAGCTGCGGCCCGACGCCGATGCTCGAAGCGGTCCAATGGGCGTATCCGGAGAAAAGAGGATTCCTGTCCTACGAACAGCGGATGGGCTGCGGCATCGGCGCTTGCTTCGCATGTGTCTGCCGGACGACCAGAAGCGAAACGGATTACATCAAGGTCTGTTCGGACGGGCCAGTCTTTCCAGCGGGGGTAGTGATTTCATGACCAATTTGAACGTAAAACTTCCAGGACTCGATCTGAAAAACCCGATCATGCCGGCTTCCGGCTGCTTCGGTTTCGGCAAGGAATACGCGCAATTGTATGACCTGTCCCAGCTCGGCGCAATCATGATCAAAGCGACGACTGTGGAAACGCGCCTCGGCAATCCGACGCCGCGCGTCGCGGAAACGGCTGCCGGGATGCTGAACGCCATCGGCCTCCAGAATCCCGGCCTCCAAAAAGTGATGGACGGAGAGCTGCCTTGGCTCGAACAATTTGAGGTGCCGATCATTGCCAATGTCGCCGGAACAACGACCGAGGATTATGTGGAAGTGGCGAAAGAGATTTCGAATTCGCCGAACGTCCACGCACTTGAGATCAATATCTCCTGCCCGAACGTCAAGCAAGGCGGCATCACGTTCGGAACCGATCCGGATGTTGCACGCGAATTGACGCGCGCTGTCAAAGACGTCTCCTCGGTGCCGGTATACGTAAAACTTTCACCGAATGTCACCGATATTGTGAAGATTGCCAATGCGGTGGAAGAAGGCGGAGCGGACGGCATCACGATGATCAACACGCTGCTCGGCATGCGCCTCGATACCAAAACCGGGCGGCCGGTCATCGCCAATATCACCGGAGGCTTGTCCGGGCCTGCCGTGAAGCCCGTGGCACTCCGTATGGTCTATGAAGTGCGCAAACATACCGACTTGCCGATTATCGGAATGGGCGGCGTCGCGGATATCGATGATGTCATCGACTTTTTATCGGTTGGCGCCAACGCAGTAGCCGTCGGGACAGCGAACTTCGTGAATCCGTTCGTGTGCCCTGAAATCATCAGCCAATTGCCGGAAAAACTGCACAGCCTCGGATTTGAATCCGTTGAAGAACTGGTCGGAAGGAGCCATCGCCTGTGAATAAACCCATTATTGCCTTAGACTTTTCCACGCGTACGCAAGTGGAGGAATTTCTTTCGAAGTTCGATGAATCCCTGTTTGTCAAAGTGGGGATGGAGCTTTTCTATCAGGAAGGGCCGGAGCTTGTGCGCAGCATCAAAGCGATGGGCCACCAGATTTTCCTTGATCTGAAACTGCACGATATCCCGAACACCGTGGAGTCGGCCATGCGCGGCTTGGCGAAGCTTGGGGTAGATATGACCAATGTCCATGCGGCAGGCGGCATGGACATGATGAAAGCGGCGAAGAAGGGGCTTGAGGGGAGCGGCACGCAATTGATTGCAGTGACTCAGTTGACTTCGACCGATGAAGCCGGAATGCACGAAGACCAGCTCATTTATGTAAGCCTCGAGGAATCAGTCCTGCATTATGCCAAACAGGCAAAGCGCGCCGGCCTCGACGGCGTCGTCTGCTCGGTCATGGAAGCTGGCGCAATCGAACAGGCTTGCGGCAAGGACTTTCTAAAAGTCACTCCCGGCATCCGGCTCGCGGACGGCAATGCCGATGACCAAAAACGGATTGCCACTCCGGCAAAAGCACGTCTACAAGGCTCGACGCATATCGTGGTCGGACGCGCCATCACCACATCAGACGACCCGGCAGCAAGCTACCGCCAAATTACAAACGAATGGAGTGGCCAATAAATGAAACAGCATATCGCAAGGCAATTACTGAATATCGGCGCAGTGGAGCTGCGTCCGCAAGAACCCTTCACATGGGCATCGGGCATCAAGTCGCCGATTTACTGCGACAACCGCTTAACCATGTCCTATCCGGAGGTGCGCAAAGAAATCGCTAAAGGATTGGCAGGATTGATCACAGAGTTCTACCCGGATTGTGAAGTGGTGGCCGGTACCGCGACAGCGGGCATTCCTCATGCCGCGTGGGTCAGCGACAGGCTGGAACTGCCGATGGTCTATGTGCGTTCAAAACCAAAAGAGCACGGCCAGGGCAATATGATCGAAGGCAAGGTCGAGCCAGGCAAAAAAGTGGTGGTCGTGGAGGATTTGATCTCCAAAGGCGGCTCGGTCCTGCAGGCGGCAGAGGGCTTGAAAGCGGCAGGCTTTGACGTCTTGGGCATCGTCGCGATTTTCACTTATGACCTGCCACAGTCGATCGACGCAATCACGGGTGCAGGATTCACGTTCCACACCTTGACGGATTTCCCGGCGCTTGTCGAAGAAGCGATGGAAATGAAAGCGATCCAGGAAGAGGATCTGCCGATGCTTGCTGACTGGCACGACAGCCTGAAAGCGGGCACGTTGAAGAGCTGACCTCCGGGTCGGCTTTTTGTATTTTAGAAGGGAAGGAAAGTATAGGAGGGGGAAAGGAAAGTATAGAAGCCGATAAGGAAAGTAAATGAAAAAATTGTAAATTTCCTCTAGAAGGATTGACTTATTTTTCAAAGCGGTATACTATCTACTTAACTACTTGGCAACACAAGATAGTTATTTTTTTAACAAGCTATCTTGTTTTACCGAGTACCGAAGAGGAGTGAAGATATGGCGAGCAGAAGCCAATTGTTGAAAGGGGTTCTGGATGCTTGCGTGATGGCAGTTGTTGAAGCAGAACCTGTTTATGGCTATGAGCTTTCCGAAAAGCTGCAGAACATCGGGCTGCCGGATATCAGCGATGGCACCATTTATCCGGTCTTGCTGCGCCTGCAGAAAAATGGCTTTATCCGCAGTGAAATTAAGCCGTCGGCATCCGGGCCGAACCGCAAATATTATTTTTTGACAGCCGAAGGAAAAGAAGAGCTCGAAGGGATTGCGAAGGAATGGCAGCAGATTGCTGCGCCGGTCAGTGAATTATTGCAAAGGGGTGGAAGGGATGAGAATGGCAACCGATTTGATTGAACAGAACAACTTGAAGCGCGAGGATTTGAACGAGGAGAACTTGGCGGTGTACGAAGATTTTCTTCTGTATTTGCGGACCGACCTCCGCGTGGATGAACAGGCGAGCGAAGAGGTCCTGATGGATGTGCTGGATCATCTGCTCGAGGCCCAGGAACATGGTAAGACAGCAGCGGAAGTTTTCGGAAATCGTCCGCAGGAATGGGCGGATGAGCTGCTTGAGAATCTGCCGCGCGAAAAGAAGCGCAATGTGGCGGCGTTCGTCTTTTCGCAAGTGCTCGGCTTGGCGGGATGGTTCTCGTTAACCTACGGGGTGATCGACTTTCTTTTGTCTTTGTTCACGCCGGTGGACACCTCAGCCTCGCTCAGCGGGCTCTTGATAACATTCGGGACGGTCGTGCTGGTCGGTTTTGCCGTGGTCGTCCTCTTGTTCAAAATCATCCGCTCCACGCTATTCCAGCCCCAAAAGAAGCTGCGTGCGGGCTATCTGAAAGCAGGGATTATCGGAGCGGCAGCGTTCGCGATCATTGTCTCTTCTGCTTGGCTGATTCCGGATTTCGGCCCCGTCATGCAGATTGAGTGGTGGGTCTATGCAGCTTGCGGTCTGGCGTTTCTCGCCGCTGCTAAAATATTCAGCATTTCAGCCAAAAAATAATCGATATCGTGTATGATGGAGTCAAAGTGCAAGCGTCATTGGAAAGGAAGGATTTCATGGCATTCACCCAGCAGCAAATCGAGAATTGGATCAAGCAATACCCGTTGCTTCAGGATGTTGTATCGTTAAAGCCGGTTTTCTGGCAGAACCCAAAGCTCCAAAGGATGGCGGATCTGCCGCATTTGCCTGTTACTTTAACGGATATGGAAGAAGCGGAAGCGTTATGGCAGCGGTTTGCACCGTTCATCGCGAAGGCGTTTCCGGAAACGGCGGAAGCCGAAGGCATCATCGAATCGCCGCTCAAGCCGATTCCGCATATGCAGGCGGCTCTGGAAGAGAATATGGGCCTGCCGATCTCCGGCAGCCTTTTCCTGAAGTGCGATAACGACCTGCCGATTGCGGGTTCGGTAAAAGCGCGCGGCGGCATTTATGAAGTGCTTCAGCATGCTGAAGAGATGGCGCTGGCGGCAGGGCTGATCCGAAAAAGCGACAACTATGAATTGTTTGCAAGCGATGCATTCCGGCAATTTTTCAGCAATTATTCCATGGCCGTCGGTTCAACCGGGAACTTGGGCCTGAGCATCGGCATCGTCGGTGCAGTGTTAGGCTTTCAGACGACCGTCTATATGTCTTCCGACGCAAAGCAGTGGAAAAAGGATCTTCTGCGTGCCAATGGGGCACACGTTTTGGAATGCCAAGGCGACTTCGGGGAAGCGATCACACGGGGGCGTGAGGAAACAAGGCAAAATCCGAATGCCTATTTCGTCGACGATGAAAAGTCCAAGCATTTATTCCTCGGGTACAGCGTGGCAGCTTTCCGGCTGAAAGCGCAATTGGAGCGCGAAGGCATCCAGGTGGATGCAGACCATCCGCTCTTCGTGTATTTGCCTTGCGGCGTCGGTGGGGCCCCGGGGGGCATTGCCTTCGGCCTGAAGCAAATGTTTGGAGATGCGGTGCATTGCTTCTTTGCAGAACCGACCCATTCGCCTGCCGTACTGATCGGCTTGATGATCGGCGAAAAGGAAAAAGTCAGCGTGCAGGACTTCGGCATCGACAACCGGACAGAAGCTGACGGCCTTGCAGTCGGCCGGCCGTCTTCCTTCGCTTCCGGGATCAGCGAGCGGCTGGTCAGCGGCGTCTACACATTGGAGGACGATGAATTGTTCAAAGGGCTGGCCCTCTTGGCGGACAGCGAGGATCTGTTTGTCGAACCGTCAGCGACAGCCGGTTTTCCCGGTCCCGCTGCCGTTCTGAAATCCGGCTATCCGGAGAAGAAAGGCCTCGACATGTCAAAAGTTGTCCATCTGGCCTGGGCGACGGGCGGCTCGCTCGTCCCTCAGGCGGACCGTGAACGCTTCTACCGGCAAGGGAAGGCTATGCTGCGTTGATTGGACGTTTCAAGGCTTTGGCAATGCTCAGAACAGAATAAATAATTTTCCAGCAGGATATTGTCCCCTCCTTACCGAATACAGAACGCAATAAATCTCGGGGAAAGAAGGGGATAGGATGGCCTTGCAGGCAAAAATGATTTTCGTCAACGTTGCGGTCAAGGACTTACAGCGCTCCATCGACTTTTTCACGCATCTCGGGTTCGGTTTCGATGCTCAGATGACAGATGAAAAAGCCACATGCATGATCGTTGGCGAAAATATTTACGTGATGCTGCTGACTGAACCATTTTTTGAAACCTTCACCAAAAAACCATTGGCCGATCCAGCAGCCAGCACCGAAGTGATCATTGCGATTTCGGCTGACAACCGGGAAAGCGTGGACGAGCTGGTCCAAAAAGCGCTCGACGCCGGAGGTTCGGCGTCAAACGACAAGATGGACAATGAGTATATGTACGGCTGGAGTTTCCAGGATCCGGACGGGCACCTTTGGGAAGTGATTTATATGGACGAAGGAAATGCAGAATAAAAAAAGAGCCTTTGTGAACTGTACCGCCACTGTTAGAGTCTATCTAACATTTTTGGTGCAGTTCACTCGGGCTCTTTTTTAAACCGGTGCGGAAGCACCTACACTTGCTTTTTTTGCTGCCAAAATAGGATCATCGCCTGAACAAGGAACGACAAGCCAGTAATGAAAAAAACGGAAAAATTGAACCAGATCCAGCCAAGGTCCGGACCGTTGCCAATGGGACCGGTCCGAGGTGCAAAAGCGCTGTACAAACTGAAAAACGAAAGGAAAATGAAGCCGATTCCTCCACATAACAAAACGTATTTCGGCATTTTTCATTCCTCCTTAACCGGCTTTTTCCTACAAAATGATTTCCTGCGCCGTTTTCATTTGATCAGCCTGCGCCTGAACTTTGCTATCCTTCCTCCTCTATACGGAACGCTTTCGGAGAGGTTTCAAAAAAAACAAGCATCTTTTGCAAGATGCTTGTCGATTCTTATAAATATTCTTCGAAACGCTTCTCCAGGTAATTCTGGAGAACGGTCATCAAGGAACAAACTGCCCAATAAATAAGCGAGACCAGGATCAGCAGCGTCAGCAGGTCATACTCGCGGGCGCCGACGATGCGTGCTTTCTGAAACACTTCCGGCACCGTGATCATTGCGGCGAGTGAAGAAGCCTTGATCAGGTCCAGGTAGACGTTCGACAACGGCGGGATGGCGATGCGGACCGACTGCGGCAGAATGATGCGGCGCATGGTCTGCCAATACGACATGCCGAGCGCACGCGAAGATTCCCATTGTCCTTTATCGACCGAAGCGAGCGAAGAACGGAACACTTCAGCGATATAAGCGGCGCTGTTGATGGTGAAGCCGATCAATGCTGCCTGCAGGGCAGAGAATTCCACACCGATTACTGGAAGGGCAAAGTATAATAGGAAGAGAATGACCAAGATGGGAACGCCGCGCATAAAGGATATATACAGGCGTGCCGGCCATTCGAGAACTTTGTAGGGTGCTGTCCGGGCAAGAGAAAGGAAAAAACCGATCAGCAGCCCGAACACCATGCTTGCAACGGAAATAAGCAGTGTATAACCGATGCCGCCAAGGACGTATGGAAGGGAATCGATGGCTAGTTGCGGATCGAAAAGCAGCCCCCATTCTATGTCACGCATTATAAAACCTCCAATATGGCTTACTCAATATCCGGCTTCACAGAAACGTCCGCTCCGGCAAAGAATTGGGCGGAAATCTCGGAAATGGTGCCGTCTTCGAGCATTTCCTCCAATGCAGCATTCACGTTTTCTGCAAGTTCCGTATTGTCTTTGTTCATCACGAGGCCGACTTCTGATGGGCTGTACTTGATATCCGGGTGGATCGTAATGTTCAAATCAGGAAAAGCAGCGACGCCAAAAGTCGACAAATAATAATCATTCAAGATGACATCTGTCCGTCCGATAGATACATCCCGCAAATAAACTTCATTTGTCGCGTTGTCATACGTCACTTCTTCAGCGCCGTAGTCGCGAGCAATTTCCATATAAATCGAGGTGGATGCCCCTGCTGCTTTTTTGCCTTTGATGTCTTCCAAAGTCTTGATGCCGGAAAGGTCATCTTTGCGGACAACGGCTGTCCCGTAGGAATATTTAATCGGTGTTGAGAAGATGAAGTTGTCGAGGCGGTCTTCTGTAATTTCGATATCATTTGCTGCGATGTCAATCTGTCCGGTTTTAACGCTGGTCAGCATTTCATCAAAGCCCAGTTCTTTGAATTCGATGTCCAATTCGAGCCGCTCGCCGAGTTCACGGACGACTTCGACTTCAAAGCCCGTCAGTTCGTCCGAGTCGGGATCGCGGAACGATGTTGCCAGAAGTGTACCCGAAGTGGCGACCGTCAACGAACCCTGTTCCTGGATTTCATCCCAGGCAGTTTTGGTTTCGGCGTTGTCCTCAGATCCACTGCCTGAATTTCCGCAGCCGCCCAATAAAACCAGAGATGCAGCACCTGCGGCCATAAGCCATTTCGGCTTGTTTGATAAATTGATCATGATGTAAGAGCCTCCTAAAAGTTAAGTCCTTTAAAAAGATAGCATTTAGTTCGCATGGAAGCAATGCCGCCCATTCCTGATTTTTCAATATTATTATTATGTTAACTTTAAGGAAACCATTATTATATTATAAGAAATGATTCTTTTTGAAGGGGGATAAATAGTGAAAAGGGCTGCCGCCGAAAGCCTTTTTCTGGCTTTTCGGGGACAGCTCCTTAAAATTCATTTTTTCAATTTGATGACCAGATCTTCGTCCGGCGTGACAAAAACGGTTTTCTGTTCGAAGTAGATGACAAAGCCCGGCTTTGCACCGTTGGGCTTTTTCACTTGGCGGACTTCCGTATAGTCGACTGGCACCGAGCTCGATTCGCGCGCTTTGCTGAAATAAGCGGCGATGGTGGCAGCTTCCAAAATCGAGGTTTCGTCCGGTTCCTCTGCATGGATGATGACGTGGGAGCCCGGAATATCTTTCGTATGGAGCCATGTATCGGATTTGGCAGCGACTTTGAAAGTCACATAATCGTTCTGCTTGTTGTTTTTGCCGACTGAAATCGGGATGCCTGAACTTGAAACATAGGATTCTACGGCTGGTTTCACCGGCTTTTTCTTTTTCTTCGATTTCTGGGCTTTCATGAATCCTTGCTCGGCCAGCTCTTCGCGGATTTCTTCGATGTCAGCAAGGCCGGCTTGCTGGACTTGCTGCATGAGTGTCTCGAAATATTCGATGTCTTCATTTGTCTTCTCGATCTGTTCCTGCGTCTTGACCAATGCGGTTTTCGCTTTTTGATAACGTGAGTAGTACTTCTGCGAATTCTCGATTGGCGTTTTCCGAGGATCGAGCGCAATCGTCACTTTTTCATCATTATAGTAATTGTCGGCTTTGATTTCCTTCATCCCTTTGGTGATGCGGTGGAGGTTCGCCATGATCAGTTCGCCGTTCAGCTGGAGCTGGTCGCGCTTCTCTGCCTGGTCTTGCTCTTTTTGGAGCTTTTTCAGTTTTGATTTCAGCTTGGCGATTTCATTCTGCAGCCAACGCTCCAGATCGCCGGCTTGCTGCTTGACCCGGTCGCGCTCGGCTTTCGCATAATACATGCGGTCCAGAAGCTCGCCGAGCGTCGGGAAGGAAAGCCCTTCGACGCCGAGATGCGTCAGCGGTACGGCCGAGAAATAGCTTTTGCCGTCCAGTTCGGCGTAATAGCCGGCAGGCTCTGGGTTCAGGAATTCGTTCAGGAAGCTGCGGGCAGCTTCCTGCTGGTTTTCCGAATCTGCCATTCGATGGGCGAGCTCTTTGGCAAGGAGCGGGGAGAATCCGGCATATGTACTGAGCAGTTCCTTGTCGTCCAAGCCCGCCAGTTTTTCAGGTGCTGCAAACGGATCTTCTTTTTCCTGGGACGGGGGAAATACATATGGCTGGCCAGGCAGCACTGTCCGGAACGAGTTGACGCTCGGCGGCAGATGCTTGAGGCTGTCCAAGATCATCATGCGTTCCGCATCCACCAGGATGACGTTCGAATGCCGGCCCATCATCTCGACATGGAGTTCCCGCTCGATATCGTCACCGATTTCGTTCTTGCTTTTGATCTTCAGGATGATCAGCCGGTCCAGGCCGTGCTGTTCGACACCAGTAATGATGCCGCCTTCGATATGTTTGCGCAGCAGCATGCAGAACATCGGCGGTTCCGAAGGATTGGTGTTCGCCATTCCCGTCAAGTGGATCCGGGAATAGGAAGGGTGGATCGAAATCAATAATTTATGGTTTTTTCCTTGTGCGCGAATCTGCAATAATAGTTCAAGCTGGTTGGGCTGATGAACTTTTGAAATCCTGCCTGACACAAGCCCTTGGAGCTCCGTAGTCATCGCTTTTGTGAATAATCCATCAAATGCCATCAAAAATCCCTCTTTCAAATCGTTTTGTTCCATCTTATCATTTTCACGGTGTATTATGATATAATAAGACAGTTAGATAGAAAACGAAGATCAACGATCAGTTTTAGGTGGCGGTGATGTCTGTGAAAAAATCGGCGAATTTTGTTTCTTTAGGCGGTGGCAATGCCGTATCGGTGAATCGGATCGTTTCGATTGTGACACCAGATTCCGCGCCCTCCAAACGGCTGGTCCAAGAAGCCCGCAGCAAAGGCTTGCTTGTGGATGCGACAGGCGGAAAGAAAACCAAGTCCATTTTGGTCATGGACAGCGACCATGTGGTGATTTCTGCGCTATCGGCTGAAACAGTCATTGCACGGGCAGAAGAAAATGACGACGGAATGAATGAGGGATAAAATGAGAAAACAACGCGGACTGCTGATTGTATTATCAGGGCCTTCGGGTGTCGGCAAGGGCACTGTCAGAAAAGAGCTGTTCTCGCAGCCGGATACGAATTATGAATACTCCATTTCAATGACCACCCGCGCTCCGCGCGAAGGGGAAGTGGATGAAGTCGATTATTTTTTCAAGACACGCAGTGAATTCGAAGAATTGATCGACCAGGGGCAATTGCTCGAGTATGCCGAGTTTGTCGGGAATTATTACGGCACGCCGCTTGAATATGTCAATAAGATGCGCGATGCCGGCCGTGATGTCTTCCTTGAAATCGAAGTGCAGGGGGCAGCGCAGGTGCGTTCGAAAGTGCCGGACGGCCTGTTCATCTTCCTGGCGCCTCCAAGCCTGACAGAGCTTGAGGACCGGTTAGTTGGCCGCGGCACCGAGTCGGATGAAGTGATCGCTTCCCGTCTTGCCGCAGCCCGGCAGGAATTGGAAATGATGAATTTATATGATTATGTCGTCGTCAACGACGAAGTTGAAAAAGCGTGCGACCGCATCAATGCGATCATCATCGCTGAACATTGCAAGCGTGAACGTGTAGAGCAACGATATCTTGATATGCTAAAGGAGAATGCCTGATGTTATACCCATCCGTTGATAAATTGAAAAGCCAGATCGATTCGAAATACTCGTTGGTGGCGCTCGCTTCCAAGCGCGCACGCCAATTGCACGAACATGGCGACGAGAAGTTGGATTCCTATGTTTCCCATAAATCTGTAGGGAAAGCGCTTGAAGAAGTGGCTGCCGGGGCATTGAAGATCGAACAGCGAGACGAATTCGCAATTTACGAAGATGAAATTTAACCATTAATCGCAACCGACGACTCCCAGAGCAAATATGTTCTTTGGGAGTTTGTTGTTTAGAAAGGGTGTTTACGTTGTTGGCGAATCGGAAAATCCTATTGTGTGTTAGCGGCGGCATCGCCGTTTATAAAGCGGTAGCACTGGTCAGTAAACTGTCCCAAGCCGGAGCTGTGGTCAAAGTCATCATGACCGAGTCTGCACGCCAGTTTGTCCAGCCATTGTCTTTCCAAGTGATGTCGAGAAACGACGTCTATTTTGATACGTTCGACGAAAAAGACTCATCAGTCATTGCCCATATCGATTTGGCCGATTGGGCCGATCTTATCATTGTGGCGCCTGCGACCGCGAATGTCATCGGCAAACTGGCCAATGGCATCGGCGATGATATGGTGACCACAACGTTGCTGGCAGCGACAGCGCCGATCTGGGTGGCGCCTGCGATGAATGTCCATATGTACGACCATCCGGCAGTCAAGCGCAATATCCAGCAGCTCCATGAGGACGGCATCCAGTTTATTGAGCCATCCGAAGGCTTTTTGGCATGCGGCTATGTCGGTAAAGGCCGGCTGGAAGAACCGGAAAAGATCACGGCGCTTGTTACCGATTATTTTTCCCGCCCGCAACTCTTGGCTGGAAAAAAAGTCGTTGTAACGGCAGGACCGACGCGGGAACGCATTGATCCTGTGCGGTTTTTGACGAACTTTTCCAGTGGGAAGATGGGGTATGCCATGGCACAGGCGGCAGCCCAAATGGGAGCGGAAACGATTCTGATCAGCGGGCCGGTTTCATTGCCCGTCCCTAGAGGCGTAAAACGGATCGGGGTCGAAAGCGCGGAAGAGATGCTCCAGGCCGTAAAAGCGGAATATGCGGATGCGGATGTCGTGATCAAGTCTGCTGCGGTTGCCGATTACCGGCCGGTGCATGCCGAGACGCAGAAGATGAAGAAAAAAGAAGGCGGCGCCGTTATCGAACTTGAACGCACCGTCGATATCCTGCAGACGCTCGGCCGGGAAAAACAGCAGCAATTGCTGATCGGCTTCGCTGCAGAGACGAATGACGTCGCCCACTACGCCAAAGACAAACTCGAACGGAAAAATGCCGATTATATCATTGCGAACGATGTGAGCGAAGCCCAAGCCGGCTTTGATTCGGATACGAACCGTGTGACGCTTTTCGGGGCAGGCGGTTTTGAACAGGCGTTCGGCATGATGCCGAAAGATGAGCTGGCGCGCCGTTTGCTGGCAGCGATAATGGAAAGGGAAATGCGCCATGATCGCTGAAGTGATTGTCGACGTTGCCGCCCATCCCATTGACCGCCCATTCGATTATGCTGTACCGAAAGAGTTGGAAGTGCTGGTAGAGCCGGGCATGCGGGTCAAAGTGCCTTTCGGCAACCGCAAAGTGCTCGGTTTTGTGACGGACATCAAAGAAACATCCGAATTCGATCCATCCCGTTTGAAGCCGATCCATGAATTGATGGATGTCGTGCCGGTGTTGAACGATGAATTGCTGGCGATGGCCAAGTGGATGAAAAAGCAGACCGTCTGTTTTGAAATTGACGCCCTGCAAGTGATGATTCCTTCGGCGCTGCGGGCGAAATATGAAAAACGTTTTGTCCTGAATGCGCCTTTGGAAGAGATTCCGGAGCCGCTAAGGATTTATTTCGGCAACCGTCCGTTTGTGCGCGCACAAGACGCCGTGGAAGTTTATGCTTTGCTGAAAAAAGAGTTAGAGCGCGGCACGGTCGTTGCGGATACTGACATTTCCCAGCAGACCGCCGTCAAGAAGGTGAGGATGATCCATATTGCCGATTCGCTGGAACAGCTTGAAGCGATCGACATCCGCCCGAATGCCAAACAGCAGATAAAACTGCTGGAATTTTTCAAGGAGCATATCGGACAGGCAATCGAGTCTTCCGACTTGCAGCGCGCAGCCGAAACGACGCTGCCGACCATCTACAGTCTGGCGGACAAAGGAGCTGCGGTTATCCGCAATGAAGAATCCTACCGCGATCCCAAACTGCTTGCGGAAATCGAGCGGAAAGGGTTCCTGCAATTGACCGAAGCCCAACAGACGGCTTTTGATGCAATCCGTGGGGCGCTCCAAACGCCGAAGACTTTCCTCCTCCATGGCATCACAGGCAGCGGGAAAACCGAAATTTATCTGCAGGCCATCGATGAGGTGCTGAAAGAAGGCAAGGAAGCGATCATGCTCGTGCCGGAAATCTCGCTGACCCCGCAGATGACGCTGCGCTTCAAGGAACGGTTCGGCGATCTGGTGGCCGTGCTGCACAGCGGCTTGTCTGCCGGCGAGAAATACGATGAGTGGCGGAAGATCCAGCGGGCGGAAGTGAAAGTGGTCGTCGGCGCGAGATCGGCGATTTTTGCGCCGTTTGAGAACCTTGGATTGATCATTCTCGATGAAGAGCATGAATCCAGCTATAAGCAGGACGATTCGCCGCGCTACCATGCGCGCGATGTCGCCATCTGGCGCGCCGGGCAGCACAATTGCCCGGTGATCCTGGGCAGTGCGACGCCGTCCCTTGAGTCGTATGCCCGTGCGCAAAAAGGCGTCTATGAACTGCTGGTGCTGGAAAAACGCGCGAAAAACCAGCCGCTGCCGACGGTCCATATCGTCGATATGCGAGAGGAATTGCGAAACGGCAACCGGTCGATGTTCTCGATTCCGCTCGCAGAAGCGATACGGGAGCGTCTTGACCGCAAAGAGCAAGTGGTTTTGTTCCTCAACAAGCGCGGCTACTCGTCATTTGTCCTGTGCCGCGACTGTGGGACGGTTATGCAATGCCCGAACTGCGACATATCGCTAACCTATCACCGGTCGAGCGAATTGATGAAATGCCATTATTGCGGCTATGACGAACCTGTGCCGCATACATGCCCCGAATGCCAAAGCGAACACATCCGGTTTTTCGGGACTGGGACGCAGAAAGTGGAAGAAGAACTGGCAAAACTGGTTCCCGGCGCCCGCGTGCTGCGAATGGACGTCGATACGACGCGCAATAAAGGTGCACACGAGAAAATCCTGTCGGCATTCGGCGAGGGCAAAGCGGATATTCTGCTGGGCACCCAAATGATCGCCAAAGGGCTCGATTTTCCGAATATCACATTGGTCGGCGTCTTGTCTGCGGACACGACGCTCCACCTGCCCGACTTCCGGGCGGCGGAAAAGACCTACCAATTGCTGACGCAGGTCAGCGGGCGCGCAGGGCGGGACAAACTGCCCGGCGAGGTGTATGTCCAGTCTTATACGCCTGAACACTATGCAATCACGCTAGCGAAAGACCAACTATATGAACCGTTTTATGACCAGGAGATGGCAATGCGCCGAGCGAGCGGCTATCCTCCGTATTATTATGTCGTCAATATCCAGTTCACCCATGAGGATTTGATGACGGTTGCCGGGTATGCGGAACAAACCGTCCGTTTCCTGCAGGGGCAGCTCTCCGGAAGCACGATCATCATTGGGCCATCCGCGTCGCTGATCGCCCGTGTGAACAATAGATATCGCTATCAATGTTTGATAAAATACAAAAAAGAGCCGAAATTGGCCGATGTCATGCAGCAATTGATCAAGATCCACCGTTCCGAATGGATTAAAAAAGGCGCCACGCTATCAATTGATATGAACCCGACATCGGTGATGTAAAAAGAAAAGAGGAACCCCAAATGACCATCCTAGAAATCGTAAAACATCCGAATCCGATTTTGGAGCAGAAATGTGAAACCGTAACAAAGTTCGATAAAAAACTAAGCAAATTGCTTGATGATATGCATGAGACGATGCTGGAAAATGATGGCGTCGGCATTGCTGCGCCGCAGGTCAATGTAGGGCTGCGCGTGGCTATCGTCGATTTCAACGAAGGGCAGGAGCCGATTGAAATGATCAATCCGGAATTGGCGCTTTTCGAAGGGCTCGATACCGATATCGAAGGCTGCCTGAGCTTCCCCGGAATTTTCGGCGAAGTCGAACGTCCGGACCATATCAAGATCAAGGCCCAGGAACGCGATGGCTCATGGTATGAGCTTGAAGCGGAAGGCTACGAGGCGCGGGCGATCCTGCACGAAATGGATCACTTGGACGGCATCCTGTTCACCAGCAAAATCTCCAAATACGTGACGCAGGAAGAGCTGGACGCCATGATCGCTGAAGCTGAGGCGGCTGAAACAGAGGAGGAACAGGTTTGACGAGAATCGTTTTTATGGGGACGCCCGCCTTTTCGGCGCCGATCCTGCGCATGCTGGCGGAAGAAGGCTATGACATCGTATCCGTGGTGACACAGCCGGACCGCCCCGTCGGCCGCAAAAAAGTGCTGACGGCGACGCCTGTCAAAGAAGAGGCGCTGCGCCTCGGCTTGCCGGTCTACCAGCCGGAAAAACTGAAAAATCCGGAAGAGCTCCAGCACGTGCTGGACCTTTCACCGGACTTGATCATCACAGCGGCGTTCGGCCAGATTTTGCCGAGCGAAGTGCTGCAAGCACCGAAGCTGGGTGCGATCAACGTCCATGCTTCGCTGCTGCCGGAATACCGGGGAGGGGCCCCGATCCATCAGGCGATCATCGACGGCAAGGAAGAAACCGGTGTGACGATCATGTACATGGTGGACCGTCTGGATGCAGGCGATATCATTTCACAAAAAGCGATTCCGATCGAAAGAGAAGACCACACCGGCTCCATGTTCGAGAAATTGAGTGTTGTCGGCATGGAGCTGCTTAAGGAAACATTGCCTTCTATTATAGAAGGAACAAATCCGCGTACGCCGCAGGATGAAGAACGAGTCACCTATGCCCGCAATATTTCGCGCGAACAGGAAAGAATCGACTGGTCGAAATCTGCAGAAGCGATCTATAACCAAGTCCGGGGGCTCCATCCATGGCCGGTAGCGTTCACCACATTCAATGATCAGAATATGAAAATTTGGTGGACTGAACCCGCTGCCTCGCTTAAATCCGGGCGTCCGGGTGAAGTGCTCGAATTGACGGATGACGCCATTCTCGTACAGACGGGCGAAGGGGTTTTGGCCATTACGGATCTGCAGCCGGCCGGCAAAAAACGCATGAGTGCCGCCGATTATCTAAAAGGACCTAAAATCCAGGCAGGAGACGTATTCGAATGAAAAACAAAAAATTGCAAGGCAATGTACGCGATGCGGCTTTTTCGATCCTATGGGCTGTGGAAAACAACCAGGCATACAGCAATCTTTTGCTGAATCAGACAATCCAGAGCTACGGCATCGCAGATAAGAACAAAGGATTGCTGACGGAAATCACCTACGGGACACTCCAGCATCAGATGACCCTCGATTTTTACCTCGAACCTTATTTAAAAGGCAAAATCGAGCCATGGGTGAAAACCTTGCTGCGGCTTTCGCTTTACCAAATTGTTTACCTTGACCGGATCCCGGCACATGCAGTGGTCCATGAAGCGGTGGAAATCGCCAAACGCCGCGGTCACGGCGGTGTCGCCTCCGTGGTGAACGGCGTCTTGCGATCCATCCAGCGGAACGGCGTCCGCTCCTACAATACCATCAGCGATCCGTATGAAAAAGTGGCGATCGAGACGAGCCATCCGGTCTGGATGATCAAACGCTGGGCCGAGCAATTCGGGCTGGAGAAAACGCGTGAAATGGCACTTGAAAACAATAAAGCGCCTTCCCAGACAGTACGCGTCAATACGGTGCAGGCAACACCTGAAGAAGTGATCGAAATGCTCGAATCGGAAGGCCTCCATGCGGTACAGAGCAAGCTGGTGCCGGAATGCCTCATCGTCACAGAAGGGCAGCCGGTAAGGACGGCGACGTTTGAAAAAGGATTTATCACGATACAGGATGAAAGTTCGATGCTGCCTGCTTATGCATTGCAAGTGGAGCCGGATATGGACGTCCTGGATATGTGTGCGGCGCCTGGCGGAAAAACAACGCATATTGCCGAAAAAATGGAGAACCGAGGGAATCTGTTCGCGATGGACCTCCATAAGCATAAAATCAAGCTGATTGATGAAACGGCGAAGCGGCTCGGCCACACGATCATCCAAACGGAAGCCGGAGACGGCAAAAAAAGTGTGGAGCGGTTCGGCGAGGAAAAATTCGACCGTATCCTGGTTGATGCCCCTTGCAGCGGGCTCGGCGTCATCAAACGGAAGCCTGATATCAAATATACGAAAAAAGAAGAGGATTTCGCGCGGCTGCAGGAAATCCAGCTGGAACTGCTGGACCAGGCGGCCCGATTGCTGAAGGCTGATGGCATCATGGTCTACAGCACGTGTACTGTGGATTCTACGGAAAACCGCGGCACTGCCGAGCGCTTCCTGAAGGACCACCCAGAAATGGAGAAAATCGAAGTTTCCCTGCCGGAAGAGCTGGGCTTGAAAAACACCGGCTTTGTCCAGGTATTCCCGCAGGACTTTGGGGGCGACGGATTTTTCATTTCCGCTTTCCGCAAAAAGCGCATGGCGTGATAAGAGAATGGCAAGATCAGTTAAGGAATGGGGTGCCTGAAGTTGGTGCAATATGTCTTGGAAAGTGATACTGGAAAAAAAAGAAAAATCAATGAGGACCGTGTAGCGGTCCTGAAACGTCCGGAAGGCCTGCTGCTGGCATTGGTCGCTGATGGAATGGGCGGCCACAACGCAGGCGACGTGGCGAGCCAGATGACAGTGGACACCTTGGGGAAGCTTTTTCTTGAGGAAAATCCGGAATCATTCTTGACGGTCGACCAGAAAAAAACCTGGCTTTCATTGAATGTACAGAACGTCAACCGGCTGGTTTATGATTATTCAGAGCAGAATCCCGGCTGCAAAGGCATGGGCACGACGCTGATTGCAGCTTTGATTGAAGCCGGCGACTGCGTCATGTGCCACATCGGCGATAGCCGCGCCTATGTCATCAACGGCTCGATCGAGCAATTGACGCGGGACCATTCCTATGTCAATGTGCTGGTGGACAGCGGCGAAATCAGCCAGGAAGAAGCCGAGGACCATCCGAAGAAAAACTGGATCGTCAAAGCGCTCGGCACCGATCCGGTCATCGATGGGGAGATCCTCCATTTCTCCACAGAAAGCCTATCGTTCATGCTCATCTGTTCGGACGGCCTGAGCAATAAAATCACAAAAGAAGAACTTTCCTCCATCATTCTTTCGGAATCGCCGCTGACCCAAAAAGGGGCAGAACTGGTCAAGCTGGCGAACGACATGGGAGGAGAGGACAATATCTCATTCGTTCTTCTATCTTTGAAGGATGAGGAGGTGTAGGCATGCTGATCGGCAAAAGCATAAATGGCCGCTATAAGATCCTGGAATTGATCGGCGGGGGCGGGATGTCCAATGTCTACTTGGCCCATGACATGATCTTGGACCGCGACATCGCCATCAAAGTCCTGCGCTATGATTTCTCGAACGAAGAAGAACTGCGCCGGCGGTTCCAGCGCGAGGCCCTGTCGACGACGAGCCTTGCCCATCCGAACATCGTCAACATTTTCGATGTCGGGGAAGAAGGTTCGATCCACTACCTCGTAATGGAATACGTGCCCGGCAAAACACTGAAAGAATACATAATCGACCACTCACCCGTGCCGCCGGAACAGGCGGTCAAGATTATGAAACAGTTGGCATCGGCTTTGGCGCACGCCCACCAGAACCAGATTGTCCACCGTGACATCAAGCCACAGAATATCCTCATGGATGCGGACGGCAATGTCAAAATCACGGATTTCGGCATCGCTATGGCACTGAGCGCCACGTCCTATACGCAGACCAATTCGGTCCTTGG
This sequence comes from Planococcus chinensis, assembly GCF_042681545.1. NCBI lineage: Bacteria > Bacillati > Bacillota > Bacilli > Caryophanales > Caryophanaceae > Planococcus > Planococcus chinensis. The sequence continues at coordinate 704,453 of NZ_JBHUFW010000004.1, forward strand.
CACAGTCCATTATTTGTCGCCGGAACAAGCGCGGGGCGGCGCTGCCAATAAGAAATCCGACATCTATTCGCTTGGCATTGTCATGTTCGAATTGCTGACGGGCCGGCTGCCTTTTTCCGGCGAATCGGCTGTGTCAATCGCGCTGAAGCATTTGCAGACGGAAACGCCGTCGCTGCGTGAAATCGTGCCTTCATTGCCGCAGAGCCTTGAGAACGTCGTCCTGAAAGCGACGGCCAAAAATCCGCAGCACCGCTATCAGTCGGCAGATGAATTGGAAGAAGACCTGGCGACAGTATTGCTGCCGGAGCGGCTCAATGAACCGAAATTCACGGTGCCGCATGATGACGACGCGACAAAAGCGATGCCGGTGATCAAAGATCCGAAAGTATTTACGAATGTAGAAGAAACGAAAATGCTCCCTCCTGCTGATGAGGATGCAGATGTGAAAGTGGCAAAGCCTGCCGGACCCGCCAAGAAAAAGAAGCGGAAAATGCCATGGGCTGTCGGCATCATCGGATTTCTTATCCTCGCCGGGCTGGTGGCAGCCATTGCCTTTCCGGATCTTTTCGGCCCGCGCCTTGTAGCCGTGCCGGATGTTTCGGGCATGGAACGGAACGAAGCGGCAGAAGAATTGCAGGCGGCCGGGTTTGTCGTCGGCGAAGAGGAAGAGCAGCCGTCTGAAGAAGTGGAAGTAGGGCGGATCATCCGGACGATTCCCGAAGCGGACAAGATGCGGGAACGGGAAACCGAAATCCAGCTGTTCGTCAGCAGTGGGAAGGAATCGGTCGAATTCCAGGATTACGTAGGCCGGGACATCGAACAGACGCTAGCGCTGCTCGATGAAGGCAATTACAAATCAGTGAACCAGACTGAGGAATTCTCCGATGAGCCTGAAGGGACGATCCTGGAGCAGGAGCCGGAAGCAGGGGAAGAGGTCATCGCCTCTGAAACGGATGTGGAACTCACCGTCAGCAAAGGGAAAGATATGCGGGCAGTGGAAAACCTTGCCGGCTTTTCAGAAGCGGATCTGAACCAATACGCCCGCACTTCCGGCTTCAACATCCGCATTATCGGTGAAGAAGCGTCGGACAGCGCTCCGGAAGGAACAGTCCTGTCCCAGAATCCTCCGGCAGGCGATGAGCTAGAGGCAGGAAGCACGATTGAAGTGGTCTTGTCTTCAGGAAAAGCGCCACTGCCGCTGAAGACGTATATCCATACGGTTGAAATTCCTTACGAAGCCGCGGAACCTCCGGCTGAAGGCGAAGAGCCGGCTCCGCAGACAATCCAGATTTATGTGCAGGATAACGATGATACAATGGTGGAACCGGTAGAGGAATTTACGATCACCGGGGACGAATCGCGGAAACTGGAACTGCAGATAGCCGAAGGCGGCAGTGCGACTTACCGGATCGTCCGGGATTCACAAGTGATCCTCGAAGAGACCATCCCTTACGACAACGTCGAATAAGCACTAGATCCGAGATGAACAGTACGAAAAAAAGGAGTGAAAGCAAGCATGCCGAAAGGACAAATCAGAAAAGCGCTAAGCGGATTCTATTACGTACTGGATGAGAACGGAGAGCGGTATATCCAGTGCAGAGGCCGGGGCGTATTCCGCAACCGGCAGATCTCGCCGCTCGTCGGCGATTACGTCGATTACGAAGCGGACAATGATTTAGAAGGCACCATCACTCATGTATATGAACGAAAAAATGAACTGGTCCGGCCGCCGATCTCGAACGTCGACCAGGCGATCCTTGTCTTTTCCGCAAAGCAACCGGATTTTCATCCGATGCTCCTTGACCGGTTCCTGACAGCGATTGAATCGCACGATATCCAGCCGATCATTTGCATCACGAAAATGGATCTATTAGAAGAAGGCGAAAAAGACAAGCTTGCCGGGTACATCGCCGACTATGAGAAAATCGGCTATGAAGTGATCCCAACCTTTATCGGCGACCCTGCTTTGCAGGAGCGGCTGATGCCGGTGCTTGAAGGGAAGATCAGCGTGCTGGCCGGCCAGTCCGGCGTCGGCAAGTCCACGATGCTCAATACGATCCTGCCGGCTCTGGAGCTGAAGACGGATTCCATCTCCAAAGCACTGAACCGCGGGAAGCACACGACGCGCCATGTCGAGCTGATCGAAGTCAATAACGGCCTGCTGGCAGACACGCCGGGCTTCAGTTCTTTTGATTTTGACACGGTGGAAAAAGAGGAGCTGTCCGAATATTTTCCGGAATTTGCCGCACGGTCGAACCAGTGCAAATTCCGCGAATGCCTCCACCTGAACGAGCCGAAATGCGCCATCAAAGCGGCTGTGGAAAGCAAGGAAATTCCGGAATACCGCTACAAGCATTACCTGAAGTTTTTAGAAGAAATTATGACGAGAAAGCCGAGGTACTCTAATGATTAAAATTGCACCGTCTATACTCGCAGCAGATTTTTCGAAATTGGGAGAAGAAGTTCTGGAAGTGGAAAAAGCAGGAGCGGATTGGATCCACATTGATGTCATGGACGGCCATTTCGTGCCGAACATCTCATTCGGCGCAATCGTCGTCGAGGCTTTGCGCCCATTGACGAAACTTCCGCTGGATGTCCATTTGATGATTGAAAACGCAGACCGCTATATTGAGGATTTTGCGAAAGCCGGCGCGGATTACATCACGGTTCATGTGGAAGCGAATCCGCATTTGCACCGGACAATTCAAATGATCCGCGCTGCTGGCGTCAAACCCGGCGTGGTCTTGAACCCGCATTCGCCGATTGAGTCGATCCTTCCGATTTTGGAGGAAATTGACTTGGTGCTCTTTATGACCGTCAACCCTGGTTTCGGCGGACAAAAATTCATCGAATCTGTGGTTCCGAAAGTGGAGCAATTGTCCAAAGTGATCCGTGAAAAAGGATTGTCGATCGATATCCAGATCGACGGCGGGATCAATGAAGAAACAATCATTCCATGTGCCAAAGCCGGCGCGAACGTATTTGTTGCCGGTTCTGCGATATTCGGAAAAGAAGACCGGAAAGCCGCATTGCAGGCGATCAAACAGGCTGGAGAAGTGGCGATCTCGTGACAGTCGTCATTGTCGGCAGCGGACCGGCTGATGAGCTCCCGGACCTGCATGCATGGTCGGAAGCGGCATTTATCGGAGTGGATGCGGGCGCATTGGTGCTCATTGGGCAAGGCATATCCCCGAAAGCGGCAGTAGGGGATTTTGACTCCGTCACCCCATCCCAGCTGGAGGAGATCGTGTCATCGCTGCCCGGCTTTGAAAAAGCGGAAGCGGAAAAAGATGAAACGGATACGGAACTGGCGCTCGCCAAAGCGTTGGAGTTTTCACCGCGGCAAGTGGTCATTACGGGAGTAACAGGTGGCCGGCTCGACCATTACATGAGCGCGCTTCATGCCGTGTACGCCGCCCAGCTGAAGCATCCGGAAATCGACTTTTCAATCATCAACAAGCAGAACCGCATCCGTTTCCTGCCTCCGGGCACCCATACACTGGAACGGGACGCGGCCTACCGCTTCGTTTCATTCTATCCGTTCGGCGAAGAAGTGAAGGGGTTCACACTCCGCCATTTCAAATACGAGGTGGCGGATGAAACCGTCCCGTTCGGTTCCACGCGCTTTGTCAGCAACGAGCTCGAAAAGGAAGGGACCGTTTCGTTCGTGCAGGGCCAGTGCATGGTCATCGAAAGCCGGGATTGAAGGGATGGACATTCGTGGGCTTTGAGGCTAGGGAAGGCCAGAAGCCGTTGTAAAACACAAAAAGAACGCCAAGGGAAACGATGTTGTTTCCCTTGGCGTTCTTTTTGTGTGTCCATGAAAAAATGCCGGTCCGACTGATGTCGGCCCGGCATGATCCTTGAGCGATTATACGCGCTCTACTTTTCCTGATTTCAATGCTCTTGCTGAAACCCATACACGTTTCGGTTTACCGTCTACAAGGATGCGAACTTTTTGAAGGTTTGCTCCCCATGTACGTTTTGTCGAATTCAACGCGTGTGAACGGGCGTTTCCAGAACGAGCTTTGCGTCCACTAACTGCACATACTTTAGGCATGTAAGTCCCTCCTCACAAGTGAAGCTGAAAATTATAATAGAATTTCAGTTCGTTTTTCGTTTCACATACTTTAATAATTTACCATAGACATATCCTGTTTGCAACTCCTTTTCACCCCTCTTTCAAGAAAAAAACCTTTACACCCTAAACGCCCGCTTTTCTTGTATAATGGTTTCATGTAGAATAAAAGAGTGAATAGGACTCAAGGAGGAATTCCGATGTCGATTGAATTGAACAACGAATACGGCCAAATCGATATTTCCAATGATGTGATCGCTCAGATTGCCGGCGGTGCAGCAATCGAATGCTACGGCATTGTCGGTATGGCTACAAAACATCAGATCCGGGACGGACTGACGGATATCTTGCGCAAAGAGAATTTCGCAAAAGGCGTGATCGTCCGACAGGAAGATAACGATTTGCTCATTGATATGTATGTCATCATCAGTTATGGAACCAAAATTTCTGAAGTGGCTTACCAGGTCCAGTCGAAAGTGAAATATACTGTCACGAAAACCCTTGGCATGCCTGTCAAAGCGGTTAATATTTTTGTTCAGGGAGTTCGTGTCACGAACCCGTAAGAGGAGGAAAAAGCGGCTATGAAGTCATTAAATGGAATTCAATTTGCGGAAATGGTCCAGATGGGCGCGCACCATCTTTACCAGAACGCAGATTATGTAGATGCATTGAATGTCTTTCCGGTGCCGGACGGCGATACCGGAACGAATATGAACTTATCAATGACATCAGGTGCAAAAGAAACAGCAGCGAACGCGCAGGAACATATCGGGAAAACAGCGGAGGCCTTGTCAAAAGGCCTTCTTATGGGAGCGCGCGGAAATTCCGGCGTTATTCTTTCCCAATTGTTCCGCGGATTCGGCAAGTTTATTGTGGCCGAACCGGTATTGTCGGCGCAGAAGCTGGCTGAAGCATTGCAGCACGGTGTGGAGACGGCTTATAAAGCAGTCATGAAACCCGTGGAAGGGACGATTTTGACGGTAGCTAAAGATTCAGCCGCCAAAGGCATGGAACTTTCAAAAACGGAAAGCGATGTCATCGCTTTGTTTGAAGGGGTAGTCGAAGAAGCGAAAGCATCCCTGGAACGGACGCCGGATCTGTTGCCGGTGCTCAAGGAAGTCGGCGTTGTCGACAGCGGCGGCCAAGGGCTCGTATACGTATACGAAGGATTCCTGGCAGCCCTTAAAGGGGAGCAGTTGCCTGAAAAGCATGCCCATAATACGATGGACGACCTGGTCAGCGCCGAGCACCATAAAAACATTGCCGGCTTCATGGATACGTCAGACATCACTTTCGGCTATTGCACCGAGTTCATGGTCAAATTCGAAGAAGGCAAAAAAGAATTCAACGAAGCTTCATTCCGCACGGATTTGAGTGCTTACGGCGATTCCCTTTTGGTCATTTCTGATGACGAAATTGCAAAAATCCATATCCACTCTGAAGAACCCGGCAAAGTGCTTACATACGGCCAGGAATATGGCAGCCTGATCTCGATGAAAATCGAAAACATGCGCCAGCAGCATATCGACATCGTCGGCGAAGATTTCCGCAAGGAAGCGCCGAAAGCGGAAGCGAAACATCCTTATGCAATCGTTACGGTGGCCATGGGTGAAGGAGTTGCAGAACTGCTGCGCAGCATCGGCGCGTCTTACGTGATCGAAGGCGGGCAGACAATGAACCCGTCGACGGAAGATATTGTGAACGCTGTCAAATCGATCGGAGCAGAACGCGTCCTGATCCTGCCGAACAATAAAAACATCATCATGGCTGCCGAACAGGCAGCGCAATTGCTTGATATCGAAGCGGCCGTAGTTCCGACAAAAGACGTTCCACAGGGAATGGCGGCGCTTCTGGCATTCAATCCCGACGCTTCAGTTGAAGACAACTACAAGACGATGGCTTCTGCATCCAAAGGCGTGAAGTCCGGATCTGTGACGTTTGCGGTGCGTGATACGTCCATAGACGGTATCGAAATCAAGAAAGATGACTTCATGGGCATCTCAGAAGGCAAGATCGTCATCTCAGATAAAAGCATGCAGCGTGTGACAGAAGAACTGGCCAAAAAACTCATCGATGAGGATTCGGAAATCGTAACGATCCTCTTTGGTGAAGATGTCACTTCTGCGGACGCCGAAAAATTGGGCGCATTCATCGAATCGCTTAACGAAGACATCGAAGTGGAAATCCATGACGGCAAACAACCGCTTTATCCATACATCATTTCAGTCGAATAAGGGCTTATAGCCAGCCGTTCAGGCTGTGCCAGCTGCAGGGATTCCGGGCATTCCGGAATCCTTGCAGTTTTTTAATGGAAGGCTCGAAGGAACGAGGCTTCACGTATTGCCTGTTTCCGAATCCATGAAGGAAGGGCTGTTTCGGAACCGGCTGTTCACGCAATAGCTTTTATCCGGACTGCGTGTGGGAGGCAGACGGGCGGAAGCTTTACAGGCGCTTGAAAGAGAGCGCATTCATAGGCTTTATTATTTTTGTGAAATATGGCAATTTCATGTACACTAAAGGTATACGTAACCGAAGGGAAGGGGTTTGGGCAATGAAGTTCAAATCTGTATTTGATATAATCGGGCCGGTCATGATCGGCCCTTCGAGCTCGCATACTGCAGGAGCTGCACGCATCGGAAGAGTGGCGCGGGATTTATTCGGGCGGCAGCCGAAATGGGCGAAGATCCATTTGTACGGATCGTTTGCCGAAACTTACAAAGGCCATAGCACCGACGTCGCCATCATCGGCGGCTTGTTGGATTATGATACATTCGACGAACGCATCAAGACATCGTTCGAAGAAGCGGAACTGGTCGGCATGGAATTCGAGTTTATCCCGGAGACTGCAAATGTCGAGCACCCGAACACGGCACGCGTCGTCATCGGCGACGACGAGTCTGAAATGTCCATGATGGGCATCTCGATCGGCGGCGGGAAAATCGAGATTACTGAACTGAACGGTTTTCCGCTGAAGCTGTCCGGCGAGCATCCGGCAATTCTGGTTGTCCATAATGACCGGTCGGGCTGCATCGCGAATGTCGCAAATTGCTTATACAAATACGATATCAATATCGGCCATATGGAAGTGTCCCGCAAAGAAAAAGGGCATATGGCGCTGATGGTGATTGAAGTGGATCAGAATGTCGATAAAGAAGTGATGGATGAACTGGCAGAATTGCCGAATATCACACAAGTAACACGGATCGCTGATTAAGAAGGAGGTCAACATAGTGGAACCTTTGTTTCGAAATGTTAAAGAGCTGGTTGAACGTGCGGAAAAAGAGAACAAACTGATTTCGGAAATTATGATAGAGCAGGAAATGATGATCACCGACCGTTCGCGCGAAGAAATCATCAAACAGATGGACCGCAATTTGACGGTCATGGAAGAAGCGGTCGAAAAAGGCCTGAAAGGCGTCCATTCGGTTTCCGGGCTGACAGGCGGCGATGCGGTCCTGTTGCAGGAATATATGAGAAAAGGCAATTCGCTGTCCGGCGACCTGCTTCTTGATGCGGTCAGCAAAGCGGTTGCAACAAACGAAGTGAACGCGGCAATGGGCACGATCTGTGCGACGCCGACAGCCGGCTCTGCAGGAGTCGTCCCGGGTACGCTGTTCGCCGTCCAGAACAAGCTCAACCCGACGCGTGAGCAGATGATCCGTTATTTATTCACCTCCGGCGCATTCGGTTTCGTAGTGGCGAACAACGCTTCGATTTCCGGAGCTGCAGGCGGATGCCAGGCGGAAGTCGGATCGGCTGCCGGAATGGCAGCAGCCGCTATCGTTGAGATGGCCGGCGGCACGCCGCAGCAATGTTCTGAAGCATTTGCGATTACATTGAAGAACATGCTTGGATTGGTGTGCGACCCGGTGGCGGGCCTTGTTGAAGTGCCATGCGTCAAGCGCAATGCAATGGGCGCGGCGAATTCAGTGGTTGCTGCGGATATGGCGCTTGCAGGCGTGACCAGCCGCATTCCGTGTGATGAAGTGATCAGTGCCATGTACGAAATCGGCAAAACGATGCCAAGCGCATTACGGGAAACGGCAAAAGGCGGACTTGCCGCAACACCGACCGGCAAATGGCTGGAAGCGAAAATTTTCGGCGGAGCAGTGGTCGGCAGTGGGAAGTAAAGATTCTGTCGCCACGTTAAAAGGGGTCGGCAGACAAGCTGCGGAAACTTTACAGGAAATGAAAATTGAGACGATCCATGATCTGATCATGACATTTCCGTACCGCCATGAAGATTTCCAGCTGAAGGATCTGGCGGATACGCCGCATAATGAACGGGTGACTGTGGAGGGAAGGGTCGAAAGTGAACCTTCCGTCCTTTTTTTAGGGAGGAACAAATCCCGGACAACAGTGCAAGTGCTGGTGGGCCGCCATTTGATCAAAGCAATTTTCTTTAATCAGCCTTATGTAAAAGCCAAATTGCATATCGGCGAAATCGTGACCCTTGCCGGCAAGTGGGACCGCGGCCGCCAGGTCATCACGGTCCAGAGCCATACGATCGGCCCGCGGACCGGGGGCGCTGATTTCGAACCGGTTTACAGCCTGAAAGGCAGCATCCACCAGAAGACATTCCGAAAATTGATGCGCCAGGCGCTCGACTCGGCGAAAGAGGATCTGGAGGATTGCTTGCCGGAGCGCATCCGTTCAGCCTATCATCTCGAATCGTTTGCCGAAGCATTGGAGTCGGTCCATTTCCCGTCCGACGGCGAGGCGCTGAAACAGGCACGCCGGCGATTTGTCTACGAAGAGCTGCTGATGTTCCAGTTGAAGATGCAGGCGCTTCGCAAGAAGAACCGGGAGGAAGAAGGCGGTTCATTCATCGATTATGATCTGAACGAATTGAGGAATTTCATCCAATCGCTGCCTTATGACCTGACCGGCGCCCAGAAACGGGTGGTCAATGAAATCTCGAAAGACATGAAAGAGCCTTTCCGGATGAACCGGCTGCTCCAAGGTGACGTAGGTTCCGGGAAAACGGTGGTCGCCGCCATTGCGCTGTACGCGGCAGTTACGGCCGGCCAGCAAGGCGCCCTCATGGCGCCGACCGAAATTTTGGCGGAGCAGCATGCCAATACGCTTGCTGAGTGGTTTGCGGCCTTTCCGGTGAAGATCGCTTTGCTGACCGGTTCGGTGAAAGGGAAGAAACGCGGGCTTCTCATGGAGCAGCTGGCAGCAGGGGAGATCGATATCCTGATCGGTACGCACGCCCTCATCCAGCCGGATGTGCAGTTCAAGAAGCTCGGACTGGTCATTACCGATGAACAGCACCGTTTCGGCGTCGACCAGCGCCGGGTGCTGAAAGACAAAGGCTATAATCCAGATGTGCTGTTCATGACAGCCACTCCGATCCCCCGGACGCTCGCCATTTCTGCGTTCGGTGAAATGGATGTGTCGGTCATCGATGAAATGCCGTCAGGGCGCAAAGAAATCGAGACGTATTGGATGAAGAAAGAAATGTTCGGCAAAATACTCGGACGCATGGAAAAAGAGCTGGCAGCGGGAAGGCAGGCGTATGTCATCTGCCCGCTCATCGAGGAGTCCGACAAAATGGACTACCAGAACGCAGTGGAGCTTTTCCAGCAGCTGTCGAGTGTTTTCCACGGGAAGTTTACAGTCGGCCTGATGCATGGACGCCTTTCGAGCGACGAGAAGGAATCGACCATGCGGGAATTTACGGAAGGGAAGATTTCCGTGCTCGTCTCGACGACAGTCGTCGAAGTCGGGGTCAATGTCCCGAACGCGACGTTCATGCTGATCTACGATGCGGAACGATTCGGCTTGTCGCAGCTGCATCAATTGCGCGGACGTGTCGGGCGCGGCAGCGACCAATCCTATTGCGTGCTGCTCGCCGATCCGAAGACGGAAGTCGGCAAAGAGCGCATGTCTTCCATGACCGAGACGAACGACGGGTTCGTGCTGGCGGAAAAAGACCTTCAATTGCGCGGGCCCGGCGACTTTTTCGGGCGCAAGCAAAGCGGATTGCCGGAGTTTAAGATGGCGGACCTGGTGCATGACTACCGGGCGCTGGAAACGGCCCGGAAAGATGCCGAAGCGATGGTGAACTCCGAAGAGTTCTGGATCAGCGAGGAAACAAAATGCCTGCGGGAGCACCTCGAAACCTCGGGCGCTCTTGCCGGTGGAAGGCTGGACTGAGAATGCAGGGGCAATATTATCCTTGCATTCTTTTTTTGTTATTAATATACTCATATTAGGACCAAGTGCTAATAGCGGGCGGTGACAAAGTGAAAAAGACCAAAAAAGAGCGACAGCAAGCGCTGACAGCTTCCATCAATGCGAATCCATTCGTGACGGACGAGGAACTTTCGGCCAATTTCGGCGTCAGTGTTCAGACGATCCGGCTGGACCGGATGGAATTGGCGATCCCCGAGCTGCGGGAGCGCATCAAGCATGTCGCTGTCAAAACATTCGAGGATGAAGTCAAATCATTGCCGATTGACGAAGTGATCGGCGAAATTATCGATATTGAGCTGGATGAAAAAGCGATTTCCATATTCGATGTAAAGCCGGAGCATGTGTTCCAGCGCAATCAGATCGCCAGAGGCCATCATTTATTTGCCCAGGCAAATTCCCTTGCTGTGGCCGTGATGAACGACGAACTGGCATTGACCGTGAAATCGGAGCTGCAGTTTCTGCGGCCGGTCAGAGCGGGGCAGCGGGTGGTGGCGAAAGCGCAAGTGATCGAACGGCAGCCCGAAAAGAACCGGGCATTTGTAAAAGTGGTGTCGTCTGTCGATCAGGCGACTGTATTTATTGGGACATTTGAAATGTACCGAATGACGGAACGAAGCGAAGGTGACGGGAAATGATTATTGCAGTAGACGGAATGGGCGGAGACAACGCCCCAAAAGAGATCATTGAAGGCGTCTACAAAGCTTTAGGCGAATTCAGCGATCTGCAGATTCAATTATATGGCCATCAGGAACGGATGAAGCCGTTTTTGAAAAACCATGACCGCTTGGAGGTCATCCATTGCGAGGAAGTGATCGAAGCGGAAGACGACCCGGTGCGCGCGGTGCGCCGGAAAAAAGATTCTTCGATGGTCCAGATGGCGCAAGCGGTCAAAGAAGGGCGCGCTGATGCCTGTGTGTCTGCCGGGAATACCGGTGCGTTGATGTCGGCCGGATTGTTTGTTGTCGGCCGGATCGAAGGCGTGGACCGTCCGGCGCTGGCCCCGACGCTGCCGACAATCGACGGCAAAGGGTTTGTCATGCTGGACATGGGGGCGAACGCCGAAGCCCGGCCGGAGCATCTGGTCCAGTACGCCGTCATGGGCAGCATCTATGCGGAAAAAGTACGCGGCATCCAAAACCCGACCGTCGGCTTGCTGAACATTGGAACGGAAGAGAAAAAGGGCAACGAATTGACCAAAGCAGCGTTTCCGCTGCTGAAGGAAGCGCCGATCAATTTCATCGGCAACGTGGAATCGCGCGATCTGCTGAATGGCGCTGCGGATGTCGTCGTAACGGACGGCTTTACCGGCAATATGGTGCTCAAGACAATTGAAGGCACCGCAATGAACGTGTTTGCCATGATCAAAGATGTTTTCAATAAATCAGCGAAGACAAAAATGGCCGCATTATTGGTGAAAGATGATATGCGCGGCCTGAAAGGCATGCTTGACTACAGCGAATACGGCGGTGCCGGATTGTTTGGACTAAAAGCGCCGGTTATCAAAGCGCACGGTTCGTCAAATGCCAATGCATTGTTCAACGCCGTCCGCCAGGCGCGGACAATGGTGGAGCACGATGTGACAGGAACGATATACAGCACGCTGAAAAAGGAGAACCCTCATGACTAAAATTGCATTTATCTATCCAGGACAAGGATCGCAGACGGTCGGCATGGGCGAAAGCTTTCTTGCCGACGACCGGAGCCGCCGGTTCTTTGAAGAAGCCGACGAAGTGCTGGGCGTCAACCTTTCGGAAATGATGCTCCACGGCCCACAGGAAAACTTGACGCTTACATACCACGCACAGCCAGCGCTTTTGACAGTGAGCGCAATGATCACTGAAAGGCTGAACCGGGCGGGCATTTCCCCCGATTATACAGCCGGCCATAGCCTGGGTGAATACAGCGCGCTTGTGGCGTCCGGTGTCCTGCCATTTGAAACGGCCGTGGGCATCGTCCACAAACGCGGTTTGTTCATGAACGAAGCAGTGCCGGCCGGAGAAGGCGCCATGGCGGCGATTCTCGGCATGGACAGCGAAGAACTGGAAAAAATCACGAACAAAGTGACCGACACGAACGGCGTTGTCCAACTGGCGAATTTAAACTGTCCAGGGCAGATCGTCATTTCCGGCACCAAAGAAGGCGTTGCCAAGGCATGCGCTGTGGCGAAAGAACAAGGCGCCAAACGGGCGATTCCGCTTGACGTCAGCGGGCCCTTCCACTCGGAGTTGATGCGGCCGGCTTCCCAGTCGCTTTCCAAAGTGCTGAGCGAAGCGTTTCTTGAAGACGCAATTATTCCGGTCGTGACAAACGTGACGGCGAAAAGCGAAACCCATGCCTCGCAATTCCAGGAGCTTTTGGTGCGCCAACTGTATTCGCCGGTCCTGTGGGAGCAGTCGGTACGGGAAATGATCGATTTAGGGGTGACGGTCTTTGTCGAAGTCGGGCCAGGAAAAGTGCTGAGCGGGCTGGTCAAGAAAATTGACCGTTCCGTTCTGACTTTGCCGGTATACGATGTGGAAACTTTTGAAAAAGCGGTAGAGGAGCTGGCGAAATGACGGACTTAACAGGAAAGACAGCCATAATCACCGGGGCCTCGCGCGGAATCGGTGCAGAAATCGCCCGTAAATTGGCAGCTGCCGGCGCGAAGGTAGTCGTGAATTACAGCGGCAGCCAGGAAAAAGCGGAAGCGGTTGTAGAGGAAATCAAAGCGGGCGGCGGCGAAGCCATTGCGGTCAAGGCCAATGTTTCAGATGCCGAAGCGGTGAAGGCGCTTGTCGATGAGGCCATGCAGGCATTCGGATCGGTCGACATTCTGGTCAACAATGCGGGAATCACCCGCGATAACCTGATGATGCGCATGAAAGACGACGAGTGGGATGATGTCATCAACACCAACCTGAAAGGCGTCTTTATCTGCACGAAAGCCGTGACCCGCCAAATGATGAAACAGCGAGCAGGCCGGATCATCAACATCGCTTCCATCGTCGGTGTTATGGGCAATGCAGGGCAGGCCAATTACGTGGCGGCGAAAGCGGGCGTCATCGGTCTTACAAAAACGACGGCGCGCGAACTGGCAAGCCGGAATATCACAGCAAACGCGGTGGCGCCTGGATTTATCACGACGGATATGACAGACAAGCTGGGCGAGGACATCCAGAAGACGATGCTATCGCAAATCCCGCTTGGCCGTTTCGGCAAACCGGAAGAAGTGGCGAAAGCGGTGCTGTTTTTGGCATCGGACGATTCGTCCTATATGACTGGCCAGACGCTGCATCTTGACGGCGGCATGGTCATGTAAGAAAAAATTCTGTATACTGATTTGAGGGGAGGTGACGGCATTGTCAACAGTATTAGAGCGCGTAACAAAAGTAATCGTGGATCGTCTTGGTGTGGAAGAAAGCGAAGTTAAGCTAGAAGCTTCATTCACAGGCGACCTTGGTGCAGATTCATTGGACGTAGTTGAATTGGTCATGGAACTTGAAGACGAATTCGACATGGAAATTTCTGACGAAGACGCAGAAGGTATGTCAACAGTAGGCGACGCAGTATCGTATATCGAGAAAAAACAAGCGTAATAGACCGAGTGTAACTTGGCGTCCGCCGGCTTTGCAAGAAGCTGGTGGGCGCCAATTCATTTTTTGCACAAACCCATAAAACAAGGTAAAATCAAAGGCAGAACGTTATAGGAAGGCAGATAAAAAATGGCAATGAAAAGAAAACCCCATACACAAAAACCCGGAGCGATCAAAGAAAGCGCCCGTGCAGCTTTCGACGAGCTCCAAAGAACCTTGAACATCCAATTTGAGCAGCCGGCATTGCTTTACCAGGCGTTTACCCATTCGTCCTATGTGAACGAACACCGCAGACGCCACTACCTGGACAATGAACGCCTTGAATTTTTAGGAGACGCTGTTCTGGAACTGTCTGTCTCTCACTTTTTGTATGCAAAATATCCGGAGATGAGCGAAGGGAAACTGACAAAACTGCGCGCAGCCATCGTCTGCGAACCATCCTTGGTGACGTTTGCCAATGAGCTCAATCTCGGGAACTACATCCTGCTTGGAAAAGGTGAGGAACAGACAGGCGGCCGGACAAGGCCCGCACTTTTAGCTGACGTGTTCGAGTCGCTGATCGGCGCATTATACCTCGATCAAGGGCTTGAAGCCGTAGTCGCATTTCTGGAAACCGTTTTGTTCCCGAAAGTCGAAGTCGGGGCTTTTTCGAATGTGATGGATTATAAGAGCCAGCTGCAAGAACTGGTCCAACAGAAAAACAGCGGCGCCTTGACATACGAGATCATCGAAGAAAAAGGGCCTGCACATAGCCGGGTATTTGTCACACGGGTGTCCCTCGCTGAGCAGGAGCTCGGCGTCGGGAACGGCCGCTCGAAAAAAGAAGCGGAGCAGCAGGCCGCTCAGTTGGCAATCCGCAAATTGCAGGAAGCAATGGAGGATTAAGTGATGTATTTAAAACGTTTAGAAGTCATGGGATTCAAATCGTTCGCCGACCGGATCGGCATCGATTTCGTTCCGGGCGTGACCGCAGTGGTCGGGCCGAACGGCAGCGGCAAGAGCAACGTAACCGATGCCATCCGCTGGGTTCTCGGTGAACAATCGGCAAAATCGCTGCGCGGGGCAAAGATGGAAGACGTCATTTTTGCCGGCAGCGATTCCCGAAAGCCGTTGAATTTTGCAGAAGTCACTCTGATCCTGGATAATACGGACGGCCAAGTCCCTCTCGATTACAGCGAAATCAGCGTAACGCGGAGGGTTTTTCGCAGTGGTGAAAGCGCGTATTTGCTGAACAAGCAAAATTGCCGGCTGAAGGACATCACCGATCTGTTCATGGACTCCGGCCTTGGCAAGGAGGCCTTCTCGATCATTTCCCAAGGGCGTGTCGATGAAATCCTCAACAGCAAAGCCGAAGAGCGCCGCTCGATTTTTGAAGAAGCCGCGGGTGTGCTGAAATACAAGCAGCGGAAGCGGAAAGCGGAATCGAAGTTGAACGAAACCGATGAGAACTTGAACCGCGTGCTCGATATCCTCCACGAACTGGACGGGCGCATGGAACCGCTGCAGATCCAGGCATCGGCAGCCAGGGATTTCTTGGACATGAACGAGCAGCTGAAAGATGCGGATATCGCACTTTTGGCGCACGACATTTCGCAGCTTCAGCAGGAATTGGAAGGGCTGGAGAGCGAAGCGAAGGCGCATGCCGGTAAAGAGCGGCAGCTCGCCGTCGAAATTGAAGAAAAAGAAGCGGCTGTATCAGGTATCCGTAAATCCTTGAAAGTCCTCGACAGCAGGATTGACCATTCGCAGAATGCGCTGGTTGTGGCGAGCGGGGAAAGCGAGAAATGGGAAGGCCGCAAGCTGCTGATGTCTGAGAAGAAAAACAATGCCCACCGGCAGGCGCAGCAGCTTTCAGGGAATCTTGAAGCGGAAAAGCTGGAGAATGCCGCGCTTGCGAAAAAACACAGTGAGCACCTGGCTCTCCTCGAAGCGCGCAAAGCGGAGCAGCAGGCCATACGCCGGACGCTCAAAGGGTTGGAAGACCAATTGAACCGAACGCCTGCAGACATCGACCAGGATATAGAAGAACATAAATCCGCCTATTTCGATTTGATGAACGAACAGGCAACTGTGAAAAATGAATTGAAGAATATTGAGCTGCAGGAAAAGCAGTTATCAGATTCAAGCAGCCGCATAGCGCTCCAAGAAGCGGATTTTTCTTCTGAACTGGAGAAGCTCCAAAAAGAGAAGCAGGCAGCGGAAGCGAAACATAAGGATATCCAGCATTTGCTTGAAGAAAAGCGTGCGCAGTATAAAACGGCAGAAGCGGCTTTTCTATCGGCAAAACAGGCTTTCGATAAGAAGCAGGCAATGCTTTTCCAGGCCTATCAGTCCCAGAAGCAATTGGGTTCGCGCATCGATACGCTCCAGGAGCTGGAAGCGGACTTCTCCGGATTTTTCCAAGGCGTCCGGGAAGTGCTCGTCGCCCGGGACAAAGGCCAGCTTGGCGGCATTGTCGGAGCGGTTGCGGAAATCGTCCAAGTGGATCAGGATTACGCAAAAGCGATTGAGACTGCACTAGGGGGCGCAAGCCAGCACATCGTCACCGAAGGGGAACAGCATGCCCGGGAAGCGATCGAATTCCTGCGGAAAAAACGCGCGGGCCGTTCGACCTTCCTGCCCATGACCGTCATGAAATCACGGAAGCTGGCTTCCGGCAGCATCGCGTCGATCCAACAGCATCCGTCTTTTGTCAAAATGGCCTATGAATTGGTCGGCTTTGATAAAGCGTACAGCATGATTGTCGAGAATTTATTGGGCAATGTCATCATCGCCACAGATCTGAAAGGGGCATCCGCCATCGCTAAAATGACCATGAACCGCTACCGGGTCGTGACGCTTGAAGGCGATGTGGTGAATGCCGGCGGCTCGATGACCGGAGGCGCCAACAAATCCCAGGCGTCGTTCTTCACGCGCAAAGCGGAATTGGAAGGTTTGGTCGCCCAGCTGAAGGAACTCGACAGCACTGTGCAGGGGGCGGAAAAGACGATCCGGAAAGAACAATCGGAAGTCAATGCGTTGGAACAGCAGCTCAACAATTTGCGGTCAGAAGGCGAAAAGTACCGCGACCTTGAATCGGAACGCGCCATGATTTTGCGGGAAGTGGAAGCGGTCTTCAAAACGACCAAAGAGCGCTATCGCCTTTTCCAGGCGGAACAGAGCAGCCGGACGATCGATTTGACGGCAGTATCCGAAAAGCGGGATTCCGCAACGGTGCGCCTGGCCCAGATCAGCGGGGAACTCTCGTCCATCTCACAGCAAATTGATGAATTGACGCAGCTCAAGCAGCAAAGCGACACGGCGCGTGACAGCGTCATCAGCAAATTAGCGGACCAGAAGTCGATGTATGCCGTCATGAAGGAACGGGTGGCGCAGCTGACCGAAAGCGAAGCCGAGCTCCTCGAACGCAAGCTGAAGAGTGACCAGAAACTGGAAGCGATACAGAAAGAACTGGATTGGATCCAATCGGAAGAAGCGGCAAAAGTGTACTCCGATGAAGAAATCCTGGCAGAGATCGAAAAATGGAGCGGCCAGAAAATAGCGGAACAAGGGACAATCGAAACGCTGAAGTCCGAACGGACCGCGAAGCAGGAAGAGCTCAATGTGCTCGAAGAGCAGCTGAAAGAGACCCAGCGGATCTACAAAGGGTACGTCGAAGCCATCCGCATCTGCGAAGTCAAAGCGACCCGCATCGATGTACAGATCCAGGGGTACCTCGCGCAGCTCGAGAACAACTACCAATTGTCGTTCGATGAAGCCCAGCGCTTCAACTTGCAGGACGAGGAAAGTGCTGTCAGGCGCAAAGTGAAGCTGCTGAAGCAGTCGATCGAGGAATTGGGGCCGGTCAATATCGGGGCCATCGAAGAATTCGAGCATGTCTCCGAACGCCACAGCTTCCTGACCGAACAGCGGAACGACTTGAACGAAGCCAAAGAAACCTTGCGCACCGTCATCCGTGAAATGGATGAAGAAATGACAAGCCGGTTCGATGAGACATTCCACGCCATCCGCGGCCATTTTCAGCGGGTGTTCAAGGAGCTGTTCGGAGGCGGCTCAGCGGATCTTGTATTGACGAATCCCGATGATATGCTGCTGACGGGCGTCGAGATCATTGCACAGCCCCCGGGCAAGAAACTGCAGACATTGAGCCTGTTGTCCGGCGGGGAACGTGCGCTCACGGCCATCGCGCTGTTGTTCGCCATCCTCAATATCCGCCCAGTGCCGTTTTGCGTACTGGATGAAGTTGAGGCGGCGCTTGATGAATCGAATGTCGTCAGGTACAGCCAGTATTTGAAGAAATTCAGCGCGGACACACAATTCATCGTCATCACGCACCGCAAAGGCACAATGGAAGGCGCGGATGTGCTGTATGGCATTACGATGCAGGAATCAGGCATCTCGAAGCTGGTATCTGTTAAACTGCAGGAACAAACTTAACCGAGGAGTGAAGGAATGAGTTTCTTTAAAAAGCTGAAAGATAAATTTGCCGGCAATGCCGAAGCTGAAGAGTCGACAGAGAAGTACAAAGAAGGGCTCGAAAAGACCCGCACCGGCTTTACATCAAAAATCAACGACCTGGTCGCAAAATACCGCAAAGTCGATGAAGATTTCTTCGAAGAACTTGAAGAAATCCTTCTCCAGGCGGATGTCGGATTCGAAACCGTGATGGAATTGATGGATGAATTGCGCTATGAAGTGCAGCGCAAAAATGTAAAAGACACCTCATCGGTGCAATCGGTCATCTCTGAGAAACTGGTGGAAATCTACGAAGCCGGCGAAGAAGAAACGACCGGGCTGAACCTGGACAACGAGTTGTCCGTCATTCTTTTTGTCGGCGTCAACGGCGTCGGCAAGACGACCAGCATTGCGAAACTTGCCCACCGTCTGAAAGGCGAAGGAAAGACGGTGCTGCTGGCTGCAGGCGATACGTTCCGCGCAGGGGCAATTGAACAATTGGACGTCTGGGGCAAACGCGTCGGTGTGGATGTCATCAAGCAAAGCGAAGGGTCCGACCCGGCAGCGGTCATGTACGATGCGGTCCGCGCGGCCAAATCGCGCGGTGTCGATGTCCTGATCTGTGATACAGCAGGGCGGCTTCAGAACAAAGTGAACCTGATGAAAGAGCTGGAAAAAGTCCATCGCGTCATTGCACGCGAGATTCCGGGTGCGCCGCATGAAGTGCTCCTCGCACTGGACGCCACAACCGGCCAGAACGCGCTCATCCAAGCGGAAATGTTCAAAGAAGTGACGGATGTGACGGGCATTGTCCTGACGAAGCTGGACGGCACCGCAAAAGGCGGTATCGTGCTGGCCATCCGCAGCAAATTGAAGATTCCGGTGAAATTTGTCGGGCTCGGCGAGCAAATGGACGACCTGCAGCCGTTCGATCCGCAAAAATACGTGTATGGCCTGTTTGCTGAAGGGCTGGACCGCGAAGAAGCGATGGAATCGGCTGAGGGAGACAAGTAAAATTACTTGACGCTTGAAACGGTTTTCAGTATCGTAGATAGAAGAGCAAACGAGGTGAACTGCAATGATGGGGCTGGAAAAAACGACACGCATGAACTACCTGTTTGATTTCTATCAGGAATTGCTGACGCCTAAACAGCGCAGTTATATGGAGCTTTATTATCTGGACGACCACTCCCTCGGGGAAATCGCGGAAGCCTATGATATTACGCGGCAAGCGGTGTATGACAACATCCGCCGGACCGAGGCGATGCTTGAAGAATACGAGCATAAGCTGCAATTGTTCGAGAAGTTCCAGAAACGCCAACAGCTCGTAAAAGAGTTCGAAAAACATCCATTTACAGACGAACGGGTAGGGGAATTCCTCACCCAGCTGAAAGAATGGGATTAGGAGGCGAAAGCAATGGCATTTGAAGGATTAGCTGACCGCCTGCAAGGCACTGTCCAAAAGATCAAAGGCAAAGGGAAAGTGTCAGAGGCAGACGTCAAAGAAATGATGCGCGAAGTCCGTTTTGCCTTGATCGAAGCGGACGTCAATTTAAAAGTTGTAAAAGAATTCGTGAAGAAAGTCAGCGAACGTGCCATCGGCATCGATGTTATGGAAAGTTTGACGCCGGGCCAGCAGGTCGTGAAAATCGTTAAAGACGAATTGACCCAATTGATGGGCGGTGAACAAAGCAAAATCGTATTCTCGACCAAACAGCCGACTGTCATCATGATGGTTGGACTGCAAGGGGCCGGTAAAACGACCACTACAGGGAAACTCGCGAGCCAGCTGCGCAAGAAGAACAACCGCAAACCGCTTTTGGTTGCGGCGGACGTTTACCGCCCGGCCGCTATTCAGCAGCTTGAGACGATCGGCAAGCAATTGTCGCTTCCTGTCTTCTCAAAAGGCACGGACGTCTCGCCGGTGGAAATTGCCCGCCAAGCGATTGAATATGCCAAAGAACAGCATTTGGACACCGTCATCATCGATACAGCAGGCCGCCTGCATGTCGACGAAGCGCTGATGCAGGAGCTGAAAGACATCCGTGCGCTTAAAGAGCCGGATGAAATTTTCCTGGTTGTCGATGCCATGACCGGACAAGACGCGGTCAACGTCGCACAGAACTTCGATGCGGCGATCGGCATCACCGGCGTCGTGCTGACGAAACTCGATGGCGACACGCGCGGTGGTGCGGCGCTGTCAATCCGTTCCGTCACCCAGAAACCGATCAAATTTGTCGGGATGGGCGAGAAGCTGGACGCGCTTGAACCGTTCTATCCGGAGCGCATGGCGTCCCGCATCCTCGGCATGGGCGATATGCTGTCGCTGATCGAAAAAGCGCAATCGAACGTCGATGAAGAAAAAGCGCGGGAATTGGAAGAGAAATTCCGGACTTCTTCTTTCACATTCGACGATTTCCTTGACCAGATGAACCAAGTCAAGCAGATGGGGCCGCTCGATGAGATTTTGAAAATGCTTCCGGGCGCCAATAAAATCAAAGGCCTGGAAAATGCCAAGGTCGACGAGAGCCAGATGGGGCGTGTAGAAGCGATCATCCGCTCGATGACGACTCAGGAGAAAACGACGCCGGAGATCATCAACTCCAACCGCCGCAAGCGGATCGCAAAAGGATCCGGTACGACGATCCAGGACGTCAACCGCCTGCTCAAGCAGTTCGAGGACATGAAAAAGATGATGAAACAGATGTCCGGCATGACCCAAAAAGGCAAGAAGAAGATGTCGATGCCTGGTTTGGACTCGCTTTTCAAATAAAATTTTAGGTGTTAAGAAAAAATACTTTACAAACTATTTAAAGCTTGCTAATATAATATCTTGTGTGAAACTATTCGGAGGTGCTTTAAGAAATGGCAGTAAAAATTCGCTTGAAACGTATGGGAGCTAAAAAGTCTCCTTTTTACCGTATCGTAGTTGCTGATTCACGTGCTCCACGTGACGGC
Organism: Planococcus chinensis; assembly: GCF_042681545.1. Lineage (NCBI taxonomy): Bacteria > Bacillati > Bacillota > Bacilli > Caryophanales > Caryophanaceae > Planococcus > Planococcus chinensis. Next base: position 725,717 of record NZ_JBHUFW010000004.1, read on the forward strand.
CGTCAAATCCAGACAGTAGGTACTTATAACCCGCTGACAGTTCCAGCTGAAGTTAAAATCAACGAAGAATTGGCGTTGAAATGGCTTCATGATGGCGCAAAACCATCTGACACTGTCCGCAACTTGTTTTCTAAAAACGGCATTATGGAAAAATTCCATAACGAAAAATTAAGCAAGTAAGGGAGACTTTCTTATGAAGCAGCTGATTGAAGACATTGTGAAACCATTGGTTGATCATCCGGATGATGTACGCGTCGAAACCGACGAAAATGCAAGCCGTATTGTCTACAAGCTTTCTGTGAATCAAGACGATACAGGGAAAGTGATTGGTAAGCAAGGACGGGTGGCGAAAGCGATCCGCTCCATCGTGTACTCAGCAGCAGGCAATTATCATAAGAAAAAAACTTACGTCGATATTGTGGATTAGCAAAAAAGGGAGGAGCCTAGGTTCCTTCCTTTTTTGTCAATCTGGATTGAATTTGCAAAGGAGTTTAGCGCATGGAATGGTTTAATGTAGGAAAAATCGTGAACACTCACGGAATCCGCGGAGAAGTCCGGGTGCTGTCCCGTACAGACTTTCCGGATGAACGTTTTGCGGTCGGCACAAAGCTTGGGCTGTTCAAGCCGGATGCGAAAAAACCGATCATGGTGACCATCGCAAGCCACCGGCAGCATAAGAATTTCGAGCTGGTGACCTTCGAAGGCTATCCGAACATCAACGATGTCGTCGAGTTCAAAGACTCGTATTTGCGCATTGCCGAACACGATCTGACGGAACTTGAAGATCATGCCTTTTATCACCATGAAATCATTGGCTGTACCGTCTACTCGGAAGAGGGGCGTGAAATCGGGAAGGTCAGCGACATTTTGGAGACCGGCGCGAACGATGTCTGGGAAGTGACCCCGAAAACCGGGAAAAAGCATTACATCCCTTACATTGAAGACGTCGTCAAAGAAATCGATGTCGATGAAAAGAAAATCACCATCGAAGTGATGGAAGGTTTGTTAAACGAATGAATATAAATGTTCTGTCGTTATTCCCGCCGATGTTCGAGGGCGTCTTCAGCCAATCGATTATGAAAAAAGCGCAAGACAAAGGGGCCGTAAAACTCAGCGTAGTGGATATCCGCGAATTCGCCGACAACAAACGGCAAGTCGACGACTATCCGTTCGGAGGCGGAGCGGGAATGGTCCTGAAGCCGGAGCCGATTTTCAATGCAGTTGAATCCTTGGCTGAAGTCAAAAACCCGCGCGTGATCCTGATGTGCCCGCAGGGCGAACGCTTTACGCAGAAGAAAGCGGAAGAGCTTGCAAAAGAAGAAGAGCTCATCTTCATCTGCGGCCATTACGAAGGCTATGACGAGCGGATCCGGGAGCATTTGGTGACCGATGAAATCTCAATCGGGGATTTTGTGCTGACCGGAGGAGAACTGGCAGCCATGACGGTCATTGACAGCGTCGTCAGGCTGCTTCCGGGAGTGCTGGGCAATGCTGATTCCCCTGTACGCGATTCCTTCTCTACGGGGCTTCTGGAGCATCCTCAGTATACCCGCCCGGCCAATTTCCGCGGATGGACAGTGCCGGAAGTGCTGACTTCCGGAAACCACGGGAAAGTGGACCATTGGCGCGAAGAGCAAGCGCTGAAGCGCACGCTCGAACGCCGTCCGGATCTGCTGGAGGAAATCGAACTGACGCCATCGCAGCAAAAGATTTTAGACGGCTTGAAAAAATAAAATGATATACGGAATGCCCCTTGCACAACCTGCGGTTTAGTGATACTATGGAGTCTGTACTTTTATGTGAAGTACAGGATCACGGTGTTCCGCTGCAGCAGCAATTGTGTGCAAGAGCATCTGTAGAAGGAGAGAAAAAACATGCAAAACATTATTGCAGACATTACTAAAGAACAACTTCGTACGGATCTTCCAGATTTCCGTCCGGGAGACACTGTTCGTGTACACGTGAAGGTTGTCGAGGGAACTCGCGAACGGATCCAGGTATACGAAGGAGTCGTAATCGGCCGCCGTGGGGGCGGGATCAGTGAATCATTCACTGTCCGCAAAATCTCTTATGGTGTTGGCGTTGAGCGTACATTCCCTGTACACACGCCGAAAATTGCACAGCTTGAAGTTACTCGCCGTGGTAAAGTACGTCGTGCGAAATTGTACTACTTGCGCAACCTACGCGGTAAAGCAGCTCGCATCAAAGAAATTCGATAAGATTGCACTAGTGGAAGAGGGCGAATGCGCCCTCTTTCTTTTTTGTGCCGACAAGTCCGGCGGCGGGCTTCCCGAGGCCGAAGCGGTCCGGGGGCGAAAGGCTATGAACACCGTTCGGCCAAGCCTTCAGGGGGTTGCCGGGCGATGCGCGGCCGCCGTCGCTTTTCTTTGCTAAAAGTGTATAATCCTTGTACAATTAAACCAGAAAGTTTAGGGAGGAACGCGCATGGAACGTGAAGCAAAGAAAAAGAATGAAGTCTGGGAATGGTCTAAAGCGCTGTTGATCGCTTTCGGGCTTGCTGCGATAATCCGGGTATTCTTTTTCACGCCAATAGTTGTCGACGGAGAATCTATGATGCCGACATTGGAACACGGAGACCGGATGATCGTCAATAAAATCGGCTATTCAGTCGGAGAGCCGGACCGGTTCGATATCATCGTTTTCCATGCACCTGAAGAAAAAGATTATATTAAACGTGTGATCGGGTTGCCTGGCGACCATGTCGCTTATGAAAATGACCAGCTTTATATCAACGGGGAAGCGGTGGAAGAACCGTATCTCGATACTTATAAACAGGGCATTACCGGAACGCTGACAGAAGATTTTACGTTGGAGGATATTACGAACCAGAGCACCATCCCGGAAGGATATGTATTCGTGATGGGTGATAACCGCAGACAGAGCAAGGACAGCCGGCATATCGGAATCGTGCCGATAGAGGAAGTCATCGGCAGTACGAGTTTCATATTCTGGCCGATGGAAGAAGCCGGCGTCGTTAACTAAGGAGTGTTTTTATGACGATTCAATGGTTTCCAGGGCATATGGCCAAAGCAAGAAGAGAAGTGACGGAAAAGCTCAAATTGGTGGATATCATTTTTGAACTGGTCGATGCCCGGTTGCCTTTATCTTCGCGCAATCCCATGATTGATCAAGTCATCAATCAGAAGCCGCGCTTGATCATCTTGAACAAGATGGACATGGCAGATGAAACTGAAACAAAAAAATGGATCCGCTATTTTGAAGAGCAGGGCACACGTGCCGTCGCCATCAATTCCCTTGAAGGAAAAGGGCTGCAGGCGGTCACGAAAGCGTCCAAGGAAATCCTCGAAGAAAAATGGAACCGCATGATTGCCAAAGGCATCAAACCGCGTGCGATCCGGGCGATGATCGTCGGCATACCGAATGTCGGGAAATCGACGCTGATCAACCGCCTGTCGAAAAAAAGCCTGGCGAAGACCGGAAACATGCCGGGCGTTACAAAAGCCCAGCAATGGATCAAAGTCGGCAAGGAAATCGAACTTCTGGATACGCCCGGCATTCTTTGGCCGAAGTTCGAAGACCCGGAAATCGGCTTCAAATTGGCCGTTACCGGCGCCATAAAAGATTCGGTCATCCAGATGCAGGAACTGGCGATTTATGCGCTGAAGTTTCTGGAACAGCGCTACCCGGAGCGGTTGAAAGAGCGCTATGGCATCGACGCTGTGGATGAAGAGATCGTTAAGACCTTCGACCATATCGGCAAAAAGCGGAGCTTTGTTTCGCCGGGCGGTGAAGTCGACTATGAAATGACCGCTGAAGCGATTGTCCGCGACATCCGCAATCAGTATCTCGGACGAGTGACATTCGATTACCGCGACGAAATGATCGTTGATGAGGAATAACATACAGGGCTGAACCCAAGCAATTGGGCTCGGCCTTTTTTGGTTTCCCGGCTGCTGCATCCGATTGGACGCATCCGGAGATTAGGAAAAGGAGCGTGACCGAAATGAAAACAACCGCAGAAATCAAAGAAATGCTGGCGTCGGCAGAAGACTGGCAGCCGTGGATGGAAGCCGTCGAGGCGGACCCGCGCAAAAGCGTACAGGCGCTAGTGGCCAGCTGGCGGAGGAAAAAAGAACAGCAGCAAAAATTGCTTCTTGATCTCGAAACGAAATTGGCGTTCGACCGATCCTTCAAAGAAGAGGCCGGCGACTTGGTCTGTGGCATCGACGAAGCGGGGAGAGGGCCGCTTGCCGGGCCGGTCGTCACCGCAGCGGTCATCCTGCCGGAAGATTGCAGCCGCTTGGCCGGACTGGATGATTCGAAAAAGCTCTCGAAAACGAAGCGGGAAGAGTTGGCAGAACTCATCAAGGAGCTGGCGGTAAGCTACGCAGTACATATCCAACCCCCTGAAAAGATTGACGAACTGAACATCTACCAGGCGACAAAGCGATCGATGGTGGAAGCGGCTGCCCGGCTCCAGCCGACGCCTGCAGTCATTCTGGCGGATGCCATGATGCTTGAAGGCGGCGTGCGGTGTGAGTCGATCATCAAAGGAGATGCCAAGAGCCTATGCATCGCCGCCGCTTCGATTCTCGCCAAAACAGGGAGGGATGCCCTCATGGATGCATACGCGGAAGAATATCCAGTATACGGATTTGACCGGCATTCAGGCTACGGGACGAAAGACCATGTCGAAGCGCTGAGGCTGCATGGACCTTGCCCGATCCACCGGAAAACGTTCGAACCGGTGAAGTCGATATTAGAAGCGGAACATTCGCTGCCTTAGGCCTGAGATATTGGAATATTTCAAGTTTTTTGGAGTATAGCCGACAACTGTGGACATTTTATGGCAACTTTAATACAATGGTAAAGGCAATAAAATTACGATACAGATGTTTGATTGGAGGACGAAAGATGAATATCCATGAATATCAGGGGAAACAGATCCTAAAACAATATGGAGTAGCAGTTCCTGAAGGCTATGTCGCTTTTTCACCAGAAGAAGCAGTCAAAGCCGCTAAAGAACTTGGTACTGATGTTGTTGTGGTGAAAGCCCAGATCCACGCAGGTGGCCGCGGTAAAGCAGGCGGCGTCAAACTTGCCAAGAATTTGGATGAAGTGCGCGCTTACGCGAAAGAGCTTCTTGGAAAAGTGCTCGTAACGCACCAGACAGGTCCTGAAGGCAAAGAAGTCAAACGCCTGTACATCGAAGCAGGAAGCAACATCGAAAAAGAGTACTACCTTGGTCTAGTTCTTGACCGCGAAACTTCACGTGTAACTCTTATGGGTTCTGAAGAAGGCGGAATGGACATCGAGGAAGTAGCAGCAAACAACCCGGAGCGCCTCTTCTACGAAGAAATCGACCCGGTTGTCGGCTTGACTGGCTTCCAGGCACGCCGCATGGCATTCAAAATGAACATTCCGGCAAAACTTGTCAACAAAGCTGCTAAGCTGATGCTTGGCCTTTACCAGGCTTACATTGATAAAGATGCCGCAATCGTTGAGATCAACCCTCTAGTAGTTACAGGAGACGGACAAGTTGTAGCATTGGATGCGAAATTCAACTTTGACGCAAACGCATTAGGCCGTCACCAGGACATCATGGAAATGCGCGACTACGACGAAGAAGATCCAAAAGAAATCGAAGCTTCCAAGTATGACTTGAGCTACATTTCTTTAGACGGGAACATCGGCTGTATGGTTAACGGCGCCGGGCTTGCTATGGCAACAATGGACACGATCAACTACTACGGCGGAACACCCGCTAACTTCCTTGACGTTGGGGGCGGTGCGACCGCTGAAAAAGTAACGGAAGCTTTCAAGATCATTCTTTCAGATAAGAATGTAAAAGGGATCTTCGTTAACATTTTCGGCGGAATCATGAAGTGTGACATCATTGCTGAAGGCGTAATCCAAGCTGCCAAAGAAGTCAGCTTGAGCGTACCTCTAGTCGTTCGTCTAGAAGGAACAAACGTTGAACTAGGCAAAAAACTGCTGAACGAATCAGGTCTTGATATCGTCGCTGCCGGCACAATGGCAGAAGGCGCTAAAAAGATCGTAGAACTTGTAGGCTAAGAAGGGCAGGGACAAAAATGAGCGTATATATTAATAAAGACACGAAAGTGCTTGTGCAAGGGATTACAGGGTCAACTGCCCTTTTCCACACAAAGCAAATGCTTGAATACGGAACTAAAATCGTTGCCGGAGTAACTCCAGGCAAAGGTGGCACGGAAGTAGAAGGCGTACCTGTTTTCAATACAGTTGAAGACGCTGTTAAAGCTACAGGAGCAAACGTTTCTGTAATTTATGTACCGGCTCCTTTTGCTGCTGATGCAATTCTAGAAGCGGTTGAATCTGACTTGGATATGGCGATCTGCATCACGGAACACATCCCGGTATTGGATATGGTCAAAGTGAAGCGCTATATGGAAGGCAAGAAAACCCGCCTAGTCGGACCGAACTGCCCAGGCGTCATCACGCCGGAAGAATGCAAAATCGGCATCATGCCTGGCTACATCCACAAAAAAGGGCACGTTGGCGTTGTTTCACGCTCAGGTACTTTGACGTATGAAGCGACTCACCAATTGTCTCAAGAAGGCATCGGCCAGTCGACTGCTGTCGGTATCGGTGGAGATCCGGTCAACGGAACAAACTTCATCGATGTTTTGAAAGCATTCAACGAGGACGAAGATACTTACGCGGTTGTCATGATCGGCGAAATCGGCGGCACAGCTGAAGAAGATGCTGCTGCTTGGGTCAAAGAAAATATGACAAAACCGGTTGTCGGCTTTATCGGCGGGCAAACGGCTCCAGAAGGAAAACGCATGGGCCACGCTGGTGCGATCATTTCCGGAGGTAAAGGTACGGCTGCAGACAAGATCAAAGCAATGAACGAAGCTGGCATCCAGGTTGCAGAAACGCCATCAGTAATCGGTGAAACTTTAATCCGTGTCATCAAAGAAAATGGCTTGTACGACCGCTGCAAAACACATTAATATAAGAGTAAGGCGCATCTTGCTGATGCGCCTTCTTTTTATCCCAAAAAACAAGGAGGAATAAGATGAACGAAGATTTTTTGCAGCGCCTGTACGCACTTCATTACGTCTACCCCAAACCGCTTAACCGCTTAAAGAGATTGATGACGGATGATCCCGAACTGATCGCTCTCGGCAAGAAGAGCTCCGCTGAACTGGCATTTATCCTTCAGATCGGCCAAGAGCAAGCCGGAAAGTTGAAATCGGCTTACCAAGAAGCACTGCGGATTCCGTTTCGGGACATCTACGCCAAACATAAGATAACCCCCGTATCTTATCTGCATCCTTATTACCCCGAATCTTTGATGGAACTGGCCGATCCCCCAGCCGTGCTTTACGCGAAAGGCCGTGCCGACTTGCTTCTTTTCCCTCGGAAGCTGGCAGTGATCGGCTCGCGCAAAGCCACTCCCTATTCCCGTACAGCCATGAATGCCATATTGCCGGAACTTATCGACGAAAGGTTCCTGATCGTCAGCGGGTTGGCGAAAGGCGCCGATGCGATGGCCCATGAAACTGCCATCAAACTCGGCGGCGAAACCATTGCGGTTTGCGGCAGCGGCTTTTTGCATCCCTACCCGAAAGAAAATGCCAGACTGCATAATATAATAGAAGAAAAATTTTTATCGATTACGGAATATCCGCCTTATATGCAACCGGCGCGTTGGAATTTCCCAATGCGCAACCGGATCATCAGCGGATTGTCCCAAGGCGTACTCGTGACGGAAGCACGGCCGAAAAGCGGGACGCTGAGCACGATCGAGCACGCCCTCGACCATGGAAAAGATGTTTTTGCAGTGCCGGGCGACATCCGGTCCCCGCTGTCGGAAGGGCCCCATAAATTGATTCTGGAAGGCGCGAAACCGGTCTGGAAAGGCAGCCAAATTACAGAGGAATACAGGCAATTGACGGCTGAAAAATAATGGCTTAAAACGAAAAGCCTTGCAATCCGGTAAAAACTGTTATACATTTTGCATCAGGTAATTCTTTTAGCTAATTTTAAGAAACCTCTATGAGGAGGAAAAAGTATGGCGGATTTTTTGGTGATTGTTGAATCGCCGGCAAAGGCGAAAACAATTGAACGGTATTTAGGGAAAAAGTATAAAGTCCGCGCGTCATTGGGACATTTGCGCGATTTGCCCCGAAGCCAAATGGGAGTAGACGTAGAGAACAACTACGAACCCCGGTATATCACGATCAGAGGCAAAGGCCCGATTTTACAGGATTTGAAAAAAGAAGCAAAAAAAGCGAAGAAAGTCTTTCTGGCGGCTGACCCGGATCGCGAAGGGGAAGCAATTGCATGGCACTTGGCTCATGCCCTTGGCGTGGATCAGGATTCAGACTGCCGGGTGGTTTTCAATGAAATTACGAAAGATGCCATTAAGGAATCATTCAAACACCCGAGAAAAATCGATATGGACCTTGTGGATGCACAGCAGGCACGCCGCATCCTCGACCGGCTGGTCGGTTACAGCATCAGCCCGCTTCTTTGGAAAAAGGTGAAAAAAGGCTTGTCGGCTGGACGCGTCCAGTCGGTAGCCCTGCGCTTGATCATCGACCGGGAAAACGAAATCAAGGACTTCGAACCGGAAGAATACTGGTCCATCACGGGCGAATTTGAAAAAGCGAAAAAGAAATTCGAAGCCCAGTATTACGGCACAGCAGACGAAAAAGCGAAACTGCAGAATGAAGAAGACGTGAAAGCCGTCATGGCCACCATGAAAGGCGACGACTTCACAGTCAACCGCGTTGTCAAAAAGGAAAGAAAGAGAAATCCTTCCCCTTCTTTTACAACTTCATCCCTCCAGCAGGAGGCTGCCCGCAAACTGAACTTCCGTGCGAAAAAGACCATGATGCTGGCACAGCAGCTTTACGAAGGTATATCCGTCGGGAAAGAAGGCATCACCGGTTTGATCACGTATATGCGTACGGATTCAACGCGTATTTCGGATACGGCGAAAAGAGATGCCCTTGACTTTATTACGCAGAATTACGGAGACGACTATGTCACGAAAACGACTGCGGCCAAACAATCCGCAAAATCGCAGGACGCCCACGAAGCGGTGCGACCGACAAGCGTGATGCGGACGCCGGAATCGCTCAAGAGCATCCTGTCCCGCGACCTTTACCGCTTGTATAAATTGATATGGGACCGTTTTGTGGCAAGCCAGATGTCGCCTGCTATTCTTGATACGGTGATGGCTGAACTGCAAAACGGCGAAGCGGTGTTCCGGGCGAATGGGTCCCAAGTGAAATTCCCGGGCTTCATGAAGCTTTATATTGAAGGAACTGATGACCAGAAAGACGAAAAAGACAATATTTTGCCTGAGATGGCAGAAGGTGATATTGTAAAAGCTGTCGGCATCGAGCCGAAACAGCATTTCACGCAGCCGCCTCCGCGCTATACTGAGGCGCGCCTGGTCCGCACGCTTGAAGAGCTCGGCATAGGCCGTCCGTCGACATATGCTCCGACATTGGACACGATCCAAAAACGCGGCTATGTAGCGCTTGATGCGAAACGGTTTATCCCGACTGAACTGGGCGAAATTGTGCATGCGCTGGTCCTTGAATTTTTCCCGGATATTCTGAACATCGAATTTACGGCCAAGATGGAGCATGACCTCGACAGCGTCGAAGACGGCGAAATCGAGTGGAGAAACATCATTGATGCGTTCTTCAAAGATTTTGAAAAAAATCTTGAAGTGGCCGAGAACGAAATGGAAAAAGTGCAGATCAAGGACGAGCCTGCAGGGGAAGATTGCGAACTTTGCGGATCCCCGATGGTCTTCAAGCTGGGGCGCTACGGCAAATTCATGGCCTGCAGCAATTTCCCGGATTGCCGGAATACGAAAGCGATCGTCAAGCACATCGGCGTTACTTGCCCGACATGCAAAAAAGGCGAGATCGTCGAGCGGAAGAGCAAAAAACGCCGTGTCTTCTACGGCTGCGACCGCTACCCGGAATGCGAATTCGTTTCATGGGACAAGCCGATTGAACGGCCGTGCCCGAAATGCAGCGAATTGCTCGTAGAGAAAAAAGTGAAAAAAGGCGTGCAGATTACGTGTACGAAATGCGACTATAAAGAAGAAGTTCAATAATTGATAGAGGTGTTTGAGAATGGAAAAGTATGTAAATATAATCGGGGCTGGCCTCGCAGGCAGCGAAGCGGCTTGGCAAGTAGCAAAACGCGGCATCAATGTCCGTCTTTACGAAATGCGTCCGGTGAAGCAGACGCCAGCACACCATACGGATAAATTTGCGGAATTGGTATGCAGCAACTCGCTCCGCGCAAATTCATTGACAAATGCAGTAGGCGTCATCAAAGAAGAAATGCGCCAGCTCGACTCCGTCATCATCGAGTCGGCAGACAAGGCATCTGTCCCTGCAGGCGGTGCATTGGCAGTTGACCGCCACGAATTTGCCGGCATGGTGACCGATAAAGTCCGGAACCATCCGCTGGTTGAAGTGATCAACGAAGAAGTCACGGAAATTCCTGAAGGCATCACAATCATCGCGACCGGGCCGTTGACCTCTCCGGCATTAGCTGAAAAAATCCGGGACTTGACCGGCCAGGACTATCTGTACTTCTACGATGCGGCAGCGCCGATCGTTGAAAAAGACAGCATCGATATGGACAAGGTCTACTTGAAATCCCGCTACGACAAAGGGGAAGCGGCTTACTTGAACTGCCCGATGACTGAAGAGGAGTTCAAACGCTTCCACACAGCGCTCGTCGAAGCGGAAGTGGTGCCGTTGAAGGAATTCGAAAAAGAGATTTATTTCGAAGGCTGCATGCCCGTTGAAGTGATGGCGGCGAGAGGCGAGAAAACGCTGACGTTCGGCCCGATGAAACCGGTTGGACTGGAAGACCCGAAAACAGGCAAGCGCCCGTATGCAGTCGTCCAGCTTCGCCAGGATGACGCAGCCGGCACGCTTTACAACATCGTCGGCTTCCAGACGCATTTAAAATGGGGACCTCAGAAAGAAGTCTTGAAACTGATTCCGGGCCTTGAGAATGTGGAAATCGTTCGCTACGGCGTGATGCACCGCAACACATTCATCAATTCGCCGAAAGTGCTCCAGCCGACATACCAGCTGCGGGCCAACCCGACGATTTTCTTTGCCGGGCAAATGACCGGTGTCGAAGGCTATGTGGAGTCGGCAGGAAGCGGCTTGCTTGCCGGCATCAATGCCGCCCGCCTGGCGCAAGGGGAAGAGTTGATCGTCATGCCGGCTGAAACGGCATTGGGCAGCATGGCGCGCTATATCACAGAAGCGGACAGCAAGAACTTCCAGCCGATGAACGTCAACTTCGGACTGTTCCCCGACCTCGGGGAACGCATCAAGTCCAAGCAGGAACGCGCAGAAAAACATGCAGACCGGGCGTTGAAAGCTATTCACAATTTTATGAATACCGTAACTGTTTAATTGATAAAAGCCTCTGAATGTTGTTATAATTTAGAGGCTTTTGTATTTGCGGAAAAGGTGGGCTCACGAGATATGGATAAACACGGAATGCTGAAATCTTACATGGCCTACATCCAACTTGAAAAAAATTATTCCGAACACACCGTCCACCACTATGAGAAAGACTTGGAGGATTTTTTTCTGTTTATGGAACAGGAAGGAATCGGTGAATTGCAGGAAGTGGAATACCTGCACGCGAGAAATTATGTGACGAAGCTTTATGAAACGAAGCTGTCACGCACCACCATATCCCGGAAAATTTCATCCATCCGTTCCTTTTTCCGGTATGGCAGCCGCGAGTTCGGGCTGAGTGAAGCGGCTTTCCGGTCGCTCTACCATCCGAAAAAAGAAGAACGGCTGCCCCAGTTCTTCTACGAAGAAGAGATGGAAGTGCTGTTCAAATCGGTCCAGGGTGAGGATAAACTGTCCAAACGGAACACCGCGCTGCTGGAATTGCTTTATGCGACCGGCATGCGGGTCAATGAATGCGTGTCGATCCGGATGCAGGATCTAGACCGGACCATGCACATTGTCAAAGTCATGGGGAAAGGGCGCAAAGAACGCTATATTCCGTATGGCGGGTTTGCTCATGATGCTTTGGAACATTACATCGAAGAAGTGCGTCCTAAGCTGATGAAGAAGCAGGACCACCAAAGCTTGTTCGTCAACAATCGCGGCGAACCGGTAACGGACCGCGGCATCCGCCATATATTGAACGAATGCATGAAAAAAGCGTCCGCCAATTCGGCGATCTATCCCCATATGATCCGCCACACATTCGCAACGCATTTATTGAACAACGGGGCGGACATGCGGACGGTCCAGGAACTCCTGGGCCATTCACATCTGAGTTCTACCCAAGTCTATACCCATGTTACAAAAGAGCATTTACGGAAGACCTATTTGAATTCACATCCAAGAGCTTAGAGAGGGGATATCCAAATGCACGAATTCCATGCAACCACGATATTTGCAGTACGGCATAACGGGGAATGCGCGATGGCCGGCGACGGGCAAGTGACATTCGGCAATGCAGTCGTCATGAAGCACACGGCGCGGAAAGTGCGGAGGCTGTACAACGGCAAAGTATTGACCGGGTTTGCCGGTTCCGTGGCAGATGCCTTCACGCTGTTTGAAATGTTTGAAGGCAAGCTGACAGAATACAACGGAAACCTCCAGCGCGCAGCAGTCGAACTCGCAAAGCAATGGCGCGGCGATAAGATGCTCCGCCAGCTTGAGGCGATGCTGATCGTCATGGATGCAGATGAGCTCCTGCTGGTTTCCGGAACCGGGGAAGTCATCGAGCCTGATGACGGGATCCTGGCCATCGGTTCGGGCGGGAATTACGCATTGGCAGCCGGCCGTGCGCTGAAGAAATATGCAGGCGACAAACTGACTGCTTATGAAATCGCGCAGTCTGCACTGGAGACAGCAGCGGATATTTGCGTATACACCAACCATCAAATCGTAGTGGAGGAGCTGGCGAAATGAAAAAACAGCAAGATCTGACTCCAAGGCAAATCACAGACCATCTGGACCGATATATTGTCGGGCAGAAAGATGCGAAGCGCTCCATCGCGATCGCCCTCCGCAACCGCTACCGCAGAAGCCGTCTTGATGACGAATTGCGCGATGAAGTGATACCGAAAAATATTCTGATGATCGGGCCGACAGGCGTCGGCAAGACGGAAATCGCCCGCCGGATCGCCAAACTGACCGGTGCCCCTTTCGTTAAAGTGGAAGCGACCAAATTCACGGAGGTCGGCTATGTCGGCAGGGATGTGGAATCGATGGTGCGCGACCTGGTGGAAGCGGCTGTCCGCATGATCAAAGAAGAGCGTTTTGAAGCGGTGAAGGAGCAGGCGGAAGCAGCAGCGAACGACCGCATCGTCAAATTGCTCGCCCCTTCCTTGAAGAAAAAGCCGAATGGCCAGAATCCGCTCGAAATGCTTTTCGGGCAGAAGATGGACCAGGAAGAGGAAGATCCGGTGGCTGAAGTGGAGGTGCGGGTCAAGCGTCGTGAAATTGCAGCTGACCTCAAAGCCGGAAAGCTGGAAGAAAACTGGCTGACCGTCGAAGTTTCGGAAAATATTCCGAGCATGTTTGACGCCCTGCAAGGTTCGGGAATGGAGCAGATGGGTGCGAATATGCAAGACGCCTTGTCTTCTTTGATGCCGAAGAAAAAGAAAAAACGCAAAGTCCAAGTGAAGGAAGCCCGCCGGATACTGGCTGCTGAAGAGGCGGCTAAACTGGTCGATGACGAGGAAGTGGCAGCAGAAGCCATTGAGCGGACCGAGCAGCAGGGCATCATCTTCATCGATGAGATGGATAAAATTGCGAGCAAGAACAGCTCATCTTCGGCGGACGTTTCGCGCGAAGGTGTCCAGCGCGATATCCTGCCGATTGTGGAAGGCTCGACGATCAACACGAAATACGGCACCGTGAAAACGGATTATGTGCTGTTTGTAGCTGCGGGGGCATTCCATATGTCCAAGCCGTCCGATCTGATTCCGGAACTGCAAGGGCGCTTCCCGATCCGCGTGGAGCTGCAGAAGCTGGAAGTTGATGATTTTGTCAAAATTTTAACAGAACCGAAGCATTCATTGATAAATCAGTACAAAGCACTTCTCGAAACAGAGGGAGTTGTGATAAACTTCAATGATGCGTCAATTATTAGACTGGCTGAAATCGCCTATGAGGTGAACCAGGAAACCGATAACATCGGTGCCCGCCGGCTTCACACCATTTTAGAACGCTTATTGGAGGAGCTGTCATTCGAAGCAAGTGAAATATCGCCTGCCCAGATCGACATCACGCCTCAATATGTGAATGAAAAGCTTGAAAATGTGGCAAAAAACAAAGATTTGTCACAATTTATCCTGTAATTCAAGGCGTTTCAGTATCTTTAAAGAGTAAAAACCTTTAGAATATTTAATAAATACTGCATGAAAACCGTAGGAGGTTCATTTAAATGAATTTATTGGAAAAAACAAGAAAAATTAACTCAATGCTTCAAGCAGCGGCAGGGAAACCTGTTAACTTTAAAGACATGGCTGAAACATTGAGCGAAGTAATTGAATGCAACACGTTCGTCGTTAGCCGTAAAGGTAAACTGCTAGGATTTGCTGTCAGCCAGCAAATCGAGAACGAACGCATGAAAGGGATGCTCGAAGAGCGCCAATTCCCGATGGAATACACACAAAACCTTTCAAACATCACTGAAACATCTGCTAACCTTGATGTAAACAGCGAACACACAATCTTCCCGGTCGAAGAGCGTGAATTGTTCAAAGATGCTTTGACAACGATCGTTCCGATTATCGGCGGAGGCGAACGTCTGGGCACATTGCTACTCGGCCGCGTCAAAGAAGAATTCCATGACGATGACTTGATCCTTGGCGAATATGGTGCGACTGTAGTTGGCATGGAGATCCTTCGTGAAAAAGGCGACCGCATTGAAGAAGAAGCGCGCAGTAAAGCAGTTGTTCAAATGGCGATTTCTTCACTTTCATACAGTGAGCTTGAAGCGATTGAGCACATTTTTGAAGAGCTGGACGGCAACGAAGGCTTGCTTGTCGCTTCAAAAATCGCTGACCGCGTCGGCATCACACGTTCGGTAATCGTCAACGCACTCCGCAAACTTGAAAGTGCCGGCGTTATCGAATCGCGTTCGCTTGGGATGAAAGGGACTTACATCAAAGTATTGAACACGAAGTTCCTTGCAGAGCTTGAACAATTGAAAATGAACTAAGCATGATCGAAAAGCGCCGGATTCTGTCCGGTGCTTTTTTATTTTGCTTTCTTTGCTGGCTTCGTCGGTCTGGTGCTCCATATTCTTTATGAACGATCCAGATGAAATTATGGGAAGCGAATGTCCGAAGCGTTTCCGCTAATTTATAAGAGAAACTTGTTGCGGTCCGTACAAGGACCGTGGTATAATTTCAAATGGTGTTAAATACACACGCATTCGGATTTGTGCCGCAGGTGCTTTTTCAAAAGTAACGGTACAGAGAAGAAGAATGCGGAGGGAAAAAATAACCTATCAGGAGGAAACACACATGTCAGTAATTTCTATGAAACAATTGCTTGAAGCTGGTGTACACTTTGGCCACCAGACTCGCCGTTGGAACCCGAAAATGAAAAAATATATTTTCGTTGAGCGTAACGGTATCTACATCATCGACCTTCAAAAAACAGTCCGCAAATTGGAAGAAGCTTATAACTTCATGAAACAAGTGGGCGAAGAAGGCGGTAAAGTACTATTCGTTGGAACGAAAAAACAAGCTCAGGACGCAATCAAAGAAGAAGCTGAACGTTCTGGCAACTACTACATCAACCAGCGTTGGTTGGGTGGAACACTTACAAACTTCGGTACAATCCAAAAACGTGTGAGCCGTTTGAAACAGATCGAGCGCATGGAAGAAGATGGAACTTTTGAAGTTCTACCGAAAAAAGAAGTAGTTCAATTGAAAAAAGAACACGAACGCCTTGTTAAATTCCTTGGCGGTATCCGTGATATGAGTTCACTGCCGGACGTTATGTTCGTAGTTGACCCACGCAAAGAACGCATTGCTGTTGCAGAAGCAATGAAATTGAACATCCCGATCGTAGGTATCGTTGATACAAACTGCGACCCTGATGAAATCGATTATGTAATTCCTGCAAACGACGATGCAATCCGCGCTGTTAAACTTTTAACTGGTAAAATGGCGGACGCTTTGCTTGAGTCTAAACCGGAAGAAGACGAAGAAACTCCAGCTGAAGCTGCTGAGTAATTCACAAGTGTTACAGGTGATAAGCGGCGAAACCCACTTATCACCTTTTTTTGAGAAATTGTTCATATCCTAAGGAGGAATTCAATCATGGCAGTTACAGCACAAATGGTAAAAGAATTGCGTGAAAAAACAGGCGCAGGTATGATGGATTGCAAAAAAGCGCTAGTGCAGACAGATGGCGACATCGACGCAGCTATCGACTTCTTGCGTGAAAAAGGCCTATCAAGCGCTTCTAAGAAAGCAGACCGCATTGCTGCTGAAGGGATTACAAACATCCTTGTGAAAGACAACGAAGCTGTAATCTACGAAGTGAACGCGGAAACTGATTTCGTTGCTAAAAACGAAGGCTTCCAGACACTTGTAAAAGAATTGGGCGAGCACTTGATCGACACGAAGCCTGCTACAATTGAAGAAGCTACTGCTTCAACAATGTCAAACGGCTTGACTGTTGCTGACCACATCTCGAACGCAATCGCGAAGATCGGTGAAAAAATCACTTTGCGCCGTTTCGAAATCCGCACAAAAACGGATGCTGACGCTTTCGGTCCTTACCTGCACATGGGCGGCCGCATTTCCGTATTGGTTGTACTTGAAAACTCTACAAACGCAGAAGCTGCACGCGACATCGCGATGCATATCGCTGCTTTGAACCCGAAATACGTTTCACGTGACGAAGTGTCAGCTGACGAAGTTGAACACGAGCGCAAAATCTTGACTGAGCAAGCCCTTAACGAAGGCAAGCCAGAAAACATCGTTGCGAAAATGGTTGAAGGCCGCCTTGGCAAATATTTCGAAGACGTTTGCCTTTTGGACCAGGCGTTCGTTAAGAACTCTGACCAGAAAGTACGCGACTTTGCAGCTTCAACTGGCGGAACAGTAAAAGAATTCATCCGCTACGAAGTCGGCGAAGGCATCGAAAAACGCGAAGACAACTTTGCTGATGAAGTTATGAGCCAAGTCAACAAAAAATAAGTTCGAAAAGCATACGATCCACCCGGGGAACACAGCATGTGTTCCCTATTTTTCAATAAAAGTGTAATGGAGGGTACCGATGAGTGTTCAACAATATAAACGCATTGTATTAAAACTTAGTGGAGAAGCGATGGCTGGGGAAAAGGGATTCGGTTTATCTCCTGAAATCATCAAATCGGTGGCTAGCCAGGTCAAAGATGTAGTGGAACTTGGTGTGGAAGTGGCAGTTGTTGTCGGCGGCGGCAATATCTGGAGAGGCAAGATCGGCTCTGAAATGGGCATGGACCGCGCCACTGCAGATTATATGGGAATGCTCGCAACAGTGATGAATTCGCTGGCGCTTCAGGATTCCTTGGAAAAACAGGACGTCGAAACCCGGGTGCTTTCTTCTATTGAAATGCGCCAGGTCGCCGAACCTTATATCCGCAGACGGGCAATCCGCCATTTGGAGAAAAAGCGTGTTGTCATTTTTGCGGCAGGCACCGGCAACCCGTACTTCTCAACCGATACGACAGCTGCCCTGCGCGCTGCAGAAATTGAAGCTGATGTCATCCTGATGGCGAAAAACAATGTGGATGGCGTTTACTCAGCGGATCCGAAAACAGACGTGGACGCAGTGAAATACGAAGAATTATCGTATTTCGACGTCATCCAGCAAGGCTTGCAGGTCATGGATTCCACCGCTTCTACACTATGTATGGACAATGACATCCCACTCGTAGTATTCTCAATTATGGAAAACGGAAATATAAAACGGGCTGTTCTCGGTGAAAAAATCGGGACAGTGGTGAGGAGAACATTATAATGCCAAAAACAGTGATGAACGATACGAAGACGAAAATGGAAAACGCACTTTCAGCTTTTTCACGTGAACTTTCTTCCATCCGTGCTGGACGCGCAAACCCTTCAATTCTAAACAAATTGACAGTGGATTATTATGGTGCACCTACTCCGATCAACCAAGTGGCCGGTGTTTCCGTACCGGAAGCACGCTTGATCATGATCCAGCCTTACGACAAATCAGTCTTGGGCGACATTGAAAAAGCGATCTTGAAATCTGATCTCGGGTTGAGCCCGTCAAACGATGGCTCTGTCATCCGCCTGGCGATTCCAGCATTGACAGAAGAGCGCCGCAAGGATCTGGTTAAGCAAGTGAAAAAAGAAGCGGAAGAAGCGAAAGTCGGCATCCGCAACATCCGCCGCGATGCGAACGATGATCTTAAAAAGCTCGAGAAGAAAAGTGAGATCACAGAAGATGATTTGCGCAGCTATTCTGACGACGTCCAGAAATTGACGGATTCGTACATTGCGAAAATCGATGATGTGGCGAAAGACAAAGAAAAAGAGATTATGGAAGTTTAAACAGAACTTTTAATCACGCAAAGCGTCCTGTCTAGCAGGACGCTTTTTTTCTGCCAAAAATGTGGCAACAGCCAGAAAGAAAGCGCACAACCCTGTTTTTTTTGATATGATAAGCTTTAGACATGCCGATTTGCAATAGGTGGAGGATTAAAATATGTTCAATAAATTATTAAAAAGGATGGCAGATCCTGCAATTGAAAATGAAGGCTTCGTTTCAGAAGTTGCAGCAATGGGTGTTCCATCCCACATTGCCATCATTATGGATGGAAATGGCCGATGGGCGAAAAAGCGGTCTCTTCCGCGGGTTGCAGGCCATCATGAAGGTATGAAGACGGTGCGCAAAATCACGAAGCTGGCCAATGAATTGGGCGTAGGCGTTCTGACGCTTTATGCTTTTTCAACTGAAAATTGGAAGCGCCCGAAAATGGAAGTGGATTTCCTCATGCGCTTGCCGGAAGAATTCCTATCGGTGTTCCTGCCGGAATTGATCGAAGAGAATGTCCGGGTTGAAATGATGGGGTATCACCACAACTTGCCGGCCCATACGCTGGAAGCGATCCGCAAAGCGAAGGAAGCGACCAAAGACAATACCGGCCTTGTGCTGAATTTCGCTTTGAATTATGGCAGCCGCGCAGAAATCGTCGATGCAGTCAAAAACATCGCAGCGCAAGTTGCAGCAGGCACGTTGAATCTTGAAGATATCACGGAAGACCATATTACAGCCGGGTTGATGACAAATGACCTGCCAGAGCCGGATTTGCTGATCCGAACAAGCGGCGAAGTCCGCCTGAGCAATTTCATGCTTTGGCAATTGGCGTATACAGAATTTTGGTTCACCGAAACTTTATGGCCGGATTTTGGAGAAGAGTCGCTGCTTGAAGCGATTGAAGATTTCCAGAAACGAAATCGCCGGTTTGGAGGATTGAAAGGGGAAGAAGCAAATTGAAACAGCGCATTATTACTGGAATCATTGCGGCCGCTCTTTTCATTCCATTCGTCATCTACGGCGGGATCCCGTTTATTCTGATGACGTTCGCACTCGCGACCGTCGGGCTGCAGGAACTGTTGAATATGAAAGGCAGAAGCTTGTTCAGCATCCCCGGGCTGATCTCTCTGATCGCTTTGTATGCATTTATGATGCCGGACGAATGGGCAGTTCACATTTATGAACTCACCGGATATGTCAAAGTGGAATTTGCCTTTATTGCAGTCATTCTGCTGCTCATCCACACAGTAGTGGTCAAAAACAGTTTTACATTCGACGATGCCGCATTTGCTATTTTAGGTACTTTATATATCGGCGTCGGATTTTACTACATGATCGAAACCCGCATCGAGGGGCTGGCTTTTGTCGTCTATGCCCTGCTAGTGGTCTGGTTCACCGATTCGGGGGCTTATTTCACCGGGCGGAAAATCGGCAAGCGCAAATTATGGCCGGAAATCTCCCCGAACAAAACAATCGAGGGATTTGTGGGCGGCATTATCTGGGCCATCGCAGTGGCGCTCGTATTGAATTATTTTGTCGATCTGGACAAATCGATTCTTATCATTGTAATCGTCACCATCGCAGCATCGATTTTCGGGCAGCTCGGCGACTTGGTCGAGTCTGCGCTTAAAAGGCATTTCAACGTCAAGGACTCCGGGCATATCCTGCCCGGGCACGGCGGGATATTGGACCGCTTCGACAGCATTCTGTTCGTCATGCCGCTGCTGCACTTTTTACATTTCATTTAAGAAAGGGAGCTTCTGAATGCGCAAAAGCATCATCTTGCTCGGAGCCACTGGTTCGATCGGTGTGCAGACAGCAGATATCATAAGGGAACATCCGAATGAGTTTCAATTGACCGGCTTTTCAGCCGGGAAAAACATAGAAATGGCAAGAGGCATCATCCGGGAATTCCGGCCGGAAATCGTCTGCGTGCAAGGGGCAGAAGATGCTGCCGCTTTGCGGAGCGAGTTTCCGGGCGTTTCTGTCGTTTCAGGCAGTGAAGGCCTGATCGAGACTGCTACATACGATGCAGATGTCCTGGTCAATGCGGTCATCGGGAGCGTCGGGCTTCAGCCGACACTCGAGGCCATCAAACTCGGCCGGACGATCGCCATCGCCAACAAAGAGACATTGGTGACAGCCGGGCATCTCGTCATGGAAAACGCCTCGGTATACGGTGCGAAAATCCTGCCGGTGGACAGCGAACATTCAGCACTGTTCCAAGCATTGAACGGGGAAAAGCTCGAACAGGCAAGCCGGCTGATCTTAACAGCCTCCGGCGGCAGCTTCCGCGATTTGACCCGCGATCAATTGCAGCACGTCACTGTGAAGGAAGCGCTGGCGCATCCGAACTGGTCCATGGGCGCGAAAATCACGATCGATTCCGCAAGCATGGTCAACAAAGGGCTGGAAGTGATTGAAGCGCATGTGCTGTTCAATTTCGCGTATGACGACATTGATGTCCTGCTGCACCGGGAAAGCATCATCCATTCAATGGTGGAATTCCAGGATACGAGCGTCATGGCCCAATTGGGGACGCCCGATATGCGTGTTCCGATCCAGTATGCCCTCACCTATCCGGACCGCCTGCCGCGGCCTCAAGCGAAGCGCCTCAACTTGGCGGAAATCGGGAAATTGAATTTCCAGGAAATGGATTACGAGCGGTTCCGGGCATTGCAATTGGCATATGATGCCGGGCGCGAAGGCGGTACGATGACCACCGTTTTCAATGCGGCGAATGAACAGGCCGTAGCCATGTTTTTAAATGAACAAATCAAGTTCCTGCAGATCGAGGAAATGATCGAAAGTGCGATGGACAGCCATAAGACGGTATCAAAACCGGACTTGGGGACAATTTTAGAGGTAGACGCTGAAACAAGAAAATCCGTTAAAAACATGCTAAAATAGCTTAAGACAAAACCGAAAAAGGTTAATAAGGATGGGTTTGAATGGAAACAGTATTAGCGTTTATCATAATTTTCGGTGCCCTGGTTTTTTTCCATGAACTCGGCCATTTCCTTTTCGCGAAGCGCGCCGGCATATTGGTGCGGGAATTTGCAATCGGCATGGGGCCGAAAATATTGGGAATCACAAAAGGCGAGACACTTTACACCGTGCGTCTGCTGCCGATTGGCGGATACGTGCGCATGGCAGGCGAAGAGATGGATGCTATCCATATCCAAGCCGGCCACCGCATCGGCGTCCTGTTGAACAAGGACGGCGTGGCGACGAAAGTCATCATGAATCAGAAGACGATGCATCCGGATATCTTATTCCTGGAAGTGGAAGAAGCCGATCTGGAAAAAGAGCTGTACATCAAAGGGTATGATGAAGACGAGAAATTCGTCCGCATTGAAGTAGCCCGTGATGCCCTCGTGGAAGAGAACGGTAAAGAAACCATTCTTGCCCCGTATGACCGCCAGTTCAATTCGAAAAGCGTCGGGCACCGGTTCATGACGATCTTGGCTGGTCCGCTATTCAATTTCATCCTGGCATTTTTCATCTTTACAGCAATTGCCTTGATGCAAGGCATTCCAACCAATGAACCCGTCATAACAGAAGTGGCGGAAGACAGTCCGGCAGAAGCTGCCGGCATGCAGGACGGCGATCTGGTCACGGCCATTAGCGGGGAAACAATCGCTTCTTGGAACGAGCTTGTCGGCATAGTGCAGGAAAATGCAGGGAATGCGCTCGAGTTCGAAGTGGAACGCGGCGGAGAGCAGATGGCGTTTACGATCACGCCGGAAGTTTCTGAAGAATCTCCGGAAAAAGTCGGCGTCATCGGCGTACTGTATCAAAGCCCGCTGGAAAAGGATTTCTTCGGATCATTCGTATACGGTGCTGAACAAACCGTCTTTTGGTTCAAGGAAATCTTCCGTTTGCTGGGCATGCTCGTAACCGGGCAGTTCACGATCGATGCCTTGTCGGGGCCGGTCGGAATTTATAAAACGACGGAAGAAGTTGCGAAATACGGCATCTTCACATTGATGAGCTGGGCGGGTATGCTCAGCATCAACTTAGGAATCATGAACTTGCTGCCACTCCCGGCTTTGGACGGCGGGCGCTTGATGTTCTTCATCCTTGAAGCGCTTCGCGGAAAACCGGTTGATAGCCAAAAAGAAGGCATGGTGCATTTTGTAGGAATCATGCTGCTCATGCTGCTCATGATCATCGTTACATGGAACGATATCCAAAAATTCTTCTTTTAAAAAATTCAATAGTCAGTCGAGGTGCATTCCGGAATGAAACAAACAGCAACTTTTATCCCAACATTAAGAGAAACACCGGCTGATGCGGATGTTAAATCGCATCAGCTCTTATTGCGCGGAGGATTTATCCGCCAAAATACAAGCGGCATCTATTCGTTCCTTCCGCTCGGAAAGCGCGTCCTCCAGAAAGTGGAGACCATCATCCGGGAAGAAATGGAAGCGGCAGGCAGTGTGGAAGTATTTCTTCCGGCACTTCAGCAAGCTGAACTTTGGCAGGAAACCGGCCGTTGGTATTCGTATGGCGATGAGCTGATGAGGCTTACGGACCGGAATGACCGTGCATTTGCGCTCGGTGCTACGCACGAGGAAGTCATTACGAGCCTTTTGCGCGATGAAATCAAATCCTATAAGAAATTGCCGCTGAACCTGTTCCAGATCCAGTCCAAATTCCGCGATGAAAAACGCCCGCGCTTCGGATTGCTGCGCGGACGCGAATTCCTGATGAAAGATGCTTATTCTTTCCACGCAACGCCGGAAAGCCTGGACGAAACGTATAATGTGATGATGCAGGCCTATACCAATATTTTCACCCGCCTCGGATTGAATTTCCGTGCGGTCATTGCGGATTCCGGAGCAATCGGCGGGAAAGACAACCATGAATTCATGGTGCTGTCAGAAATCGGCGAAGACACGATCGCTTATTCGGACAGCTCAGGCTATGCAGCCAATATTGAAATGGCGGCGGTCAATGTCGACTATCCGAAGTCGGATGAAGCGCCGAAAGAGATGGAGAAAGTGGCAACACCTGATCAAAAAACGATTGCTGATGTTGCAGCATTCCTGAATACAACACCGGAAAAATGCATCAAAACGCTGGTCTTCAAGACAGATGACGATTTAGTCGTTGTCCTGGCACGAGGCGACCATGATATCAACGATGTGAAAGTGAAGCATGCGACCGGAGCGAAAATCGTGGAGCTTGCTGCACCGGAAGAAGTCCAAGAGCTGTTGAATTGTGAAATCGGATCTCTCGGCCCTATCGGCTTGCCGCCGGCAGTCCGTGTTTATGCGGACAATGCCGTCAAAGCAATTGTCAACGGAGTGGTCGGGGCGAATGAAAACGGCCAGCACTTGGCAAACGTCACGCCAGGAAAAGACTTTTCGGTCGACACCTATGCCGACCTGCGCTTTATCCAAGAGGGAGACCCGTCACCGGACGGCGAAGGGAGAATCCAATTTGCCAAAGGGATTGAAGTCGGCCATATCTTTAAATTGGGCACGACCTACAGTGTGCCGATGAAGGCGACATTCCTCAATGACCAGGGCAGAGCAATGCCTTACATCATGGGCTGCTATGGAATCGGTGTCTCACGCGTCATGGCCGCAGTAGCTGAACAATTCCAGGACGATGCAGGATTCACGTGGCCGGATGTAATCGCGCCTTACGAGATCCACATTGTGCCTGTGAACATGAAAGACGAACCCCAGCGTGAATTAGGGGAAGACTTGTATAAATTGCTTAAGTCCTACCGCTACGAAGTCCTTCTGGATGACCGGGCTGAACGTGCAGGCGTCAAGTTCGCAGATGCGGATCTGATTGGCATGCCGGTGCGCATCACAGTCGGCAAAAAAGCTTCTGAAGGAATTCTGGAAGTGAAATATCGCCGGACGGGCGAGACTTTCGAGTGGAAACGTGAAGAACTGCTCGATCATCTGCAGCAATTCTTTAAAAAATAATCGGATAATCTGATATGATTAAAGGAAAGTACAACTTGTACTTTCCTTTATTTTTTCTGTTATACTTGTCCATCCGAACAAGTTTTCGGAGCGCAGGAACGGCGCATATCGGGCAATGTTTTCAATACGAATATATAAGAGTGTCAGCTGATATCCCATAAAACAGCAGCACCTTTTAAAAAATCTGTATCGAAGGGGATAATTATGACAAACGAGCAAGATCCAAAGATTCGATTCAACCTTCTGCTGCAGCATCTCGACTTAACAGACGATGTACATATGCCTTTTTTCGAAGAGGCTGAACTGACACGGATGACAGTGCATAAAAAAGAGCGTACATGGCGCTTTCTCATCAAGGTGAAAGAGACGTTGCCGCTGAAATTATTTCTTTTATTGAAAGAGCGTTTAAATGCTACTTTTGCCACCATTGCCAATGTCCAGCTTTCGCTGGAAAGCGAATCTTCTTCAGCGGATGGCGAACTCGTCATGGAGTATTGGCGTTATGTCGTGGAAGAATTCTCGGACATGGCGCCGCCGCTGCGCAATCAGCTGCTTGCGCAAGTGCCGGAATGGAACGGCAATAAGCTGATTCTGTGCTGCAGCCATGAACATGAAATGATGGCATTGACATCGAAATACAGCGATAAACTGGCAGCGGCCTATCAGCAATTCGGGTTTCCGCATGTCGCGGTCGCTTTTAAATTAGCCGAAGAAAACGGCGAGGCTGAAGCCGCCCATCAGGCGTTCATGCAAGAGCGTTTGGCGGAAGAAGAGGCTATGGCAAAAAGAGCCGTAGCCGATATGAAAAAACGGGAAACCGACCGGAAAGAGAATGGCGCACCATCAGGCCCGTTCCAGATGGGGATCGCCATCAAGCCGGACGAAACCATTGCCGAGATCAAATCCATTACGGAAGAAGAGCGCCGGATCACGATCGAAGGATTTGTATTTGATGTGGAAGTGCGCGAACTCCGGAGCGGCCGTTCACTATTGACGGTTAAGATGACCGATTACACCGATTCGATCCTGGTGAAAATGTTCTCCCGCGACAAAGAAGATGCAGAGCTCATGGCCGGCGTCAAAAAAGGCATGTGGCTGAAAGCGCGCGGCTCGATCCAGATGGATACGTTCGTGCGCGACTTGGTCATGATGGCACAGGACATGGTGGAAGTGAACCCTGCCCGCCGGCAGGACACAGCAGACGAAAAGCGCGTTGAGCTGCACCTGCACACGCCGATGAGTGCAATGGACGCCGTATCGTCTGTTGATTCACTTGTCGCCCAAGCAGCGAAATGGGGCCATCCGGCCATCGCCATCACCGACCATGCGGGCGTCCAGTCTTTCCCCGACGCTTACGCCGCAAGCAAAAAACACGGCATTAAAGCGATTTTCGGCTTGGAAGCGAACCTGGTCGATGACGGCGTGCCGATCGCATACGAAGAGCGGCATGCACTGCTTGAAGAAGAGACCTTCGTGGTATTCGACTTAGAGACGACCGGCTTGTCGGCCGTCTATGATACGATCATTGAACTTGCCGCTGTTAAAATCAAAGGCGGCAACATCATCGATAAATTTGAAAGCTTTGCCAATCCGCACCATCCGCTATCGGCAACGACAATCGATCTGACCGGCATCACGGATGATATGGTCAGAAACGCTCCCGAAGTGGAAGAAGTGATCCGCAACTACCACGAATGGGCAGGCGACCACATCATGGTCGCGCACAATGCTTCATTCGATATGGGCTTCCTGTATGTCGCCTATAAGAAATACGGCATCGACAAGAAACATGCAACCATCGATACGCTGGAACTTGCGCGGATGCTGCATCCAGAATTGAAGAACCACCGCTTGAACACCCTGGCGAAGAAATTCGGCATCGAATTGACCCAGCATCACCGGGCGATCTACGATACCGAAGCGACTTCCTATTTGCTGACGCATCTATTGAAGGAAGCGCACGAAAAAGGCATCCTTTACCACGACCAGCTGAATGATTACGTTGGAATCGGCGACGCTTACAAGCGGGCCCGTCCAACGCACGTCACGCTGCTCGCCCAAAACGACGAAGGCCTGAAAAACCTGTTCAAGCTGGTGTCGGCTTCCCACATTAACTATTTCTACCGCGTTCCGCGCATTCCGCGCTCGCTTCTGCAGCGCCACCGGGCAGGGCTTCTTGTCGGCTCCGGCTGCGACAAAGGCGAAGTATTCGAAGCGGTGATGCAAAAGTCGATGGAAGAAGTCGAAGCGACCGCAGGGTTCTATGATTACTTGGAAGTGCATCCGAAAGAAGTCTATTCGCATCTGATCGAGCGCGAACTGATCCGCGATGAATGGAATCTGGAAGATGTCATCCGAAAACTAGTGAAAGTCAGCCGGAAACTGGAAATCCCGCTCGTAGCCACTGGGAATGTCCATTACCTGGATGAAACAGATGCGATTTTCCGCCAAGTGCTGATCGGCTCCCAAGGCGGGGCCAATCCGCTCAACCGGCATAAATTGCCGAAAGTGCATTTCCGCACGACCAATGAAATGCTGGATGCATTCGAGTTTCTCGGAGAAGAGACGGCACGCGAAATCGTCATTGTGAATTCCAATAAAATCGCCGATATGATTGACACGGTAAAACCGATCAAAGACGACCTGTATACACCGAAAATCGAAGGTGCCGATGAAGAAGTCCGCGAGCTGAGCTATAGTATGGCGCATCAGATCTATGGGCCAGTGCTTCCTGAAATTGTCGAAGCGCGCATCGAGAAGGAATTGAAATCGATCATCGGCCACGGCTTCGCGGTCATCTACCTGATTTCCCATAAACTTGTTAAACGGTCGCTGGATGACGGCTACCTGGTCGGTTCACGGGGATCCGTAGGGTCGTCGCTCGTGGCGACGTTGACGGAAATCACGGAAGTCAATCCTTTGCCGCCGCATTATATCTGTTCCAAGTGCAAAAAATCCGAGTTCTTCGATGACGGCTCTGTCGGCTCCGGTTTCGATTTGCCGGACAAGGAATGTCCGGACTGCGGCATTCCGTTCCAAAAAGAAGGGCAGGATATTCCTTTTGAAACATTCCTCGGATTCAAAGGGGACAAGGTTCCCGATATCGATTTGAACTTCAGTGGCGACTATCAGGCAAGAGCCCATAATTACACGAAGGAATTGTTCGGGGAAGACAATGTATTCCGTGCAGGAACGATCGGCACAGTTGCCGAGAAGACGGCATACGGCTATGTCCGCGGCTATGCCAATGACCGCGATATGACGCTCCGCGGAGCAGAAATCGACCGCCTGGTCCAAGGCTGCTCCGGCGTCAAGCGCAGTACCGGACAGCACCCGGGGGGCATTATCGTTGTTCCGGACTATATGGACATCTACGATTTTTCGCCGATCCAGTTTCCGGCAGATGCCCAGGATTCTGAATGGAAAACGACCCATTTCGACTTCCATTCGATCCACGACAATTTGTTGAAGCTCGATATCCTGGGGCACGATGATCCGACAGTGATCCGTATGCTGCAGGATCTCTCCGGCATCGATCCGAAGACGATTCCGACGGATGATCCGGAAGTCATGAAAATCTTCTCGGGCGTCGAATCGCTTGGCGTGACGGAAAAGCAGATCGGCTGTAAAACCGGAACGCTTGGCATTCCGGAATTCGGAACCCGTTTCGTACGCCAGATGCTTGAAGAAACCAAACCGACGACGTTCTCTGAACTTGTCCAGATTTCCGGGCTTTCTCACGGCACCGACGTATGGCTGAGCAATGCCCAGGAATTGATCCAAAACGGCACGTGCCAGCTGTCCGATGTAATCGGCTGCCGGGATGATATCATGGTTTATTTGATCTATCAGGGGCTGGAATCCTCCCTGGCGTTCAAAATCATGGAATCGGTCCGGAAAGGGAAAGGGCTGACGCCTGAAATGGAAGAAGCCATGAAGAAAGAAGGCGTGCCGAACTGGTACATCGAATCGTGCAAAAAGATCAAGTACATGTTCCCAAAAGCCCACGCGGCTGCTTATGTTTTGATGGCCGTGCGGATCGCTTATTTCAAAGTGCATTTCCCGATCCTCTATTACGCTGCGTACTTCACGGTGCGGGCTGAAGATTTTGATGTCAACGCCATGGCGAAAGGATCGTCCTCGATCCGGGCCAAAGTGGATGAAATCAACTCCAAAGGGCTGGAAGCTTCCACGAAAGAGAAGAACCTGATGACGGTCATGGAATTGGCGCTCGAGATGGTGGAACGCGGGTTCACCTTCCAGAAAGTGGACCTGTACAAATCATCAGCGGATGAATTCATCATTGACGGCAAAAGCTTGATTCCGCCGTTCAACGCCATACCGGGACTCGGGACGAATGCGGCCAAATCCATCGTTGCGGCACGCGAACAAGGGACGTTCTTGTCAAAAGAGGACCTCCAGCAGCGCGGGCGAGTATCGAAGACGATCATCGAATACATGGATGACCACGGCTGCCTTGAAGGCATGCCGGATGCCAACCAGCTTTCGCTGTTCTAAGGATTTGCACTGCACCGGGATTCATGGTATTATTGTAGTAACATTTATTGATAGCTCTGTCACAGAAGAGTGGGTTCTCCCGCTCTTTTCTGTTGTTATGGCATAAAATTGGCGGGAGGCATGTATGAGTAAAATTACAGAACAAATCGAACAAATCGCATTGCCCATCACAGAAGAACTTGGACTTGAACTGGTGGATGTGGAATTCGTAAAAGAAGGCCGCAGCTGGTTCCTCCGCGTCTACGTGGACAATCCGGCAGCGCCGATCGACATCGATCAATGCGCGCTGGTCAGCGAAAAATTGAGCGAAATCCTGGATAAGCTCGATCCGATCGAGCAGAACTATTTCCTTGAAGTTTCATCGCCAGGCGCAGAGCGCCCGTTGAAGAAGGAAAAGGATTTCGAGAAGGCGCGCGGCAAATTCATCTACATCAAGACGTACGAACCGATTGAGGATTCAAAAGAATTCGAAGGGTATTTGCTGTCTTACAATGACGAAGAAATCGAAATAGAAATCAAGATCAAGACACGCAGAAAGACGATTGTCATTGACCGCAAGAAAATTGCAGTCATCCGGCTCGCCATTGATTTTTCTGCAAAACCTGATTGAAGAACTTAGGAGTGATAAAATAATGGGCAACGAGTTATTGGATGCATTGGATGCATTGGAAAAGCAAAAAGGGATTTCACGGGATGTATTGATCGAGGCGATTGAAGCCGCTTTGGTCACTGCTTACAAACGCAATTTCAACCAGGCGCAGAACGTGCGTGTGGATTTGAATTTGGGTACAGGCACAATGCTGGTCTACTCGCGTAAAGATGTCGTCGAAGAAGTGGAAGACGAGCGCCTGCACATCTCGCTTGAAGATGCGAAAGCAATCAACCCGGCATATGAGCTTGGCGATGTAGTGGAAGAAGAAGTGACGCCGCGCAATTTCGGGCGCATCGCAGCACAAACAGCCAAGCAGGTCGTCACGCAGCGCGTACGCGAAGCGGAGCGCGGCTTGATATTCGAAGAATTTGTCGACCGTGCGGATGACATTGTCAACGGCATCGTTGAACGCATGGATGCACGCAATCTTTACGTCGGCCTCGGGAAAGTGGAAGCAGTGCTTCCGCAGACAGAGCAAATGCCGAACGAATCCTATCAGCCGCATGACCGCATCAAAGTCTACATCACAAAAGTCGAGCGCACGACGCGCGGCCCGCAGGTTTTCGTATCGAGAACGCATCCGGGATTGCTGCGCCGCCTGTTCGAAAACGAAGTTCCTGAAATCTACGAAGGCATCGTCGAGATCAAATCGATTGCACGCGAAGCAGGCGACCGTTCTAAAATCTCGGTAGTTGCCCACCGCGAAGACATCGATCCCGTAGGATCATGTGTTGGAGCCAAAGGCGCCCGCGTACAAACGATCGTCAATGAGTTGAGCGGCGAGAAAATCGACATTGTCGAATGGTCTGAAGAGCCTGTGGTCTTTGTGGCCAATGCGCTTAGCCCTTCGAAAGTGCTAGATGTACAAGTGAACGAGGATGAAAAATCGACGACGGTTGTCGTTCCTGACTATCAATTGTCGCTGGCCATCGGCAAACGGGGCCAGAACGCCCGCCTTGCTGCCAAGCTGACTGGCTGGAAAATCGACATCAAGAGTGAAACCGATGCACGCGAAATGGGAATCTACCCGAACGAAAATGCATCGATCGAGTTGGCGGAGTCGAATGAAGAAGACTTTGAAGACTTCGATTTTTATGGTGAGAAAGAATAACCGGGAAAAGGTGATGTCCGTTGGCACTGCAAAAGAAAATTCCGCTTCGGAAGTGTGTGGCTACAGGCGAGATGCATCCTAAGAAAGAAATGATCCGGGTCGTCCGTACAAAAGAAGGCGAAGTATCCGTTGACCTGACCGGCAAAAAGTCAGGGCGGGGAGCTTACGTTTCCAAGTCGGAAGATGCGATTGAACTGGCACGCAAGAAGAAAGTACTGGATAACCAGCTGGAGGCGAAAGTGCCGGCTGAAGTCTACGACGAATTGATTCGCGTGGTCCAAAGAGAGCAGTTGAAAAAATAATGTCTACAGAACAAATGAAAACCAAAGAGAAAATCCTTCAGATTCTAGGATTAGCTACCCGTGCCCGGATGACAACGTCCGGCGAAGGGATGGCAGTGGCTGAGGTCCGGAGCGGCAATGCGAAATTGGTCATATTGTCCGAAGACGCTTCAGAGAACACCAGCAAGAAATTGCACGATAAATGCAATTCGTACAACGTCGATCTCCAAGTTTTCGGAACGCGTTTCGAGCTTGGGCATGCAATAGGCAAAACAGAACGTGTAGTAGTTGCAATCACCGATCAGGGATTTGCGAAAAAACTATCGAGTCTGTTTGAAGAAATTAACCGGGGGTGAGCAGATGACCAAAATTCGAGTACATGAATACGCTAAAAAAGTAGACAAACCGAGCAAAGAGATTATCAACCAGTTATCTAAGCTGAACATTGAAGTGGCCAACCATATGGCGACATTAGAGGACAATGCTGTTTCAAAATTGGACGGCATTTACAAAAAACCTGCACAAGGACAGCGTCCGCAGGCGCAGAGCCGTCCGCAGAACCAACAGTCCCGTCCGCAAGGGCAGTCGCGTCCACAAAGCGGCGGACAATCACGTCCTGCAGGCCAGGGGCAATCCCGTCCACAAGGCGGGGGACAATCACGTCCTGCAGGCCAAGGGCAATCCCGTCCACAAGGCGGCGGACAATCGCGTCCTGCAGGCCAAGGGCAATCCCGTCCGCAAAGCAGCGGGCAAGGGCAAAACCGTTCAGCGGCACCTGCCAAAGGCTCGAACTTTACGCCGAAAGCAGCTAAACCGTCTGCAGGGCCAGGACAGCGCAACAATCGTCCAGGCGGCGGAGGGCCAGGCCGCGGCGGCCAAAACCGCAACCGCAAAGGCAAAAACCAGCAGCCGGTAAATCCGCTGCCGCCAATGCCGAAGAAAGAGAAAGAATTGCCGGCGAAAATCACGTTCAGCGAATCGCTGACGGTTGGTGAACTGGCGAAAAAATTAGGGCGCGAGCCTTCTGAAATCATCAAAAAATTATTCATGCTCGGCGTGATGGCAACCATCAACCAAGAGCTTGATAAAGATGCAATTGAATTGATCTGTGCGGAATATGAAGTTGAAGTGGAAGAAGAGATCCTGGTGGATAAATCAGATCTTGAAGTCTATTTCGAAGCTGAAGATGAAGCGCTTCTGCAAGAACGTCCACCGGTCGTTACGATCATGGGACACGTTGACCACGGGAAAACCACGTTGCTGGATTCGATCCGCAATACGAAAGTGACAGCTGGCGAAGCCGGCGGAATCACACAGCATATCGGCGCTTACCAAGTCGTCGAAAACGGCAAGAAAATCACGTTCCTGGATACTCCTGGCCACGCAGCCTTTACGACAATGCGGGCACGCGGAGCGAAAGTGACGGATCTTGCGATTATCGTTGTAGCGGCAGATGACGGTGTTATGCCGCAGACCGTCGAAGCGATCAATCACGCAAAAGCTGCAGAAGTACCGATCATCATCGCCGTAAACAAAATGGACAAGCCAAGCGCTAATCCGGATCGGGTAATGCAGGAATTGACCGAACACGGCCTTGTGCCGGAAGCTTGGGGCGGCGAAACGATTTTCGTTCCGATTTCTGCGCTTAAAGGCGAAGGCATCGATTCCTTGCTAGAAATGATCCTTCTGGTTTCAGAAGTAGGCGAATTGCAGGCCAATCCGGGACGCCGTGCCATCGGTACCGTAATCGAAGCGGAACTGGACAAAGGCCGCGGTTCAGTCGCGACCCTTCTTGTCCAGGATGGAACGCTCCACGTCGGTGATCCGATTGTTGTCGGTAACACATATGGCCGTGTACGTGCTATGGTCAACGACCTTGGCCGCCGCGTGAAAGACGCCGGACCGTCAACGCCTGTAGAAATCACAGGCTTGAACGATGTGCCGCAAGCGGGCGACCGTTTCGTGGTGTTCGAAGATGAGAAGACCGCTCGCCAAGTAGGCGAAACGCGTGCTACTTCCGCTCTTCAAGTCCAGCGTTCTGAAAAGACCCGCGTGACATTGGACAATTTGTTTGACCAGTTGAAACAAGGGGAAATGAAAGAATTGAACTTAATCGTCAAAGCGGATGTGCAAGGCTCCGTTGAAGCGATGGCTGCTTCATTGATGAAGATCGATGTTGAAGGCGTAAACGTCAAGATCATCCACACTGGCGCCGGCGCCATCACGGAATCGGATGTATCGCTTGCAGCAGCATCCAATGCCATCGTCATCGGCTTTAACGTACGTCCGGATGTCAATGCGAAACGTGCGGCAGAAGCTGAAGGCGTCGACATTCGTCTGCACCGCATCATCTATAAAGTGATCGAGGAAATCGAGTTCGCGATGAAAGGCTTGCTTGATCCTGAATTCGAAGAGAAAGTTATCGGCCAGGCGGAAATCCGCAGCACGTTCAAAGTGTCCAAGGTCGGTACGATTGCCGGAAGCTATGTAACAGAAGGCAAGATCACCCGCGACAGCGGCGTGCGTGTTATCCGTGAAGGCATCGTCGTATTCGAAGGCGAAATCGACACATTGAAACGCTTCAAAGATGACGCAAAAGAAGTCGCAAAAGGCTATGAATGCGGAATTACGATCAAGAACTTCAATGATGTCAAAGAAGGCGATATTATCGAAGCGTTCGTAATGGAAGAAATCGAACGCAAATGATTGTATACATGGAATGTGAGTTCTTCATTCCGGTTGCGCATTCGCTGAAAGAAAAACGGGCGGTTGTCAAAAGCATGCTGACCCGGGCAAGACAGAAATTCAACGTTTCAGGAGCGGAAATTGACCACCAGAACGTTTGGCAGCGGACGCGCCTCGCATTTGTCACTGTCTCTTCTTCAAAAGAGATGGCGGACAAAGAGATGGCGCGGGTCCTGCAGTTTTTGGAAAGCAATCCTTCTTGGGAGTGCCTTGAAGTTCACCAAGAATATTTGTAAGAACGAGGTGAAAGAATTATGACTATGCGCTCTAATCGTGTAGGCGAGCAGATGAAAAAGGAACTCAGCGATATCATCGGCCGGAAACTGAAAGATCCGCGGATCGGTTTTGTAACGGTTACGGATGTTGAAGTGACAGGCGATCTTCAGCAGGCGACGGTATACATCAGCGTGCTGGGCGATGATAAAGTGAAAGAGCAGACTTTGCTCGGCTTGTCGAAGTCAAAAGGATTTATCCGTTCGGAAATCGGGCAGCGGATCCGGCTGCGCAAGACGCCGGAATTGTCGTTCGAATTCGATTCCTCTGTTGCTTACGGCAACCGGATCGACTCCCTATTGCGCGAGATCAAAGAACCGAAAGAAGATCAATAATCCACAGCCTGCTGTCTAATCACTTAGATGAGCAGGCTTTTTTACGCAGGAAATCAAAAGCCAGGAGTTGAATTGCATGGAATTGAACGGGGTACTACCGTTATGGAAAGAAAAAGGCATGACTTCCCACGATTGCGTATTTAAATTAAGAAAAATCCTGAAAACCAAAAAAGTGGGCCACACCGGTACGCTGGATCCGGAAGTGGACGGCGTGCTGCCGATCTGCATCGGACGCGCCACCAAAGTGGCAGAATACATCACGGACCAAGGGAAGACTTATGAAGCGGAAGTGACCATCGGCTTTTCGACGGAAACGGAAGATGCGACCGGGGAAGTGGTCGACAGGGACGAACGCGACAAAATTCTGACCCGGGCAGAACTTCAAAAAGCGCTTGAAGGATTGACAGGGGAAATCACCCAGATACCTCCGATGTATTCAGCGGTAAAAGTGAACGGCAAAAAGCTCTACGAATACGCGCGCCAGGGAATTGCTGTGGAGCGCCCATCGAGGACCGTCCGGATCGACTCGATCGAGTTGTTGAGCGGGGAAGCGGAATGGCGCGGAGAAGAGCTGAAGTTCTCCATCCGGATCCTGTGCGGGAAAGGCACATACATCCGCACGCTTGCTGTGCAGATTGGGGAAGCCCTCGGCTATCCGGCGCATATGTCCAAACTGACGCGGACGGAATCCGGGAAATTTGCGGAAAAAGATTGCGTAACACTTGCCGAAGTGGCGGAACTTGCCCAAAATGGAGATATCGGCAAGGTTCTGAAACCGTTGGGCTATGGCTTAAGTGAGTTCCCTTCTGCGGAAGCCGTCAAGGAAGACTGGTTCGCCCTGAAGAACGGCCAGGTGATGGACCGCCATCCCTTACTTGAGGCGCATGACATGATGGTCTTCACAGTAGGCGGCGAACCTGTAGCGGTCTACAAGCGGCATCCGGAAAAGGCGGAGAAGATGAAGCCGGAAAAAATGTTCGGATTCCCGACAATCGATGAGGTGTAAAATGAAAATCATTCATTTGAATTACCCGAACCACATAAAACCTTCGGAAGAGCTGGGGCCGATTTCACTTGCGCTCGGTTTTTTCGACGGCGTACATAAAGGGCATCAGCGTGTCATCCGGGAAGCGATCGATCGCGCCAGCATGCTCGATGCGCGCTCTGCAGTGATGACGTTCGATCCTCACCCGTCCTTGGTGCTCGGCGGAAGGAAAGAGGAAGTCTTCTACATCACCCCGGTGCAGGAGAAGATGGACATCCTCGAAGAGATGGGGGTGGAAGTCTGCTTCATCGTCCGCTTCACGTCCGATTTTGCACAGCTAACGCCGGAACAGTTTATCCAACACTTTATCAAAGACCTGGGCGTTGTTCATGTCACGGCGGGCTTTGACTATTCGTTCGGCTGCAAAGGCCAGGGCAATATGGAATTGATGGAAGAAAAAAGTGAAGGCTCGTTCGGCGTCACCGTCATTCCGAAACAGGAAGACGGCGAAGAGAAAATCAGTTCCACCCGCATCCGCAGCCTTTTAAAGACAGGGGAAGTAGGCACGGTTTGCCGCCTGCTCGGGCGCCCTTTCAGAATATCCGGTACTGTGGTGAACGGCGACAAACGGGGGCGGACAATCGGCTTTCCTACCGCCAACGTCGAGCCGGAAATCGGCACGTTCGTTCCGGGGCGCGGCGTCTATGCCGTCCGCATCCAAGTGCAGGAACAGCAATACGACGGCGTCTGCAATATCGGCTATAAGCCGACATTCAACAACCCGGACGAAAAGGTGCTGAGCATCGAAGTCCACATCCTCGATTTTGACAAGTCGATCTACGGCGAGAAGGTCGATGTCGAGTGGCACGCCCGCATCCGCGACGAGCAGAAGTTCTCGGGCATCGATGAACTGAAAGCCCAGATCCAGCGGGATAAGGAGCAGGCCATCGGTTTTTTCAAAGCTGAAAACCAGCAGCCCGGCTAAACGCGGAACTTCCTTAAGTTCCCTGGAGGCGGAACTCGGCAGCCAACATTTATTTTGCCGTCTTCCAACTTATCTATGTCGGATTGTTGATTTTGAAAAAGGCGTATGCTATGATTTACAAGTACTGAAAAGTACGAACCGTTGCTTGGCAAATCGAATCACCAACGTTTGCTCGGTAATTGGGGATATCAGAGATTAGGAGGTGGAACAGCATGGCAATCACTCAAGAACGTAAAAATGAATTGATCAATGAATACAAAGTGCATGATACTGATACAGGATCTGCAGATATTCAAATCGCCATTCTTACAGAAGAAATCAACAACTTGAACGAGCACTTGCGTACCCACAAGAAAGATCACCACTCACGTCGTGGACTTTTCAAAATGGTTGGACGCCGTCGTAACTTGCTTAAATACTTGCGCGAGAACGATGTACAGCGCTACCGTGAGTTAATCGCAAAACTTGGCCTACGCCGATAATAGCAAACAGTGAAAGCGGGATTCGTCCCGCTTTTTCTTTATGGATAAAAGTTTCAGCATCCAATCGCATAGAGAATGCTTTTTTGATACACTACTATTAATGGATACATAAAACTGTCTATACATTGTAAGAGAGAGGAGCTCGATTATGGAGCAAACGAAAAAAGTCTATACACTCGATTGGGCCGGCCGCACATTGCAGGTCGAAGTCGGTCAGCTAGCAAAACAGGCAAATGGAGCAGCTTTGATCCGTTACGGAGATACAGCAGTACTTTCGACTGCCACGGCTTCTAAAACCCCGAAATCCTTGGATTTCTTTCCGCTCACAGTCAATTATGAAGAGCGCCTATATGCTGTAGGGAAAATCCCTGGCGGCTTTATCAAGCGCGAAGGGCGTCCGTCTGAAAAAGCGACGTTGATCAGCCGTTTGATCGACCGCCCGATCCGCCCGCTATTCCCGGACGGTTTCCGCAATGAAGTCCAGGTCATTTCCATGGTCATGTCCGTAGACCAGGACTGCCCGTCAGAAATGGCTGCAATGTTCGGTTCTTCATTGGCATTGATGATCTCGGATATTCCATTCGGCGGCCCGATTGCCGGCGTGATTGTCGGTATGGTCGATGGCGAATACATCATCAACCCGACGAACGAGCAATTGGAAAAGAGCTCGATCAACTTGACGGTTGCCGGTACGAAAGATGCGATCAATATGGTGGAAGCAGGCGCGAAAGAGGTTTCGGAAGAAGTCATTCTAGAAGCGATCATGTTCGGACATGAAGAAATCAAGAAATTGATCGCCTTCCAGGAAGAGATTGCTGCTGAAGTCGGCAAAGAAAAAACCGAAATCAAATTGTACGAATTGGATCCGATCCTAACAGAAGAAATCAAATCCGCTGTTGAAGCAGACTTGAATGCATCTGTTCAAATCAGCGAAAAGCAGGAACGCAACGAAGCGATTGCGGCCGTTAAAGAACGCGTCATGGCTGCTTACGAAGATTCCGATGACGATGTGAAAAAACAAGCTGGCCAGATCCTCGACAAAATGGTGAAAGACGAAGTGCGCCGCTTGATCACGGACGAAAAAATCCGTCCGGATGGCCGTACGCCGTCAGAAATCCGTGCATTGTCCTCTGAAGTCAGCATCTTGAACCGGACCCACGGCTCGGGATTGTTCACACGCGGCCAGACGCAGGCAATGAGCATCTGTACGCTGGGTGCACTGGGCGACGTCCAGATCATCGACGGCCTTGGCATTGAAGAATCCAAACGTTTCATGCACCATTACAACTTCCCGTTGTTCTCGGTCGGTGAAACCGGATTCCTTCGCGGTCCCGGACGCCGGGAAATCGGTCACGGGGCACTTGGAGAACGCGCGTTGGAAGCGGTTCTGCCAAGCGAAAAAGAATTCCCGTACACAATCCGCCTGGTAGCGGAAGTTCTTGAATCGAACGGTTCAACTTCGCAGGCGAGCATCTGTGCATCCACGCTTGCGATGATGGATGCTGGGGTACCGATCACAGCGCCGGTTGCCGGTATTGCGATGGGCCTTGTGAAAAAAGGTGAGAACTACACGGTCCTTTCGGATATCCAAGGGATGGAAGACCACCTTGGCGATATGGACTTCAAAGTGGCTGGAACAGCAAAAGGCATTACAGCACTTCAGATGGACATCAAAATTGAAGGGCTGTCACGCGAAATCCTTGACGAAGCGTTGACTCAAGCGCAAGTGGGCCGGATCCACATCCTGGAATCCATGCTTGCGACAATTGCTGAGCCAAGAACGCACTTGTCTCAATTTGCGCCGAAAATCATCATGGTCAAGATCAATCCGGACAAAATCCGCGATGTTATCGGGCCTGGCGGTAAAGTCATCAATAAAATCATTGATGAAACCGGCGTGAAAATCGATACGGAACAAGACGGCACCATCTTCATTTCTTCTGTCAACGAAGAAATGAACGCAAAAGCGAAAGCGATGATCGAAAACATCGTCCGTGAAGCGAAAGTCGGCGAATACTACGAAGGCAAAGTGAAGCGCATTGAGAAATTCGGCGCCTTTGTGGAGTTGTTCCCAGGCAAAGACGGCCTTCTCCATATTTCTGAAATCCAGGAAGAACGGACGAAGGAAGTGGAAGATGTCCTAAAGCTTGACGACGTCGTCAAAGTGAAGGTTATTGAAATCGACCGCCAAGGGCGCGTCAACCTTTCCCGCAAGATCGTTATGAAGGAAGAAAAAGAAGCAGCAGAAAAAGCAGCTGAATAAGATCAAACAATCTAAAATTGCCAGCTTACGTTGGCAATTTTTTTCTTATTAGGAGGAATGTGAAGTGGTTCAAACATATACATGCACAAACGGCCTTCGCATCGTTTCCGAATCGATTCCCCATTTCCGGTCGGTAGCGGTCGGGGTATTCGTTAAAGCAGGGTCGCGCGATGAGTCGCCGGAAGAAAACGGCATCACGCATTTTATCGAACATATGCTGTTCAAAGGCACTGAGACGCGTTCGGCCAAGAAAATCGCCCAGGAATTCGACCGCATCGGGGGCGACATCAATGCCTATACATCAAAGGAATATACATGCTATTATGCGAAGATACTCGACCATCACGCGGAGCTGGCCGTAGAGGTCTTGGCAGATATGTTTTTCAATTCGAAGATGGATGTAGCGGAGATTGAAAAAGAGCGCCAGGTCGTCTTGGAAGAAATCAGCATGACCGAGGATATGCCCGATGACGATGTGCAGGAACAGCTATGGCGCGTCATGTATCCGCACCATTCGATGGGTGCGCCGATCCTTGGGACAGTCAGCACGCTGAAAAGTTTTACCCGCGAAAAAATCGAATCGTTCATGTCGCACCATTATACGCCGGAAAATACGGTCATTTCCGTCGCCGGCCATATCACGCCTGCATTGATCCGGAAAATCGAAGCGCTTTTCGGGACTTTCAGCCGCTCGACGACCGCGAAGAATTACAAGTTCCCGGTCTTCACGCCTGGTTACTCCTACAAGAACAAGGACACCGAACAGGGCCATTTGAGCTTCGGCTATCCGGGAATGTCGATCGAGCACGCGGACCTGTTCAATTTCACGGTCCTCAACAACATCATCGGTGGATCGATGTCATCCCGCCTCTTCCAGGAAATCCGGGAAGAGCGGGGCTTGGCGTATTCGGTCTACTCCTACCATTCAGCTTATTCGGACCACGGGACGCTCGCGATTTACGGCGGTACGGCGAACGAACAAATGGATGAGCTCCAGGAAGTGATTGCCGCTTCGCTGCAGAGCATCCGCCACAGCGGGCCTACGCTCGAGGAAGTGACGGATTCAAAAGAGCAGCTGAAAGGCAATATGATGCTCGGCCTCGAGAGCACCAGCGCACGGATGAACCGCAACGGCAAGAACGAACTGCTGCTTGGCAGGCATCCTTCTTATGACGACATCCTCAAACGGATCGACGAAGTCTCCCTTGAAAGGGTAGAAGCGCTTTCGGATGTGTTTGCCAGCGAACCGGCCATTTCCATTATCCGGTCCAAGGAAGAAGCGGAATAGCAGGCCGCGGCATAAACTGAAATAGGAACGCAAGAAAGCCCGGCTGCACTTGTAGCCGGGCTTTCTTGATTGTAGACAAAGTCTAATTTGAATGAATGGAAATGCATAAGCCCGACCGGGCTGGCCACTTCGCTTTCCGTGGGCTCTGCTTCAGCCGCTTCCCTTGCTCCTGTGATTACTCGTCGCAAATCAGAAAAACATTCGCTTCGCTCAGTTCAGGGTCTTCAGTTCGAGTCGCTTCGCTGCTCCCACAGGAGTCTCGTGGTCAGCACGGTCGGGAGCGTCACCTGCATCTAATAGATAAGAGTAAGGAAGCTGATCCTGCTTTAATCTACCGGGAACATGTTGCTAGCTTCAGGATCCGCAACGGAAGGCGGCGACTCCTGCGGGATAGCGAAGTGCCGAAATCCACTCGGACGCTAGTCCGAGTTAGTTCGGCGCGAGCCCGCGGAAAGCGTCCGCCTGAAGTGGAGGATATTTATAAAATTTAAAACTTATTTATTCTTTTTTCTACAAGCTCGAAAGCCCGGCTGAACTTTAAGCCGGGCTTTCTTTCTGAAATTTCCAGGATCGGTTAGCCATATCCGCTTTGGAAGTTGCCATGAAACCACAGAATTTTCGCTGATTCATTTCTCTAGCACAGTGAATTATGGTACAATTACGCCAATCATCTTTGAAGGAGCGAGTTGTTTGAAATCATATAATGTAGCAATTATGGGCGCCACAGGCGCGGTAGGACAACAAATGAAAGAGCAGCTTGAAAAGCGGGACTTTCCGGTCGGCACCATCAAGTTTTTGGCGTCGAGCCGTTCAGCAGGGCAGGAAATCGAATTCAAAGGAAAAACCTATAGAGTGGAAGAGGCAACACCGGAATCGTTTGAAGGCGTAGATATCGCGCTGTTCAGTGCAGGCGGCAGCATTTCGGAGCAATTCGCTCCTGAAGCCGTCAAGCGCGGTGCGGTCGTCATCGACAACACAAGTGCGTTTCGCATGAACGAAGATGTGCCGCTCGTGGTGCCGGAAGTGAATCCGGAAGATATCGGGAAGCACAATGGCATCATCGCCAACCCGAACTGCTCCACCATCCAGATGGTCTGTGCGTTGCAGCCGCTAAAGGACCAGTTTGGGCTCGGCAAAATCGTTGTATCGACGTACCAGGCAGTCTCAGGCGCCGGCGTCGGGGCCATCAATGAACTCAAGGAACAGGCTGCAGCCGACTTTGACCATGCAAAAGATGCCGAAGCCAAAATGCTGCCGGTGAAATCCGCCGAACGCCATTATCCGATCGCTTTCAACGCGATTCCGCAGATCGATAAATTTACGGACAACGGCTACACGTTCGAAGAAATGAAAATGATCAACGAAACAAAGAAAATCATGCATGACGAAAAACTCGCTGTCGCTGCGACATGCGTCCGGCTGCCGGTTGTGACCGGCCATTCGGAGTCGGTCTATGTGGAGCTTGAAGCCGCGCCGACAGTAGAGGAAGTTAAACAGGCCATCGCCAATGCGCCTGGCGTGGAGTTGATGGACGATCCTTCAAATCAGGTGTATCCGATGCCGTTGATGGCAGCCGGCCTGGATGAAGTGTTCGTCGGCCGGATCCGCCAGGACCTGGACAACCCAAGAGGCTTCCATATGTGGGTCGTCTCCGATAACCTCGTCAAGGGCGCCGCTCTCAATTC
This sequence comes from Planococcus chinensis, assembly GCF_042681545.1. Taxonomy (NCBI): domain Bacteria; kingdom Bacillati; phylum Bacillota; class Bacilli; order Caryophanales; family Caryophanaceae; genus Planococcus; species Planococcus chinensis. The sequence goes on from NZ_JBHUFW010000004.1 coordinate 767,843, forward strand.
AGTCCAGATAGCAGAATCAATGATCCAGCAAAACATCATTTAAGATGGAAACAAGCCCTGAAACAGACCGGCCGATGCGCCGGTTTGTTTTTTTCTTTGGACTGTTTACCCGGATTCCCGTATAATGGAGTCTATGGATGTGTACGGGTAAATTTTAGGAGGAAATAAATTGAGTAAAATTAAAAATGAAGTTATTAGAATCATTCCGCTTGGCGGAGTCGGCGAAGTCGGTAAAGCGATGTACGTCATTGAAATTGATGAAGACCTGTTCGTAGTGGACAGTGGGCTCATGTTCCCGGAAGATGAAATGCTTGGCATTGATATCGTCATTCCCGACATGACGTTCCTTGAAGAAAACAAAGACCGTGTCAAAGGGATTTTCCTGACGCACGGCCATGAAGACGCTATCGGTTCGATCGCTTACTTGATGAAAAAAATCCAGGCGCCTGTCTACGGTTCGAAGTTGACGATCGCGCTTGCGAAAGAGCACATCAAAGAGCAAGGCTCGCTGAAGCATGTGAAATTCTTTGAAGTGACCAATAAAAGCCGGATGAACTTCGATAAGACGCACGTGACGTTTTTCCATACGACACACAGCATCCCGGATGCTTTGGGAATCGCTTTCCATACATCTGAAGGGGCGATTGTCCATACCGGGGAATTCAAATTCGATCAATCCGCCAAAGGGAGCTACCGCCCGGATATTTCGAAAATGGCGAAGCTTGGCGATGACGGGGTCCTGTTCCTGCTTTCGGATTCAACAGAAGCTGAACGCCCGGGCTATACAACGTCTGAAACGGTCATCTATGACCACCTGCATTCCGCTTTTCTGAACGCTGAAGGGCGTATTTTGGTATCGCTGTATTCATCCAACTTTATCCGGATCCAGCAAGTATTCGACCTGGCACAGAAAACAGGGAAAAAAGTGGCTGTAGCCGGCAGAAGCCTTGAAAGCAGCTATGAAGTAGGATTGCGGTTGGGTTATCTGACTGTCCAGGAAGATACAGTGATTTCCTTGAAGGACCTTGAACAATACCGCGACGAAGAAGTCGTCATCATTGTGACGGGCAACCAAGGCGAGCCGCTTGAAGCATTGGACAAGATGGTCCGCAAACAGCATAAAGACGTGAAGATCAAAGAAACGGACACCGTTTTGATTACCTTCACTCCATCTCCTGGTATGGAAGTCCCGATGTTCCAGACCATGAACAAATTGGCGAAAGCCGGTGCAAACGTGCTGACTTCGAACAAGAAAGTCCACGTTTCCGGACACGGCAGCCAGGAAGACCTGAAAATGATGCTCAACATGATGAAGCCGAAATATTTCATTCCGATCCAAGGCGAATACAAGATGCTGATCGGGCACTCGAAACTTGCCCAGCAAGTGGGCATGCACAAGTCGGATATCTTCATTGCCGACAAAGGCGATATTGTTGAATACAAAGCAGGCAAAGTCCGCATGAGCGGCCGTGTCACTGCAGGCAACGTATTGATCGACGGCATCGGCATCGGAGACGTCGGGAACATTGTTCTCCGCGACCGCAAGCTCCTGTCGCAGGACGGCATTTTCATCGTCGTTGTGACGCTGAACCGCAAAGAAAAGAAAATCGCATCGGGGCCAGAAATGATTTCGCGCGGATTCGTCTATGTGCGCGAATCAGAACAGCTGATGGAAGAATCCACTCAATTGGTCCGGAAAATCGTCGAGAAGTACGTCGTCAAAGATGCTTTTGAATGGAATAATATCAAACAGGAAATTCGCGACACACTGAATTCTTATTTATTCCAGCAAACCAAGCGCCGTCCGATGATCATTCCGATTATTATGGAGTATTAAGAGAGACAAAGTGAAAGGATTTCCAAACCGATCTATCGGCGGAAATCCTTTTTTTCAATTTTGAGGAAACGGGGGATTTACATGCCACGGGCACAGGCAAAGAAAAAGATAAAGAAAAAGCCGGTTTCGAAAAAAAAGCAGCCGATGCCGATGATCTGGTATGAAGTGATCGGCCTCTTGATGATCGGCATGGCAGTGCTGATGGCGTTCCAGCTGGGCATCATCGGCAAATTCCTGATGAATACAGCGGAATTGTTCACAGGCTATCTTGCGATATTGGTGCCGGTTGTCCTGGCGGCACTGGCCGTCTATGTGATGGTCAAACGGACTTGGCCGAAGCCGAAACCGCGACTGGCCGTAAGCGGGCTGTTTTTGCTGACGGGTGTCTTGCTGATCTGCCACTTGATCTGGGCAGCAGGCTCGATCCTGCCGATCACCACCGGCAATGCGGTGGCTGAAACGGTCAAGGCGACCCAAGTCAGCGGCTCCATCTGGCAGACATATACAGCGAGCGGCGGGGGATTACTGGGCGCCGGGCTTTATGCGATGTTCCATGTCCTATTCGACACGGCAGGCACTTGGATTATCGCCCTTCTGCTCTTGTCGATCGGCGCAATCATTTTGACAGGCAAGACAGCAGCGCCGTATTTGGCCGAAAAAGTGCCAAGCCTTCGCCCTGTCCTAGGCGGGGTGATGGAGCGGTTCAAACGGGACAAGCCGAAGCGCATTGCTGCGCCGCGGCGGAAGTCCCAGCCGGAACAGGTGCTGGAAGCAAACAACACCTTGGAGTATGACGAAGTGGACGATGAGATGCCGGAAGAGGCCGTTTTTGCCATGCAGCCGGAAGAACCGATCATTTCCGCATTCACCGAAAACGTGAAGCCGCGGAAAACGGAAACGCCGCAAGAGATCCCGGCGGAGGAAGTTCCCGATGCTAGCACTGCGGATTTGGCGGACGTGCCTTTGATGAGCACGGCGGAAGAGCTGGAGAATGAAGAATACCAGCTGCCGCCGATGGATCTGTTGACATTGCCGCCGCACAGCGACCAGAGCGGGGAATATTCGGGCATCCAGAAAAACGCCAAAAAACTGGAGAAGACATTCCAGAGCTTCGGCGTCCGGGCCAAAGTGACGCAAGTCCATTTGGGCCCTGCAGTTACAAAGTACGAAGTTTTGCCGGATACGGGCGTGAAAGTCAGCAAGATCGTCTCCTTGCATGATGATCTGGCATTGGCTCTCGCCGCCCGCGATATCCGGATCGAAGCGCCGATTCCCGGTAAATCCGCCATCGGCATTGAAGTGCCGAACTCGGAAGTGGCAATCGTCTCCTTGCGGGAAGTGCTGGAGTCGGAAGAAAACAACAAGCCCGAACAAAAACTGCTGTTCGGCTTAGGACGGGATGTCACTGGCCAAGCCGTCATGACACAATTGAACAAAATGCCGCACCTGCTTGTTGCTGGTTCGACAGGCAGCGGGAAATCGGTGTGCATCAACGGCATCATTACGAGCATCATCATGCGGGCGAAACCGCATGAAGTCAAAATGATGATGATCGATCCGAAAATGGTGGAGCTGAATGTCTATAACGGCATTCCGCATCTGCTCGCCCCGGTTGTCACCGATCCGAGAAAAGCCGCACAGGCGCTGAAAAAAATCGTTTCGGAAATGGAACGGCGCTATGAACTGTTCTCGCATACCGGAACCCGGAATATCGAAGGGTATAACGAGTATGTCCGGATCTTTAATGAAGAAAACGAAGAAAAGCATCCGAAGCTGCCGTTCATCGTCGTCATTGTCGATGAGTTGGCGGATCTGATGATGGTCGCTTCGAATGAAGTCGAAGACGCCATCACCCGGCTTGCGCAAATGGCGCGGGCTGCAGGGATCCATTTGATCATCGCGACCCAGCGCCCGAGCGTCAACGTCATTACTGGCGTCATCAAAGCGAACATTCCGTCTCGGATTGCTTTTGCGGTATCTTCGGCAATCGATTCCCGTACCATTCTTGACATGGGCGGAGCAGAGAAGCTGCTTGGCCGCGGCGATATGCTGTTCCTAGGAGCCGGCCAATCGAAGCCGGTGCGGGTCCAAGGCGCGTTCCTGTCCGATCAGGAAGTGGAAAAAGTCGTCGATTTTGCAATTGAACAACAGAAAGCACAATACCAGGAAGATATGATTCCGACAGAAGTAGAAGAAAATGCGATCGATGATGAAACGGACGAGATATACGATGAAGCAGTCCAGCTTGTCTCCGAAATGCAGACAGCCTCCGTCTCGATGCTCCAGCGGCGGTTCCGCGTCGGCTACTCGCGAGCGGCGCGCATCATAGACCAAATGGAGCAGAGGGGGGTCGTAGGGCCTTATGAAGGCAGCAAACCCCGCACAGTTTTAGTTCCAAAGCAGGAAGACTATTAAGTCTTTCTGCTTTTTTTATGTCAAATTGATTACAGGAAATGAAATGTTTGAAATGAAAAATCGCGAAATTCGACAAAAGACTATTTATTTCATTTAAAATTAATGTTATAGTAATTTTGATTAGTAGGAATGTTTTACATCAGATGTCTGATCTCTGTCATTGGTGGTGAATCGTATGACAATTAAAGCGGATCATCGCGCTTTGTATCTTCAAGTGATTGACCGAATGAAGCAGGATATTGCTGCCGGATTGTACAAAGAGAAAGAGAAGCTGCCATCCGAATTCGAATTAGCCAAGACACTTGGAGTCAGCCGCGCCACTCTTAGAGAAGCGTTGCGGCTGTTGGAAGAAGATAATATCATCGTGAGGCGCCATGGCGTCGGAACGTTCGTCAATGCGAAGCCGGTGTTTTCATCGGGCATCGAACAATTGACGAGTGTTTCGGACATGATCCGCCAAGCAGGAATGGAGCCCGGTGCCATTTACTTGAGCACGAACGAGGCTCCTCCTTCTGAGGATGATATAAAACGCTTTCATTGCGAAGCCGATGAAGCTATTATCGTTATTGAACGCGTCCGCACGGCCAATGGCGAACCTGTCGTCTATTGCATCGACAAGGTGCCGTCAAAGTACTTGCCGGCCGATTTCCTCGGACGCAAAGAAAGTTCCATCTTCTCCGCAATAGAAGAATCCGGAGCTGTTCGTATTTCATATGCGGTTACATTCATTGAGCCGATCGGGTACCACGATGAAGCGTCGCCGATATTGGAATGCGATCCGGAAACCGCTCTACTCGAATTAAAACAGTACCATTACGATGAAGACGATCGAATGGTCCTTTATTCAAAGAACTACTTCCGGGCTGATAAATTCAGTTTCCATGTAGTTCGAAAACGTGTGTAAAACGGCAAATTCCTGCTAATATCAAAAAAACCTTGGGGGTTATCACATTGATCAAACGTAAATTTGCTTTAGGCCTTTCAGTTATGCTTGCAGCTAGCACGATGCTTGCAGCATGCGGCAGTGAAGAAGAAACTTCAACTGGCGGTTCTGGCGGCGGAGATGGCGCTACAGAAGAAAAAGGCGACTTCTCAGTTGCGATGGTTACAGATGTCGGCGGTGTGGATGATAAATCGTTCAACCAATCAGCTTGGGAAGGTTTGCAGGCTTTCGGTGAAGAAAACGGCCTTGAAAAAGGCGACGGCGGCATTGATTACCTTCAGTCCGGATCTGACGCTGATTACAACACGAACTTGAACAACTTGATCCGCCGCGACTTTGATGTCGTATTCGGAATCGGCTTCTTGATGGAAGGCGCGGTTAAGGAAATCGCTGAACAGCAGCCGGACGCACAGATCGGGATCATCGATGCAGTAGTTGATGCGCCGAACGTAGCGAGCGTATTGTTCAAAGAGCAAGAAGGAGCTTACCTTGCAGGCGTTGCAGCTGCTTTGATGACTGAAACGAAAAAAGTCGGATTTGTCGGTGGTATGGATATTCCTGTAATCGAACGCTTTGAAGCCGGATTCAAAGAAGGCGTTAAAGCAGTAGACGAATCAATCGTTGTTGATGCCCAGTACACAGGTGCTTTTGATAAAGCGGAATTAGGTAAATCAACTGCAGCCCTTATGTATGATTCAGGCGCAGATATCGTTTTCCACGCAGCTGGCGGAACTGGAAACGGTGTATTCACTGAAGCGAAGGAACGCAAAGAAGCTGATCCGGATGCAAACGTTTGGGTTATCGGCGTAGATGCTGACCAATACGATGAAGGAAAAGTCGGAGATGCGAACGTAACATTGACTTCTGTTCTTAAGCGTGTTGACCAAGCTGTCATCGATATCGCAAACAAAGCCAAAGATGGCAAATTCCCAGGCGGCGAAACGACTACTTACGGTCTAGCTGACGATGGCGTCGGCCTTGCGGATTCACGCGGAGCGATTCCAGAAGATAAAATGGCTAAAATCGAAGAATTCAAAGAGAAAATCGCAAGCGGCGAAATTACAGTTCCAGAAACATTGTCAGAATAAATTTTTTCAATACGGTCATCATAAAGACCGGTTTAACCGGTCTTTATGATTTTTTTTGCTCAAAAAAGGATTGATAGACGAAAGGTTTTTGTAATGGAAGCCTTTCCTGTATCAATTTTCCATGTGATGCAAAGTTGATTTATTAAAAAATAAGCCACCAGTTTTCGAGGGAGTGAGAACAATGGAATATGTTATTGAAATGCTCAATATCCGGAAAGAATTCGGGTCATTCGTCGCCAATGATAATATTACGCTTCAATTGAAAAAAGGCGAAATTCATGCATTGCTTGGCGAAAACGGAGCCGGTAAATCGACATTGATGAACGTGCTTTTCGGATTGTACCAGCCCGAAGGCGGGGAAATCCGTGTGCGCGGTGAAAAGGTCGATATCGCTAACCCGAATATCGCCAATGAGCTGGGAATCGGAATGGTCCATCAGCATTTCATGCTGGTCGAGAACTTCACCGTTACCGAAAACATCATTTTAGGCAGTGAACCGACCAAATACGGCATTACCAATAAGAAAGATGCAGCGAAGCGGGTACAGGAGGTTTCAGAACAATACGGGCTGAACGTCGATCCGCACGCGTTGATCGAAGATATCTCTGTCGGCATGCAGCAGCGTGTGGAAATTTTGAAAACGCTTTACCGCGGAGCGGAAATTCTCATTTTCGATGAACCGACTGCGTCGCTGACACCGCAGGAAATCGTGGAATTGATCCAGATCATGAAGCGATTGATTGCCGAAGGCAAATCGATCATTTTGATCACGCATAAATTGAAAGAAATCATGGACGTTTCAGACCGTGTGACGGTCATCCGTAAAGGCCAGGGGATCGGCACCGTCACCACTGCTGAAACAAATCCGGCAGAGCTTGCTTCGTTGATGGTCGGCCGCCAAGTAGAGTTCACAACGGTCAAAGGTCCGGCACACCCTACCGAGGCTGCGTTGTCGATCAAGGATCTCGTAGTGGAAGATTACCGCGGCATCGAGAAAGTGAAACGCTTGAACTTGACTGTCCGCAAAGGTGAAATTGTCGGGATTGCCGGAATCGATGGGAACGGACAAAGTGAACTGATCGAGGCGATTACAGGGCTCCGCAAAGTGAAAAGCGGCACCATTTCGCTGGATGGCAAAGACATCACCGGCTTGAAGCCGCGCAAAGTCACCGAAGCGGGAATCGGCCATATTCCTCAGGACAGACACCGCCACGGCTTGGTGCTGGATTTCCCGATCGGCCACAATATTTCCCTGCAGACGTATTATAAGACGCCGATTTCCAAAGGCGGCATTATCGATTATAAGAAAATCGATGAGAAGGCGCTGCAGATCATCAAAGATTTTGATGTCCGCACCCAGGGGCCGCATACCCCTGCACGCGCTTTGTCAGGCGGGAACCAGCAAAAGGCGATCATCGGCCGGGAAGTGGACCGCGATCCTGATTTGCTGATTGCGGCATTGCCGACCCGGGGCCTGGATGTCGGAGCGATCGAATTCATCCACAGCCGTTTGATCGAACAGCGCGACAACGGCAAAGCCGTCTTGCTGATTTCGTTCGAACTGGATGAGGTCATGAACGTCTCGGACCGCATTGCAGTTATCCACGATGGCGAAATTGTCGATGTCGTGGTTCCGGAAGAGACAACGGAACAGGAACTTGGGCTCCTGATGGCAGGCCATTCTGCTAAATCACATGGAGGCCGCAACGATTCAAAGAAAGAAGGTGAGGATCAGCATGTCAATTAGAGCTACAAATCTTCTGGTCCCCGTCATCTCGGTAATCTTAGGGCTGCTAGTCGGCGCAATTGTCATGCTGGTTTCAGGCTATAATCCGGTAGTCGGATACACGGCGCTATGGAACGGGATTTTCGGTGACCTTTACACAATCGGTGAAACAATCCGCCAGATCACGCCGTATATTTTGGCCGGCCTTGCCGTAGCATTCGCTTTCCGCTCGGGCTTGTTCAATATCGGTGTGGAAGGGCAGCTGATTGTCGGCTGGTTTGCGGCTGCCTACGTGGGCGTGGCCGTCGAATTGCCGAAAATCATCCATTTGCCGCTGGCAATTTTGGCAGCGGCTGCAGCCGGAGCTCTCTGGGGCTTCGTGCCGGGGCTATTGAAAGCAAAGTTCCATGTCCATGAAGTAATCGTCACCATCATGATGAACTATATTGCGCTCCATACAACAAATGCATTGATCAAAACCGTCTCTGACGGCGGCGACAGAACCGAATCGATTTTCTTGAGTGCATCGCTCCGCTCGGAATTCTTCCAGAACCTGACGGACTTTTCACGCCTCCATTACGGAATATTGATCGCATTGGCAATGGTTGCCGTCATGTGGTTCATTCTGGAGAAAACGACATTGGGCTTTGAATTGAAAGCGGTCGGCTTCAACCCCAATGCTTCTGAATACGCTGGGATGAACGTCAACAAAAACGTCATCCTCGCCATGGTCATTTCTGGCGCGTTCGCCGGTTTGGCAGGAGCAATGGAAGCACTCGGAACGTTCGAATACGTATCCTCCAAAGGCGGATTCACAGGCATCGGGTTTGACGGAATTGCGGTCGCGCTGCTTGGCATGAACACGCCGCTTGGCGTCATCTTCGGCGCTACTTTATTCGGCTCATTGAAATACGGCGCTTTGAACATGCCGAATGCTGCCGGAATCCCGCTGGAAATTGTAGAAATCGTTATTGCAGTCATCATTTTCTTCGTAGCTTCAGGTTATATCATCCGCCTATTCCTGCTGCGAGCGGCTAAAAAGAAGGAGGCGAAGTAATATGAGTTTCTTGGAAGTTTTGTATTTCATCGTTCCTTCAGCCATATTTTATGCGGCACCGTTAATTTTTACAGCAATCGGCGGCGTTTTCTCAGAACGTTCGGGTGTCGTCAATATCGGACTTGAAGGTTTGATGGTCATCGGCGCATTCGTCGGTATTTTGTTCAACTTGCTGTACGCCGATACATTCGGCAGCGCAACTCCTTGGCTGGCATTGATTGCCGCCATGGTTGCTGCGCTTCTGTTGTCGCTCGTCCACGCAGTAGCGTCGATTTCTTTCCGTGCAGACCAGGTGGTGTCCGGTGTGGCAATCAACTTGCTCGCCATCGCATTATCGTTATACCTGGTCAAGAAAATCTTCGACAAAGGGCAGACGGATTTTATCACTGAGCGCTTCCCGCGCTACAACATGCCGATCCTGTCGGATATTCCGGTAATCGGGCCAATGTTCTTCGAAAAAATGTACAACACTTCGATCCTGGCAATTGCAGTTGCCTTTATTGCTTGGTTCGTGATCTATAAAACGCCGTTCGGCCTGCGCCTCCGCTCAGTCGGGGAGCATCCGATGGCGGCAGACACGATGGGGATCAATGTTTCCAGAATGCGCTACATCGCGGTCATGATTTCCGGTGCTCTTGCGGGGATCGGTGGTGCGATCTATGCACAAACAATCTCTGGCGATTTCGGTCACGCAACGATCAATGGCCAGGGCTTCATGGCCTTGGCTGCCATGATCTTCGGAAAATGGCATCCACTCGGCGCCATGGGGGCAGCTTTGTTCTTCGGCCTCGCCCAATCGCTGAGCATCGTCGGGCCGTCCATTCCTTACATCAAAGACATCCCGAGCGTATTCTTGCTGATCCTGCCGTATGTATTGACCATCCTTGCTTTGGCCGGTTTCATCGGCCGTGCCAACGCACCAAAAGCAAACGGTGTCCCGTACATCAAAGGCCAGCGCTAATCGCTGCAAATTTCATACCGGAACAGGCGCACTCGCATTTGCTGAGTGCGCCTGTTTTTGTTTTGGGGAGGAGCGCAGCCCAGCGATACGATGCTGATGGCCAGCCGCTTGCGCTTTTCTTTACATTAAAGGTTCGGTATAGTTAGTTTATGAGATAAGAGAGGGGATACTTTATGTTCCAGACGATAAATATTGCCAAGGGCGTGGATGTCCATGTCCATGAGACGACACAATTCAAAACGGTCAATTTTTCACTGAAGTTCAAGGACAAGCTGACAGAAGAAAAAGCATCAGCGCGTTCGATCCTGGCGAATGTTCTTCAGCACAGCAATGAAGTCTACCCGTCGCACACGGCGCTTCGCATGGTGCTGGATGATTTATACGGCACATCGCTATACATAGATTCTTCAAAACGCGGGAACGAACACATCGTGACCTTGAACGTCGAAACCGTCAACGATGAATACCTTTCGGAAGAAGGCGTCCTTGAAAAAGTGCTGAACTTGATGTATATCGTCCTGTTCAAGCCGAATCTGGAGAATGGGCTGTTCAAGGAATCGATTTTCAAGCGCGAAAAAGAAGCGATCAAACACCGCATCGAGTCGATTTTTGACGACAAGACCCGGTATGCCCAACAGCGCATGATGGACCTCGCGCTTCCGGGCCATCCGGCGTCGATTCCATCGAATGGCACGCTCGAAGCAGTAGAAGCTGTGACGAACGAAGGGCTGCTCCAAGAATACCGGACGATGATGGAAGACAATGAAATAGAAATTTACGCGGTAGGGGATGTCAAACCGGAAATGATTGCCGGATACGTAAAGGAGTTCTTCCATTTCAAAGATCGCGTGGAAGCGATCAAAGCTCCGTCTACGGAACTGGCGAAACCGGAACAATCCCGCGTGCTCGAATACGAGGACATGAAACAAGGGAAGCTCCATATGGCTTTTTATACGCCGATCACATTTACGGATGAGAAATTTCCTGTGATGCAGCTGATGAACGGAGTGCTCGGCGGCTATGCCCATTCAAAGCTGTTCGTCAACATCCGCGAGAAGGAAAGCATGGCGTATTACGTTTCCAGTTCATACTCTTCCCAGTTCGGCCTGCTGTTTGTACTGGCCGGGATTGATGCAAAACTGGAAGAAAAAGCAGTGAAACTCGTGCTCGAGCAGCTGGAAGAAGTGAAAAAGGGCAATATCTCGGATGTCGAACTGGGCCAGACGAAAGCCTTGTTGGCCAATCAATTGCGTGAAGCGCTCGATTCGGCCCGTGGCCAGATTGACATCTACGATCAGTATATGGAATTGACGGAAGCATTCGAGCCGGATTACCTTATCAGCAAATGGAAAGCCGTCACCAAAGAAGATATTGCAGACGCTGCAAAAGCATTGTCGCTTGAGATGACCTATTTCCTATCAGGCAAGGAGGATGATTCCGATGAATAAAGTGGAATTCAAACAATTGGACGAAACGCTGTACCATGAGAAACTGCCCAATGGGCTCCAAGTATACATCTTGCCGAAAAAAGGGTTTTCGAAGACGTATGCCACGTTCACGACCAAGTACGGGTCGATCGACAACCACTTTGTCCCGTTCGGTGAAACCGAACCGGTCCAAGTGCCGGACGGCATCGCCCATTTCCTGGAGCATAAAATGTTCGAAAAAGAAGACGGCGATGTTTTCCAGCAATTTAGCCAGCAGGGGGCTTCCGCTAACGCCTTCACTTCATTCACGCGGACGGCCTACTTGTTCTCTGCGACTGACAAAGTGACGGAGAATGTGGAGACGCTGCTGGATTTTGTCCAAAGCCCTTATTTCACGGAAAAGACCGTGGAAAAGGAGAAAGGCATCATTGCGCAGGAAATCACAATGTACGACGACCAGCCCGACTGGCGCCTGTATTTCGGGATGATCGAAAACCTCTACGAGAACCACCCGGTAAAGATCGATATCGCCGGCACGGTTGAATCGATCCAGAAGATTACAGCAGAACATCTCTACACTTGCTATAACACGTTCTACCACCCATCGAATATGATGCTGTTCATCGTCGGTTCGGTGGAGCCGGAAAGCATGATCGAGTTCATCAAAAACAACCAGATGCAGAAGACGTTCGAGGAGCCGAAAGAAATCGTCCGCATTTACCCGGACGAACCGGCCGAAGCGGCAATCAAGGAACGGACACTCGAAATGAGCGTCCAAAAGCCGAAGGTCTTTGTCGGCATCAAACCCGAAAACCTGGACCTTTCCGGCGCCGATATGCTCAAGCATGAACTTTCTGCCCAATTGGCTTATGAATTGCTGTTCGGGCGCACGTCGGATTTCTACCACCACGCATATGAGAACGGCTGGATCGATGAATCCTATTCGTTCGATTATTCGCTGGAGAACGGATTTGGTTATGCATTGATCGGATCGGATACCGGCACACCGGAAAAATTGATTGAAGAAATCCAGCATACGCTGGACCGCACGGTTGAAAAATGGCCGTTCGGGCAAGCAGACCTTGACCGTGTCCGCCGCAAGAAAATCGGCTTTTTCCTGCGCGCACTGAACTCGCCGGAATACATCGCCAACCAATTCACCCGGTATGCTTTCAATGATATGAATTTATTCGATGTGGTTCCGTGTCTGGAGAGCATTGAAGTTGCAGACTTACAGGCAGCGTTTGCATCCGTCAGCGCCGAGCAGCAGCGCTCCACTTTCACCATCATGCCGCCGAAGAAGGCGAGTGAGTGAAACGGTTCGCTGTCATCATGGGGGCGTCCGGAGAAATCGGGGAATGCGTGGCGCATGAAATGGCAAGTTCCGGATGGTCGCTTTATTTGCACTGGAATTCTATGCCAGTAGCGCCTTTGGTACACCGGTTGGAAGAAATGTATCCCGGCCAGGAGTTCATAGCCGTGCATGCGGACTTCAGCCAGGACAACGGCGGCGAGCTGCTGGCCGGCCACGTTTTCGACGCTTCTTGCGTGGTGGTGGCAAGCGGGCACGCACTGATGAAAATGCTTGTTGATACAGAGGAATGCGAAATGGATGAATTGTGGCGCGTGCATGTCAAAAATCCGGTATCCGCCATCAAAAGGATCTCCCGGTTTTTCCATCGCCATCCGGCCTCCTATGTCATTTTCGTTTCATCAATCTGGGGCGAAACCGGAGCGGCGCTCGAAACGATGTACTCTGCAGTGAAAGGTGCCCAGCTTTCTTTTGTCAAAGCCTATGCAAAAGAAATGGCGTCGGCAGGTACACGCGTGAATGCTGTCGCACCGGGCTTTATTCAGACAAAAATGAATGGGCGCCTTCTTGATGAAGAGCTTGGCGCCATCAAAGAAGAGATCCCGCTGGGCCTCGGCAGGCCGCAGGACGTTGCGGATGCTGTCAGCTTTTTGGTCAGCGGGAAAGCGGATTATATGACGGGCCAGACGCTCCGGATAAATGGAGGATGGCATATGTAGAAAAAGAAGGAAAGGTTTTCCTTCTTTTTTTAATAACACTTTTCTTGCAGGCTCAAATCAGCTATCATTAAGAAGGTAGAACGCTAGAGCATAAACTGAATTGAAAGGTCGGATGATGAGTGAAGGAATGGTATTTTGAGTACGAAATACAAGTCAATCGTCCGGGTCTGTTAGGAGATATAGCTTCGCTTCTGGGGATGCTCCGGGTCAATATCGTGACGATTAACGGAGTTGACCAAGGGCGGCGCGGAATGCTGCTGCGTGCAGAGCATGATGTCCAATTGGAGCGTTTTGAGCAGATTGTTTCCACTATTGAAACAATTGCCGTCAAGAAATTCCGTGAGCCGAAATTGCGTGACATATTGGCAGTGCGCCATGGACGCTATATCCAACGGGATGCCGATGACCGGAACACGTTCCGTTTTGTGCGCGATGAACTGGGATTGCTGGTCGACTTCATGGCAGAAATCTTCAAGCAGGAAGGCCATAAGCTGGTCGGCTTGCGGGGGATGCCGCGTGTCGGCAAGACTGAATCGATTGTTGCTGCAAGCGTCAGCGCCAATAAGAAATGGATTTTCCTATCCTCGACCATGATCAAGCAGACGGTGCGCAACCAGCTGATGGGCGATGAACACAATGCCAATAATATCTTCATTCTTGACGGCATCGTGACCCGCCGCTCTTCTGATGAACGCCATATGCAATTGGTCAGGGAAATGATGAGGATGCCGACGATAAAAGTGGTGGAACATCCCGACATGTTTGTCCAGCAATCTGAATACAGCATAGAAGATTTCGATTACATTATCGAATTGCGCCATCATCCAGACGAAAAGATTACGTATGAAGTATTGGAAAAGAATAACTTCATGGACGACAAGAACCAAGCGGATATGTTCGGCGGTTTTAACTTTTAAGTAGGCAGGTGATCGGATTGAGTGAATTGGGTACTCGTTTGAAAGAAGCGAGAATCGCAAAAGGGTACAGTTTGGAAGACCTACAGGATCTAACAAAGATCCAGAAAAGGTATTTGGCCGGAATTGAAGAAGGCAACCACAGCATGATGCCAGGGCCATTCTACGCGCGGGCGTTCATCAAGCAATATGCGGAATCAGTGGGTCTCAATGCCGATGAATTGCTCGAGCAGCATAAATCGGAAGTGCCGGTTCCGGTAAAGGAAGAACTGAAGAAACCGTTGGCACCGTCAACGCCTTCACGGCGGCAGACGTTTGCCAAAAGTTCGTCCCGGGGTGTCGGGGAAGTGATGCCGAAAGTCATTGTCGCGTTGTTTATTGTCCTTATTCTCGGGGTTTCCTGGTATTTTTATAAATCACTGGACACAAATGATACGGCAGAAGAAGTACCGGAAGAAACAGCAGGCGTCCCTTACGAGGAACCGGCTGAAGAAGAAACTCCACCTCCGGCAGAAGAAAAGCCGGCTGAAGCTCCGGCTGAAGAGAAACCGGAAGAGCCGAAAGAGCCCGAAGCTGCGATCAAAGTGAAAGGCACACAAGGCGAAACGACTACATATGAGTGGAGCGGCCCGGCGAAACGTGAATTGACGATCAAAGCAAGCGGTGCGTCGTGGGTTTCGGCGACCGACCAGGCCCAGAAGGAATTATTAGCGCCTGCCCGGACAATGCAGCCGAATGAAAGCGAGAAAATCGATGTTTCGTCTGCTTCACAAGTCCGCATCCGCCTCGGTGCATCTCCGAACGTGCAGCTGGCTGTCAACGGAAAACCGATAGAATACTCACAGGATCTAATCACGCAAAATATCGTTATTCAATTTACTGCTGCAGAATAGCCATCTTTTGATGGCTATTTTTCTTTAAAAACGAAAGGAGAATCATCATGAACATTCCCAATCGAATTACCATTTCCCGAATCTTCCTGATTCCCGTCTTCATGATCGTCATGCTGGTGGATTTCAACTGGGGGAATATGACGCTTTTCGGCGCAGAAATGCCGGTTTCCCATTTCATCGGCGGCCTGATTTTTATTATCGCTTCGCTCACGGACTGGGTTGACGGCTATTACGCACGCAAATACAACCTGGTCACAACGTTCGGCAAATTCCTGGATCCGCTTGCGGACAAACTCCTGGTTTCGGCCGCATTGATCATATTGGTGGAGCTGGGATTCGCCGCTTCTTGGATTGTCATCATCATCATCAGCCGTGAATTCGCTGTCACTGGCCTGCGCTTGGTATTGGCAGGAGAAGGCGAAGTCGTCGCAGCCGGCGGGCTTGGCAAAATCAAGACCACTGCCCAGATTCTGGCGATTGCCGCTTTGTTGCTCCATAATACGATCTTTACACTCGCCAATATCCCGTTCGGTGAAATCATGCTTTATATTGCGTTAATCTTTACGGTCTGGTCAGGCTGGGATTATTTCTACGCCAACCGCAGAGCATTGATGGCATCGAAATAAAATCCAAGCTGGGTAGGCTAAGCATAAATTGTGTAAACCGCTTCGGCGCTTTGGGCATGACTCCCGCAAGAAGCCAGGCACAGAACGCCTGTCTTCTTGCTTCGTCTAGCCCCAAGGCGCACCGGCGCTAAATAAATCATTGAAAGCAGCAACTCTATTCTTCATTGCAGTACTCTCTGATAGGTGAAGCGCATCAATGGGGAACATTATTACTGTTTTGCGGAGCAGCATATATGAATTTTTTATGCTATATATAACCTTTAAAGTTCATTAGCAGAAAGGAAGTGGCAAAAGATGAACGCAGAAATCATCGCGGTAGGTTCCGAGCTTTTGCTCGGGCAAATTACCAACACCAATGCCCGCTTTATTTCGAATCATTTGGCGGAACTTGGCATCAACGTCTTCTACCATACAGTGGTCGGGGACAATGCCGGGCGTTTGGAGGAAGTTATCACCAAGGCCGAGGAACGCGCCGATTTGATCATTTTCACCGGAGGACTGGGGCCGACAAAAGATGATTTGACAAAAGAAACCATTGCGCGCCATCTCGGCACCACGCTTGAGATGGATGAAGAAGCGCTGCAGTCGATTGTGGCTTTCTTCGAACGTGCAGGGCGCCCCATGACCGACAACAATAAAAAACAGGCGCTCGTTTTGAAAGACAGCAAGGTTTTGGTCAACCATCACGGCATGGCGCCGGGGATGTTGTATAAAACCGACAATCATGTTTATATGCTGTTGCCGGGGCCGCCTAAGGAAATGGAGCCGATGTTCCAATTCGAAGCGAAGCCGATGCTTGCCCGTCTATTGAACCAGGCGGATGTCATCTTGAGCCATGTGCTGCGTTTTTACGGTATCGGAGAAGCGGAGTTGGAATTCCGGCTCCAGGAACTGCTGGACCGCCAGACTAATCCGACCATCGCACCTCTCGCAGCGGACGGCGAAGTGACGCTTCGCATAACTGCGAAGACGAACACTGAAGAACAGGCATGGGAACTGATCAACGCATCGAAAAAAGAGATTCTCGATGAAGTCGGCGAATACCTCTACGGATATGACGATGATTCTCTGGCTTCGAAAACGATTGAATTGCTGAAGGAACAGTCAAAAACGATTTCAGCAGCCGAAAGCCTGACGGCCGGCCTCTTCCAATCGGAACTCGCAGCAGTGCCGGGAGCAAGTGCCGTCCTGTCAGGAGGCGTCATTGCCTATAATGAGGAAACCAAAATCAGCCAGCTTGGGCTGTCACCTGATTTGCTGAAACAATTTGGAGTGGTGAGCGAAGAAACCGCCATCGCGATGGCGGAAGCCGCACGGCTCAAATTCCATACAGACATTGCAATTGGCTTGACCGGGGCTGCCGGACCGGATGCCCATGGCGATCAGCCTGCTGGAACAGTATGGATCGGCATCGCCACATCGGATGGAACGGACGCATACCGGCTCCAATTGTCGGGGATGCGCAATACGAACCGTCTCAGAGCGGTGAAACTGGCACTCTCGTATATCATACGAACACTAACTGAAGGAAACGCACGCAAAATTTGATTTTGCGTGTTTTTTTATGCGCAAAACGGGAATTTGGCTCTTATAAGGCATTTAAAAATCAGAAATAAAAACAAGAACACGAATGAACGTTCGCTTTTTTCTTGTGTATTTCTCAATAACCTAGTATACTAGAGTCAGGTAGAAAAATTGGTTTTAATTAGAGGAGGATTTCTTTTGAGCGATCGTAAAGCAGCGTTAGACATGGCGTTAAAAAGTATAGAAAAGCAATTTGGTAAAGGTTCGGTCATGAAATTGGGTGAGAAAAGCGACCGCAATGTATCTTCGATTTCAAGCGGCTCGTTGGCAATTGACACGGCGTTAGGAATAGGCGGATACCCGCGCGGGCGGGTTATCGAAATCTACGGGCCTGAAAGTTCAGGTAAAACGACTGTTTCGCTTCATGCTATTGCAGAAGCCCAAGCAGCAGGCGGCACTGCAGCATTCATCGATGCCGAGCACGCTCTTGATCCAGTTTATGCAAAAAATCTTGGTGTTAACATCGACGAGCTTTTGCTGTCTCAGCCGGATACAGGGGAACAAGCCCTTGAAATCGCGGAAGCATTGGTACGAAGCGGCGCAATCGACATTGTCGTCATCGACTCCGTAGCGGCACTTGTGCCAAAAGCGGAAATCGAAGGCGAAATGGGCGACTCGCATATGGGCTTGCAGGCCCGCTTGATGTCCCAAGCTTTGCGTAAACTATCCGGTATCATCAACAAGTCGAACACAATCGTAATTTTCATCAACCAGATCCGTGAGAAGATCGGTGTTATGTTCGGAAACCCGGAAACGACGCCGGGCGGCCGTGCTTTGAAGTTCTATTCTTCTGTACGTATGGAAATCAGACGCGCAGAAGCGTTGAAGTCAGGCAATGATATTATCGGTAACAGAACGAAGATCAAAGTTGTGAAAAACAAAGTTGCTCCGCCGTTCCGTACAGCGGAAGTGGATATCATGTACGGCAAAGGGATTTCCCGTGAAGGAGAAATCGTTGATATCGGTTCGGATCTGGAAATCATCCAGAAGAGCGGTTCTTGGTATTCATACAAAGACGAGCGCATCGGCCAAGGCCGTGAAAACGCCAAGCAGTTCTTGATGGCGAATCCGGAATTGCGCAACGAGATTTCGAACAAAGTCCGCGAATCTTTGGGCATGGCCGCAGCTACGTACACGATTGCTGCCAAGGACGAAGAGCCGGAAGAATTCAACTTGCTGATTGACGAAGAATAAAATCCAAGCCTTCATTGCAATGGAGGCAGAAAGGGCCGCAAAGCTGATGCTTTGCGGCCCTTTTCCTATATAAAGAAATGCCAGGGGAAACAAGAGCGGGTATTAATAGCAGCTTCCCAACAGCTATCGAATCTCCACGGCCGCCACCGCTTTTCTGTTGTCCAGACTCCGGCAGCCAGGTTCTCGGGTCATAAGCCAGCCCGGCTGTGCGGCAAAAGAAGCCGCTTCGCCGGTCTGTCTTATGCCTGTCGAACCTGAACGGCTGCCACCGCTTTTCTGTTGTCCAGACTCCGGCAGCCAGGTTCTCGGGTCATAAGCCAGCCCGGCTGTGCGGCAAAAGAAGCCGCTTCGCCGGTCTGTCTTATGCCTGTCGAACCTGAACGGCTGCCACCGCTTTTCTGTTGTCCAGACTCCGGCAGCCAGGTTCTCGGGTCATAAGCCAGCCCGGCTGTGCGGCAAAAGAAGCCGCTTCGCCGGTCTGTCTTATGCCTGTCGAACCTGAACGGCTGCCACCGCTTTTCTGTTGTCCAGACTCCGGCAGCCAGGTTCTCGGGTCATAAGCCAGCCCGGCTGTGCGGCAAAAGAAGCCGCTTCGCCGGTCTGTCTTATGCCTGTCGAACTTGAACGGCTGCCTCCGCTTTTCGCGGAGCACCATGGGTTGACACTTCTTATGACCAACTATACAATTAAGTTGTATCTATGCATGCTTTTTCTGCAGAGATTACACATTTTAACTTGTATTGATGCATAAGGGGTTACATTAATTCATCTTTAGAAATTTAAAAAAAGAATAGCAAGAGGAGGTGTTCGAATGGGAATTTCTGAGATCATCTTCGCTTTGCTTGGTATCATCGTCGGTGTAGTTGTTGGATATCTAGTGTTAAAGAAACAAAACGATTCTGATATAGCAGGGGCTAAACACTCTGCGGAGCAAATTGTTGAAGATGCGAAGAGACAAGCAGACGCATTGAAAAAAGAAGCTCTATTGGAAGCGAAAGACGAAAATCACAAATTGCGTACTGAAACAGAATCTGAAATCCGTGAACGCCGATTGGAACTTCAAAGACAGGAAAATCGGTTGTTGCAGAGAGAAGAAAATTTGGATCGCAAGGATGATGCATTGAACAAAAGAGAGGCTAGCCTTGAACGCAAGGACGAAGCGCTCGCAGAAAAACAACAGCATATTGGACAGATGGAGAGCAAAGCTGAGGAGTTAGTCCAGCAACAACAATCCGAAATGGAACGCATTTCCTCTTTGACCCGCGAAGAAGCGAAGTCGATCATCCTGCAGCAAGTTGAAAACGAACTTTCAACGGATATAGCAGTGATGGTGAAAGAGACAGAAGCGCGCGCCAAAGAAGAATCGGATAAAAAAGCGAAAAACATTCTTTCATTGGCCATGCAGCGGTTTGCGGCAGACCACGTCGCTGAGACGACGGTTTCGGTAGTCAACTTGCCGAATGATGAAATGAAAGGCCGCATCATCGGCCGTGAAGGACGCAACATCCGGACGCTTGAAACTTTGACGGGCATCGATTTGATCATCGATGATACACCGGAAGCGGTCATTTTGTCCGGCTTCGATCCGATCCGCCGTGAAACAGCGCGCCTGGCACTCGAGAAATTGGTGTCCGACGGCCGTATCCACCCGGCCCGCATCGAAGAGATGGTTGAGAAGTCAAGACGTGAAGTGGATGAGCAAATACGGGAAATCGGAGAACAGACGACGTTTGATGTCGGTGTCCATAACCTCCATCCTGACTTGATCAAAATCCTCGGACGTCTCCGCTACCGTACAAGCTATGGCCAGAACGTCCTGAAACACTCTGTTGAAGTTGCCTTCCTGTCCGGCTTGATGGCCGCAGAACTCGGCGAAGATGTCACCCTTGCACGCCGTGCAGGACTTCTTCACGATATCGGGAAAGCGATCGACCATGAAGTGGAAGGAAGCCACGTTGAAATCGGCGTGGAGCTTGGCACGAAATACAAAGAACATCCAGTTGTCATCAACAGCATCGCTTCCCACCACGGCGATACAGAAGCGACATCGATCATTTCAGTGATCGTCGCTGCAGCGGACGCATTGTCTGCCGCACGTCCGGGAGCCCGCAGCGAGACGCTGGAAAACTATATCCGCAGACTTGAGAAGCTTGAAGAGATTTCCGAGTCGTACGAAGGCGTCGAGAAATCATTCGCCATTCAAGCGGGACGCGAAATCCGCATCATGGTCCGGCCAGAACAGATTGATGATATGACCGCACATAGACTGGCTCGCGACATCCGGAAACGGATCGAAGAAGAGCTGGATTATCCCGGGCATATCAAAGTGACGGTCATCCGTGAAACACGAGCAGTTGAATACGCAAAATAATAGGAGTGAGGCTTCGATGAATGTCTATTCAAAGAAGCCTTTTTCTTATGGGAAAAGGTGAACCTTATGAAAATCTTGTTTATTGGTGACATTGTCGGCTCTATTGGCCGCGATGCACTGGAATCCTACCTGCCGCGCCTGAAGCGCAAATACACACCCGATGTGGTGATTGCCAACGGCGAAAATGCCGCAGCAGGCCGCGGCATCACGAAAGCCATCTATCAGGACCTCATGTTCATGGGCGTCGACATGGTGACGATGGGCAACCATACATGGGACCAGAAAGAAATCTTCGATTTTATTGATGAGGTCGATTACCTGATCCGTCCGGCGAACTTCTCGCCGGAAGCTCCGGGCCGCGGAATGGCGACGGTCACAAAAAATGGCCAGACTTTATCGGTGATCAATCTTCATGGCCGCGTCTTTTTGCCGCCGCATGACGACCCGTTCCAAAAAGCGGACGAGCTGATTGCAGAAGCGAAAGAAATTTCGCCGCTCGTCTTTGTCGATTTCCATGCGGAAGCGACAAGTGAAAAGATTGCGATGGGCTGGCATCTCGACGGCCACGCTTCGGTCGTTGTCGGAACGCATACACACGTCCAGACGGCGGACGCGCGGATCCTGCCGAACGGCACCGCTTATATTTCAGATGTCGGCATGACAGGTCCATATGATGAAATTCTCGGGATGACAAAGGAATCGGTGCTTTACCGCTTCAAAACGAATATGCCGACGCGCTTTGAAGTGCCAAAGCGCGGCCGTCCGGTTGTCAGCGGCTTTTTTACAGATGTGGATGACGCAACAGGCAAGGCCGTTTCGTTTGAACGCATCTATATCAATGAAGACTATCCATTCCAGAACTAGATAAGTTGAGTTTAAGAATCATTATTTTATACACCGCTTCGGCCGCTTTGGGCATAGCTCCCGCAATGAGCCGAGAAGACCACTCGTCTCATAGCTTCGCCTAGCCCGTGGACGCGGCGGCGCTGGATATGCTCTTTAAGAACAGACAACTCTATCGATTTCTGCAGTGCTATTTAAGATATAGAGCAAAACAGCGGAGACGCCCGCGGCAAGCGTAGCTGTTTTGCGAAATATCGATAGTGAAAGGTTATTAATCCAACTTATATAGCTCTCTCTTCTTGTCGATTCTACGACAATTGAACCGTCTGCCTTGTAGATGGCTGCCTTTATTCAGTATAATAAAGTACGAATTGCTTTAATAAAAACATGGCCCTTGACCGGCGGACAGATGGAAACCGGAAGGGACCAAGAAGTGGGTGTCTGAAGAATGACATATTCAAAAGAAGAAATCGTTGCAAAAGCTCGCGAAGTGGCGGACATGATCGCCCAGACCGAAGAAGTGGAATTCTTCAAGCGCGCCGAAGCTCAAATAAACGAAAACCAGAAAATCCGCGAGAAGATTGCCAGCTTGAAGAGCCTGCAGAAACAAGCAGTCAACTTCCAGCATTACGGCAAGGAGCGGGCACTTGAATTGATCGAAAGCAAAATCGCGAAAATCGAAGAAGAAATCGACGCTGTGCCGATTGTCCAGGAATTCAAGCAATCTCAGACAGATGTCAATTCGCTTCTGCAAATGGTCTCGACAGCGATTGCCAATCAAGTGACGAACAACATCATCACATCGACGGGCGGCGATTTGCTGCGCGGCGAAACCGGCTCGCAAGTAAGAAACAGCCCGGCCAACAAAAAGTGATCCCATGCAAAACTGAAAGAGCCCCGGCTCTTTCAGTTTTTTCTTTTCTCCCTTGGTTTTTGCTATAATGGAGAAACAATGAAAAGTTCGCGAAAGAGGTAAAAAAATGGCTCCTACACCAATGATGCAACAATATTTACAAGTGAAATCCGACTACCAGGACGCATTCCTGTTTTTCCGTTTGGGCGATTTCTACGAGATGTTCTTTGATGATGCGCTGAAAGCATCGCAGATCCTCGAAATCACATTAACGAGCCGCGGCGGCACCGGCGACGACCGAATTCCAATGTGCGGCGTTCCGCATCACGCGGCGCAAAACTATATCGATCAATTGATTTCCAAAGGCCATAAAGTGGCGCTTTGTGAACAAGTTGAAGACCCGAAAACTACGAAAGGCATGGTCAAGCGGGAAGTCGTGCGCTTGATTACTCCGGGCACGCACACCGAGGGCAAAAGCATCGATTCCAAATCGAATATGTTCTTGGCGGCGGCTGAACAGATGATCGATGGCTTTGCTTTGTCGTATGTCGACATCAGCACCGGAGAAGCGAGCGCCACATACATAGCAGGAACAGAAAACGCGCTGCTACAGGAATTGCAGTCGTTGAACATTAAAGAACTGGTGGTCTCCGAGCAATTGTTTTTATTGCTGAACGAAGAATCGCAGGATCTGGTGCTGTCGATTGAGCCGATGGACTTTGTCTACACGGCGGATGAACGGTTGATGGCTGAATGCCCGGATGATCTCAAACTCAGCATCCGGCGCCTGCTGACTTATATTTCCCGGACGCAAAAGCAGTCGCTCGACCATATCCAGACGTTCACGTTCAATGAAAACGGACAACTGCTGTCGATTGATTTCCACTCGAAGCGCAACCTGGAACTGCTGCAGTCGATCCGCGGCGGCGAGACAAAAGGCACGCTCCTATGGCTGTTGGACGAGACTGTGACAGCTATGGGCAGCCGGAAACTGAAGCAATGGCTGCACCAGCCTTTGGCAAACCGCCATTTGATCGAAAAGCGGCAGCAACTTGTCGAATCCCTCATCACCCAATACTTTGTCCGGGTCGAGCTTCAAGAGCTGTTAAAAGAAGTGTACGACTTGGAGCGCCTCAGCGGACGGGTCGCTTTTGGCAGCGCCAGCGGGCGCGATTTGGCCCAGCTCCGAAGCTCGCTTGAAAAAGTGCCGGCGATCATTTCAGAATTGGCCAATTCGGGGCATGGCACCCTCGCGAATTTCAGCGACAAGCTCGATCGTTGCGGCGAAGTATGTGAATTGCTCACAGCAATCAGCGACAATCCGCCGCTGTCTTCGAAAGAAGGCGGCGTCATCCGCGACGGCTTCCATGCACAACTGGATGAATACCGGTATGCCTCACGGAACGGCAAAGACTGGATTGCGCAGCTCGAGCAGGAAGAGCGCCAGCGGACAGGCATCAAATCATTGAAAATCGGCTATAACCGCATTTTCGGCTATTATATCGAAATTTCCAAAGCGAATATGCATTTGGCCGACTTGGAACGCTATGAGCGCAAGCAGACGCTTGCCAATGCGGAGCGCTATATCACGCCGGAGCTGAAAGAAAAAGAAACGCTGATTCTGACAGCGGAAGAAGAAAGCCTGACATTGGAATACGAATTGTTCGTAAAAATCCGCGAAGAAGTGAAGCAGTACATTGGCCGTATCCAGCAGCTGGCGTCAACGCTCAGTGAACTCGACGTCTATATGAGTTTTGCCAATGTGGCGGAGAAATATCGCTTTGTAAAACCGGCTTTCAATGACTCCCGGGAAATTTCCATTATCGAAGGCCGCCACCCGGTCGTGGAAAAAATGCTGAACAAGCAGCATTATGTGCCGAACGACTGTGTGTTGACCGACAACCAGAACATGCTGCTCATCACAGGTCCGAACATGTCCGGTAAAAGTACCTATATGCGCCAAGTCGCTTTGACGATTGTGCTGGCGCAAATCGGCTCGTACGTGCCGGCGGAATCCGCGAATCTGCCGATTGTCGACCAGATCTTCACGCGCATCGGCGCTGCGGATGATCTGGTATCCGGCCAGAGCACGTTCATGGTGGAAATGCTCGAATCGCAGTATGCCATTACGCATGCAACAGAACGCAGCCTTCTGCTGTTTGACGAAATCGGGCGCGGCACATCGACTTACGACGGCATGGCGCTCGCGCAGTCGATGATTGAATACATCCACGAGCACATCGGGGCGAATACCTTGTTCTCGACCCATTACCATGAATTGACGGCACTCGACCAGTCGCTCGACAAACTGAGCAATGTCCATGTCGCCGCCATGGAACAGTCCGGGAAAGTGGTCTTCTTGCATAAAGTCAAGAAAGGTCCGGCTGACAAAAGCTACGGCATCCACGTTGCGGAACTGGCCGAATTGCCGCAGCCGATCCTTGTGCGCGCAAGGGAGCTGCTTGCGAGTTTTGAAGCGGAAAATAAAAAGCACGTCAGCCAGGTCGAACAATTGAGCTTCTTTGACGACCGCGACACTGAAAGCGAAGAAGTGCTGCAGGCCATCAATGACGCGAACATCGCGGCGATGACGCCGCTGCAGTCGCTGCAGCTGCTCAATGACCTGCAAGAGAAGCTAAGCAAAAAGGGGTGACAGTATGGGATTGATCCGTTTGATGGACGAACCGCTATCCAATAAAATAGCTGCCGGGGAAGTGGTAGAACGCCCGGCATCCGTCGTCAAGGAATTGGTGGAGAACGCCATCGATGCCGGCGGTACGGCAATTGAAGTGCTGCTGTTGGAAGCGGGGCTGACCTCCATCCAGATTGTCGACAACGGCGCCGGCATGGATACTGATGATGCCCTCATGGCATTCTCGCGCCATGCCACCAGCAAAATCGCCAATGAACACGATCTGTTCCGCATCCGGACGCTCGGATTCCGGGGAGAAGCGCTGGCGAGTATTGCATCGGTCTCGAAAGTGACGCTCCATACCTCAGATGGGAAAACCGGCACGTTCGTCCAGATGGAAGGCGGCCGGCTGATTGAGCACCGTGCAGGTTCGCTCCGCAAAGGGACAGACATTAAAATCGACCAATTATTCTTCAATACGCCTGCGCGGCTCAAATACTTGAAGACGCTGCAGACGGAGCTCGGCCATACCATCGATTTGATGAACCGGCTCGCGCTCAGCTATCCGGGCATCGCTTTCCGATTGGTCCACGACGGAAAGGCGGTCTTGCAGACGTCAGGCAGCGGAGAGATCAAGCGGGTCATTTCCGACATCTACGGCGTCTCAATCGCCAAGAAAATGATTCCGTTCGAAAGCGAATCGAACGATTATAAAGTGTCCGGCTTCGCTTCGCTCCCGGAAATCACCCGTGCCAATAAAAACTACATTTCGCTGTTCGTCAACGGCCGCTGGGTGAAGCATTATGCAATCGCCAATACAGTCCATAAGGCATACCATACCTTTTTGCCTTTGGAACGCCAGCCGATCGTGATTTTGAATATCGAAGGCGACCCTTATTTGACCGACGTCAATGTCCATCCGGCAAAACAGCAGATCCGACTGAGCAAAGAAAAGGAATTGATGGAGCTTATCCATTCGACAATCCGAAAGACGATCAGTTCGGTTGTAAGGGCGCCGGTTATTGAACAGCCCAAAGCGCAGAAAAGCGCACCGACACGGCAGCTCGATTTGTGGAAATCGTCCTATACCGTGCAGGAGCCGCCGGCTGGCGAAACAGCAAGTGCACCCAAGCCGCAGTTGCAGCAGCAGCCGGAGACGGCACTGCCCGGCATCCCGACCGATTTTCCGGAAGATACTCGCCAGCCGTCAAGTGGATTGCGGCAGTCCTCGGCAGATATAGAGCTTCCGGCTGACAGTGTTCAGCCGGAAGAAGCGCTGTCTAGAGAAGAGAGCGGGCAGGAAATGGATCAATTCGAAGATGCCGGCCCGCAATTTCCCGAGCTGGAAGTGGTCGGACAAATCCATGGCACATATATTGTCGCCCAAAGCTCGGACGGGTTCTACCTCGTTGACCAGCATGCGGCGCAGGAGCGCATCAAATATGAGTTTTTCCGTGAAAAAGTGGGCGACATCGACGCAGGCGAGCGCCAGGCGCTGCTGCTTCCGCTGACGTTCCATTACAGCCGTGATGAAGCGCTCCGCTTGAAGGATGCGTTGGAAGTGCTCAGTGAAAGCGGCGTGTTCCTGGAGGAATTCGGAGACACCTCCTTCATCGTGCGCGAACACCCGACATGGTTTCCGAAAGGGTTTGAACAGGAAATCATTGAGGAACTGATCGAACAAGTACTCGATGAGCGGAAAGTCGATGTCAAGAAAATCAGAGAAGAAGCAGCCATCATGATGAGCTGCAAACGGTCCATCAAAGCGAACCATTACTTGCAGAAGCATGAAATGGAGCGGCTGCTCGCAGATCTGAAAGCGGCGGAACAGCCGTTTACTTGTCCGCACGGGCGTCCGGTCATCATCCATTTCAAAACCTATGATGTTGAAAAAATGTTTAAACGGGTAATGTGAGAAGAGCGGTTTCTCAACCTTGAATGTCGTGGAACCGGATTTTGGAAGAGGGGGAACCGGAATGTTTTCAGCGAAACAGCGAACGCAGCAAATTGAAACACTGTCCAATTACGAATTTGATGTCCTGGTGATCGGAGGCGGCATTACAGGCGCAGGCATTGCGCTTGATGCCGCTTCACGCGGCATGAGTGTGGCGCTAATCGAAATGCAGGATTTTGCAGCAGGCAC
The DNA here is from genome assembly GCF_042681545.1 of Planococcus chinensis. Taxonomy (NCBI): domain Bacteria; kingdom Bacillati; phylum Bacillota; class Bacilli; order Caryophanales; family Caryophanaceae; genus Planococcus; species Planococcus chinensis. The sequence continues at coordinate 795,381 of NZ_JBHUFW010000004.1, forward strand.
GTCCAGCCGGTCGACCAAACTGGTGCACGGTGGCCTGCGGTATTTGAAGCAATTCGAAGTGAAGCTGGTGGCGGAAGTCGGCCGCGAGCGGGAAATCGTTTACGAGAACGCCGCCCACGTCACAGAGCCGCAGGGCATGCTATTGCCTTTCCATAAAGGAGGCACGTTCGGGCCGTTTTCCACATCGCTCGGCCTGCGCGCTTATGATTTTTTGGCCGGAGTCAAAAAAGAGGAGCGCCGGACGATGCTCAAACCGGAAGAAGCCTTGCAAAAAGAACCGCTTTTGCTGAAAGAAGGGCTGCTTGGAGGCGGCTTCTATGTGGAATACCGGACAGACGATGCCCGGCTGACCCTTGAGGCGTTGAAAAAAGCAGCGGAGTTGGGGGCCGTCTGCCTGAATTACACAAAAGCAACGGGCTTCCATTACCGCAATAAAAAAGTGGCCGGTGTGCATGCATTTGACGCGGTCAGAGGCGGCACATTCCAGATCGATGCAAAAATTGTCGTCAATGCAGCCGGCCCGTGGGTCGATGAAGTGCGGGGGAGGGACGCAAAAGAAGCAGGCAAGCAGCTTCGCCTGACAAAAGGCTCCCATATTGTCGTCAGCCAAAAAGCATTTCCGCTGCGCCAAGCCGTGTATTTCGATACGCCCGACAAGCGGATGATCTTTGCCATTCCGCGCGACACCAAAGTATACGTCGGCACCACCGATACTTTTTATGAAGCAGATCCGGTGGAGCCGGAAGTCACGAAAGCGGATGTCGATTATTTGATCCAAGCGGTTGCCCATATGTTCCCGTCGGTCCGTTTGGCGCCTTCGGATATCGAGTCGACATGGGCGGGCGTCCGCCCGCTCATTTTCGAAGAAGGCAAAGACCCTTCGGAGATTTCGCGCAGAGATGAAATCTGGGAATCGTCGAATGGGTTGATTTCCATTGCAGGGGGCAAATTGACCGGCTACCGCAAAATGGCGGAAACAATCGTCGATAAAGTAGCGAAGCGCCTGCGCAAAGAAACCGGCAAGGAGTACCGGGAAGGTTCCACGAAGCAGCTGCCATTGTCTGGCGGGGATTTCGGAGGATCGAAAAATTTTGCGAGATTCGTCCATCAAACGGCCCTGTCGGCGGAGCAATTCGGCTTGTCGGCAGAAGACGGGAGAATGATCGCCCAGTTTTTCGGAACGAATGCAGGCAAAGTGTTCGGCATCTATCAAGCGATGCAGGAAGAGAACCCTTACGGGCTGCCAAAAGAGCTTGCTGCAATTGTCCGCTTTGCCATCGAGGAGGAAATGACTTTGACGCCGTCGGATTTCTTTGTCCGGCGCACTGGGGATTTGTATTTCCATATCGATGATGTGCTGAAATACATGGTCGCTGTCCTCGATTTCATGTCGGACGAGCTCGGCTATACCGAAGCACAAAAAGGGCATTATAAAAATGAATTGATCGGGCATATCAAACAGGCGACCCGTTTTGGAAAGGGTGTGCTTCAATGAAAGTCACCAAAAGTTTTTTGAACATGTCGGATGGGCATGATGTCTATTTTGAACTCTATGAACCCGAAGCGCCGATCGGACACGTCCATCTTATCCACGGGATGGCGGAGCATATCGGCCGATATGAAGAATTTGCGCATTTTCTGGCAGGCAAAGGTTTTTCCGTCTCCGGACATGACCAGCGCGGCCATGGAAAAACCGCGGAACGGAACGGCGTCCAAGGCTATTTTGCGGAGGAAGAAGGATTCAGCCGGATCGTGGCAGATGTCAGGGAGACTGTTGAAGAGCTCCGGCCGGACGCTGGCGATTTGCCCCTCATCCTTTTCGGCCACAGTATGGGTTCGTTCGTGGCAAGGCGTTATATCCAATTGTACAGCGAAGAAGTCAGCCGCGCCGTGCTGTCCGGGAGCGGCGGCAATCCCGGGATTGCGGGGAAAGCCGGCCTCGCTTTGGCGGTGTCGGCTGCGCGCCTGAAGGGCAAGACCGAGATTAGCCCAGTGCTCGGAAAGCTGACATTCGGAAGTTTCATGAAGCAATTCAAAGGCGAGGAATCGGCTTTTGCATGGCTGAGCCGCGATGCATCGGAAGTGGCGAAGTACGAGGCAGATCCGATGAGCGGCACGCCTTCGACCAATCAGTTTTACGTGGACCTTTTCAGCGGCATCGATCTGATCCATAAACCGGCAGAGGTTTCAAAAATCCGGAGTGGCCTTCCCTTGTTGTTGATCAGCGGCTCGGAAGATCCGGTTGGCGGGAACGGCAAGGGTATTTTCGGGGCGGCCGAACAATACCGGGCGGCCGGGCTGGATGTCAAGGTTTATTTGGCTGAAGGCGGGCGGCATGAACTGCTGCATGAAATCGGCAAGGACGCCCATTTCGAGACCATTGCGGAATGGATGCTGAGCAATGATTGATGTCATCGCAATCGTCGGCCCGACGGCATCGGGCAAGACTGCCCTCAGCATCGAACTGGCCAAACGGCTGGACGGCGAAATCATCAACGGCGACTCGATGCAGGTTTACCGCAGCATGTCGATCGGAACGGCGAAAATCGAACCGGATGAAATGCAGGGGGTTCCGCATCACTTGCTCGACATCAAGAATCCCGAAGAGTCGTTTTCGGTAGCAGAGTATCAGCAATTGGTGCGCGGAAAGATTTCAGAGATCCGTTCACGCGGGAAGCTCCCGATTATTGTCGGCGGGTCCGGGCTGTATGTCCAGGCGGTCCTTTTCGATTACCGGTTCGCTGAAGAGCCGTTTGATGAGAAGCTGCGCGGGGAATTGCATGCCGAACTCGAACGGTTCGGGCCTGCCCACATGCACCGGAAGCTGCTCGAATTGGACCCGGAATCCCAGATCCATCCGAACAATACCCGGCGAGTCCTCCGGGCTATCGAAATCGCGCGGAGCGGCCAGCCGAAAGGGGAGCGGACGATGGCGCTTTCCCCAATGTATAATGAATTGATCATCGGCCTTGATATCAGCCGGGATGTGCTTTATGAGCGCATCAATGCCCGCGTGGATGACATGCTCGCACGGGGCCTGCTAGAAGAGGTCAATGCACTCCGTTCCCGAGGCATCCGGGATGTGCAGTCCATCCAAGCGATCGGCTACAAGGAAATCTATGCCTATCTTGACGGCAAACTGCCTTTGGAAGAAGCGGTCACGCAGTTGAAACAGAACTCGCGCAAATACGCGAAACGGCAATTTACGTATTTTAAGAACAAACTGCCGATTTTCTGGATTGATGCACTTCAGGATTTGGAAAAAAACATTCGGCAAATTCAGGAAGTCATGCAGGAGAACGACCGCGACCGTCGAATTGAATACTTTGAACGGAAAATTACAGACTAGGGGTTATGAGGGGGATTTCCATGAAGCCAGTAAATATTCAGGATGTTTATTTGAACCAACTGCGAAAAAATAATATTTTTGTAACCGTGTTTTTGCTCAACGGGTTCCAATTGAAAGGAACTATTAAATCATACGATAATTTTACGGTTCTTGTTGAGTCGGACGGAAAGCAGCAGTTGATCTACAAGCATGCCATCTCCACGTTTTCACCGGCAAAGGCAGTAGCCATTGAACATCAGGAGTGACAGAAGAGGCCGGCCGGTTACAGGCTGGCCTTTTCATTTGCAGGCGCAGGTGAATTTCCTTATGATTAAAAGCAGATGACTTGAGGAGGCGATCAAGATGAAAACTATTACGACAACCGAATTGCAGGAAAAATTGGAAGCGGGCCAGCCGCTTCAGGTGATTGACGTCCGGGAAGACGACGAAGTGGCGGCTGGCATGGTGCCGGATGCAAAGCATATTGCACTGGGAACTTTGCCGGAACGCATCGAAGAAATAGACGGGAGCCGGCCCGTGCATGTGATATGCCGTTCAGGCAGACGGAGTGAACGGGCATGTGAATTTCTGGAGTCCCACGGGATTGAAGCCGTCAACGTGGAAGGCGGCATGCTGAACTGGGACGGGGAAACCATCGCATAAAAAGAAACCGTACCAGCGGATAGCCGCTGGTACGGTTTTTTAACGGGTGAGAATCTTCCGTGTCGGAAGCCTCCATTTATAAGTGAACGAAAGAATGCGCAGCGCTGTTATGGCGATGAACAAGGCATACAGCCAGAAATCGCTCCTTGCCAGGCCGAAACTGATGAGGATTCCTGCCATAGCTGCCCAGACAGCATAAATTTCCGCTTTCAGCACGAGCGGTTTGCGGCCTGCCAGCAAATCCCGGACAATTCCTCCGCCTGAGCCGGTCAGGACGGCGGCAACGACGACTGCGTAGACAGGAAGGCCCAGATCAACAGCATACAGCGCTCCCTGGACCGCAAAAGCGGACAAGCCGATGGCATCAAAGAAATTGCCCCACCGGTTCCAATGGACCAGCAGCCGGTTTGGAAACAAAAACACCAGCGTCATTGAAAACAATGCCAGCTGAAAAAGTACTTCCTGTTCCCAAAGCGCGGAAATCGGCACGCCAATCAGCAGGTTCCGGATTGCGCCTCCGCCAAATGCTGTGACGATCCCCAGCAGATAGACCCCGAAAATGTCGTATTCTTCTTCCATTGCGATAATAGCGCCGGACACCGCAAACGCAATTGTCCCGATGGCGCTCAATACTTCCCAAGCCATATCGTACTGCCTCCCAAAATCTTCAACTCTATGAATTGTAGCAGAGTTTGACGCAATTTCAAGTTTAGCTGCATAATAGGAAAGTGAAACTAGCAGAATGGAGAATACCATGCATACTTTAATGAAAGAAATAGAAGCTTTGATTCAAACAGAACTGCAAAAAGCGGATGAAATTGCATTCAACAACCAGAAAAAAGTGCTCCACGCTTTCCATGCCCAGAAAGTCAGCGACCATCACTTTAATCCGTCGACCGGGTATGGCTATGACGACGAAGGCCGTGATACATTGGAGCGGGTCTATGCCGATGTTTTCAAAGCGGAAGCGGCTTTGGTCCGCCCCCAGATCATTTCGGGGACGCATGCCATCACCATTTCGCTGTTCGGAGTGCTCCGCCCGGGTGATGAACTTCTTTACTTGAGCGGAAAACCTTATGATACCTTGGAATCCATCGTGTCAGGCGGCGAAAAAGACACAGGCTCCTTAAAGGATTTCGGCATCAGCTACCGCCACATCCCGTTGACAGAGGACCAAGGGATCGATTGGGAACTTGCGGAAAATGCAATCGGCGAACGGACGAAAGTGATCGCGATCCAACGCTCGCGCGGATATGACACCCGGCCTTCTTTCACAGTTTCGGAAATCCAATCGATGATCGAGAAAATTCGTACGATCAAGCCGGAGGCCATCGTATTTGTCGATAATTGCTACGGCGAATTTGTTGAAGAACAGGAACCGATCGAAGCGGGAGCGGATTTGATTGCCGGCTCGCTGATCAAGAATCCAGGCGGCGGCATGGCCAAAATCGGCGGATATATTGCGGGCCGCAAAGATTTAGTGGAAAAATGCGCTTACCGGATGACGTCACCGGGTATTGGGGGAGAGGCCGGCGCTTCCCTGAACGCCCTTCCCGATATGTACCAGGGATTTTTCATGGCACCCCATATCGTTTCCCAAGCATTGAAAGGAGCCATTTTCACTTCCGCTCTGCTTGGTTCAGCCGGCATGGAAACCACACCGCATTGGAGCGATCCGCGGACCGATCTGATTCAATCCGTTTCTTTCCGGACACCTGAACAAATGATCGCTTTCTGCCAGTCGATCCAAGCGAGTTCTCCGGTAAATGCGCAGTTCAAACCGGAACCTGCTTATATGCCAGGGTATGAAGACGATGTCATCATGGCAGCCGGCACATTTGTCCAAGGGTCAAGCATCGAATTGACGGCGGACGGGCCGATCCGGCCGCCCTATACCGCTTTTGTCCAAGGCGGGCTGACATATGAACACGTCAAGCTTGCTGTGATGAACTCGCTCGAGGCGCTTCGGAAGCATAATCTACTATAAATAAATTCCGCATCTAAAGTGCGGAATTTTTTCATGTCATTTTTTCTAACATGTATTTGACAAGATTCCTGACATGAAATATACTAAGAGAGTAGTAATCAGTGAAAAGGGTGAAAAACATGACAAACCGCGTTCGCCGGACAATGCCGCTGTTGCCGATCAGCATTGTAATGCAGCTGACGGAACTGACAGCGCGCCAAATCCGTTATTATGAAGAGCACGAGTTGATCAGCCCTGCCCGGACGGAAGGAAACAAGCGGATGTTCTCTTTGAACGACGTCGATGTCCTTTTGGAAATCAAAGATTTTTTGGACCAAGGGCTAAACATGGCGGGCATCAAGAAAATCTATGCGATGCGTTCACAGCCAAAAAATGAAGCTGCAGTTCCAGCCACAATCAGCGACGCGGAATTGCGCCGGATATTGCGGGAAGAAATCCTGAACACAAAATCATTCGGCCAAGGCGTCCACAGGCAAGGGGATTTATCCCGTTTCTTCCATTGAGACGGGTTACATAAACAAACATAGGAGAGTGAAGCGAACATGGGCAAGTATTCAAAAGAAGATATTAAACGACTGGTAAAAGAAGAAGAAGTGAACTTTATCCGCCTGCAATTTACGGATATTCTCGGCATTATCAAAAACGTTGAAATACCGACTTCCCAATTGGACAAAGCACTCGACAACAAAATGATGTTCGACGGATCTTCAATTGATGGATTTGTCCGCATCGAAGAATCGGATATGTACTTATTCCCTGACCTTGATACATGGGTCGTCTTCCCATGGATCACAGGCAAAGGGAAAGTGGCACGTTTGATCTGCGACATATACCGTGCGGATGGCACTCCGTTTGAAGGAGATCCGCGCAATAACTTGAAACGCGTTTTGAAAGAGATGGAAGAACTTGGATTCACCCATTTCAACCTTGGGCCGGAGCCGGAATTCTTCCTGTTCAAACTGGACGAGCGCGGCGAACCGTCACTTGAATTGAATGACAATGGCGGCTACTTCGACCTTGCACCGATGGATCTTGGCGAAAACTGCCGCCGCGACATCGTGCTTGAACTGGAGGAGATGGGCTTTGAAATCGAAGCTTCCCACCACGAAGTGGCTCCCGGCCAACACGAAATCGACTTCAAGTATGCAGCTGCGCTAAAGGCGTGCGATGATATCCAGACGTTCAAATTGGTCGTCAAGACGATTGCGCGCAAGCACGGATTGCATGCGACATTCATGCCAAAGCCATTGTTCGGTGTCAGCGGATCCGGGATGCACATGAACGTATCCTTGTTCAAAGGCAATGAAAATGCTTTCCTTGATGAAGACGGCGAAATGAAACTGAGCGAAACAGCTTATCAATTCCTTGCCGGGATCCTGGCACATGCCCAAGGCTTTACTGCAATTACAAATCCGACTGTCAACTCTTACAAACGCCTGGTCCCTGGCTATGAAGCGCCTTGCTATGTAGCTTGGTCAGGACAGAACCGCAGCCCGTTGATCCGGGTTCCGGCATCCCGCGGCTTGTCGACGCGTGTCGAAGTGCGCTCGGTCGACCCAGCAGCCAACCCGTATTTGGCAATGGCCGTCCTATTGGCAGCCGGCCTTGACGGCATCAAGAACAAGATGACGCCGCCAAAAGCAGTTGACCGCAACATCTATGCGATGAACAGAAAAGAGCGCGAAGCTGTCGGCATCGAAGACCTTCCGCCGACACTGTATGCAGCCCTTCAAGAGCTTCAGGGAGATGAAGTGATGAAAGGTGCTCTTGGATCACATATCTTGAACAACTTTGTCGAAGCGAAAGAAATCGAGTGGGATATGTTCCGCATTGCCGTGCACCCATGGGAGCGCGAGCAATACCTGAAAATGTATTAAGAAGAGAAATGGTCCTGGCCCATGCGGCCAGGCTTTTTTTCGGCGAAAACAGGTTTTACAAAGAGAAGAGCCGGGTATAATTTAGAGAACCATTGAGTTTTAATAACCGGTACTGAATTTTCTTTTTGCATTTGTTGAAAAGAAGATTTTGTGGGGGTGATTAAAATGAAAAAGGTTCAAGGGGTAAGAGATCTGCTGAAGTATTTTCAATCAGTGGACTACCCGATGACTGAAGAACATATTAATGACTGCATTGCAAAGCGGACTATTCCGCATAGCCGGTCCTATGCTGATACGATCTTTTTTGATTTGAAGCATATCGACTGGTGGATAACGGAACAGAAAAAATTGGAAGACAAAACTTAATAAGCTCTTCAGAAAACCGGAACCCCGGATTCGGCTCATATGAGTCCGTATCCGGGGTTTTGCCCATGCTTATGGCGGAAGTAACTTTTAACGGCTGGAAACGTCCTGTATTCTAGACAAAGCAGAGGAGGCACCATTCATGAAGTTTTTGAAATACATCATCGTCCTATTGGTCATTATCGCTGCCGGAGCTATTGCCATCTATTACGCCGGCACCAATATTGCATCGGAAAAAGTTGTGGAGGATGCGACAGCTGAACTGGAAGCGACGGGCCAGATGGACAGCATCAAAACGTACGTCGAGAACGACCCGGAACTGAAAGGCTATATCGAAGAAGCGAAATCTGCCGATGAAAGCCAGCTGCCGTTCCAGACAAAAGGCGAAGCGACGCGCGTGCTGATCCAGAAAGTGGGCATCGGCGAATTGCAGTCCCTTCAGCAAGGCGTTCAGAACGGCACCATCTCCCAGCAGGAAGCCATCGCCAAGCTTGAAGGCGAACTGTCCGAGGAGGAAATGCTGGCTTTAAAAGTGATTGCCTATAAAGAACTTTACAAAAATGAATAAATTTCGGGTATGATGAAGGAGGAAGCTAATACGCTGAATTTGAGGAGGCCCGCGAATGAAAACATTTCAGATTGAATTTTTCTTCGACCAAGGCAATACGGTTATACTGACTGCCCAAGCGGAAAGCAAAGAAGCGGCACTGGCCAATATTCCGACACACGGCACCTATGAAATTACAGATGATCAAAATGATACGATTTACCGAATCACCATCAGCCAAATCAAATACATCACCGTCTATCAACTGCGATAGGCTGCATCCGCAACTTGTGGATGCTTTTTTTTGAGGAATGAGAGAAATCGATAAAAAAGGGGCGGTATAAAAATGGAATACAGGGGTTCGAGCGTTTATGAGGAAGAAGATTTTTTAGCGGCATACCTGTCAAGGCGGAACCGGAACGAAAGCCCGAACAACGCCATCGAAAGGCCGATCTTTTTGGAGTTGCTCGGGGACTTCGCGGGTGCGGAAATCCTTGACCTCGGCTGCGGAGACGGCTATTTTGGAAGGGAGCTGCTCGGAGGAGGTGCAAGATCCTATACCGGCATTGAAGCTTCAGTTCAAATGAAGCAGAAGGCGGAAGCAATCCTGGCAGGAACCAACAGCCAGATTTTTCACAGGGACATCGCATCCTTCCCTTATCCGGAAGCTGCTTATGACATAGTGGCTTCACGCTTTGTCATCCATTACATAGCCGATATCAATGCATTATTCCAGGAAATTCACAAAGCATTGAAGCCGGGCGGGAAATTCGTTTTCACCGTCCAGCATCCATTGACGACATCCTCGTTCGGAAGCAAAGAACTGGGAGACAGGCGCGGCGATTGGCGGGTCGATGATTATTTCATCGAAGGGGAGCGCCGGGAGCCTTGGATCAACAAAACCGTCATCAAGCACCACCGGACCACTGAAAGCTACTTCACTGCATTGATGGGAGCCGGATTCAACGTAGCGGCATTGCGGGAAGGCATGCCGGTCCGTGCCAATTTTAGCAGTGAACAAGAGTTTAACCGGCGGCAGCGCATTCCGCTGATGCTGATTTTTTCAGGGGTGAAAGAATAGAGAAAACAAAAAACGCTGAGAAGCTTGTTCTCAGCGTTTTCCTATTTGTTCGAGCTATTAATGCAATTGGCGGTAAACGCCTACCACTTTGCCCAGGATGGTGACCTGGTCAACGATGATCGGGTCCATTGATGAGTTTTCAGGCTGCAGGCGGAAATAATTGTTTTCGCGGAAAAAGCGTTTTACTGTCGCTTCATCTTCTGCCGTCATGGCCACGACGATATCTCCATTGTTCGCAGTCTGCTGTTGTTTCACCACAACGTAGTCACCGTTGAAAATCCCGGCTTCGATCATACTTTCACCCATGATTTCGAGCATGAAAATATGGTCGTCTTCTGTACCGTAGGACTGGGGAAGCGGGAAATACTCTTCAACATTTTCGATCGCTGTAATCGGAACACCGGCTGTTACTTTACCGATCAAAGGTACATGCAGAACCGGGCTTTTTTCGATCAACGCTTCATCTGTAGAGATGATTTCGATAGCTCTCGGTTTGGTCGGATCCCGTCGGATCAGGCCTTTGCTTTCGAGACGGGCAAGATGGCCATGGACAGTCGAACTTGATGCCAAGCCAACTGCTTCCCCGATTTCGCGGACGGATGGCGGATAGCCTTTAGCCCGGACTTCGTCTTTTATAAAAGTTAAAATATCTTCTTGGCGCTTCGATACTTTTTTCAACAGTTTCACCTCTTTTTAGTTGTTCAGTATGTTTTTCTACCCATAGTATACCAACTTGGGCTATGAAATGCAAACATAGGTTCGAATTTATTTGTTGACAAAAACACTTGTTCGCATTAAAGTAAGAACATATATTCCGAACACACATTCTTAGGAGGCGTTTTATATGACATTCATCCGCAGAAATTCTTATCTAACTCTATTATTTGCCCTTATCCTTTCATTTTCGTTCTACTCGGTCTTCACCCATAAGAACCAGGAACCACAGATGAGCCTTGTCCAGATTGAAGAAGGCGACACGCTGTGGACGCTGGCAGAATCATTCAGCGGCAATACACCGCATCAGGAGTGGATAGAAGCTATCATGGAAGAGAATAATCTACACACTCCGAAAATCGTCGCAGGACAGTCGATCAAGATTCCCAGCGAACAACTGAAATTCGCCCCAGATGAAACCATAAAGCTGGCAGGTGATGCAGAATGAAGAAGACTGCATTGGTTTATTGCCGCGTCAGCACCACGAAAGACACCCAGGAAAGTTCGCTCGAACGCCAGGAGGAAGAACTGCTGAAATTCGCATTTGAACAAGGCTATATGGTCGACCAGGTCTTCTCAGACCAGCACAGCGGCTATGAAATGGACCGTGAAGGCCTGTTGGAAATGCTCAACAGCATCAAGCGGGACAAAATTGCGGCGGTTTTTATCCAGGATGAAACCCGCCTTGGCCGCGGGCATGCCCGCATTGCCTTGCTGCATGTCATGAAAAAGTACGGCGTCGAAGTTTTTACACTGTCTGATGGAGGGCCGATTGCGCTCAATGACATGGACGATATGGTGTTGGAAATCTTGGCGATCGTCGAAGAATACCAACGCAAAATACATAACGCCAAAATCAAGCGCGGCATGAAACGTGCAGTGGAGAACGGCTACAAACCTGAGCGTAACCTGAAAGGGAAAGGCAATCCGGAAGGGCGGGAGCGCCTGGATTTGCCGATCGACCAGATTGTCAGCCTGAAGGAGAACGGGTTGACGTTCCATGAAATCGCCGTGACTCTTCAAGGCTTCGGCTACCAGGCCAGCAAAGCGACAGTCCATCGCCGCTACAAAGAGTTCCAAGGCATGAAACAGGGCTAAATCATTGCAGAAATTCCGCTTCTTTTGTACGATATGAAAGAGAAAGGCGGGGTTCTATTTGTTATCTCCAGAAAAAATCAGACGCATCAACGAGCTGGCGCGCAAATCCAAAACGGCCGGTTTATCAATTGAAGAAGCCAAAGAGCAATCAGCGCTTCGGCAGGAATACTTGCAGACGTTCCGCACGAGTATGCGCGGCACGATTGAAAATGTAAAAGTGATCGATCCGGAAGGCACAGATGTGACACCGGAGAAAATCAAAAATATCCGGGAGAATAAGTATTTGAATTAATGCTTATTCTCTTTTTTTGATGCGCCAAAGTTTAGCGCCATTCTTCCGGCACATTCCGGATTGAGTAGCCAGCTGGCGCTTTTCTAGTTGTATTCTTTTCTATTGTTGACTACACTAGAATAGGATTAAAAAAGATAGTGAGAGGATGTTATTATGTCAAACCACGCAGATCAACTTGCAGTAACAACGATTCGCACGCTTTCAATCGATGCAATCGAGAAAGCGAATTCCGGACATCCTGGCTTGCCGATGGGCGCAGCGCCTATGGCATATACCTTGTGGACAAAACATATGAACCACAATCCGAAGAACCCGAACTGGTTCAACCGCGACCGTTTCGTGCTTTCAGCTGGACATGGTTCAATGCTTTTATACAGCCTGCTTCATTTGAGCGGATATGGCTTATCATTGGAGGAAATCAAAAACTTCCGCCAGTGGGATTCCAAAACTCCGGGCCACCCTGAATACCACCACACAGTGGGTGTTGAAGCGACAACAGGCCCTCTTGGACAAGGGATCGGCATGGCTGTCGGCATGGCAATGGCAGAACGCCATTTAGCCGCTACTTACAATAAAGAGAACTTGAATGTGGTCGACCATCACACATTCGCACTTTGCGGAGACGGCGATTTGATGGAAGGCGTTGCAGGGGAAGCCATTTCACTTGCAGGCCATCTTCAATTGAACAAATTGGTCATCTTGTACGATAGCAATGACATTTCATTGGATGGCGACCTTTCGATGAGTTTCTCTGAAGACATCAAAAAGCGCTTTGAATCTTACGGCTGGAATTATTTGCGCGTTGATAACGGCAATGAATTGGACGATCTGTCTGAAAAAATCGCGCAAGCGAAACAGTCTGCGGACAAGCCGACATTGATCGAAGTCAAGACGGTCATCGGCTATGGTGCACCGAACAAATCCGGTAAAGCGGATGCCCACGGCGCGCCGCTTGGCGAAGATGAAATGAAATTGGCGAAAGAATATTACAAGTGGACATTCGAACAGGACTTCCATGTGCCGGACGAAGTATATGAAACGTTCAAGCAAGCGACAGAAGAGCTGGGCGGAAATGCCGAGAAAGCTTGGAACGAATTGTTCGATCAATACCAAGCTGCACATCCGGAACTTGCAGAACAGCTTCAAAAAGCGATCAAAGGCGAGTTGCCAGCAGATTTTGATGCTGACTTCCCGCAATATGAAGTAGGCAAAAAACAGGCGACGCGCGCTTCTTCAGGCGATATGGTCAATGCCATCGCCAAAGCGGTTCCTTCTTTCTTCGGCGGCAGCGCTGATTTGGCAGGATCGAATAAAACAAACATCAAAGGCGGCGGCGATTTCGACGCTGAAAACCCGGCCGGACGCAATATCTGGTTCGGTGTGCGTGAATTCGCAATGGGTGCTGCGTTAAATGGTATGGCGCTTCATGGCGGCCTTCATGTATTCGGGGGAACATTCTTTGTCTTCAGCGATTATGTGCGCCCGGCTATCCGTCTGTCAGCATTGATGGGCCTTCCGGTCACATATGTGTTCACACATGACAGTGTGGCTGTCGGGGAAGACGGTCCGACCCACGAACCGGTTGAGCATTTGGCTTCGCTTCGCGCAATGCCGAATTTGAGCGTTGTACGCCCAGCGGATGCCAACGAAACCAAAGCCGCTTGGAAATTGGCATTGACTGCCAAGTCTCACCCGACTTTGCTAGTGCTTTCACGCCAGGATTTGCCGGTGCTTGAACAGAGCGGCGAATTGGCTGACAGCGGAGTGGAAAAAGGCGCATACGTCGTTTCGCCTGCTGAAAACCCGCAAGCGCTCCTTTTGGCAACCGGTTCTGAAGTGAGTCTAGCAGTTGCAGCCCAGAAACAATTGGCGGAAGAAGGCATTTCCGTGTCGGTCGTTTCCATGCCGTCATGGGACCGCTTCGAAAAACAGGATAAAGAATACAAGCAATCGGTCATTCCGAAGACCGTCAAAAAACGTTTGGCCATCGAAATGGGCTCTCCATTCGGCTGGGAACGCTACACAGGCGACGAAGGCGATATCTTGGCAATCGACCGATTCGGCGCCAGCGCACCAGGCGAACGGATCATGCAAGAATTCGGCTTTACGCCAGAGAACGTCGTGGCGAGAGTCAAGAATCTGATCAACGAACAATAATTTGAGAAGAGGCGGAAGCGCTAGACAGCTTCCGCCTTTTATTATTTTGTGCATATGGTCACATGCTGAAATTTATAGTATAATCCATTGTGGTGCACTACTTATTTATGCAACACGAGGGGGGTAACAAGAATGGCTACATGGATCTGGATCGTAATCGTTATCGTGGCTTTAATCGCGGGTGTTGCGCTTGGCTTTTTCATCGCTCGTCAATATATGATGAAGTATTTGAAAGACAATCCACCGATCAACGAAGATATGCTGCGTATCATGATGATGCAAATGGGACAAAAACCGTCTCAGAAGAAAATCAATCAAATGATGACACAAATGAATAAAGCATCAACTAAACCACCAACTAAAAAATAAAAGCGCTCATGATGAGTGCTTTTTTTCTTTGTCTATTTGTTTACATAATAAAAATATTAAAGTTAAAATGGTCGTTCTTAAACGGCGAGGAGGAATTTCCTCTAATTTAAAAGAATATAAACGTAATGGTAAAAGTTTGGCAGGTTCGATCTTCTAGGAAAGGAGCTGGGGCTGTGGGGTGGATGATACTGGTTGTGGTTGCTTACATACCGATATTCTATCGGATTCACAAACGGATCGCTGATTTGGAGAAGGAAGTGGAAAGGCTGAAAAGTGAATTGTAAAAAGAAGGCGCCGTCCTATTAGGACCGGCGCCTTCTTAATTAATGGATTCAGCCAGCGGCGCTTACTGTGGCAGCAAATCGTTTTCTTTCAGGAAATCCGCCACCGCTCCTTCGTATTCTTCCGGGAACAAATTATAGGACTGTGCATGCGCGCCGGTTTCGAACAGCTTCAAAGCTTTCGGCCCCTTTTTCAGGTCATGCATCTCGATGCTCATTTTTGGAAGGACAAATGTGTCTTCGAGGCTGTGGATGAACAGGACCGGTTTGCGGATCCAAGGGAGCGCATTCCGGGGCGATACAGTTTTCATCGCATAGCCGTCCCGCCATTTCATGAACACTTGAGCCAGTTTCAGCGCAATCGGCGTTTTGAGCGGCGTCGTGGTTTTCATGACATGCCGGATCTGCTCCGAAATGTCTGAATAGCCGCAGTCGGAAATATAGAAATCGGCATCGTCGCGCATGCCAGCATACAAGAGCGTCGTAGCAGCCCCCATCGATTCGCCGTGGATGCCGAACCGCAAGTCAGGGCCAACATGCTGCTTGAGCGCTTCGATGACCGCTTTCAGATCCCATTTCTCGTAATGGCCGAAGCTGGTCGTATTGCCGCCGGAATCACCGTGGCGCCGATGGTCGTAAACGACCGAATTAAAGCCGAGGTGCTCGAACATGCGGGCATATTTAAAGGAATTGACTTTCGTTTCGGTCACTCCGTGGCAAATGACGACATAACGGCTTGTATTATGCGGTTCCAGGAAAATGGCCTTGACGTCATAGCCGTTTTCCGACCGGATCCACTGTTCGCTTTTTTTCACGTTGGCATACCAGACTTCGTCATACCGTTTGGCGGATGTTTCGCGCTCCAAAATCAAAGCTTCGTCTTTTTTCTTCACATACATCAGCCGGTTGCTGGCAGCAATGCCGACCGCTGCAGCCAAAAGGGAAAAAGCGCTGGAAACGACAGCGGAAATTTGGAAAATGCGTTTTTTCAAAGGAGAGCCTCCTTATCCTCGGTTCTTATAAAGGCGGTACATGCCTGTCTGAACCGGGTTTGAGACATGGGGTTCAATCGACGCGACAGCTTGGCACAGAAGATCCAGGTCGATTCCGGTGCTGATGTCCATGCGGTGCAACATGTTGACGACGTCTTCCGTCGCGACGTTGCCGGTGGCACCCGGTGCGAACGGACAGCCGCCCAAACCGCCAGCGGACGCGTCAAACCGGTCGACTCCTGCCTGGAGCGCCGCGAAGATATTGGCCAGCGCCATTTTTCGTGTGTCATGAAAATGCGCGGTCATCAGCATATCAGGAAATGCATCTTTTAATTTTTTGAACAGTTCATAACTCTCAAGCGGTGTCGCCATGCCGATCGTATCAGCGACGCTCAACTCGTCGACTCCCCAGCCGGCGAAAGTACGGCAAAGCGCCAAGGTGTCTTCCGGATTGATGGCACCTTCGAACGGGCAATAGAACGCGGTGGAAATGCAGGCGCGGACGAAAATGCCGTCTTCTTTTAATTGAAGGATGAGCGGTTGGAGCGCATCCATGCTTTCCTTAGTGGTCTTGTTGATGTTTTTCTGGTTGAACGAATCGGACACGCCGACAAAAACTGCGACAGCTTTCGCACCGGATTCGATTGCGGCATTGATGCCTTTTTCATTTGGCGTCAGGACAAACTGGCGTCCGGTTTTCTCGACATTCGCCATGATTTCTTTGGCGTCGGCCATTTGCGGCACCCACTTCGGCGACACAAAGGACGTCAGCTCCATTTCTTGCACCCCTGCTGCTTGAAGCCCTTTGATGAATTCGAGTTTCGCTTCCGTGGAAACGGTTTTTCCTTCGTTTTGAAGGCCGTCCCGCGGGCCGACCTCGATTATTGTTGCATTCTTTGGTAAACTTAACATAGTATCCCTCCCAATACCATTGTATCCAGGAGTAGGAGAAAAGAGCAACTTGCAAACAACCAAACAAGGGGGAAATCATTGTGTCACAAGAAGTCGTAATTGTAAGCGCTGTCCGTACAGCAATCGGTTCTTTCGGAGGAGCGCTCAAGGATGTTCCTGCAACAAAATTAGGGGCGATCGTCATCAAAGAAGCTGTCCAGCGCGCAGGGATCAAACCTGAGCAGGTATCTGAAGTCATCATGGGGAATGTGCTTCAGGCAGGGCTTGGGCAGAACCCGGCCCGCCAGTCAGCGATCGAAGCAGGGCTTCCGGAGACCGTTCCGGCAATGACCATCAATAAACTCTGTGGTTCCGGCTTGAAATCGGTACACCTGGCTTTCCAGGCAATTTTTGCAGGAGACGCTGATATCGTCGTGGCAGGCGGCATGGAGAACATGAGCTTGGCGCCATACTTGATGCCAAAAGCACGGACCGGCTACCGCATGGGCGACCAGACTGTGGTCGACAGCATGCTGCAGGACGGCCTGATGTGTGCATTCAATAATTATCATATGGGCGTCACTGCAGAGAACCTCTGCGACCGCTATGAAATCACCCGCGAAGAGCAGGACGAATTTGCTGCGCGTTCACAGGCACGCGCGGCAGCGGCAATCGATTCCGGCCGCTTTGATGATGAAATCGTTCCAGTTGAAATTCCGCAGCGCAAAGGCGAGCCGGTGATCTTCAGTACGGACGAATACGTAAAGCGCGATTCCACTGCCGATAAACTTGGCAAATTGCGCCCAGCATTTAAAAAAGAAGGCAGCGTAACGGCCGGCAACGCTTCTGGAATCAACGACGGAGCGGCCGCTGTTGTCGTGATGTCCAAAGCGAAAGCCGAAGAACTGGGTTTGACGCCGATTGCTACCGTCATCGCGAACGGACACGCTGGCGTAGACCCGGCGGTTATGGGCATCGGTCCGGTGCAAGCGGTCAAGAACGTATTGAACAAAGCGGGAATGGCGATGGCTGATATCGAATTGATCGAAGCCAACGAAGCATTCGCAGCCCAATCAATCGCTGTGGACCGTGAATTAGGATTCAATCACGATATATTGAACGTTAATGGCGGTGCAATCGCACTTGGCCATCCGATCGGCGCAAGCGGCGCCCGTGTTTTCGTCACGCTTCTGCATGAAATGCAAAAACGCGATGTCAAAACCGGACTTGCAACACTTTGCATCGGCGGAGGCCAAGGCGTGGCAACGATCGTAAAACGCCCGTAAGGAGAGAGAGCGATGAGCAAGAAAAAACAGGAAACCGAAAGCAATCTGCCGCAGGATATCCTTGCAAAACTGCAGGCGACGAAAGCGGAACTGCTGAAAGAAGAGCAGCAGCGCGCTGAGGAAAAGCACGCCAAGGAATTGTTCGAACGCAAAGAACGCGAGAAGAACTTGTCGTTTGCTGAGTTGCTTGAGCGGCACGGCGACAAAGGCAATAAATTCTAGAGTGCCAATCGATGCCGATGAGGCCGGAGACTGGGACAATCCCGCAGTCTTCGGCTTTTTTGCGTATAGCCATGGAGCATCCGCTAAAACAGCCTTGTCTGACTCTGACGGAAACTTGAAATAAAAAGAAATTTTGAATTATTATTTTATCTATGGTATAGTGATGCCGACAACATGAATATCGCAATCCACTAGGGGAGCCGGTTACCGGCTGAGACGAGCAACGCTCGGACCCTTTGAACCTGATCTGGATCATACCAGCGGAGGGAAGTGGGCGAATGGATGCTCCTCTCTTTTTTTGTGCAGCTGACAATCGCCGCTTTCCTTTACTGGAAAGCGGTATTTTATTTGCCCAAAAAAGGAGATGGAGAAATGGCTTTTTGCAAAGAGGTACGGTTGGAATGTGATGGATTATGGCAGGCAAGTTTTGAGCATCCGTTTGTAAGAGGAATCGCGGACGGCACGTTGCCGCTGGATGTATTCAAGTATTACGTCATGCAGGACGCCTATTATTTAACCCATTTTGCCAAAGTACAGGCAATCGGAGCGGTTAAGGCGGCGGACCTCGAGACGACGAGAAGCTTCGCGCATCATGCAGAACAGACCTGTGCCGCAGAAATGGCGCTCCACGAATCATTCATGGATTTACTCGGTGTCACAAAGAGCGATTGGGAGTTGTTCGAACCTTCGCCGAGTGCCTATGCCTACGTTTCGCATATGTACCGTTCTGCTGAAGGCGACTTGGCGGATGTACTGGCTGCCATTCTGCCATGCTATTGGCTTTATTTTGAAATCGGGGAGCGCTTGAAAGATGCCGCACCTGGACATCCCATCTACGACCGGTGGATTGGCACATACGGTTCCGAGTGGTTCGGCGAGCTGGTCAATGAGCAGAAAGATCGCATGGACCGGTTGGCAGAAGGGCTTTCTGGAAAACGGCTTAAACAGTTGAAAGACCGGTTCCGCCGGAGCAGCTATTACGAATGGAATTTCTGGCAGCAGGCGTGGACGATGGAAAGCTGGGAAGTTGCGCCGCAAGTGGGAGAGGAGACTGCTTATGTTGAATGAGGTACAGTCAAAGGAGCCGATCATCCATTGCATCACCAACCAGGTCGCCGCAAATTTCCAGGCAAACGGGCTGCTCGCATTAGGTGCATCACCGATCATGGGAGATGCAGTGGAAGAGGCAGAAGAACTGACCCTTTTGGCAGATGCGTTATCGCTGAATATCGGGACACTTTCACAGCGTTCCCTCGACAGCATGCTGATATCGGGGAAAACAGCGAACCGGAAAGGGATACCGGTCGTGCTGGATCCGGTCGGTGCAGGCGCGACACGTTTCCGGCTTTCGGCAGTAAACCAATTGCTTCAACATGTGGAAATCACGTTGCTGCGCTGCAATGCCGGGGAGCTGGCTGCGATTGCCGGAGCCGATTGGCAGGCAAAGGGTGTGGATGCCGGAGCTGGCGATGCCGATATAGAACCCTTGGCAATGGAAGTGGCACGCCGCTATCGATTGGCCGTAGCGGTAACAGGCGAAACGGACCTCGTGACGGATGGCCAAACCGTGGAGTACATCCCCCATGGCAGTCCGAAAATGGCGGAGATAACGGGCATGGGGTGCCTATTAAGCGCAGTCGCAGCTGCTTTCCTTGCATCAGTGGAAGGTCCGCCCATGACGATAGCCGCAGAAGCGCTCCGTTATTACGGCATTGCCGGCGAAAACGCAGCTGCCGAAACACCGGGGCCGGGGAATTTCAGCGCCCGATTTTTGGACCTTCTTGCAAGCACGGAACAGCAGGACATAGATGAAGCAAGCAAAATGGGAGGGATGTTGTATGGGCGCGATTAAGGAAGTGCTAACGATTGCCGGTTCTGATTCCGGCGGAGGCGCCGGGATTCAGGCGGACATCAAAACATTTCAGGAGCTCGGTGTGTTTGGAACTTCTGCCATTACAGCGGTAACGGCTCAAAATACCCAAGGCGTCAGCGGCATTTTCCCGATGGAAAGGGGAACAGTCCGGCAGCAGATAGATGCGGTGGGCAGCGACTTTGAAATTGCAGCAGTCAAAACCGGCATGCTGTTTGATGCCTCGATCATTGAGGAAACGGCTAAAGGAATCCGGAGATATGGATGGAAGTATGTCATTGTCGATCCGGTCATGATTGCAAAAGGAGGGGCTGCACTTTTGCAGGAAGAGGCGGTGGAGGCGATGAAAGCCCAACTTTTGCCTCTCGCCACGGTTATTACACCGAACATCCCGGAGGCGGAAGTGTTGAGCGGCATTGAAATCCGGGATCCGGAAACACGGCTCCTGGCAGCAAAACGTATTCTGGATTACGGAGCGGAGTCGGTCGTCATCAAAGGTGGCCATGGCAACGATCCGGACTTTACCGAGGACTTCTATCTCCACACCGGCGGCGCATCGCTAATGCTGCGCTCAAACCGGATCAGCACCCGTCAGACTCATGGCACCGGCTGCACATTCGCAGCAGCCCTGACAGCTGAAATGGCAAAAGGCGCGCCAATGAACGAAGCGCTTTTCACTGCCAAGCAATTTGTCCAAGCAGCACTTGGCCATCCTTTGAATATTGGATCAGGCCATGGACCGACCAATCACGCAGCCTTCAGAAACTTCAGCGGAAAGGGGGAAGTTCAGCTTGTTTAGCAGACCATCAATTTATTTCATCATGGGTACGTCGAATGCAAAGGAAAAAGAGCCGCATTTTTTGCTTAATGAAGCTTTGGCAGCCGGGATTACCCATTTTCAGCTGCGTGAAAAAGGGGAGACCGCTTTGCGGGGGGAAGCGTTGGAGAAATTCGCCAGGGAATGCCAGGCTCTCTGCACACAGTATGGCGTGCCGTTCATCATCAACGACGATGTAGAACTGGCGCTTGCAATCGGAGCGGACGGCGTCCATGTCGGGCAAGAGGATATGCATTGCGGCGATGTGCGCGCACTGATCGGCGCAGAGAAAGTGCTGGGAGTATCGGTCCATTCCGAGGAAGAAGCCGCACAGGCTATTGCAGGCGGCGCTGATTATCTTGGCATGGGGCCGGTATTCGCTACGATTTCAAAAAATGATGCGAAAGAGCCGGCAGGAGTCAGGAAAATCATAGAAGTGACCAGGAAATATCCCCAGGTTCCAATCGTTGGCATCGGCGGAATCACATCGGAAAACGCAAACGAAGTTTGGCAAGCGGGTGCAGCCGGCATAGCCGTTATATCAGCGATAGCCCAAGCGAGGGACGTTTCCGCAGAAATTGGCCGGCTGCGAGATTCATATGAAAGAGGGCAGATGATATGAAAACGAAAAAGCTCGTCCTGATGGCAATGTTCGTGGCGATTGCAGTAGCAGGATCCGCATTTGTATCGTTTCCTGCCGGAATTGCCCGGGCTTATCCAGTACAGCATGCGATCAACGTGATGGCGGCGGTCCTTTTCGGGCCCATTCCGGCGGTCGTCATCGCTTTCGTGACAGGGGTGGTCCGCGTGTTGACCGGGACCGGCTCCTTGCTGGCATTTCCCGGCGGAATGATCGGCGCTCTTCTGGCCGGTTTGTTCTATATGGGTACCGGGAAACTCTGGTTTGCCGCAGCAGGGGAAATCATCGGCACGGGAATCCTTGCTTCGCTTGTGGCTGTACCGTATGCAAAATTTTTGATGGGCACAGAAAGCGCCGCGTTTTTCTTCATGCCGCCGTTTCTGGTATCAAGTGCTACAGGTGCTGTGTTGGGGGTTCTGCTCGTCTATAAACTGAAGAATGTCTACGTCAAAAGCGAACTTTATTGACGCTGGAGGTTGTCCTCAGGATGTCAAAAAACCTACTATAAAGATACACTTAATAAAAAAACTAAATACACCGCTTCGGGCGCTATGGGCATGGCTCATCCAATGAGCCGGGAAGAACACCCGTCTCATTGCTCCGCCTAGCCCTTGGACGCGCCGGTGCTGGTTTCGTTCTTAAAAAGCTGATAACTATATCCGTTTTCGTACTGCTATCTGAGATATGAAGCAAAACGGCGGAGACGCCCGCAGCAAAGAGATGGCTCTAAGGAAGTTTGAGCCATCTCTTTGCGACGAGCGCATAGCGCGCAGGAGCATACGGTTTTACGAAGCAGTTTTGCGGAATATCGGCTTACTATTTAAAAGGAATTTATCTCATACTTAACATGAAAAGGACAAGCAGCCTGAAGCGGCAGCTTGTCCTTTGCTCATCACTTCATTATTTTAGAAACGACTCTTCAAAAACGGAAAGTAAGTGTTCCAGTGTGATCGGATCGCTGTATGTGGAAGCCTTGGTGTTGATTTCGATGACCTGCCCTTTTTCCACGGCCGGTATATTGTTCCATACAGCTGTTTCCGTGAAAGAGTTATCTACATCCGGGTTTTTGCTGAAGACGATATAGTCCCCGGCAAATTCCGGAAGCGTTTCAGCGGAGAACGTATAGACGCCCGCTTCCAATGCCAATTCCTTCACTTTTTCGGGCATTTTCAAGCCCATGGCCTGATAGAGGATTTCTGTGCCGCGGGCGTAATTATCGCCGAACACGTAAAATTCCTTGTTGCCGCTTTCGATGACAGATACAGTGGCATCTTCGCCGATTTTTGCACGGATCGCTTCACCGGTAGCTTCCGCTTTTTCCGTAAAGCTTGCAACCCAATCCGTTGCTTCTTTTTCTTTGTTCAATAATTTGCCGATTTCAACCTGCTGGTCCAAGTAATCCAGCTTTCCCCATGTGAAAGCGACTGTCGGTGCTATTTCATTCAATTTCTCAAGGTTCTTCATATGTGTACCCGCGATGATCAAGTCAGGGTCCAATTCAATGATCGCTTCAAGGTTGTCTTCAGATACAACTTCTACACCAGCCAGCTTTTCTTCGAAAAGAGGGTTGGTATTCGTCCATTCATCAATGCCGACTACCTGGCCATCCAAAGCCAAGACATTCGGACCGTTAGTTAGTGCGATGATCCGCTGCGGGTCTGCAGGAACCTCGACAGGCCCGGATTCGGACTGGTATGTAATCGTTTCATTTGTTTCTGCTGCTGCTTCTTTCGGAGCCGCCTCACCGTTTCCACAGCCGGCAAGCACGAGCGACAATATAAGCAGGAATGGCAATATTACGTTTTTCATCATGAATGTCTCCTTCTGGATTATCGATATTGATAATCATTTTCAATTGAATGCATCTTTTATACTAGATGAGATGAGAACGGTTGTCAATTAGAATCTGAAAAGCATTAAAACCAAATAAAACCTACATCCTTCTATTTATTCTTGATGCCAAACTTACCTGAAAATCTTCATAGAGAGAACGTTGAATTATTCCAGCTCTTAGGAGTACCATATAATAAGATGGATTAGAAAGCAGCGTTACTAAAAGAAGGACCACACAATAAAATAAGCGACTCTATATCTATTTAAAAAATGAAATGCAGTCCCATTTCTTGCTATGACGGCGTTTGGACTGAACTTGGAGGAGGAAGTCTTTTGTCTTTAAGAGTTGGAGAAATCATTTCTTTTGAACGGACATTCACTAACGAAGAAGTCGAGTTGTTCACGAAGGTCTCGGGCGATGAAGGAATCCATCACATGACGCCCGATGAAAAAGGAAGATTGGTTGTGCAAGGCCTGTTGACGGCGACCTTGCCGACAAAAGTGGGAGGGGAGCATAACGTACTTGCCCGACAGATGGATTTCGTCTTTTTGCGTCCTGTATACACCGAAGACACAATAGTGTGTGAAGTGAAGATTGAACAATACGAAAAGCAAGAGAACCAGCGGACAACTATTGCTGCGTCCTTCACATGTAGAAATCAACATGGAAAAGAAGTGCTGAACGGCCATTTTGCAGGAGTTATCCTATGAATCAAATAGATTCAAAAGACCGTATCCTTGGAGAGGGCGTGTGAAAATGTATGCAATCAGACAAGGCTCTAAGCGCCTCGTGCTGCTATTGCACGAAATATACGGCATTAACGGGCACATGAAAAGCTATGCCGCCCGGTTTGCGGACCTTGGATATGATGCGGTCGTTCCTGACTTGTTAGGTGGAACTGGCCCTTTTCCATATGAACAAGAAAAAAGGGCGTACCAATATTTCATGGAAGAAATTGGCTTTGAATCAGCAGCTGAAAACATAGAGGGTACCATTTTACAATTGCGCAAGGAATATGAGGAAATCCATCTGGTGGGCTTCAGTGTGGGAGCGACAGTCGCGTGGCTGTGCAGCGGATCAGCAGACGTCGAAAGCATGATCGGCTTTTATGGATCGCGCATCCGTGACTTTCTGGACATCGATCCCCGTTGCCGTACCTTATTGATCTATGGAGAAACTGAAAAATCCTTCGACGTAAGAAAGATGGCCGCAAGGTTGGATCAAGATAAGGTGAAATCTGTGCTATTGGCGGCTCGACACGGCTTTGCAGATGCTCAATCACCTCACTATGAGCCATTAAATTGCCGCAAAGCCTGGAAAGCAGTAGAAGAATTCATGAAGTCTTAGGTGGAATTGAGATCAGCAATATCCGCAAAATGGCGGCCGATAAAAACTATGACTTAGAACAAACAAAAAAAGGCTGCCGGCGAAGGCAGCCTTTTTGCCCCGTCATGAAGCCGGGTTTTCCACTCTCCCCATGAAAAGGATGACGCCTGTTTCTGAATCCGTGATGGTGAAAATGAACGGCCGGTTGGCGATCATCCGGAAAGAGTCAGCGGATTCTGATTCTGCGATTGAAACCGAAGTGGCAGCGGCCGCTTCAGTCCCTTTTTCATTAACATCAATGAACGTTTTTTGTTTGACTTCACTGATGTAGAGGCCGCTCGAAGTTTCAAACATATTTGACAGGTCGGCACTCCGGAAAGCTGTTTCCATTCCAAGGCGGGATAACGCCTCGTTTAAAATCACTTCGTATTCCATCTTGAATTTCGGGATCATCAGCGTTCCGTCCTTCGGTTCGAAGCCTTTCATCCATTGATTCCATTTTTCTTCCGTCAGGCCAGACGCCAGTTCATCAAGTTCGGTGCCCGGGGCTGGCAGGAAGATGTTCATGCTCATTTCGCCGTCTCCATACGGCAGCGACACTGCCTGGAAGTCATCCGTTTTCAAATAAGGGAGCCGACTCTGCAAGTTCATGAGCGGCACGTCCGTTGTTGAACCGTCGATTCGTGTAAAAGGCTGTTCCGTTGTTTCTCCTTCAGGAAACGGGTACTGCCAATCCCCTTTGAAGTAGATAGCGTTCAAAAGCATTGCTGCCAAATTCGGACTGAGCGGCTTGGCCGCCATTTTTTTGATTTTGCCGTTTGTTGCGTCACTCACCCATTCGTTGATCCGATCCGCAGAAGCCGGATCTGAAATATCGATTTCTTCGATTTGGGCATTGTAATAATCCCTGCTGCTTTTTGAAAAGCTGTCCAGAAAGCGGTATTCCTCTTTGGCCCAGATCGAATTGGCGATATTCAATTCAATCCCTTCCGGACGGTCCGCAAATTGCATGGAAAGCGAAGCGTTCGCCCGGTTCATCTCTTCCGGGGAGATCCCTTCGGCGCCGAGCACATTGGCAAGCTCATCTTTTGTGGGGCCAGCCGCTCCGTTATAAACCATCGAAAGGGCCATATACAAACTGAGAGGCGAAATGAATTTATTGCCGTCTTCGGTTTGGCTGAGGTCGTCCATCAGCCTGAAGCCAAGCCGGTTGATGGGTCCGGATATTTTTTCGTAATCGTGTTTGCTGTATTCCACGCCGTCAGCTATTGCCATGCCGGGATTGCCATTGCTGGATGAAGAACCGCAGGCTGAAACAATGAGCAAGGTGAGAAGGATAAAGAGCTTTGCTATTTTTTTCACGAAATTCCACCCCTTTATAAAAGTAGACTGGAAAAAAGAAGGAAAAGTTACAGATGTTTTATAAAAAACTACTGGTTAAAAAAGTGCCAAATGCCATACAATGAGCGTACTAAAATATTCTATTTTCGGAATGCCCAAGAAGAGGAGGAGCGAAAATGCATACAATCATACAGGAATTTACGGAAAACGGAAAAACATACCGGATCAGGACAGCCGAGCATCAAGACGCGAAAGAATTATCCGAGGTCCGGCTTCAAATCGACGGCGAAACGCAATACCTGGATCGGGAACAGGGTGAGGCGTTTATCGATGAATCGGGTTTTGAGGAATTGATTGCCCTGGATTCGGAAAATGAAAAAAATCTGTTCTTAGTAGCGCTGGCTGATGGCAGAATCGTGGGATTTTCAAGGTGCGAAGGAAACTCGTTAAAACGGTTTGCCCACAAGGCGGAATTCGGCGTGGGGATTACAAAGGAATATTGGGGATACGGCATCGGAAAAAATCTATTGAATGAAACCATCGCCTGGAGTGAAGCATCCGGCATCCGGAAAATCACTTTGAAAGTGCTCCAACAAAATTCAAAAGCGATTGCACTTTACGAGAAACTAGGATTCAGAAAAGAAGGCCTTCTTGAAAATGACAAGCAACTAGCGGATGGACAATTCCATCATACGGTCATAATGGGCAGGTTCAAATAGCTGCGATCCAGCAAGCTCCATTTCTTAAGCATAATTAAAATCCAACGTTTAAACCAGGGGATGCAAGGGGCATGGATATAGATAGAAAAAAACGGCCTTGAATAGAGGGGGTGAACGGGCCATGTTTGAAATCATGAAAAAGATCGTGAAGATCAACACCCCGAAATTGGTGCTGTTCACGTTTCTGTTTTACCTCGCCAGTGCATTCATCATGTACTTTTTGGAGCCCGATAATTTCCAAACGCCATTTAATGCGTTTTGGTGGGTCATGACAACGGTGACCACAATCGGCTACGGGGACTATGTCCCGAGGACGGTGCCAGGCATGGTATATGGCATGGTCCTGTATCTGATCGGCATCGGATTGATCGGGATCATACTTGGGAAAATCGTGGATTTCTATACTTATTTCGGGAGGCTTAAAATGGAAGGGAAACTGGATTACACAGGAAAAGACCACTTCATCATCATCGGCTGGTCGAAGAGCGTCCAAAAAACCATTGAAGAAATTTTATTGAGCCGGGATATCGAAACGGACGTTGTGCTGATCGACCATGTGCAGGAGGCGCCGTTCCGGCATGACCGGTTCCATTATGTCCAGGGCAACCCGACGGACCAGAAAGTGCTCCGGAAAGCCGGCATAGACACTGCCCGCTCAGTGTCGGTTTTTGCGCTCGACAACTCAAGCGATGTGTTAAAAGACGGGCGGACGCTGCTCATCGCTTCTGCTATTGAACGCTATGCCATCGAACATCAGAAAAAGATCTACACAATCGCGGAAATATCGCATCAGGACCATATCGGCATGTTCCAGCATGCCGGCGTGAATGAGTTTGTTCTTTCCAATGAAGCCTTTCCGCATTTGATGGCCAAAGCATTGCTTCACCACGGATCGACTCGTCTGTTTATGGAAATGTTGAACCACACGTACGGGGAAAACATCTGGGAAATCAAGCCGGTTTCTTCCTGGAGAACATACAGGGAAGCATTCGATGCCTTGCGCGAGCAAGGCGCCAACCTGATTGCCGACGGCTCAGATTTTACCATCATCCGCAGGCTGGATGACCCGATTCCACCTGATGCCCGCCTTTACATCCTGACAGATGAAACGTCCTATAATAATTTAACGCTGAAGGAATAGAACGGAGGAGAGGCAAAGCTGGAAGTAGCGCTTCGCCTGTCCTATCCTCCAGCTCACAAGATGTACGAAAAGAGAAAAGCAGAAGGGTTGACTTCATTAAAAACCTTATGATATGATTATCTCGAATTAAAGATATTATTTAGAAGAGAAAACAAATGCAAGACTTAAAATTTTTTAACTATATATCTCGAATTCGAGATATAAATTGCCGATTAAAGGAGCGAATTTCAATGAACGAAATCAAAGGGATCCACCACGTTACTGCCATCACCAGCAGTGCAGAAAAAAACTATGAGTTTTTCACTTACGTCCTGGGAATGCGGCTTGTCAAGAAAACGGTCAATCAGGACGATATCCAGACGTACCATCTGTTTTTTGCAGACGACAAGGGATCGGCCGGAACCGATATGACATTCTTCGACTTTCCGGGCATCCAGAAAGGGGTGCACGGAACGAATGAAATTTACAAAACGGCGTTCCGGGTGCCGACAGATGCAGCATTGGATTATTGGGTCAAGCGATTCGATAAATACGAAGTGAAGCACAAAGGCATTCAGGAGCTGTTCGGCAAGAAGACCCTGTCCTTCACCGATTTTGATGATCAGCAATACATGCTGGTGTCGGATGAATTCAACCAAGGCGTGGCATCGGGCACCCCTTGGCAAAACGGGCCGGTTCCTTTGGAATTTGCAATTACCGGCCTTGGCCCGATCCATATCCGCATCGCTCAATTCGATTACTTGAAAGAAGTGTTGGAAAAAGTGATGATGATGCGCGAAACGGCAAAAGAAGGCTCGCTGCATCTATTTGAAGTCGGCGAAGGCGGCAACGGCGCTCAAGTGATCGTAGAATACAATACGGTGTTGCCGGCTGGCCGCCAAGGGTTCGGCACTGTCCACCATGCGGCATTCCGTGTGGCAGACACAGATGCTTTGAACGAATGGATCAACCATATGCAGGCAGCCGGTTTCGGAACTTCCGGCTATGTGGACCGCTTCTTCTTCGAATCGCTTTACGCACGGGTGGCACCGGGGATCTTGTTTGAATGGGCTACGGACGGTCCGGGCTTCATGGGAGACGAACCTTACGAAACAGTCGGCGAGAAATTATCACTTCCGCCATTCTTGGAATCCAAACGCGCACAGATCGAAGGCATGGTACGCCCGATCGATACTGTGCGAAGCACACGGACATTCGAAAAAGAATATTTGTAAAAAGGAGATAGTCAAAATGGGGTTTTTCGGTAAATTATTCGATACACAGCAACAGCCACAACAAGAGGAGGAAACACATATGACAAAATTGAACATCGGCATCATCTTGGGATCAACACGCGAAGGGCGCCTTAGCCCGCAAGTCGGCGAATGGGTCAAGGAATTGGCAGATCAGCGCGGCGACGCAAACTACACGGTCATTGACATCGCTGATTACAAATTGCCCCTTCTGGGCGAAAACGGCGTTGATGCAAGCGGTGCTGCCGATTGGTCGAAAGCGGTCGCTTCACAGGACGGCTTTGTCTTCATCACACAGGAATACAACCACTCCATCACGGGGTCGCTGAAAAACGCACTCGACTATTTGCGTGCGGAATGGAACAACAAGGCAGCCGGCATCGTATCTTACGGTTCTGTCGGCGGAGCGCGTGCAGCTGAACACCTGCGCGGCATCCTTGGGGAACTGTCAGTCGCAGACGTCCGCGTACATCCGGCATTGTCGCTGTTCACGGACTTCGTGAACGGAGCGGAATTCAAACCGGCAGCTGTACAGGCTGATTCAGTCAATCAAATGCTGGACCAGGTGATTCCGTGGTCTAAGGCATTGAAGACCATCCGTTAAAATTTCAGAATAACAGCAAGGAAAGGAAGGCGCCGGTAATCCGGTGCTTTCCTTTTCTTGCTTTTTTTGCGTTATCGAAGGCAGCAGAAATAAAGCATGGCTCTATACAGGTGTTATTGGTAATATATAGAAAAACGATTTTGACAGGTCAGTTTAAAAATTTTATTGCAGATCTTCTGCTCCTGCTGGTTCCGAAATGTACAATGAAAGGGCTATTTAAATAAAGCTGCGTACTTTTTTAATTTATTGCCAAAGTGAGTTGAACTTTTTCGGAAGCCGAGGGTCTAATGTATAAGAACTGGGAAATTGAGGTGTCAGAATGGATGAACATGAGCTGAACCGAAGGGCAATTGCTGGAAATGATGAAGCTTTCCTGGCATTGATGCACTTGCATAAAGAAGCGCTGCTGCGGATGGCGTTGGCTTTTTTGAAAAATGAGCATGATGCGCTCGAAGCGCTCCAGGAAGTGACATACCGGGCGTATAAGAAAATACATACAGTCAAACAGCCGGATTACCTGAAGACCTGGCTGATCCGCATCATGATGAATTACTGTAACGATCATTTGAAAAAAAACAGGCGGCTGGTGTTCGGTGAAGCGGACAAAGAGGCTGGAAGCAATATGCCTGACGGGCTTGAGATTGCGGAGGCGCTCAGCTGCCTGCCATTAGCTGAACAGCAGCTGATTCACCTGAAGTATTTCCAGGACGTCAAAATCAAAGACATTGCAGCCATGGAAAACATTCCGGAAGGAACCGTAAAATCGCGGCTCCATAAAACGCTGCGGACTTTGCGCGGCCATTTTACTGAAAAGGAGGCGGCGGACCATGTTTGAGCGGGAAGAACAACAGCTGGCAGCCTACCGGAAGGAAATTGAAAAGATCCATTTGCCGTTGGATGGTGCAGACGACGCCATAGCTTCGGGAATCCAAAAAGCCAAAAAGGAGCAAAAAAAACGGGTATTGGCAAAGCGCAGTTTTTGGAGTCTGGCAACTGCAGCCATTGCCTTGATCGTGCTCGTTTCAACAATACGGGCATCGCCCGCATTTGCACAGACGGTTTCTGAGATTCCGGGCATTGCCGGACTTGTTGAGATGATCCGGAACGATAAAGGTCTTGCCTCCCTTATCGAGAACGACTACTATCAGGAAATCGAAGCTTCACAAACCGTAGACGGGCTGACGCTCGCCATCAAAGGGGCGATTTTGGATGAATCGGGAATGAACATCTACTACAAAATCAGTTCCGTTGAACCCTTGGAGGGATTGGCCCTCGGCAAGACCGAAATCGAAAACAAGATGCCCATTCCGCCCAGCAGCATTTCCATGGGCGCAGGCGAAGCGGTAGGAAGCGAATACAGCGATTATGTCGCGTTCCATTTCGAGGAACCGATCCGATTTGAGGAGCTGGACTTCACCTTCAAATTGGATGTAGGCGTCGAAGGAAAAAGTGTACAGTTTGCGGTGCCATTCAAGCTTGGTGAAAATGTCCAACATGGCCAGAAATTCGTGTTGAATGAAAACGTCGAAATCGAAGCGCAAAAAATGACCATCCATGAAGTGACAATCCACCCGCTCCGGACAGAAGTGCTGATCTCTTTCGATCCAGCCAATTCAAAAAAGATTCTTCATTTCGAAGATCTGCGCCTGGAAGATGAGAATGGGGAAATCTGGGGTACGGCAAGGAATGGCAGGAGCAGCCACGGCGAGCCTGGCGAAAAGATGGTCTACTATCTGCAGAGCAATTATTTTAAAAAGCCGGAAGAACTGCACCTCCGCTTCAACGAACTGCAGGCTGTCGATAACGGAGAGGCCTCATTGCTTGTCGACATGGAAAAACAGCAGCTGCTGCAGAGCCCCGGGGACGGACAGCTGAAATTGGCGGAAGCGGACAAGAACACCATCCGATTTGTCCTGAATGGGTTGCCGGAGAAGGAATTCAATTATGGGTTGATTTCAGAAATTGTTGATGCCGATGGCAAGAAGATTCACGTATCTTCTGAATCCATGGCTTTCAAGGAAAACAATGACCGCGAATGGTTGATTGAACTTGAGAATGTTCAGTATAAAAATCCGATAAAAATGAAACTTTTTGCTTATCCTTCCTATATAAAAGGAGAAGCAGACATTGAGTTGGAACGGTGATAATTACAGAGCAGGCTGGCCAAAACTGGGCTACGCCTGCTTTTTGCTTGCTAAAAATACAATTTAAGAGGTGCGGGTTGGGCGTAATGTCATATCGAGAAAAGAAGAATTAAAATATGTGAATATTTATCTAGTCATGTTGGCATGGTTATAGTATATTTACAATAAATATTTGTTTTATAATGGATAAAAATTTGAACAACAAAAGGGGGCTCTTTTGATGGCTAAAAACGTCGTTTTTTCTTTGATTCTTTTAGGGCTGCTGGCAAGCGGATGGGCGATTATGTATTTTCAGTTTCCATATTACCAAATCACCTTGGCGGTGGGCGCATTATCGCTGCTCTTGATGACGCTGCTGCATGAACGGTTCGTCTTTTTATATGCGGTCATCGTAGCGTTGGCTTTGGGTGCGTTTTTGACGGCGGAGGCATTCAACCAGAATCTTGAATCGGCCACACAGGTTCAGTATATGTACAGCCACTTGCTATTCACAGCTTTTCTTCTGTTGTTCTGGATCCTGTTGAACATCCTTAAAAATACCGGTTATGAAAACAGTGAATTGAAGGCCCAAGTGCAATTGCTGCAAAAATACAACGGGAAGACTCAGGTCCTTACGGTTGCCGAATTCAAAGAACAAGCGACTTGGCTCCTGAAAGCGAGTGAACGGAACGGAGAGGAAGCCTGGCTTTTGAAAATCAATTTAGCCTATCCGAATCGCCGGACCAAAACAAACCTGATGGAAATGTTCGAAACAGCCGCTCTCCGGACCATCCGTCATAAATTCGATCTGGTCACCAGCGACAGCGGAAGCATCTTTTTGCTGCTGAAAAACACCCATGCCCAGGGCGTGGAAAGAGTATTGGAACGGTTTTGGGAAAAAGCGCAGAAGGATGTGGCATTCCAAGAGCCGCCATTTACCACAGAAACGGGACGTGTGGCCGATGTGAAACAATTGGCCCGACTGATGGGTGAAGCGTGATGATGGCCCTCATGATGTTCATCATGGGTTTCTTCTGGCTGCTTCTTTTATTTTATTCGGTACTGACCGTTTCCGGTGTCTGGTACCGGGTTTCTTCTAAGCCAGCCCAGGCTCTGGAAAATTACCCGAGCGTTGCTGTTCTGGTGCCGGCGCGTAATGAGGAGATCGTCCTCGAGGATACGCTCCGCGCCATGGGACGGCTTCGCTATAAAGGAAAGATGGAAGTCTTTTTGCTTGATGATAATTCACGGGACGGTACGGCAGCGATCGCCAAAGAATTCGCAGAGGTGTTTTCAAAGATCCATTACATTCCTGTGCCGCCGGGAAAACTGTCCGGCAAATCGCGTGTCCTGAATTACGGGCTCGGCATTTCCGATTCGGAGTATTTTGTCGTCTACGACGCAGACAACGAACCAGAACCGGACGCGGTAGAAAAATTGGTGGAAGCCGCTGTCGCGGTGAAAAATGCTGCAGGAGCGGTGGGATATGTCAAGACGAAAAATGCAGATGCCAATTTATTGACCAGCATGATCGCTTTGGAATTTCAAGTGTTTCAATTGCTGATGCAATGCGGCAGGTGGGCTTTCTTGAAGCTCGGGTCATTGGCAGGCACCAATATGCTGTTGAAAAGATCCATCATCGAAGAGCTGGGCGGCTACGATGAACATGCGCTCGCGGAAGACGCAGAATTGACGGTGCGGCTGTCGGCAGCAGGCTATGTTCTGCCGGTCGTGCCAGAATCCCGCACTTGGGAACAGGAGCCGGAACAGTTCCGGACGTTCATCAAACAACGCACGCGGTGGCTGACGGGCAATATCTATCTGCTTGAGAAATCACTGAGCGAATTTGGCCATTGGAAAGGCAAGACGTTTTTCCTGTCGTTGCAGCATGTTCTGACTTACTTGGTATTTGTCGTCGTCCTGCTGTTTTCGGATATCTTCTTCATCATGGGCCTTACGGGGCAGAAGCTGCCGCAAGCGGAAGTGCCGATGCTGATGCTTTGGTTTATGAGCTATTTTGTCTACACGACCCAATTATTAAGCGCGCTCGTCGTGGACAAAAACGTCTCGCCGAAGAATGTTATGCTTGTATTCATAATGTATTTCACCTATGCCCAATTGTTCATCGTCCTGCTGCTGCGGAGTTTTGCGCTTTATCTTTGGAGCCGGTTCAAAGGGCAGGCCATCAGCTGGGATAAAACAAAGCGCTTTAAAGGCGTAGGCTGATGAAGAAAAGCATGCTTTGCCTGTCGGCATTGCTCGTTCTGTTAGGAGGGTGCGGCATCGAACCCACATATAAGACAACCGTAAAAGATTTTATGGACGAAAAAGGACTGATCCGCTCTTATGCTCACGATGAAGGCTCCGGGCATTTATCCGAAAGTATCGGGCTTTATATGGAATACTTGGTTGGAGCTGAAGAGGAAGATTCATTCAGGGAGCAAGCGGAAAAGCTTGAACGTCATTTTGCAGCTAAGAAAGAAGGCGATGTTTTTATCCGCTGGCAATTGGCTGAAGGCACGCAGGTCAATGCGCTGATCGATGACTTGCGGATCATCAGTGCATTGGAAGCCGCTAGTGAAAAGTTTGGAAACGAGGACTATGCCTTGACTGCTAAAAGGCTTGAGGAGTCGATAGCGCGAAAGCAGACAAGGGATGGCTATCTGCATGATTTCTACGATTGGAAATTGGAACTGCCGGCAGAACGCATAACACTCAGTTATTTGATCGATGGGAAAGCCGTCCCGGAAGAAACCCTGGACCTATTGCGCCAGGCTGACGGCGAGCCTGTTTTTTTCCCGGAATACTACGATTATAAAAAGAGCTCCTTTATAGAAGCGGCAGAGATCCATATGATCGATCAATTGCTGATCGCGCTTAATCGGGCAAAAATCGGTGTGAAGTCAGCGGAGTTTGACAGATGGCTCGCCGCCGAGTGGAAGTCGGAGAAAAAGCTTTACGGCAGGTATAACCGCAAATCAGCCGAACCGGCTGTGGAGTATGAATCGCTGGCGGTCTATTCTTACTTGTACGACTATTTTCATGCAATCGGCGAAACGGGACCGGCAGATGAAGTATTCAGGTACGCAGAGAAACTGGCTACGAATGACCTGCTGGAAAAATCCCATTTTTTCGATTACATCCATTACCAGCGCATGCTGCAAAAACATAAAACGGAGGAATGAGGACGCCAAAGGCAGCCTTCATTCCTTTTTAAATTTTGACCGGGAAGAAATGAATAGCGAAAAAAGCGGTTATCCCAATAAAGATAATGAACCAACCGCATTTGAATGAATGTTACACTGGTATCAGTAAGATATTGTAAAAAGTTCCATTGAAAAATGGCGGAATTGCCAAAAAGGAATGGTTGATATGAAATCGGGCAAATGGCTGGATGCCGCAATGTTTCCCGCAATCCCCTGTAATCTGGAACGCCTTTATAAACATCTGCATGGGAAAACGATTCTGATCACCGGTGCAAGCTCGGGCATCGGCAAAGAACTGGCGCTTTTGCTGGCGGATGCGGATGTCCATCTTGTCTTGACGGCCCGCCGGGAAGCGCTGCTAACGGACCTTCAGAAAGAAATAGCCCCTAAAGCTGCGAAAGTGACGGTGATCCCGGCCGATTTGCGGGAAGATGCGGGGCTTGAAAAAGTGTCAGCCGGGCTCCATGCGCTGCCTGAAGGCCTCGATGTTATGGTCAGCAATGCGGGACTTTCGATCAACCGCAACATCTTCCAATCGCTGGACCGGCCGCATGACTTCAGCCGGACGATGGCAATCAATTATTTTGCGCCGGTCCGGCTGCTTCTATCAGCTATTCCGCTACTGGAGAAAAACAACGGACACATCCTCAATGTATCGACGATCAACGCGTTGATGACCCCCATGCCCGACTGGGCGGCATACCAGGCGTCGAAAGCGGCGTTTGACACATGGCTCAGGTCAGCTGCACCGGAACTGAAGCAACGGGGCATTTCAATTTCGAGCGTTTATTTGCCGCTGGTCCGGACGCCGATGATCGAACCGACCCGGAACTACCGGAACGCACCGGCATTAACTGTCAACCATGCGGCCGGTCTCATTGCTAGAACACTGTATACGCAGAAGCGCACGGTCCGGCCGTGGTGGATGCTTGCTGCCGGAGCGGCATCGGTTTTTGTTCGGCATGCGCCGACATCGGCACAAGGAGGGAATGCCCATGGCCGCGATTGATCTCCTGAAAGTGATGCGCAAAATCGGTTTTCTGTCGCCAAAAGGCTTCATGCGGTTTATCGTTTCGGTAGGGCGGGACGGCATCAATATCATGCTGTTATTGACAATGGCCGCTCTTGTTTACGGAAACAAAACCGCTTTGATCGCCGGAGGAGAAAGCCTGACGTACAGCCAATTAAAGCGGCGCAGTGAAACCTTGGCCTACGGACTTAGTGAAACATTCGGGTTGGGCAAGGGAGCCAAAACGGCTTTTCTTTGCCGCAACCATGCAGTGATGATCCAAGCGCTTTTTGCTGCTTCACGGACCGGCTCAAGCCTCTATTTATTGAATCCGGATATGAGCCAGCGGCAGTTCGATGCGCTGGCGGCTGAACATGCGTTTGACCTGTTGATCTACGATGCGGAATTCCAATCACTTGTCCACGGGTCGCCTTATGGGAAAAAGACATTGGTGAGCAGGCATCCCGATCTGCTGTCAGCGGAAGGATTGGCGAAGGAAGAACGGAAAGGCTCTGCGCGCTTGAAAAGGGCATCGGCAAGCCGCATTGTCCTGTTGACGGGCGGCACAACCGGAAAACCGAAGGAAGCAGTGCACCGGCCGTCACTGTTCCATTACTTGAATCCTTTCTCTGAATTGATGGCAAAACTTGAGCTCCAAAAAAGGGGAGCCGCTTATATTGCCACGCCGATTTTCCACGGATACGGCATCGCCATCCTGCTCACGATGCTGGCGCTCGGGAAAAAAGTGGTTATCGCTGAGCGCTTCGACGCAGCGACAGCCTGCACATTGGTCCACCGGCATGCTGTGGACGTCATTACGGTAGTGCCGGTGATGATAGGAAAAATGCTGGAGGGAGGACCGGAAAAATTGGAGACATTAAAATGCATCGCTTCCGGAGGGGCGGTTCTGAATCCACGACTCGCCAAAGGAGTGGCAGATTCGCTTGGGGACGTGCTGTTCAATTTATACGGAACATCGGAAGCGGGATTGAATCTTATTGCCGGTCCGCAAGACTTGGCCAATAACCCTGCCACTGTCGGCAAAAGCATCCGGGGGACCCAAATGGCGGTCCTTGAAAATGGAATGGCCAAAAAGCCTGGTGAAATCGGCCAATTATGCGTGCGAAATAGCTGGTCGATGAACAACCGCAAAAGCGGCTGGATCCAAACGGGCGATCTTGGCTGGCGTGACGGAAAGGGCTTTTATTATTTAGCCGGAAGAACGGATGACCTGATCATTTCGGGAGGCGTCAACATCTATCCGGCAGAAATCGAGCAGGCTCTCCTTGCCCATCCATCCATTAAAGATGCGGCTGTGGTCGGTGTCCCTGAAGAGCGGTACGGTGCAATTGTGAAAGCGTTCATCCAAAAAACCGAAGGGTCCACGCTGGATCAGCGTGCGGTAGTAGAATGGCTGCGGCCGATGCTCGCGACATAC
This sequence comes from Planococcus chinensis, assembly GCF_042681545.1. NCBI lineage: Bacteria > Bacillati > Bacillota > Bacilli > Caryophanales > Caryophanaceae > Planococcus > Planococcus chinensis. Next base: position 832,829 of record NZ_JBHUFW010000004.1, read on the forward strand.
CAGCTGCCGCGGTCGGTGGAATTCGTCAGCGAACTCCCTTACACAGACATCGGCAAATTGAATCGGAAGATTTTGAAGGGAACCGGACAAAGAAAGGAAGTGGATCAGGGATGACAGAAAAGGAGAAAATGCTGGATGGCCGCCTGTATGATGCAAAGGACGAAGAACTCACAGCCCTGCACCGGCACGCTCGTCAGGTGCTGTCTGAGTTCAACCGGGAGCTGGTGGAGGACAGAAGTGTTCTGTTGAAGGGGTTGTTTGCGGGAACGGGTGAAAACTTCACAATCAAGCCGACCTTCAATTGCGATTACGGCTTCAATATCGAAGTCGGCGAAAACTTCTTTGCGAATTACGATTGCATCATTTTGGACGTCTGCAAGGTGACCATCGGAGACAATTGCATGATGGGGCCGCGCGTCTGCATTTATACAGCAACGCATCCCTTGGACGCAGATATCCGCAATTCCGGACTGGAATATGGCAAACCGGTGGTGATCGGGGACAATGTCTGGCTCGGAGGAAACTGCGTCATTGCTCCCGGTGTGACCATCGGGCATAACGTGGTGGTGGCCGCTGGCGCAGTTGTCACCAAAAACGTGCCAGATAATGCCTTGGTTGGCGGAAATCCAGCACGGATCATCAAAATGATCGAGTAGCTCCCCTCACTTTTCGAGCGGAAGCTTATCTTTTTTCCACCGGTCCATCCCGCCTGAAAGATGCGAGAGGTCACGGAACCCCATCTTGGCAAGGCTGTGCGCCGCAGCTTGGCTCCGGTGGCCAGTTTTGCAGATCAAAACGACGGGGGTGTCCGGGTTTAGCCCCTCAACGGCGACCGTTTCTTTGCCGAGCGGAAAGGACCGTGCACCCTGGATATGCCCGGCAGTATATTCCATCCCTGTCCGGACATCAATGAGGACGGGCTTCTGTGCACCATCTATTTTTTGCAGGAGCGCTGCAGGTTTTATTTCCTTTAATCCGGCCGGCTTCCGGAAAAGATTCAGCAAGTTCATGTTCTACCACTCCTTTTTCTAAAATGATTGCTTAACGCTAGTATACTTCGCGGAGAAACAGAGGGAAATGGCTGTGCTTATACATATGAAAGTAGGATTAGAATAAAAAATAATAAACATTCAAATTATTAGTTGCATTTTGCAAGTAATGAGGATACACTGTTTTTGAGGTGATCGACATGAATGAAAAAAGAGAAGTGTTCCAAAGTTTGTTCAAGCGGTTCGGATTGCTGAACCGCAATTGTTGTGAAGCGGACGAGTTGGACATCAGCATGAACCAAAGCCAGATCCTCTATGAAATTGAAAAGAGGGAGTCGCCTTCGATGCAGGAAATTGCTGAATCGCTCGGCACGGATATCTCGACATTCAGCCGGCAAGTGCAAACCCTAATTAAGATGAAGCTGGTGACAAAAACGCCTTCTGCTGCAGACCGCCGGATTTATATTTTGGCGCTGACCGAAACGGGCCAGGCAACAGCCCGTAAAATCGGCGGGGAAATGGAAGCGCACCTGGAAGAGATCTTTTCAGGGATGAATGCATTCGAACAGGAAACGGTCATGCGTTCCTTAAAGCTGCTCAATGAAGCGATGGCCAAATCGAGCGTTTGCTGCAAACCGATCTTTTAAATCCATTCAATTAATAGTTGCAATTATCAAGTAATCAAACAGGAGGGAATTAAAATGGAAAATCAAACTTCTTGCTGTTCAACGGTTTCTGTACCAGTTCATTTCGAATTGCCGAAAAAAGCGGAATCGAATCTGCCGGTCATTGTCATTGGCGGAGGTCCGGTAGGGCTGGCGGCAGCTGCCCATTTGGCCAAAGCGGGGCAGCGCTTCATGGTTCTGGAAGCCGGGCCGGCCATCGGCCACAACGTCAGCCAATGGGGCCACGTCAGGCTGTTCTCGCCTTGGCGATTCAACATTGATAAAGCTGCACAAGCACTGCTCGAAAAGTCAGGATGGACGGCGCCGGAGGCAGACAGGCTGCCGACCGGGAATGAACTGGTTGAATCGTATCTCCTCCCGTTGGCAGGAGTGCCTGAACTCAAACCGTTCATCCGGACCAATGCCAAGGTGGTGGGCGTCGGCAAAAAAGGCCATGACAAAATGAAGAATGGCGAACGCAGCAGCATGCCGTTTATTGTCCTGTTTGAAGGGGAAGATGGCTTGGTGGAGCGCATCGAAGCGAAAGCGGTAATCGACACAAGCGGGACATGGAACCAGCCGAATCCGGCAAACGCTTCGGGAATCTGGACGCAGCAGGAAAAAGAGCTGCAAGACAAAATCGTCTACAATATAGCGGACAATCAAACCTTCTCAGGGGAGAGATTCAGCGGCAAGCACATCGTTGTCGCCGGAGGCGGCCATTCCGGAATAAACACGATTTTGGAGCTTTCGGAACTGGAAGGGGTTAAAATCAGCTGGATTCTGCGGAAAAAACGAGTTGAAGAAGCCTATGGCGGAGAAGAAAAAGATGCGCTGGAAGCGCGTGGGCAGCTCGGCGCACGCATCCACGAGCTTGTGGATTCAGGGGAAGTGGACGTCTATACCCCGTTCCGGATCGAACAGGTCCAAAGAAGCGGGGAAGGGATTTCCATCGAAGGAGAATGGAAAGGCGAACGCTTTGTGATCCCTGCAATCGACAAACTCTTTGTCAATGCAGGGAGCCGGCCGGACTTCTCGATATTGAGTGAAATCCGTCTGGACATCGACCCGGTGACAGAAAGCACTGCAGCGCTCGCGCCGCTGATCGACCCGAACCTGCATAGTTGCGGTACGGTCCGCCCGCATGGGGAACGCGAGCTGCGGCAACCGGAAAAGAACTTCTACATTGCCGGCATGAAAAGCTATGGGCGTGCACCGACATTCCTGATGGCAACCGGCTACGAACAAGTCCGTTCAATCGTTGCTTATCTCTCAGGCGACCTCGAAGCTTCACAAAAAGTGGAGCTGGAACTGCCGGAAACCGGCGTCTGCAGCATAAGCCGGAGCCCTGCAGCAACTGCTTGCTGTTAATGGCGCGATCCATTGACTAACAGCTGGATTAAGCTCAGCCCAGGGATCTTTCCCCGGGCTTTTTTCATTTGGCAGGAATAAAGAGGCAGATGGGGGAATAAAGTAAGAAGAAGGAAAAGAACAACGGAGGGATGAATTGAGTGTATTCACAATCACTGGGCTGCTCTTTATGCTGATCATTTATGCAGCAATCAGCTATTTCTATTTGAACAAAAAGCTGGGCATCAAGCCCAGAAGGATCGGCATGTTCCACCAGGACCGGAAAAAAGGGTTCATATTGATAGACGGCATGATCCTGATCCTTTTTATAGCTGCAATGTTTGATATAAGTGCTGTGGAAGGAACGGAAAAGGTGGCTGCATTGAATCCAGCTACGCCTTTATTCGGTTTGTTTTTCCTGCTTGGGATTGTCCATGCGGCCGAGGAGTGGATAACCAACCGGAAAGCCAAAGCGTATTATTATGAACTGCTCGGTTCCGCTGTGATAGCGGCCGTGTTTTTGATTATAATGAGTGAAGTAAGCTGACTCTTCAGGAGGGGAAAGGCTTCGTTCAATCTGCGATAGGAAACCTTCTTTTCAGATAGACCGAAGCGGCAAAAACCAGAAGAGCCAGCAATGCAGAGAACCCTAAGGAAGCGGCCTCGCCCCATTTTTCGATGATCATGGTGTAGACAATCGGGGAGGCGGCCGACAATAGAAAACTCGGAATCAGCAATTTGCCGACGAACACCCCGTAAGTTTGATGGTCGAAAAGCACGAGCGGCAAGGTGCCGCGGGAAATGGTCAGCAATCCGTTGCCTGCACCGAACAAAAAAGCGAAGATGAATGCCGCCAGGACCGCTTTTCCGCTGGCGATGCCGAGGATGAAGCAAAACGGCAAAATGGCAGAAGCAAAGATGGTCAAGGTGAACGGATGGATCCGCGCACCGAAAAGCACTTCGCATACCCGGGCCAAAGACTGGCCGATGCCGCGTAAAGTCGATGCCCAGACAGAGACGGCTGCAGCAATGCCAAGGCCTGCCAAAATATTGATCATATGGGCAGACATGCCGGAATTGAGGAAGTTCAGCACCATGAAAATGAATGCGTAGACAGCACCGGCAATTGCCAGCTCACGCCCTTCTTTTGCTGGGGCGTGACGGGGCGACGGAGCTGCACCGCCTTCATGCCGAGGTTCCGCAAATTTAGCTTGAGGGATTGCCAAATGGAGCGGCACGGTCAATAGCGCAAAAAGGGCGTACACCAAAAGGGCCTGCCGCCAGCCGAAAGCACCGGCCAGAAAAAAGCCGATTGGCCAAAAGACGGTAGAGGCGAGTCCGCCAAGGAGCGTAATCTGGGAAATCGGCCGCTTCGCGCCTGCACCGCCGATCCGGGCCAAGGCTGCAAAAGCTGCATCGTAGAGAGTCAGGCGCATCGCGATCCCGAGAATAACCCATGAAACATAATAGGCGGCAATCGAATGCGAAAAGGCGATGCCGAGGCAACCCGCCGCCATTAATACGGATCCAGAAGCCATGACCAAACGGCCGCCATGAACATCAATCAGCCTGCCGGTTGCCGGCGACGTGATGGCCATGACAACCAGTGCTGCAGAAAAACCGCCATATACGAGCGTGCCGCTCCAGCCGAGGTCTTCTGCAATCCTTTCTCCGAAAGCGGCGATCAGATAATAGGATATCCCCCAGCAGATCAGCTGCGAAAAACCCAGGAGCACAACGGTTTTCCTTGTAATCATAACGGCACACCTCCTTTAGATACATAATATTATAGATGAACTTTTTCTTTTCATTACAATTTTTTTGCACGATTTTACACAAAAGCATAACACCGGTTTCCCGAGAGCAAGAACATGCGAAAATAAATCCAGATAAAGGAGAGAATGCAATGGAATATTTTGTCTGTGAAACATGCGGAGTACAGTATGGCTTGTCCGAGAAAGCTCTTCCAGAATGCTCAATCTGCAACGAGGAGCGCCAATACGTCAATCCCGGAGGCCAAACCTGGACCACGTTGGAAGAGATGCTCGAAAACGGCAATTGGATCAATGCCATCCATCCCGAAGAGGAAGGACTATACAGCATCCGTACCACTCCAAAATTTGCCATTGGACAGACGGCTTATTTGGCAAAAGCGGAAGGGTTCAATCTATTATGGGATTGCGTCACGTATCTGGATCCGGCAACGATTGAAGAAATCAAAGCCATGGGCGGGGTGGATGCGATCGCCTTGTCCCATCCGCATTATTATTCCACGCAGGTGGAGTGGGCGGAAGCGTTCGATGCCAAAATCTATATCCATGAAGACGACCGGCGGTGGGTGGTGAGGATGAGTGAGCACATCGTCTTTTGGTCAGGAGACCGTTTGGAACTCCATGAAGGCGTCACGCTCCACCGGATCGGCGGCCACTTCAAAGGAGCTGCAATCGCGCATTGGCAGAACGGGGACAGCGGAAAAGGCGTGGTGTTTGCCGGCGACATCATCCGTGTCGTGGGCGATCCAAAATGGGTAACATTCATGTACAGCTACCCCAATTTCATCCCGCTCCCGTCCCAAACGGTCCAGCGGATCGCCGCCTACATGCAAGGTGTGCCGTTCAACCGGATGTATGATGCCTTTAACCGGAGGATCCCGGACCGTGCGGACAAAGCTGTGCAGAAATCTGCTGACCGGTATGTGGCTGCCCTTGAAGGGACTTTATTCGAAACATAAGTATGCCTGCAGGACTTATGAATAGGCAGCCTTTGAGGGGTCTGCCGCCAGCTAATCAAGAGTTGTTCAACACTGCTAATATATATCTAGGGCTAGGAGAGATCATATGGAAACGCCGAATGAAACAGAGTTAGCCGAATATTTTGGTGCACCGCCTGAACGGAAAGACGAAACTATCGAGTTTGCCTTGGACACCGCCACATTCCGGTTCGATAACGGCATCGAATCGTTCAAAGTGGTCATATCCCCTTTTTACAATGAGTTTGTGCTGGAAGTAGCAGCTATAAAAGAACAGCAGTCCGTGCTGCAATTAAAGCTCCGATCTGTGGAGAAAATTGAAATCGCGGAAGAACCGCAAGAGGCGGCGATGATCCGTATTCATCACGGCCGGTCGGAAAGTTACATCCATACGCTTGCATGTTCATTCAAGCCGAAATTTCAGATGGCGCTTCATGAACAATACCTATAGAAAATTCGGAAAGAGGTGGAAAACATGGCCGGATTGAAGCCGCGCTTGTATGACTTGGGAATGAAACCTTTGGAAAAATCCCGCATCCAGCGGATCCGGAGATCGATTGCCGGAAAGGCCTCCGGCGTTGTCTTGGAAATTGGCTCGGGCACGGGCGCCAACTTCCCGCTATACGAAAGGGCAGATGTTGTCCACGCCATTGAGCCCGATCCTGCTATGCGGGAAGCGTCGATCTTGCGTGCCAAAGGAGCGAAAATCCCAATTCAGACGTATGAAGCAAAAGCAGAAGGGCTGCCGTTTGCGGATAATGTGTTTGATGAGGTGGTGGCGACCCTTGTTTTCTGTACGATCCCCGAACCGGAAAAAGCGCTGCAGGAGATCCGGCGGGTCAGTAAGCCCGGTGCGTGCATCCATTTCTTTGAACATGTCCGGGTCGACAATAAGCAGGGAGCGCTGCTGCAGGATGCGCTGACTCCCTTATGGGAAAAAGTGGCAGGGGGCTGCCAGCTGAACCGGAATGCCCTAAAGCTGATCCGGGAATCAGGGTTGGCGGTTGTCGAAGTCACCCCTCTTTATAAAGGGCTTTTTCAGAAAATCGAGTGCATCAATGCAAAGTGAACAGCCAGTCGTGCTTCAAGGCAAAATAAGACGCGTTTCTGTGGCCTTGCCAGAGTCTTCAACATCAGAAGAAGAATCTCCTGCATAACATCCATTTATTAGTAAAATGAGATTCCTTTTTTTTGATTTCCTGATAAACTGTTGAAGAAGAGATTGCATTGGAGTTGTAAGGATGGACGCGTTACTTTTTTTCTTTTTGGAAAACATGGCTTTGATTATCGCGCTTATGTATTTGGGCTTGAGAGCAAAAGAAGCCCTTTTGATCGACTTGACGAACCCAATCCGCGATATGTGGATGATTGCCTTATTCGTTAGCTTTTTGACTTTTTCGATCATGTATAATGCATTTCCTTTTGAGGGCATGAGGCTCGATTTGCGGGAAGTGCCGATTTATTTCATCAGTTTTGCAGGCGGCTGGCAATTCGGCATCCTGTCAGCCATTTTCCCGATCGCCTACCGGGGATATATGGGCGGGCCGACCGTCATGCTCGGCATCATCCAAGCCATCATTCTGCCGATAATTATCGGCTCGCTTTTTCATGACCGCAAAACGATTGGAAAGCCCATCATCCTGTTGAACCTGCGGCGGATGATGCTCGGCTTCTTCGTCTTTGAGACCATCAAGTCGGTCTGGATGCTGGTGACAACACCGGCGACGCCGTTGATCATTCTTGCGATGTTCCTGTTTGCGACAATCGCGGTCCTCTCGATGGCGCTCATCCTAAACGGCGAAAACCGCAATTTGATCCTGCGGAAAGAGCTGGAGTTCTACTCCAATCAGGATCCGATGACACATTTGCCGAATATCCGCTTTTTCAAAAACAACATTAACCGCTTAGTGGCACAAAAAGAACCGCTGGCGATCGTCATGCTCGACGTGGATTATTTCAAGGTTTATAACGATACGCACGGGCACCAAAAAGGGGACGCGGTCTTGCGGTCCATCGCACAGATCATGAAAGATTCGACGCGGAAAACAGACTTTGTCGCACGGTACGGGGGAGAAGAGTTCATCATTTGCCTCGCTGATCCGGAAAATGCACACGAAGCTCTCCGGATGGCCGAGTCCGTCCGCCAGAACATCGAGGACTTCCATTTTGAAGGGGAAGCCTTGCAGCCGGAAGGGAAATTGACCGTCTCCATGGGAATCAGCTTCTCGGATGGCCACAAACCGCTCGACCACCTGATTGAAGAAGCAGACAATGCGCTGTACCAATCCAAACGGCAAGGCAGAAACCGGGTGACCATTTTCCAGGCGGCCGCTTCATAACGTTGCGAAGGCAAAGGGCAGTTTCTCCTTTGCCTTTTTCTATTAAAAAAAGCTGTTCCCGTGGTAAAATTTGAATAAAAGCCATGGAGGGGAACCCTTTGGGAAACGGACACAATCATTCACATGGCAAGAATAAAAGAACTTTGAAAATCGCGTTTCTCATTACAACGCTTTTCATGGCAGTCGAAGCAATCGGCGGCTGGTTGACCAATAGTCTTGCGCTTCTGGCAGATGCCGGCCATATGCTGAGCGATTCGGTCTCCTTAGGAGTAGGCGTCCTCGCTTTCACGCTCGGGGAACGGGCGGCGGATTATTCAAAAACATATGGCTATAAACGCTTTGAAATCCTGGCAGCTGTTTTTAACGGTGCAACGCTGGTGCTCATCTCGCTTTATATCTTCTACGAAGCGTTCCAGCGTTTTTGGGATCCGCCGGAAGTGGCGTCAGAAGGGATGCTGGCCATAGCGGTTGCGGGATTAGCAGTCAACCTGCTGGTGGCTTGGATTTTGATGAGGGGAGGAGACACCCGGGAGAATTTGAACCTCCGGGCAGCTTTTCTACATGTCCTGAGCGATATGCTCGGATCTGTCGGTGCGATTATAGCAGCGTTGCTGATCTTATTTTTCGGCTGGAGCCTGGCAGACCCGCTAGCGAGCATCGCCGTTGCTGTTCTGGTGCTCCTAAGCGGCTGGCGAGTCACTAAGGAAGCCATCCATGTCTTGATGGAAGGCACGCCCCGAAACGTGGAAATCGATCAGGTGATTGGGGCAATCGAAGCGATTCCGGGAATCGCGAATGTCCATGACTTGCATATCTGGAGCATCACGAGCGGCCAGAACGCGATGTCGGGTCACGTCGTGGTGGAAAAAGGCATCTCGTTCGATGAATGCCAGCCTCTGCTAAGGCAGATTGAAGAAGCTATGGCAGAACAGAAAATCGGGCATGTCACTATTCAATTGGAAAACCAAGAACATCCCCATTCCGAAGCGGCGATCTGCCAGAACAGCGGGCAGTTGGAAGAAGCTCACTACCATGAACACCATTAGAACGAGAGAAAAATCCTCCGGGGCTTGTAAAAGCCCCGGAGGATTTTTTGTTTTTTATTCAGTTTCACTCGTTTCCAGCCGGCGCTTGTTCCACGTCCATGCGATAAAAACAAGCACAGCGCCAAAAGCGGCATACTGGAGAACGGGAGGGGCCACCTGAACAAAGCCGTAGACAGCAGCCAGTTCAAGAAAGACCGCCGGAACCTTGCCGATGGTGCTCGCGGCCATAAACGGCCAGGCGCGGATGTTCGTCAGCGCTGCCCCGGCTGTCACAAGGCCGGACGGCACAAATGGCAAGAGCCGCATCAGGATAACGGCTTTAAACACTCTGCTGTCAGGCTGCCCGTGCCAGAAGTTCCAGAAGCGATGGCGCTGCCAAGAGGGCGCTGCCTTGGAGAATCCATAGCGGTACAAATGGAAACCGGCCAAAGCCCCAAAGATTTCCCCGAGCAGGGTTAGTGCGGCGCCGCCTTGGAGGCCAAAACTTTTAATGTTCACAGCGGTCATGATAAAACTTGGAATAAATCCGAGTGCCCCGATCAATATGTTTGCGGCAAGAAGCAGCAAGAATTCCAGAAGCGTGATGAATATTTCCGTCATTAAAGGCCTCCTAAGACTCTTTATCATATCTTTTAGTGAGTTTATATTTTATAGCAAGTATGGTATTTATTTTTTATTGAAATTCCAAGTTCCCTGCATTGCGCCGTATCGATAAATGGAATAGGTAGAACGACGTTTATATTCTTAACTATACGCGAAAAGTGTCCGGAAAAGTGCATGTAAATTCGCGGACGTTCGTAAAGTGATTTGACACATCTACGAACGCTCTTTTTGTCCATTTTCAACCCTTTCCAAAGCGTTCATAAACGTGTACTTTTACGAACGCTATTATTCTTGATAGGCATATTTAAGAATGAGTTTTAAACTTTAAATCAAAGAGCGCAATTCCATTTGGAATCGCGCTCTTTGATTACCGTATAGGATTGTCTGTTACAGGTTATGGATAACCCAACCTTATTTCAAAATCACCAATCAGGAGATGCGTGTTCCATTTGTGATTGGCTCATCGGGCTTTAACAAAATGACGTCGCCTTCTTCCGGGACACCGCCTATTACCAGTACCTCCGATTTGAATCCGGCTACACGCATAGGAGGAAGGTTCACAACCCCAACTACCTGACGTCCACAAAGATGCTCGGGAGAATATCGCTTTGTAATTTGGGCAGAAGAATGTTTGATGCCGATCTCTTCGCCAAAATCAATTTGCAGTTTTATCGCCGGTTTTCTTGCTTCCAGAAAAGGGGTAGCGTCAATTACCGTCCCAACACGCATATCCAATTTGAAAAAATCCTCAATTTTAGTCATAGTAAACGAACAACCTCTCTATCATTTTTAATGCCTCTCATTTCTGAACCGCTTCAAGTGCTTGTTGGCCACTGGTATTCTTGGACGACCAGATCAACAGTCCAATACCAAGAAGCAAGAGGGATATTCCCAACCATGAAAAGGCGTTTAAGCGCTCTCCGACTACAAAAACGCCCAATAAGGCTGCGGTTAATGGTTCTGCCAGCGAAAGGGTAACGGCTGTTGATGAAGAAACACGGGAAAGACCTTTGGCAAATAAGAAATAGGCAATCCCGGTGGCAACGATTCCAAGGTGAAGGCTTATCCCCGCACCCCGCACACTCGTTATCCAAGACATATCAAAGACAAAGAGTAGGGGAGATAACAGCAGTGCACTGAGCGTGAAAACCACAGCTACTACCGATAAGGGAGAATAGGCTTCAACCAATTCTCTGCTTACAAGCGTGTAACTGGCAAACGATATCCCAGCCCCCAAAGCCAATACGATGCCCACGGGATTGATATAGACCGATTCCTGATTCATCAACAACAACAGACAACCTAAAATGGAGAGAAAGGTGGAAACCCACCAAATGGCAGTGGGTCTTTTTTTCAGAAAAACCCATTCAATGAAGCCGGAGAAAATCGGTGCGCTCCCTATGGTGACCACGGTTCCGATGGCCACCCCTGTCATGAGAACAGCCGAAAAGAACAACGGTTGATACAACGCCATGCTCAAAGAAGCCAGTATCGTCGTCTTGATCGGCCAATTCTTGAAATTCAATTTTCCTGCTGCAAGAACAAGACTCAGCAAAAAGAGACCACCGACAGCCAAGCGAGTAGCACCGATTGCAATCGGATGGGCTGTTTCTGGCGCAAGCGCCTGCGTTGTTCCTGTGGTTCCCCAAAGCATGGCAGCCAGTAAAATCATAATGATTGACGAATTCACCTTCATTTGCTCACCTCACTCTAAAGATAAAAGGACATTAAACTCATTTTAGAAGAATACCTAAGAATCTTCTTTGCCAAGTTTAAGGTCCTTTTTATCCATTATTAAGAATGCGGTACTTCTGTGGCGCTATGCCTTCGCTATTTCCGAACCATCTGGTGAATGAGGAAGAATTCTCGAAGCCCAGTTCTTCACTGATTTTTGACATGGACCAGCTGGTGGATATCAATAAGTTTTTTGCTTCGTGTAGCCGCAGTTCGGCTATATAATGTTTCACGCTTTTTCCGGTTCTTTTCTTGAACCAGGACGAATAATAAACAGGGTGGTAATGTTCGATTGCCGCTAAAGTCTCCAGCGTAATCGGTTCTTTAAAGTGGTTATGGATATAGTCAATTGATGCAGGATTCGAGGTTTGGAGTTTCCCGACAACATAGCGGGCTAAATTCATCAAGGAAGTGGTGTTGTCCGGAATATTTGCCTCTTCTAACAACAAATAACGGATAGCCGACCACTGAGTGTCTAATTCAACATGCATATTAGAAGTATGCTCTGGTAGGTAATGTACTGGGACATCCAAGATTAAAAATTCATTCCGGTCTCTGGACCGGTAGTCATGTTCTAACCGAGGTGGCAGGAAGAAACAATGATCTGAGTTAAGATTGATCTCTTGCCCCAACGTCTTGATGTCTAAAGAACCCTGCAATGGAAAAAGAAACTGCCCGAACTCATGATGGTGGGAAGCAAACTCTCGCGTATAAGATCTCTTTTCACACAGTACATGGTCTAACGAATGCATTTTTTTCCTCCTATTCCTGTTGGTTTATGTGAATTCGATTAAAGGGAGGAATGAACCTTTTCCTTTTAGTTAGTAAGAGGATACCATAAAAAGTAGGAGGAAGTGAGTTCATTGGATTCATCTCAACCTAAAACGTTCAAAGTTCGTATAAAAACAGAAACTGTTTCTTAAAAATAAACTGAATAAGGTGGATCTCAATAATTTTTAAATCTTTATAATACTAGGTTTACATATCATCAGATTATCGGAAGCTGCACATATAGAAGGGAGACATTCAGAAAACCACTGAATATCTCCCTTCTATAATTATAAGTACTTACAATGAGGTTACCTACTGCCCAAACAGTCCGAGTAAAGGGAAGAAGCAAGAATACCAAGTACATCTCCCAAAAGCCACATTAAGAGAGAAGGGACTCCGAAGGTTCTGGTGCCAATTGCTTTATTCCATAAGTAACGAGCTTTCCCTTAGCTTGTAAATTAAAACTATAATTATACAGACATTGACCAATACGAGAAGTTGGAATGTGAAATTGAAATCTAGTAGAATCAAAATCGCCGTGATTGAGATAAGAAATGAACTGATAATAGCGGTGATTATAGTGGATTTACCCTGCTTGATTACTTCCATCTCACTGGACCAGTTGTAATTAGGGAATTTCAAATTGACAAAGAAGCCTAACATGCTAATAAGCAGTAAACTAGTGAGTGTAAAAGAAATGAAGAGCAGTGAATCCAATAGCGATGAACTGAAATTTTGAGTATAGACCAAAATAGCACAAGCTAATCCTGGTACAAAAAGCAGCACGTTTAATGCCATCTTGGCTTTTGCAAGTTCCATCAAAGAGAGCGGAGACGTCAACAAAATCCAGATGCTTTGGCCTTCAAAAGATAGGCTTGAAGACGTGGTTGTGGTCAAAAGAATACATACAGTCGTAAATAGAATGAAGATATACTTGCTTGACATCGTGATGAAGGACAGTTCCAAGGTGTAGTCATACAAAAGAGAGGAAATATTGAACAAATAAGCCAGGCTGCCCATTAGTAATAGCGCAGGTGTAAGCACTGTATTGCTGACATAGGTGATAGATGATAGATATAGTTTCAGCTCTTTTGAGAATAGATTTTTAAATAAACTATTGGAAGAAAACGTGCTGGAATCACGTGCTTTTCTTTTTGACGAAGTAGAGTAGCTTGCAGCTAAGAAAGCATGCCTTTTAGTAAATATGTATCCTGTTATGAAAACAAGAACGAGGGTTATTGTTAGTAAGCTCACTGAGTTAAAGAATCCGAATTCTGGTGTAGAGTTGCTAATGATGCCGAACAAGTAGAGTGGGGAACTAATAGAAAAAATATCTTTGTAATCCAATGAAGAAGTGCTGTACGTGATATACAAAAGAGGTGAAAGGAATAAAAAGATTGTAAGCAAAGCTTCGATTACATTACTATGGATGGTTAAAAAATTAAGAAGAATTTTTACTGTTAATGAAATGATGAACGTTGTTGTGATAACTAGTAGAGGAAGTATCACCACAAGAAGAAGACTGGATAATAGTACGAACCAGAAGTTGGGAATAATGAACATATGCAACAAGATGCCAACAAAAATGGCAGTTGCAGCAATGAAGAAATAAAGGATCAGGAGTTTGATTACATTAAAGAGCTTGGCTTGCCACAATGGAATGGGCAGGCTGAAAATAAATTCAGTATCTGACGAAACAATCATTTTCTTAATGCCGCTTAAGATGGTCCAGAATCCCAGGGTCCAAAACAAAATGGACGAAAGAATCGGAAAAAACAACGTAGATTCTTCGTTGCTGTACAAATCAAAAGCGATATAGACAATATAGCCGATGGCCATGACAACAGCGGCACAATAGCCTGCCAACGTAAGAACAGCGTGCTTTCGGTCGTCCTGGTTAGTGGATAATCCCAATCTGGAAAATTGAAAATCATTTGCTAAGATATACTTTTGCAATTGGATGAGCTTACTCATGTGCTGTGATGCTCCTGAATTTTTCACCTAAGCTACTTTCGGACAATAGATTGATCATCGTATCATTGACGACCACTTCGCCGTTGTGGATCATGACCACTTTGTTGCAGAGCTTTTCCGCTACTTCTAAAACGTGGGTCGAATACAACACAATGGATCCTTCAGCAGCCCGTTTTTTCATTTCTTCCTGTAAAAAATAAGTGGCGTTCGGATCCAGTCCGACAAAGGGTTCATCCAATATGATCAGCTTTGGATTGTGCATCAGGATGGAAATAAGCACGAGTCTTTGTTTCATGCCATGCGAATAGGTAGAAATCAACTCATGGATAGCACTGCCGAAATTGAGCTTTTTCAGCAAGGTGTTCAATTGCTCGTTTATCGTCGCATTATCAATCTGATAGATGCTTCCGATTATTTCAAGGTACGAATACCCCGTCATATTCCCGTAGAGCACAGGAGTGTCGGGTGAGTAACCGACCATCTGTTTAAATTCTCGTGGGTTTTTCTCTATGCTCACGCCATCAAATTCAATAGCGCCTTGATCAAAACTGTGAATGCCCACGATGGATTTGATGGCAGTTGTTTTTCCAGCTCCGTTCATGCCGATGAAGGCGCAAATATCGCCTTCCGTCAAATCTAAAGTTAAGTTCCTAATGCCTTTTTCAGATCCTTTGTATAACTTGGTTAGGTTGTTTATTAATAACATTTAGACGATTCTCCTTCAATTAAAACTTTTTCAGATTCCTACTGGCCCATGCAAGGTTCAGTAAAATAAATGCCAAACAGGTTGCGATACTGAAGTAATTCAAGTCCCGGACCGACAGCAACTGGTTCTCCGCCAGGTTTAAGATACCGCCTGGTGACAGCTGGAACAAGAAATGGTTGAACCCCTTGATCAGAATAAAGAAAATAGAAACGGCGATTGTTGTGACAGCGATAAGGATGGGGCTCTTAACAAAGGTGCTGATCAAGATGGCCAGACTCACCACGAAGAGGATCCATAAACTGTACAACAGCAGAAACAGTCCAAAGCTTGAAAAAGAGAAAGAACCGAATAAGAAAATGGTGTAACCATAAGAAACGGCTGCTCCAATGGAGATGCTGAACATGCTGACTGCCCAATGGCCCGCCAGCTTCGACAATAGGTAGGAGCGCAGGGAGACGGGGCGGGTCAATATGAAATCTTGCATGCCGCTGTTGCGGTCGGCTGCAATCAGCCCCATGAAACTAATAATTAAGATGATGAGTCCGATTTGATTGAATTGGCCGGAAATGGTCGACAAAAGAACTTCGGCAGAACTTGGTACCGGCCGGTTCGGATCGATGGTGATGCCGTCGGCACCGCCAACGTTTTCGAGGATAACGTCCATGTATTTAGTGATTAGCGGTTGGGTAAGGCCCAAGATCACGAAAAACAGCGTTAACCAGATGAACTTAAATTCTTTTGCGGCTTCTACTAGTTCAGTGCGCGTTAATGTATAAAAGTTTGTCATGTGTCCGATACCATCTCCAGGAAAATTTCTTCTATCCCTCTTTCATAAAACGCAATGGACGTAATATCCATTTCTTTTGCAGCGAAATCGTTTACGACTTTCTTTAAATCCAATTCCTCAGCTCCCGTTAAAAGAAAGGTGTTTGGTGATAACCATTCAACGTGTTCGACCTCAGAACTTTTCAATGCTTCACTTGTTTGCGGGACATTCCCCGTCTTAACTAGAATTTGTTTGCGGTATGATTTCTGAAGTACATCGTTTATGTTTCCGACAATCATTCCATTTTTAATGATAATGTACCGGTCGCAAAATTCGCTGGCGTCGTCCAATATATGCGTCGAAATGATGATGGTCGTTTGCTTCTTTAAGCGAGCGATCAACTTTTTTACTTCATTTCTGCCAATCGGATCCAACGCTGAAACCGGTTCATCCAAAATCAGCAACAGCGGTTGGTGCAAAATGGCCTGGGCGATCCCGAGCCGCTGTTTCATGCCGCCGGATAATTGTTCCACTTTGTAGTTTTCCTTATCCTTAAGCCCAACTTCTTCTAAAACCGCTGAAATATTCCCCTTTAAAAATGTCTTGTCCAAGCCCGACAATTTTCCGAAGAAAAAGAGCGATTCCTCACAGGTCATCCAAGGTTTGAAGTCCGTATGTTGGGACAGATAGCCAATATTTTTCTTATGTTGCACGATAGGGTTGGAATTGAACGTAATGTCCCCTTGTTCATGCTGCAGAATGCCGGTCATGCATTTGATGAGCGTCGTTTTGCCAGCGCCATTCGGTCCCAACAAACCAACACACTCGCCTTCTGCAATCGAGAAGGTGACATCACTCAAAATTTTTCTTTTTTTGATCGTCTTATGAAGCTTCACCACTGTAATCATTTCGAATCATTCTCCTTCCAATCACTAAATACAATATCGGTCCGAGCAATTGGAGCAATATAATGGCGACCAACCAAATATACGGTGAGGAAATCAGATTTTTTCTTTTGAACCAATCATAGAGCGCGACCCCAATCAGTAATAGGTTTAATAAAATAATTGGCAAGGCGAAAGGGAGAATCTGTGCCCAATCAATTTCCAGTAGAGCAGTCATATCTGTATTCAAATGAATCCCTCCTTCAATTATCATTATCGATAATGATAATTGAAAAGTCAACTAGTCTATTTTATTTAAAAAATGATTTAGTAAGAAATTTAGAAAGAACTTTATTTTAATGGCTTTTTGAAGAAGAGACCAAGTTGGAATTTTAAGAGAAGTTGGTAAATTAGAAGAAAGAATATATAATAGCTAACTAAGCTTAAAGAAAAAGGGGATAATATAAAATGGAATTTGATTTATTCAAAAACCAAGTCAGGTTTAAAATAGCGTTGGAATTAATAGATGTCGATGAAGGAATGTCGATTATGCAGTTAAATAAATTATTAAAAGATGTATCGCAAGCGACATTATACAGACACGTAAATTCAATGGTTGGGGATGATTTATTAAAAATCGTTGGCATAAATCGTATTGGAAAAGTTGAAGAAAAGCTATATGCTTTGAATACGCAAGCTTACAAGATCAGCGAAGATGATTGGCTGTCGGCTACTTATAGCGAGAAAATAAAATTTGTGACCTACTTTTTCATGTACATTTTACAAAACTATAAAAACTATCATGAAAGCAGTGTTGAAAATCAGTCACCAGATCGATCCACATTTTCCTTAGTGAAACTGAACTTAACAAATGATTCCTTTAACGATTTTCAATCGGAGCTAAGTACACTAATGGAAAAATATTATAATATGAAAGATACGGAAGAAGGGACTGACCGCACGGTTTCGTTAGTAATTATTCCGTGATTATCTCTTTGAGGGAGAAATTTTTCTTTTTCAAAATTTATTTACATGTGATGGATTATGAGAAGTTGCTTGAATACACAGGGAGAAAAGAGGCCAATCAAAGCTCCTCTTTTCTCCCTTTTTGTTCGTAAAGGTGTACTTTTACGAACGCTTTTATTTTCACTACTACTAAACTTCGTTCAGACTATACGAGTGTAAAAAAAGAAAACTCTGATCTTACGGAAAAAATTGGAGATTCAGCTTTTTCTACAGTTCTTCCCTAATCGCCTCTTTCATCTATTAAGAAGCTCATTCTTTTTGAAATAAATATACTTCCCATAACGATCAGTTATTAGAAGATAAAAAAAGAAGATGGCCGAGAGACATTTTCTCTTCCTTTATTTTTTTACACACGGACCATTTAGGTTCACTTTGTTGAAGAATTAAAATTAAAAAGAATCAATATACTTGACCTTGTACCGTGGTACAGGGTTTATTCTGTATATATCGAGGAAAATCCTGCACATAACGTTGCAACTCAAAAGAGACAGGAATGTATTCAAGCAAGTGTAGATCCTGTACTCGACTAGAGGGGAATATGACAAGTGAGGTGAGAGGCATGCAAATGCGTATCGGAGAACTGGCTGACAAATGCGGTGTGAACAAGGAGACCATTCGATATTATGAACGTCTCGGCTTATTTCCAGAGCCTGATCGCACTGAAAAAGGCTATCGGATGTACGGTTTGGAAACAGTCGATCGATTGAGTTTCATTAAACGGATGCAGGAACTAGGATTTACTCTACAGGAGATTGATAAGTTGCTTGGAGTCGTCGATCGCGATGAAGCAAAGTGTCGGGATATGTATGATTTTACGGTGCTCAAGATAGAAGACATTCAACGGAAAATTGAAGATTTGCAGCGAATTGAACGGATGTTAAGTGATCTTAAAGAAAGGTGTCCCGAAAACAAGGATATCTACGAATGCCCCATTATTGAAACATTGATGAAGAAATAAGAGGTGAAACAGAATGAAAAAAACATTGAAAAGTTCAGGCTGGTTTTTTGTCGCATTAATCACATGTCCCTGCCACTTGGTTTTACTGCTTCCCTTGTTTGCATGAACCGCACTGGGGTCGTACATCATGGAATTTAAAGATGTTATTTTCATCTTGATGGGTTTGTTATTCGTTTTTGCTCTTTTCAAGGGCTGGCGGAAAATTGATCCAGAATCAAAAAAGGAAACAAAGAAAGAAAGCGCGCCAATACATGATTGCTGCAGCTTGGAGAGGATAAAATCATGAAGGAAAAAGTGCCGCAGTTAGCTGCCGTATTCTCGGCTTTTGCTATGGCTGCCTGTTGCCTGGGTCCGCTGATTTTTCTTCCCCTTGGACTGACAGGTCTTGCAGGAGCATTAGCCTTCTATTCATTAAAGTACCGGTTGTTGTTCAGCGTCTTAACGCTTTTTCTCCTTGCTTACTCCTTTTATAAGGTGTATGGAAGAAAAGGGAAAAGGAAAAGTTCGGTCATTGGTTTATGGATTACGTCGTTTCTTGTTTTCGGCATGTTTCTGTTTTTATTCATAGTTGAGGGTGGAATATAAAAGAGGAGGGTTTTACATGAAAAAACAGCTAATTGGGATTATGATGATGGTATCTCTTTTGTTGGTGATAAGTGCATGCAGTAACGGGCAAGAAGTTCAACAACCGCCAACGGAAGAATCGGAGAATGAAGTGGAAATGGGTGTTGCGGCCGCACAGAAAGATGGAAACGCGGATGCGGCAGCCGAAGGGACAGGTGTATTCATGGTTACGGCTTTTATGGATTGCTGCCCGCCATCTGTCGTGGAAGATGCCATCGCCGAAGTAGAAGGTGCCGGTAAAACGGATATTCACGTTGACGGAAGCACGGCGGAAGTGACGGTCACTTTTGATGAGACGAAAACGAGTTTGGATGCCATTAAGACGGCGGTTGCAGACATAGGGCTGCCCGTCGAATAAAAGGAGGAATTTTCACATGAAAAAAGTTCACGTAAACGTCCAGGGAATGACCTGCACAAGTTGTGAAGAACATGTTGCGGTTGCTCTAGAAAATGCAGGAGCAAAAGGGATTGAAGTCGATTACCGCCGCAATCAGGCGACGTTTGAAATCGCTGAAGAGAAATTGGAGAAGGCGAAACAGGCGATCAACGAGTCGGGGTATCGAGCAGGGGAAGCGACAGTGGAAGCCGAAGAAAACGAATTTATTTCGGACAATTCGTCCCTTGATTATGACTTGCTAATTATTGGTTCGGGTGGAGCTGCCTTTTCTGCTGCCATCAAAGCCGTTGAAAAAGGAGCAAAAGTGGCGGTCGTCGAACGAGGCATCGTTGGCGGCACTTGCGTCAACATTGGCTGCGTTCCTTCCAAAACGATGCTTCGTGCGGGGGAAATCAATCACTTGGCCAGCAACAACCCATTTGCCGGTTTGAAGACAAACGCCGGACCGGTTGATTTGGCTGCGTTGACCGGGCAAAAAGACGAGCTTGTCGACGGGATGAGACAGCAAAAATACATCGGTCTGATTGAGGAATACGGATTTGAGCTAATCCGCGGAGAAGCCGCCTTTACAGACGAAAAAACAGTCGAAGTGAATGGCCAGGCCTATACCGCAGCGAAATTTTTGATTTCGACAGGGGCAGCCCCATCCATTCCGGATATTCCGGGACTTAGCGAAGTGGAATTTTTAACAAGTACCACCGCTTTGGAGTTAACAGAAGTGCCGAAAAAATTGGCCGTTATCGGTTCAGGTTATATTGCGATGGAACTGGGCCAGCTGTTTCACAACTTAGGGTCCGATGTGACGATGATGCAGCGGAGTGAACGGCTGCTGAAAGAATACGATCCGGAAATCTCGGAAGCCGCCGATGAAGCCTTAACCAAGCATGGCCTAAAATTCATCAAGGGAGTCACCTACAAGAAGGTCGAACAGAGCGGTGATATGAAAAAAATCCATATTGAAGTGAACGGTCAGGAACAGGTAATTGAAGCGGATCAAGTGCTGGTTGCCACTGGAAGACGGCCAAATACGGATTCCCTCCATTTAGAAAAGGCCGGGGTTGAGATTGGCCCGCAAGGGGAAGTAGCGGTCAATGAGTATCTGCAGACCAGCAACGCCGACATCTATGCAGCGGGAGATGTGACCTTAGGGCCGCAGTTTGTCTATGTGGCTGCGTATGAAGGTGGAATTGTAGTTGAGAACACACTGGGTTCGGCAGATAAGAAAGTGGATTTGCGGTTTGTTCCGGGCGTGACGTTTACTACCCCAGCCATTGCAACAATCGGACTGACTGAACAACAAGCCCGAAATGAAGGGTACGAAGTGCTAACTTCCGTGCTGCCGCTTGAAAACGTACCAAGAGCACTGGTGAACCGTGAAACAAGCGGTGTCTTCAAGTTGGTGGTCGATCAGCAAACAAGAAAAATTCTCGGGGCACATGTCGTGGCCGAAAATGCGGGAGAGGTAATTTACGGAGCCACATTAGCCGTACAGTTCGGCTTGACCGCAGACGATCTGAAAAATACGATGGCACCGTATTTGACAATGGCTGAAGGGTTGAAACTGGCCGCCATCACGTTGGACAAGGATGTCAGCAAACTGTCTTGCTGTGCCGGCTAATGAATCGGCAAGGATAATATCGCCAGAAAAGAGATAAGGGACGGGTCTCAAATGAGAGATGGGACAGAAAAAATTAACTGAGAAGATTAATGAAATTCAATCGAACGGAGATTGAATTAATAGGGGCTTAAGGACAAATCGCTTTTGATTTGTCTCTTTTTTTGGGGAAGATTTATTATTTTTTTCGATTGGTTAGAGGAATGGGCACCCGTAAACTTGCCATTCTTCTAAAAAGTTTTCAGAAGAATGGAAAAAATATTCAACCATAAACAAGGCACATGGTTTTTGACAGGACGGGCAGTGGAATAGTAGGACTAGCACTATAGAAGGGAAAAAGGAAAAGCGATTTCTTTTTTTACATGGAGAGGATGAGAGAAATGGAAGAAGAATTCGATTTGATTGTCATAGGAACCGGTTCAGGCGGTTCCGCTGCAGCTTCTAAGTGCAATAATGCGGGATGGAAAGTCGCAATAATTGATTCACGGCCTTTCGGCGGCACCTGTGCACTTAGGGGATGTGATCCGAAAAAAGTGCTGGTGGGAGCTGCTGAAATGATTGATGGCATCGACAGAATGAAAGGAAACGGCATTATCTCCGGTTCCAGCATCAATTGGTCGGAATTGATGGCTTTTAAACGCACCTTTACCGAACCCGTGCCGGATAACCGAGTGGAGAACTTTCAAAAAGCAGGGATTCACACTTTTCATGGGCGAGCTTCCTTTTTGAATGAAGAGAAAATTCAAGTAGGCGAAGATGTCTTAACCGGAAAGCATATTCTGATTGCGAATGGAGCCAAACTGGCCCCATTGCCTATTGAAGGGACGGAACATCTCACGTATAGCGACGAATTCCTGGAATTGGACGAGCTTCCAGCGAAAATGGTGTTTATCGGCGGCGGATACATCTCCTTTGAGTTTGCCCATATCGCTGCCAGGGCAGGGTCAGAAGTGCATATCATCCACCGGGGAGATCGCCCACTTGAGCAATTTGATTCTGAACTGGTCGGGTTGCTGATGGAGAAATCAAAAGAGATTGGTATTCATCTGCATCTCAATACGGAGGTAAAGTCGATTGAAAAGAAGGGTTCCTCTTACATCGTAACCGGGTTGAATAACGGCCAGCCGGTTTACTGGGAAGGTGACCTGGTTCTGCATGGCGCAGGACGAATGCCTGACCTAGAAGATCTGCAGCTGGAAAAAGGCAATGTGGAACGCGAAAAAAGAGGCGTTTCCGTCAATGAATACCTTCAAAGCAGCAGCAACCCCAAAGTATACGCAGCCGGGGATGCAGCTGCAACGGCGGGCCTTCCGTTAACCCCGATTGCATCGATGGAGTCGCATGTGGTGGCATCGAATCTGCTCAAAGGAAATCACCGGTCGCCTAATTACAAAGTGATGCCGACAGTGGTATTCACACTTCCGAAACTGGCTTCTGTAGGATTAACCGAAGAACAGGCGAGGGACAAAGGCCAGCAAATCAAAGTGAAAAAAATGGATACATCAGACTGGTACACTTACAAGCGCACAAACGAAAAATATGCGATGGTGAAAGTCATCATTGATGAACAAACCGACAGAATACTGGGGGCCCACTTGATCAGCCACGAAGCAGATGAATTAATCAATCATTTTGCGACAGCGATTCAATTTGATTTGGCGACAAAGGACCTGAAGCAGATGATTTATGCTTATCCAACGGCAGCTTCGGATCTAGGGTATATGTTGTAAGGCAATGGACGATGCAGGAGAATAAAAGAAGGTAAACTTACCGAATTGAAAATAAAGAATTGGTAGAACGGGTTATTAAGGGCTTCATTTTCTTGTGGTCTCAAGTAATAGTTAAGATATAGTCGTTTTTTAGAAGCTGTTTAAATAAAAAGGGAAAGCAGAGGCTGGTCGAAGCCCATCTTCTTTCCCTTTTCATCTTTGAAATTATAATTTTACATACGTTTTATAAGTTTATTCCATCAGGTTATTCTAGTTAATTCCAATGCAACAATTAGTATTCTCTATTTGTTATTGTTACGATTAAAATAGAAAGAGAATTTATTAGGTAATGGAGTAAGGAGAGTAATAGCAATGATCTATACCATTTTCTTATTTATTATTGCAGGAATAGCTGAAATTGGTGGGGGCTATTTAATTTGGTTGTGGCTACGGGAAGGAAAGCCTTTGTATTTAGGGATTTTCGGCGGTATCGCATTAGCTTTATACGGAGTGATTGCCACTTTCCAATCGTTTTCTTCATTTGGCCGGATATATGCTTCTTATGGCGGAGTGTTCATCATCCTCTCCGTTTTATGGGGATGGGGAGTTGATAAAAAGACCCCGGATCTATACGACTGGATTGGAGCAAGTATTTGCTTAATTGGAGTCTCTATAATGTTATGGGCGCCACGAGGCTAAATAAGTTTCTGTGGTTTACATATGAGGGATTATCAGAAGTAGCAGTATTTCTACTAGCTAAATATAAAGAGGGGAAGAGCAGTGCTGTCGGCACTGCTTTTTCTCTTTTGTCTACATAGGTGTGCTTTTTAGAACGTTATCGATATAACAAGAAGGAGAACCATACCATAAGTAAATGAGGTTGATATTATTTAATAACTCTAACTAATGCATGTTTTGGGCAAAAACTAAAAATACACAGTTATTAAATCAAATTCTAATGTTTTTAACGACGATAAATAAAATTAACTCAGTTATTAAAACCTATCCAAAGTAAATAGGGGTTTGTGATTTGGATCTGCTAAACTCTGGAGCAGATTTTGTTATTTTGGTTGAATACATTCATGATATGGCCACTGTATATATTAGAAAAACCCAATCATTGAAATGATTGGGCCGAGTTTCCTTTGTCTTTTTTTTTCAAAGCTTTATAATGATAAAAGATGAATTTTTATTTGGGTTTTTCTCTTAAGGCATTTTTAAATACTGGGTTAAGAGAAAGCTTGAAGCATAGAAAGCGGGACTTACATTAATGAAAAAAATTGGATTTGATTCAGAGAAATATTTGCAAGAACAATCAGCCTACATCCTAGAACGGGTACAGCAGTACGATAAACTTTACTTGGAATTTGGCGGAAAATTGATAGGCGACAAACATGCCAAGCGTGTCTTGCCTGGATTTGATGAAGATGCCAAGATCAAACTATTGCATACATTGAAAGAAAAAGCGGAAATCATCATCTGTGTGTACGCTGGAGACATCGAACGAAACAAAGTCCGTGAAGATTATGGCATCACTTATGACCAAGATGTCTTGCGCTTAATCGATGAATACCGGGCATATGGTATTTCTGTCAATAGTGTCTTGATCACTCGTTATCAAGGGCAACCAACAGTCAAAGTATTTATGACAAAGCTTGAGAGAAGCGGAATTAGCGTCTGTATTCACCGCGAAATCGAAGGTTATCCGACAAACGTAGACGCGGTCCTTGGAGAAGAAGGATTTGCGACGAATCCCTATATTAAAACGACAAAGCCAATCGTGGTAGTAACGGCCCCTGGCCCAGGCAGCGGGAAGCTTGCGACTTGCCTTAACCAAATGTACCATGAGAATAAACTGGGGAATAAAGTCGGCTATGCCAAGTTTGAGACTTTTCCAGTTTGGAACTTGCCGTTAAAGCACCCGGTAAACATCGCTTATGAAGCGGCTACCGTCGATTTAAAAGACGTAAATATGATTGATAATTATCACTATGAAGCATACGGGAAAGTAGCGATTAATTACAATCGTGATATTGAGACGTTTCCTGTCATCAAACGGATTATTGAACGGATTACCGGCAAAGACTCTGTTTACAGCTCACCGACTGATATGGGGGTTAATCGTCTGAAATCGGGCATCACGGACGATAGCGTTGTCCAGGAAGCTGCCAAGCAGGAAATCATTCGGCGCAGCTTCATCGTAGAGAACGACTATAAAAAAGGGCTTGCTGATGAAGATAGTGTACGCCACATGCAAGTGATTCTGGAAGAGACCGGTTTAAAGAAAGAGGACCGGGCACCTGTATTGCCGGCCCGTAAGTATGCGAAATCAATCCAAGCGCAAATGGATAGCACGAATTTACAAGCCGTAATTGCGTTAGAACTGCCGAATGGCGAGATGATTACCGGTCGAACGACCACTTTGATGGATGCTTCGGCAGCCGCGATTCTGAATGGGTTGAAGAAATTGACCAATATTTCCGATGAAATTGATTTGTTGTCGCCGGTAATTCTGCAGACGATTCAACGGTTGAAAACCGATGACTTGAATAGCCGCGTCCCGACATTAAGCGCCAATGAAGTGCTCATTGCACTGGCAATCAGTGCGGTCACCAATCCGACTTCTGAGCTGGCTTATAAGCAATTGCCAAATTTAAAAGACACTCAAGCTCATTCCACGGTCATATTGAATAGAGAAAACGAACAAACTTTTAAGAAGCTTGGAATCGATATCACCAATGATCCGGTATATCCAACTGAGAACCTGTATTACAATTAAGTTTTGAAAAACGCCTGCCTTTTTCTTTTTCTTAGAAGCCTAAGGCAGGTGTTTTTTTCATATGCTAAAGTTGCTTTTTTCATTTCACAGAATATAGGAGGACCACATTATGATTCATAAATTCACCAAGAGAGCCAACGCGATGAAACCTTCGGATATGCGGATCATCTTAACCGCTTCAGAACAACCCGAATTGATTTCTTTTGCCGGTGGACTTCCAGCACCAGAACTGTTTCCTATGGAGGCCCTGAAAAAAGCAAGTGAAGCTGTTCTTAATGAAGACGGACCGGTTTCCCTTCAATACAGCCCGACCGAGGGGCATGCCCCTCTCCGCCGAAAAACGCTTGACCGAATGAAAGCAATCGGCATCCAGGCGAATTTGAACCAAGTCATGATCACGTCCGGTTCCCAGCAGGCGATTGACCTAACGGGACGCCTTTTTCTGGATGAGGGGGATACAGTCATCTGCGAAAGCCCAACCTATCTGGCGGCGCTTAACGTTTTCAACATCTGTAATGCCAATATTGTAGACGTTGAGATGGATGAGAACGGCATGCTTATGGAACAATTGGAAAAAAGGCTTCAAGAAAATCCCCATGCAAAATTCATCTATACGATTCCTGATTTCCAAAATCCCACGGGCCGCACGCTGAGCCTGGATAGAAGAAAGCGGATGCTCGAGCTGGCTCAACAATATGATGTATTGATTCTGGAAGATAATCCTTACGGTGCCATCCGCTTTTCGGGAACTCCAATTCCGCCGATCAAGCATTTTGATAGAGAAGGCCGTGTCATCTACATGAGTTCTTTCTCAAAAATATTCGCACCCGGGCTTCGGCTTGGCTGGATTTGTGCCGACGAAGTGATCATCGAAAAATACATGGGATTCAAGGAATCCGCGGATATGCATTCCGATGGCTTTGCGCAGCGGATCACTACTAAATACATGGAACAAAATGATATCGATTTGCATATTGAAAAGATCAATGCCGCTTATCACGACAGATGCAACACGATGCTTGCCTGCGTCAATCAATACTTTCCCGAGGCGGTTTCCTGTGTGAGA
The DNA here is from genome assembly GCF_042681545.1 of Planococcus chinensis. Classification (NCBI taxonomy): domain Bacteria; kingdom Bacillati; phylum Bacillota; class Bacilli; order Caryophanales; family Caryophanaceae; genus Planococcus; species Planococcus chinensis. The sequence continues at coordinate 859,579 of NZ_JBHUFW010000004.1, forward strand.
CCCGAAGGGGGATTGTTTATTTGGGTTGAACTTCCCGCCAATTTAAACGCGAGAAAGGTCTCGATTGCCTGTCTTGAAAACGGCGTCGCTGTATTGCCGGGAGACGCCTTTTTCGCAACCGGCTCACAACAAAATGCGCTTCGGTTAAACTTCTCAAACTCTTCAGAAGAACGAATTGTTGAAGGCATGAAGCGCATCGGAGAAGTTTTGCATCGGGAATTAAGAACAGAAGCTATGGTGAAATAACTCGTCTTTTCCTTTTTCTCGAAAGTTGGTCAATATGAACGATAAAGGTAATGAAAAAGTTCGTGAGAAACTTGAATTCTTCAGAAAACAGGTTACCTTCTAAAAGGGCACTTAAAGTGTAAGAAAAGTATTCATAAAATTAGTCGGCATATCATGCGATTGTCGGAAGTAACCCATTCAAAAAAAGGCACTGTCTAAAAAGCCTAAAATGAAAAGGTCAGAGGAGAAAAAGCAATGCTTTTCTCCTCTGACCTTTTCCTTATTCTATAACGGCTGATGGAAATGGAGGCGGCGAGTGCAAACATTTTGCTCCTGTCCCTGCATCGCTGCGCTAGCTTCGGGACATGAAAAACCGTTGCAGTGCTGCGCACTTCGTCGCAAAGCGTCCGCCGCAATGGACAGCAGCCTTTTGGACAGCCACTTTTCCTTTGTTTTAAAAGCTATGGTCAGTTGCATAAAGCTTCCACTTAAACAGCATTCGAAAAGAACAGAATCTGCGGTCATGCACTTAATCGCGGTGCTGCTCGTAAAAATTTTGCTTTGTCGCTTGCTTCGCCTGTGCAATTTCTTCGACGGTTATCGGGGTCTCATAGGCCGACACCGTAGCAGCAAGCTGATCAGCGGAGCTGGCGCCGGCGAGGACGGAAGCGACAGCCGGCTGCCCAAGCACACTGTGGAGTGCAAGCGCGTGGAGGTTGCTGTTGATGTCCATCAGGTTCCGGAGGGTTTCTTTTAATTCTGCTTCTCCGTACGCCAGATACCCATCTGCTCCTTCGGCACGCTTCAGCCCGTCGTTTGTTAAGAGCCCTTTTGCCAAGGTGCCCCGTGTGACAACAGAACGGCCGCCGGCGCCGATTTCTTCAAGGTATTCTTCCGGACGGCGGTCCAACAGGCTGTATTGCATCATGATGCTGGCAACATCGCTTTTTGCCAGAAAGCGCCGGATGACATTCGGGCGGATCGAAGAAATGCCATAAGCCCGGATGAGCCCTTCTTTTTTCAGCGATTCAAATGCATCGATCGTCTCTTCGGTATCGTCGCTCGCCATGCCGCCGTGCAGCTGGTACAGATCGATGTAATCCGTTTGAAGGCGCAGCAGGCTGTTATGGACCTGATCCCGGATGTAAGCTCTTGATGCATTCCAGCGGACTTCGTCGGATCCGCTGCTCCATTGGTTGCCGACCTTCGTCGCGAGGATGATATCTTTTCGGTAATTCTTCAAAAGTTCGCCGACCAATTCCTCGTTTTTCCCTTTGTTGTACAGGTCAGCTGTATCAAAATAATTGATGCCGTGATGGAGCGCTTCTTTGATGATTGCCTTCGATTCCTGGAGATCCAACGGCAAGGACATGCAGCCCAAGCCGATTTCGCTTACTTCGATTCCACTGTTTCCTAGAATATTCTTCTTCACACTGCCACCTCGTTTAGTTTGTCGTTTCTCTTATGGTATACTTTGCGGTAGAGAAACCACAAATGAAAAGAGGATCCACATGAGCAAATTCGAAGAAAAAACCACGCGTTCGGAGCGTATCTATGAAGGGAAGATCATCAATCTGAAAGTGGATGAGGTTTTATTGCCAAATGGCCACTCATCGAAACGTGAGCTGGTCGAGCATCCGGGAGCGGTCGCGCTTGTGGCCCTTACCGCTGAAAACAAATTGATTCTGGTCGAGCAATACCGCAAAGCGCTGGAGCGGTCCATCATCGAAATCCCTGCCGGCAAGATCGAGAAAGGGGAAGACCCGGCTTATACGGCAATGCGTGAACTTGAAGAAGAAACCGGCTATACGGCGGACAAGCTCGAGCTGATCCAGTCGTTCTCGACGTCTCCGGGATTTGCGGACGAAGTGATTCATGTTTATGCCGCGATCGGATTGAAAAAATCGGAATCCGGCGCTGTCCTTGATGAAGATGAATTCGTCGAACTGATGGAAGTGACAATCGATGAAGCGGAAGACATGATGAAAGACAACCGAATTTACGATGCAAAAACGGCGTTTGCTGTGCTTTGGGCAAAACAGAAATTGTTAAATGAGAATAGCACGTACCCTAAATTATAATCATTCTAATCAAAGAACGGTTATATTTCTTGTAAATGAGAACGGTCTTTTGATATAATGAAGGCAGTTTAGGGAGGGCGTCGCATGGAAACTAGGATAGACCGTATAAAAAAACAATTGCATGCTGCGAGCTATAAATTGACGCCACAGCGTGAAGCGACTGTCCGGGTCCTGTTAGACCACGAAGAAGACCATTTAAGTGCGGAAGACGTCTACCTGTTGGTGAAAGACATTGCACCGGAAATCGGGCTGGCAACGGTGTATCGGACATTGGAATTGCTGACTGAATTGAAAATTGTCGATAAAATAAATTTCGGTGATGGAGTGTCCCGCTATGATTTGCGCCAAGAAGGCGCGGCGCATTTCCACCACCATCTTGTGTGCATAGAATGTGGCGCGGTAGATGAAATACAGGAAGATCTGCTTGAAGATGTGGAAGCCGTTGTTGAAAAGCGATGGAATTTCCAAATAAAAGACCACCGTCTTACTTTTCATGGCATCTGCTGGCGCTGCCATGATCGCGGCTCACAAGACCAAACGGAATGACCAGTGAGAAAAAGGAGGACGCCCCAGAAAGGCAGTCCTTCTTTTTCTATTTATGCAAAGGGAGGGATTTACGGTGAAATACGCTAAAGATGCACTGGATGATTACCTGCATTTTCTTCGGGTGGAGCGGCAGTTAGCCGAAAACACGCTCGTTTCATACGAACGGGACCTTAAAAGTTATTTGCAGTATTTAAAGGAAGTTGAACAGCTTGATTCCTTGCGGAAAGTGGAGCGTGTACATATTTTGAATCACTTGCGCCATTTGAAGGAAACGACGAAGACTTCGCGTACCGTTGCACGGCACATTTCATCGATCCGCTCGTTCCATCAATTCTTGATCCGGGAACGGGTGGTCGACAATGACCCGACGGTGCACCTCGAAATGCCCCAAATGGAAAAGAAATTGCCGAATATCCTGTCGATCGAAGAAGTGGATGCGCTCATCGAAGCGCCGGCCCGCGATAAAGCGAACGGCATACGGGACCGGGCGATGCTGGAATTGCTCTATGCAAGCGGCATGCGCGTCAGTGAATGCATCAATCTGGATATAGAAGACATCAATTTGACGATGGGCTTTGTCCGCTGTTTCGGCAAAGGCGGCAAAGAACGCATTATCCCGCTTGGCAAATCGGCCCTCGAGGCATGCCGCAGCTACCTGGAGACAGCCAGGGGCCAGCTGGTGAAAGAAGGGGCTGCAACCGATTCCCTGTTCATCAACCAGCGGGGTAAGCGGCTGACGCGGCAAGGCTGCTGGAAATTGCTCAAGCAGCATGCCCAAAAAGCCGGAATCCAGAAGGAATTGACACCGCATACCTTGCGCCATTCATTCGCTACGCATTTGATTGAGAATGGGGCGGACCTCCGGGCAGTCCAGGAAATGCTCGGGCACGCGGATATATCCACGACCCAAATCTACACGCACGTCAGCAAGACCCGATTGAAAGACGTCTATAGCCAGTTCCATCCGCGGGCGTAGCAAAAGCGGCGCAAACGGACGGTTATGCCCTTGCCAGACAGCGGTGCCATGCTCCAAAGCAACGCTGTCCGATGGCCGGGAACATGGATAGAAAATAAATCTCGAAAAATAGGTCTGACTTCTGACAAGAGTGCAGTTTGTGGTAATATAGAATCGTAAATAAGGAGGAAAACAAATGACGAATAAACCTTTTGAACGAATTCACCTCGTAGTGCTAGATTCTGTGGGAATCGGAGAAGCACCGGACGCTGAAGCGTATGGCGACAAAGGATCCGATACACTTGGGCACATTGCGGAAGCAGTTGGCGGACTCTCGATGCCGAACATGGAGAAGCTCGGTCTGGCCAACATCGTTCCCGTGAAAGGGCTTACGCCAGCGGAACAGCCTCTGGCACATTTCGGCAAATTGCAAGAAGCTTCTGTCGGCAAAGATACGATGACTGGGCACTGGGAAATCATGGGCCTCAACATCGATACGCCGTTCAAGGTCTACCCGGACGGCTTCCCGGCGGAATTGATCGAGCAGCTGGAAGAAAAGACCGGCCGCAAAGTCATCGGCAACAAACCGGCGAGCGGCACCGAGATTCTGGATGAACTGGGTGCAGAGCATATGGAAACCGGCGCAATCATCGTCTATACTTCTGCCGATCCGGTTCTGCAAATTGCAGCGCACGAAGAAATCATCCCGCTCGAAGAGCTTTACCGGATCTGCGAAATCGCACGTGAACTGACATTGGCCCCTGAATTTTTGGTGGGCCGCATCATTGCTCGTCCGTTCTTGGGCGAAAAAGGGGCTTTCAAGCGGACATCGAATCGCCATGACTATGCCTTGAAGCCATTTGGCCGCACGGTCATGAACGAATTGAAGGACATCGGCAAAGATGTGATCGCCATCGGCAAGATCAATGATATTTTCAACGGCGAAGGCGTGACAAAAGCGCTGCGCACGAAAGACAATATGGATGGAATGGACAAATTAGCACAAGTTGCCGGGCAATCCTTTACGGGCATGAGCTTTTTGAACCTCGTCGATTTTGATGCCCTGTTCGGCCATAGACGTGATCCGAAGGGCTATGCGGAAGCGCTAGAAGCGTTCGACCGCAGATTGCCGGAAGTGCTCGAAGGGATGAATGCGGATGATTTATTGATCATTACAGCCGACCACGGCAACGATCCGACATTCCCGGGCACGGACCACACCCGCGAATTCGTGCCGCTGCTGGCATATTCACCGCGTTTTGACAGCGGCAAAGAACTTGCGCTTGGCAAAACTTTCGCCGACATCGGCGCAACGATCGCGGATAACTTTTCCGCACCGATGCCGCAATTCGGCACGAGCTTCCTGTCGAAATTGGATGGCGCGGATCGCTGAAACGCAGCAACCTCAATACAGCAAATGGATAGATCAAATCAGATTGAAAAAGGTGGGTATTTGCCATGAGAATGGTCGACTTGATCGAGAAAAAGCGTGACGGCCTGGAATTGACGACTGAAGAAATCCAGTTTATCGTCGCCGGCTATACAAAAGGGGAAATTGCCGATTATCAGATGAGTGCATTTTTGATGGCGGTTTATTTTCAGAACATGACGGAGCGTGAACGCGCTGATTTGACGATGGCGATGGCGAACTCTGGAGACCAGATCGATTTGTCTGCAATCGACGGCATCAAAGTGGACAAGCACTCGACAGGAGGCGTCGGCGATACGACCACGCTCGTCCTTGGGCCGCTTGTTGCAGCGTGCGGCGTGCCGGTAGCGAAAATGAGCGGACGCGGGCTCGGCCATACGGGCGGGACAATCGATAAGCTCGAAGCGATTGAAGGCTTCCACGTGGAATTATCGACAGAGGATTTTATCAAGCAAGTGAATGACATCAAACTTGCGGTGATCGGCCAAAGCGGCAATTTGACGCCTGCCGACAAGAAGCTCTATGCACTGCGTGATGTGACGGCAACCGTCAACAGCATTCCGTTGATTGCCAGTTCGATCATGAGCAAGAAAATTGCAGCCGGTGCGAATGCCATCGTCCTCGACGTGAAAATCGGGGAAGGCGCATTCATGAAGACAGAAGAAGATGCACGAGAGTTGGCCCATGCAATGGTCGGCATCGGAAATGCAACGGGACGCAAGACAATGGCGATTATTTCTGACATGAGCCAGCCGCTCGGCTTTGCAATCGGAAATGCCTTGGAAGTGAAAGAAGCCATCGAAACCCTACAAGGAAAAGGACCTGAAGACCTGACAGAGCTGTGCCTCGTGCTCGGCAGCCAGATGGTGGTTGTCGGGGGCAAAGCGGAAACCCTTGAGGAAGCCCGCGCGATGCTCGAAGAAGTCATTGCCAACGGCAAAGCGCTCGAAGTGATGAAGCAGTTCATCGCAGCGCAGGGAGGCAATCCCGCAATCGTTGACGACGTCGGTTTGCTGCCGCAGGCGAAGTTCGTAAAAGAGATTCCGTCGAAGCAGGCCGGTTACATTTCCTTTATGGAGGCAGATGAAATCGGGACAGCTGCGATGGTGCTCGGAGCCGGAAGAGCGACGAAGGAATCGGAAATCGACTTGGCTGTCGGCCTCGTGCTGAACAAGAAAGTCGGCGATTATGTAGCGGAAGGCGAAAAGCTTGCCACAATTTATGCCAATACTGAAGAACTCGCAGATTGCATAAATATGATATATAATAGTATAGAATATACAAGCGAACCGGTTGAAAAGACACCGCTGATTTCAGCGCTGATCACCGATTAAAATGGCTTGCTGGGTTTATTCTCAGCAAGTTTTTTTATATCCGTAATGGACCGTTCGTCATCCATAGGAGGGAAATCATGCATTTATACGGCACTCAGAAGATCAACGCGCAAGGGCATCTTGAAATCGGCGGAACGGATGCGGTTGAATTGGCTAAAACCTACGGCACGCCGCTTTTTGTTTACGATATCGCCTTGTTCCGTGAACGGGCACAGGCTTTCCAGAAAACGTTCGAAGAAGCCGGCATCGGCTATCAGGTCGCTTATGCAAGCAAAGCGTTTTCAAGCATTGCCATCTATCAGGTTGCAGCAGAAGAAAACCTGTCGCTCGATGTCGTTTCGGGGGGAGAATTGTATACAGCATTGAAAGCGGGCTTCCCGAAAGAAAAGATCCATTTCCACGGCAACAATAAAAGCTTGGAAGAACTGGAGATGGCGTTCGAAGAAGGGATCGGCTGTATCGTGGTCGACAATTTTCATGAAATCGGCCAGTTGAAGAAAATTTCCAAAGACCGGAAACAACCGATGAATATCCTGCTGCGCGTAACACCGGGCATAGAAGCGCATACCCATGACTATATCACCACCGGCCAGGAAGATTCGAAATTCGGCTTTGACTTGAACAATGGGCAAGCAGACGACGCTTTCGGGCAGACGCATGAGCACAAGTATCTGAAGCTATTGGGGCTGCATTGCCATATCGGCTCCCAGATTTTTGATACGGCGGCATTCCGCATGGCCGCGGAAAAGCTGATCGGGAAAATGTCGGCATGGCACGGAGAAACCGGCTATCTGTGTCCGGTCCTGAATCTTGGCGGCGGCTTCGGCATCCGCTATACCGCAGAAGACGAACCGCTTGAACCGTCCGTGTATGTCAAAGGGATGATTGAAACGGTCAAGGAAACCGCGGCAGCAGCCGTGTTCCCGCTGCCGGAAATCTGGATTGAACCGGGCCGTTCGCTTGTCGGCGACGCCGGCACGACGCTTTATACCGTCGGATCGATGAAGGAAGTGCCAGGGACGCGCAAATACGCGGCTGTAGACGGCGGGATGTCGGATAATATCCGTCCGGCGCTTTACGGGGCGAAATACAGTTCACTGGTCGCCAACAAAGCGGAGGCAGCTTTGACCGAGCATTATACGATTGCCGGCAAATGCTGCGAATCCGGCGATAAACTCATCGAAGATGCCGAACTGCCGCCATTGGAAGCCGGGGATATCCTGAGCGTCTTCTGCACCGGCGCCTATGGCTATTCCATGGCGAGCAATTACAACCGCCTGGCGCGCCCGGCTGTCGTGTTTGTGGAGGACGGCGGGCATCAGCTGGTGGTGAAGCGTGAAACGCTTGAAGATCTCATCGGACAGGACATGTCTTACCGGAAACAGGTGAAAAGCTGATGAACCGCGTCAACGTTACGCTGCTGATCATCCTGCTGCTAATGGCCATCGGATGGGGCGTCGTCTACTGGCTCTTTCTCGCCGAAAACGTCATGTAGGGGCGGCTCCGGCAAACTTGAGTTATTTCCCGATCTATAGTAGGATGGAAAAAGCCGCTTAAAGACGAAAATGAGGGATTGAATATGTTATTCAGATATAAGAAATCTTTTGAGAAAATCGCAATGGGGCTTCTTTCGTTCATGCCTAAAGAGCGAGAGCTGAAAAAATTGCAGCAGACGATGCATATTTACGAAGAAAATCCTGATTGGCAATTGTTCCTTTGGAAAACAGACGATGATTTTGTCGGGCTCCTCGGAGTGGAAGTCGGCGACGACTTCTTCACGCTCCATCATGTGTCGGTCAACCCTTCCCATCGCGGGGAAGGCGTCGGTCAGGCGATGATAGAGAAGATCCAGCAGATTATGCAGGACAAAGAAATGCGCACAACAGATGAAACAGCGGCGTTTATACAGAAGTGCCTAGAGAAAAAAGCGCAAATTTGATTCTGCAAAAACTTATGGAAGAGTGCCGAAACCCGGCACTCTTTTTTATGTTATATAAATATAATGATGTTGCGTTGGCAGCAGCCAAAAGAAAACAGCGTCCCTGAAAAAAGGGGCGCTGTTTTTGCAACTTTCGAAGCAGGCTTTTTATTAGAGTTCCAAATTGCGCTTTTTCCGCTGTTCGCGCAGATTGATGATCGAAGAGCGGTCGCGCAGCCGGTGCTTGTGCATGATGAAATGCGGGTCCTGCTCTTTTGACGGGTGCTCAAGCATATAGGCCGCAACGCTTTCCTGCAGTTCCTTGGAAATGACCGGCAGCTGAAACGGCTCGAAAGGTTTGCGTTCGGTCACAGCCAGGATGGCGCCGGATATCTGTTCGATGAGTTCCGAGCGGTCGAAGCCCTCCACCCAAATGCCGGCATCCGACAGTTTTGCCTTGGAACGGATGAACGAGCGGAGTGCCCCCGGATAATTGCTCCTTCTCCAGTGGTACATGCCGACAGCCACTTGGATCCAGCCGGTCAAAGGGTGCATCTTGTCTTTCGGTGCGAGCGCCTTCCAGTACTCCTCGCCGACTTCATGGCATTCAAAATAATCTTTCTCTATATTGAAATGAATAATGTATTGGATAAAGAGCTTGTGTTGGAGTGGGTGCATTTTGAACCCCTTTCTACTATAATAAAGTGAATGGTTTCTTTTTGGATTGCGAGTCAAATATACAGTCAGGTGGCGAATCATGTCATACGAAGTGAAAGTAGAGGCTTTCGAAGGCCCGCTAGATTTATTATTGCACTTAATACACCGTTTGGAAATTGATATTTACGATATACCGGTTTCTCAAATCACTACACAGTATATGGAACATATCCGCGCACTGCAAGTGCTGGAACTGAACGAAGCGAGCGAGTACCTCGTCATGGCGGCAACGCTCCTGGCGATCAAGAGCAAAATGCTGCTGCCGGTCCACGAAGGCGATATGGACGACATCTCCTTCGAATTCGACGAACAGGACCCGCGTGAGGAGCTCGTATCGCGGCTTGTGGAATACCGCAAATTCAAGGATGCTTCTCTTGCGTTGAAGGAAATGGAATCGAACCGCTCGGCGATCTACACAAAGGCCCCGATGGATTTGACCGATCTGCAGACGGCTGCCCCTCCGGAAAACATCGACCTGGAGGTCAATGCCTACGACATGCTCGGCGCGTTCCAGAAGATGCTGCGCCGCAAACAGCTGAAGGCGCCGCTTGCTGCCCGGGTGGCGAGGCAGGAAGTTTCGATCAAAGACCAGATGACGTCCATTGTCGGCCGGCTAAAGGCCAATAAGGGGCGCACAAAATTCACGGAGCTGTTTCCTTCGAACGACCGGACCGTACTAGTGGTGTCGTTCCTGTCGGTCCTGGAGCTGATGAAGCGCCAAGTGATCGGAGTGGAGCAGGAGAAAAATTTCACCGAACTGATGGTGGAACTGAAAAAGGAGACGTGGGATTATGATGACGACTCTTTCGAGTAAAATAGAAGCGTTATTGTTTGTTGCAGGAGATGACGGGCTGACAATGAGCCAGCTCCAATTTTTAACGGAAGCGGAAGCACACGAGATATCAGCAAGTGTCGATAGTTTGACACAGAAATATTCAAGCCCGGAAACCGGCATTATGCTGAAGGAATTGGCAGGGGTTTATCAGCTGGTGACCAAGCCGGAAATGGCGGAGACGATCCAGAAGCTGGTGGAGAATCCGACCCCCCAGGCCCTTTCGCAAGCCTCCCTGGAAGTGCTGGCGATTGTTGCATACAAGCAGCCGATCACGCGCCTTGAAGTTGAAGACCTGCGCGGGGTGAAGAGCGAAAAGCCGCTCCATACCCTTGCGGCTAAAGGGTTGATCCAGGAAACCGGCCGGGCGGAAGGCGCCGGGCGCGCCATCCTTTACGGCACAACGATGGAATTTCTGGACTATTTCGGTTTGAAGGATCTGGACGAGCTTCCGCCGTTGCCGGAAGAAGATGCGGCAGATGAGGAAGAGACGGATTTGTTCATGACAAAATTCCAGGAAGCATTCAAAGAGGAAGTTGAAGTCTAAAAAGCCTGTGGAAGAAGACTGTGGAAGCCAAACAGTCTTCTTTCTCTTTTAGCGAAAATGTGACATAATTCCGAGAGAGACGAACGGATACAAGAATGTTTACAGCAATCGCGCTTCCGCTTTTCTATGGAAGGCAGCAGCTGCCTATTTGGCGGTACTGCTGTTTTTCAGCAAAACTATCAATGAGGTGAACTTATGGAGAGATTACAGAAAATGCTTGCGCATGCAGGTGTAGCATCCCGACGCAAGTCGGAGCAATTAATATTGGATGGGAAAGTCAGAGTCAACGGGAAAGTGGTCAAGGAACTGGGCACGAAAGTAACCCAGAACGATACGATTGAAGTCGAAGGGGTCCAATTGGAGAAAGAACAGAAAGTCTATTATCTCCTTTACAAGCCGCGCGGCGTCATTTCGGCCGTTACGGACGATAAAAACCGCAAAGTGGTGACGGATTTCTTCAGCGATATTGAAAAACGGATCTACCCGGTCGGCCGTCTGGATTATGATACGTCGGGCTTGTTGATCATGACCAATGACGGCGAATTCGCCAATTTGCTGACGCATCCGAAATTTGAAATCGATAAGACCTATGTGGCCCGCTTGAAAGGAATTCCGACAAAAGAAGATCTTAAAAAGCTGGAACGCGGCATCAAACTGGAAGACGGCATGACCGCGCCGGCAAAAGTGAAGCTGCTGTCGGGCGATAAGAAAACCGGCAAAGCAATCGTCCAGATCACCATCCACGAAGGCCGCAACCGGCAAGTGCGCAGAATGTTCGATGCCATTGGGTTTCCAGTGCAGAAACTGAGCCGCGAGCAGTTCGCTTTCTTAACTTTAAAGGGGCTGAATGCCGGCGAATCACGGGAATTATCAGCGCATGAAGTCAAGCTTCTCCGCGTCATGGCTGAAACCGGGAAGCGGGTTTAACGTTCACAAACCCTTCAAATGTGGTTTTTTTTCGCCTCGGAAACTTTGCTATAATTGGATTTGCATCCAGACCTCGAAGGAGGAAGTACATTGAATGAGAAAAAAAACAAGAAAAAACAAAACCGTCTGATCATGCGCTCGGCCATTTTATTGGTGCTGATCGCGGCGATCGGTTACACCATCTACAATAGCGTCACGGCTAAAGACGTGATGATTCTGGAGCCGGGCGATGAGGCGCCGAACTTCTCGCTCACCGATTTGGAAGGGAACCAGCACAAATTGTCCGATTATAAAGGGCAAGGCGTTTTCCTGAATTTCTGGGGCACTTGGTGTGAGCCGTGCAAGGAAGAGATGCCGGCAATGGCCAGCCAGTATGCCGATTACAAGGACAAAGGCGTGCAAGTGCTTGCCGTTAATATTGCCCAATCGGATTTCGAAGTGAAGAGTTTCGCCGACCAGTACGGCCTCACGTTCCCTGTCGTCATCGATAAGACCAAAGACGTCATGACCGCCTATAACATCCGTCCGCTGCCGACCACGGTTCTCGTTAACCCGGAAGGCGATATCGAACGCATCATTACGGGCGAGATGACAGAACAAGACATCCAAGGCTATATGGAATCAATCAAACCTGAATAAGGAGTTTTTTCGGATGGAGAAAATGCAATGCAAGTGCGGCCATATGAATCCGCCCGGAACTGTTCTTTGTGAATCGTGCGGGCGGTCTTTGACTGAAAAAGAACAAAACAGCAAACTCGTCGATATGCGTTACGAGGGAACGGCAAGAAGGTCGCAAACCTATAACAAATCGATCGTCGACAAGATCTGGAATTTCTTCTCCAGCGTGAAAGTCGGCGTCAGCATTATCGTCGTGCTTCTCGTAGCAGCAGCCATCGGCACCATTCTGCCGCAGGAAGAATACGTCGATGTGCCGGTCAGAACACCTGAAACGATCGAAGCTTATTATTCGGATGTCTACGGCAGCATCGGGAAAGTCTATCATTTCCTTGGCTTCCATGACCTGTACGGATCCGTGTGGTTCATCATCCTTGTCGGCATGCTCGCGATTTCGCTCATTGTCGCAAGTTTGGACCGCTTTGTGCCGCTTTACCGTTCATTGAAAAACCAGCGCGTGCTTCGGCATGCCAGTTTCATGAACAAACAGCGCATCTTTGCGGAAGGGTCCGGTTCAGCGGACACCATGAAGTTGGCTGAAGAAAAATTAAAAGAATTGAAGTACAACGTCACGACCGACAAAAATGGGCTTCTTGCAGAGAAGGGCCGCTTTTCCCGTTGGGGCCCTTACGTCAACCATATCGGATTGATTATCTTCCTGTTCGGGGTCATGCTTCGCATGATGCCGGGATTCTATGTCGATGAAACGCTCTGGCTGCGCGAAGGGGAAACCCGTGCGATTCCGGAAGCTCCCGGCTACTCCCTTGAAAATAAAGGGTTTGTCGTCGAAAATTACACAGGCGAAGACGAAGAGGCGAAGTTTGGTGAAGCACTGGACCGCGTAGGGTCGGTCGCGAAAAACTACCAGACGGACATCGTCCTCTATAAAAAGCCGGAAAACAGCCTGCCTGGGGCAACAGATATGGAAAAAGTGAAAGAGTATCCGATCCGCGTCAATGAACCGTTGAAATTCGACGGCTATGCGGTTTATCAGATGGATTTCAAACAGAACGAATTGAAATCGATGACGTTTTCCTTGTTGAACAAGGAAACGGAAGAAACGTTCGGCGATTTGACAGTCGATCTGGTCAACCCGGATAAAGAGTATGAAATGGAAAATGGCAGCAAAGTCAAATTGCTGGGTTATTATCCGGATTTCTCCGGATTCGAAAACGGCGAACCGCAGACGGCTACGCCGCTTCCGAACAATCCCGGCCTCTTGGTGGAAATGACCACCCCAGAGACGCCGGAAGGGGAAACCAGCTTCATCACCATCCAGAACACAGTGGAGCCGTTTGGGGATAACCAGTACAAACTGGCCTTCCAAAGCGCGGAAACGCGTGATGTTTCCGGTTTGACCATCCGCAAGGACCGCACATTGCCGATCTTGGGCTTGGGCGGCCTGATATTCATGATCGGGGTCGCACAAGGGATGTACTTCAACCATCGCCGCTTCTGGATCCAGCAAAAAGCGGACGGCGGCATCATGCTCGCCGGACATACCAATAAGAACTGGTTCGGCTTGAAGAAAGACCTGGATCAGGTAACCGAATATGCGGCGCTTCCTGCCTATCGGGACCAACAGGAAGCAATGGAAAAACTGGAGAAAAAGGAAGGTGAACTGACGTCATGAGTTTAGCTGACATTAGCGCGAATTTATTATATGTGGCCTTTATCGCCTACCTGATTGCGACATTCGTTTTCGGAGGAGCGGTAAAAGGCAATAAATCCGGTTCGTTCAAATCGGAAGGCCGGTGGGGGAAAATCGCATTTGCGATCACAGTTCTCGGCTTCCTGGCAAACCTCGGGTATTTCTTTACCCGCTGGGGCGCAACCGGACATGCACCGCTTAGCAATATGTTCGAATTCACGACGGCATTCGGCATGACGCTTGTCGGCGGATTCATCATCATTTATGCATTGTATAAAACGCCAGTGGTGGGCATGATCGTCCTGCCGATCGCATTGCTGATCATTGCGTTCGCCAGCATGTTCCCGAGCGAAGTGAGCCCGCTCATACCGGCGCTCCAATCAAACTGGCTGGCGATCCATGTCAGCACCGTAGTAATTGCTGAAGGGATACTCGCCATCAGCGCAGCTGCCGGGTTGGTCTTTCTGCTGAAAGAAGTGGATATGGCGAAAAAGTCGAAGCAGCGCTTCTGGCTTGAAGCCATCATGTACTCGCTTGTTGTGGTGATGGGCTTTGTCATCGCCAGCACTTATTTCACAGCGACCGGCTATGAAGCCGAATTCAGTTACGTGGATAAAGACGGCGCTGAAGCCTCAATCACGTATAAAATGCCGCCGATTTTCGGCATGAATGAATACACTCAATTGACCGAAGGCACTATGACGCCGCTGGCGGAGACGCCGGCAGTGGTCAACGCCAGCAAACTGACGACGGTCGCATGGTCCTTCATTGTGGGGACGGTGCTTTACTGGCTGATCCGTTTGGTGGCGCGCAAAAGGATTGCCGCAATTTTCAAGCCTTTTGTCAAAAACGTCAATTTGCAGCTCATGGATGAAATCGGCTACCGGGCCGTCATCATCGGCTTCCCGCTGTTTTCACTGGGAGCGTTGATTTTTGCCATGATCTGGGCACAGATTGCCTGGTCCCGCTTCTGGGGCTGGGACCCGAAAGAAGTATGGGCATTGGTCACATGGCTTTTCTACGCCGCCTACCTGCATCTGCGCCTTGGAAAAGGCTGGCAAGGGGAGAAATCCGCGTGGCTCGGCGTGGTCGGCTTCGCGATCATCATGTTCAACCTGGTAGCAGTCAACTTGATTATTGCAGGGCTGCATTCATACGCTTAAGCTCCAAAAGCCTTTTCCGGAAACGGAAAGGGCTTTTGCTTTATAAGGCAAGGGATGCCAGTTTCCGATGGTTCCGGAAAAGCTGCCGGCCGGTGGAAAAAGCCTAAGCCTTTTCAGCTAGAGCAAAAGGCTTTTTATTTATTTTTAAGTAGGTAGACGGTACAATGAAACCGAGAGAAAAAGTTGGAGGGATTAAGATGTCAGAGGAAATCACAGTCCTAGTTGTGGACGATGAGGAAAGAATCCGCAGATTACTGAAAATGTATTTAGAACGCGAAGGCTACCTGGTGGAAGAAGCTGAAAACGGCACCCAGGCGCTGGAGATGGCAATAGAAAAAGATTACCACTGTATCCTGCTCGATTTGATGATGCCGGAAAAAGACGGCATCGAAGTGGCGACGGAACTGCGCGAAACCAAGATGACGCCAATCATCATGCTGACCGCAAAAGGCGAAGAAGCCAACCGTGTCCAAGGGTTTGAATCCGGAGCGGATGATTACATCGTCAAACCGTTCAGCCCGCGTGAAGTCGTGCTGCGCGTCAAAGCGATCCTGCGCCGGTCATCGGCCTATTCGCCGGTCGCCAAATCGACGGTTTCCAAAGACCTGGTCGTTTTTCCGCACCTGACGATCGACCATGATGCCCACCGCGTCACAGCGGATAATGTAGAAGTCAACCTGACGCCAAAAGAATACGAATTGCTGTATTTCCTGGCGAAATCGCCGGACAAAGTTTTTGACCGCGAACATCTGCTGAAAGAAGTCTGGCATTACGACTTTTTCGGTGATCTGCGCACAGTCGACACCCACGTAAAGCGGCTGCGCGAAAAATTGAACCGCGTTTCGGAAAGCGCTGCAAAAATGATTGTCACGGTGTGGGGCGTCGGCTATAAATTCGAGGTAGGAAATGAATAATTTTTTACGAAGTGTAGTCGGGAAGCTATGGATCACCATATTGCTTCTCGTTTCCTTTGTCCTGTTCATTGTGACAGTGCTGCTTTTGGAATTTTTGGGCAATTACCACAGTGAAGCGGTCGAAGAAACGCTGAACCGGGAAGCGGCTACCATCGCCCGCATCTTCAATGACCATGCAGAACTTGAAAATTCGTTGGCTATCATGGAGGATATCCTCGGGCCACAGACGAATGCCGTAATAGCGGAAGTTCCTAAAGAAGCTTCCTATTATATTCACGATGGCCTCAATGGCAATGCGCTGAGAGAAAAAATCCTCAACGAAAAAGCGTTCCAGAAAGTGTTTGAAACCGATGAAACGGTCATGAAGGAAATGCTTCTGCCTTCATTGACGGAAGAAGACCGCATGGAGCCGTATATCGTCCTGGCAAGTCCGCTCCAGACGGGCGAACAGGTCCACGGTACCGTGTTCATCTATCAGTCGCTGGAAGTGATGGACCAGACCGCTGAGCGGACGACGAACATCGTTTTTCTCTCGGCATTTATCGCTTTCTTGCTGACGACATTTTTTGCCTTTTTCCTGTCGACGCGCATTACCTTGCCGCTGCGGAAAATGCGGGAAGGTGCGTTTGAATTGGCAAAAGGGAAATTCGACACCAAAGTGGCAGCGACTTCAAGCGACGAAATCGGGCAGCTGGCCGTCGCATTCAACCAGATGGGCCAGCAGCTGAAGCACCATGTCGAAGTGATCAACCAGGACAAAGAGCAGCTGTCGAGCATCCTGACGTCGATGGCGGATGCGGTCATTACATTCAATCAGGACCGGACCATCCTTTTAAGCAATCCTCCTGCAGAAAAATTGCTGGAGCAATGGCTGTTGAAAAGGGGCATGGAAAGCGGGGAGCCCCTGCCTTCGGAAATGATCCACATGCTGGAGCACGTCCTCGATTTCGAAGAAGAAATCGAAGAAGAGCTGGAAATGGAAGGCGCCTATTACGCCATCTCGTTCAGCCCGCTCTACAGCGGAGATTCAATCCGCGGGGCAGTGGCTGTCCTCCATAACATGACAGAACAGCACAAGCTCGAGAAACTGCGCGAAGATTTCATAGCCAATGTTTCGCACGAACTCCGGACGCCGATCGCTATGCTCCAAGGCTATAGCGAAGCGCTTCTGGACGACGTTGGGGCTTCAGAGGAAGAGCGGCGCGAAATGACGAAAATCATTTATGAAGAATCCCAGCGCATGGGGCGCCTGGTGACTGATCTGCTGAATCTGGCCAGAATGGAATCGGGCCATATGCGCCTTTACAAAGAACCGGTTCAGCTTAACGGCGTGATCGAACGGATGACACTGAAGTTCCTGCCAATCGCAAAAGAGAAAGGCATCGAACTTTCATTCCAGACGGAATTGGACGACTGGGCTGCAGCGGAACTCGACGAGGACCGGATCGAACAAGTCATGACTAACCTGATCGACAATGCCATCCGCCATACCCTCGAGGGCGGCCAAGTGGTGGTCAAGGTTTCGATGGAGCAAGGCTATGCCAGAATCTCCATCAACGATACCGGAGTTGGCATCCCGGAAGAAGACTTGCAGTATGTATTTGAACGCTTCTACAAAGCGGATAAAGCGCGTACGCTTGGCAAAGGCGGAACCGGCCTTGGCCTAGCGATCGCCAGCAGCATCATTAATGCGCACGGCGGTAAGATTTATGCCGAAAGCAAAGTCGGCGAAGGCACGTCGTTCATCTTTTTGCTGCCGTTATTAAAAATGTAACTTTTTGAGACTGGATACGACTAATCTAAGAACGGGGGGAGTACATGAAGGACTCCGTTTTCCACCGCCTGTACGACGAATACCATCAGGATGTATTCCAGTTCCTGATTTATCTCGTCAAAAACCGCCATTTGGCTGAAGACTTGATGCACGAAGTTTACATCCGTGTGTTCCGTGCATATGACCGGTTCGAAGGGAAAAGCTCGGAAAAGACCTGGCTTTTTTCTATTGCCAAAAACGTGGCGATCGACCATTTCCGGAAAGCGGCGGTACGGAAAAAGCATAATTTCGAGCATTTTGATTGGGAAACCCAGCAATTGGCTTCCAAAGAGCGGATTCCCGATGAAGTCGCCTCGTTGAATGAAGATAAAGTGCAGTTGTACCGAATGCTGGATGAGTGCACAGGCGATCAGAAAATGGTCATCATTATGCGCTTCTTCCAGGATTTGTCCATCGCCGAAACCGCCGATGTGCTGGGCTGGACCGAAGGAAAGGTCAAAACGACCCAGCACCGGGCGATCAAGTCATTGCGCGAAAAATTATCCGCTCAGGAAGGGGGAGAAGCGAATGCCGAATAACAAATGGGATGATGAGCACATCGAAAATTTGTTGCGGGATTTCCCCACGATCAAGGACCACAGGACAAAAGAAGAAGTCCAGCGCCGGCTCGAAAAGAAGGCGCCGCTCCAGTCGCAGCCGAAACGCTGGCTGCCATATCTGGTGGCTGCGTTGGCCTTTATCACGATCAGTTTCCTGGTTGCGTCCATTTTGGACCAGAACAGCAGGGACAGCGCGTTGTTCAGCACAAGCAGCGACGAAGCGGCAGAAGGCTCGGATGCAGAAAGCACGGCTGCAACCGATGCAGGCGGGGAAGCGCCGGCAGAAGAATCGGAAGGCGGTTCAGAGGAATCTTCTGAAAATGCATTCACGATCAACAATCAGGAATCTGCACGCACTGCGGTGTATGCTGGCGACGAGGAAGGCTTCACTCCGTTTTCTATCGGGCTGACTGAAAATGCGCTGGTCATCCCGGTGACATTCCTGATACCGGACCAGCAAATTGCCGAAGATTTCCCGGACACAACGCCGACTTCGGTCGATCTCTATAATAAATATGCAAGTGAAATCAATGAGCAATCGATCGGATTCACTGACTACCATCCTTATCTTGGCACGCTCAGCATGGAAGGCGATACCGTGAAGCATGTCCTGCCGAGCGATCATCAATATGACCAGGCATCTGCCAGCATCGAGGTGTATATCGCTTCCCTGAAAGAGACGTTCAGAGATGCAAAAACGATTGTTGTCGAGAATGAAGACGGAACACCTGTGGAATTCAGCCAGGTCGGACCGCTTGAGCCGATCGATGCGCAAGAAGGCAATCTGGCTTATTACGCCCACACGACGGAAGCGGGTGAAACCTACCTCGTTCCGGCGTACGGCATGCCGCAAGCTTCAGCAAAAGAGGCAATCGAAGCGTTGCAATCTTCGCCGTCGGACCTCCACGTGGGAACGATTCCGGAAGACTCCGAGATCACAGTTACGGAAGCGGACGAACTGGTGACGGTCCAATTCACAACCGAATTCGACTTGGAGTCGCTTGACGGCCCGGCTGCTGATCGGCTGCTTGACAGCCTCGCGCTGACGGCTAAATCTTTCGGGAAAAGGGTGCAGGTAGACAATACCAAGCAGGATCAATGGGCGGGCTTCGACTTGTCCGAGCCGCTGCCTGAACCGGTGGCGCCGAACGAAGCCCAATGGAAATCAAAATAAAGCAAGGCGCATTGGAAGAGCTTGTTGAGAAAGATATAAAATACTTGTCTCTTAATCGATATTCCGCAAAACAGCTTCATAACATGAATGTTTCTATTAAAAAGAAAGCCTCTCCAGCGCCGGCGCGTCCACTGGCTGGGCAATAAAATGGCCCAAAGGTAGTTTGGGCCATTTTATTTGCGACGAAGCTAGCGAAGCGATGCAGGAGCAGAAGGTTTTAACTAGGAGACGAGTGGTTTTCTCGGCTCCTAGCGAAAGCCAAAGAGGTGCCCAAAAGTTTTTGGGCACCTCTTTTGCGACGAGCTTGCGCAGGAGCAATGCCCTTACTGTTTCGAAGCTAGCGTAGCGACGGTTTTTCATGCACCGAAGCTAGCGTAGCGATGCAGGTGCAATGCAGAAACAATCGTCTTTCTCCTTCCCAAAGCGGCCGAAGCGATGTAACAGCTTGTTTCATTCATCGGAAAATTTATAAAAGTTTTCTCGAAAGCCTGATTGTAAGCAAACATGTTTACAATCAGGCTTTTTTCTACTAATATTAGGATGTAAAACAAAATATCGATTCATCTTCGGGGCAGGGTGCAATTCCCTACCGGCGGTAATTGAGCCTTAGGTTCATAAGCCCGCGAGCCGTAAAACGCAGGATTTGGTGAGATTCCAAAGCCGACAGTATAGTCTGGATGGGAGAAGGTGAAGGTGCGGACGTGTGTCGCCGGTTTCCGGTGCAACGCTTTTTAAATGTGCCTTTTCTCCCTTAAGTGCCTAGCGCTTAAGGGTTTTATCATGCGGCCACATAGTCCAAGCTTTTCTTCTGGTGAATCACGACAAGGAGAGAGGAATATGAAGAACAAAAAACTGCAATCGATGATTGCGATTGGGATGTTGAGCAGCATTTCGTTTATCTTGATGCTTTTCAACTTTCCGCTCCCGGCGCTGCCTGCATTTCTTAAAGTGGATTTCAGTGACGTGCCGGCTTTGATCGCTGCAATCACCATGGGGCCGGTGGCCGGAATTCTGGTGGCATTTTTCAAAAACGTATTGGACTGGCTGTTTGCTGGCAGCCCGACCGGTGTGCCGGTTGGCCATATGGCAAACTTTGCGACAAGCATCTTGTTCATTTTGCCGGTCTATGCTATCTATCGTAAATTCTCAAACAAAAAAGGGATGGCGTTCGGGCTCGCTGCCGGAACGGTATCGATGGCGCTTGGCATGAGCTTGCTGAACTATTTGGTATTCCTGCCGATGTACACCTATTTCCTGAACATGCCTGCCCAAACAGGGAGTGCGCTTTTTGGCACGATCGTTCTGGGAATCCTGCCGTTCAATCTGATCAAAGGTCTGGCTCTGACAGCAGTGGTATTGCTCCTATTTGCGAGCCTGCATAAATGGATTGAAAAACAGCAGCGCTATTTCCTATCCCATTGATAAATAAAAAAAGCGTTCAGGAATGCGGATCCGCATTCCTGAACGCTTTTTTATGTTCTTCAGTCTTCGTATTTAAGAGGGTTGCCATCGAATGGGGCATCCGCGACTTTGATCGAGTCCGTCGGACATCCTTCGAAAGCATCTTCCATATCTTCTTCCAGTTCGTCTGGAACTTGCTCAGTGCCCATGTTATCATCTAGAATAACAAACGCAATTCCTTCGTCGTCGTAATCATAAACATCCGGTGCTGCAGCTCCGCAAGCGCCACATGCGATACAAGTATCCTTATCGACAATGGTATACTTAGCCATAAATTGATTCCTCTCCTTTATCTCCGAACAAGTTCAGTTATACTATCGTATTCATTCTAAAGGTGTTTGTCCGGATTTTCAACCAAAAACCGTCAGGAGGTGCCCCTTGCTATTCGATGAATTTTTAATTTCCATCATGAAAGCGGTAAATCTGGAGCGCACGCTGTCTTCACCTTATCATTTGATCAAAGGGAAGAAATCGGGACAAACGATCCAGGATATCGGTTATTACCAATTATATCCATATTTTGCGGTCATGCCGAAGCTTGAAAAGGCGATGTATGACGACGTGGTTAAGAGCCTATTTACGCGGAACCTGCTCCGCCCGAACGATGAAGTGATCGATCTGGCAGATGCTGCCTTCGAACTGGAAATTCCGCCGGTCAGCGTCAATGGATGGAAGTACCGGGGCAATGAAGCGGTTTTCCTCCGGCGCTTATCGCTGATCGTCCAAACATTGTCCTACACCAGCCAGCAGGAATTCAATTTCGACCCAGTCCACAATGCCGAAGACGTGCAAGGCTGGGTCAAGCGCTATTTAAAGGCGATCCGCTTCAGGGAAATGGACACCGTCCGGTCCTTCAAGGCGGAAATAGAGGTGAGCCTGGAACGTACACGGATACCGGATAGCCAAAAATTGATGCTCATGCAGCGGATGTCCGGCAAGGGATTGAGCGGCTTGACCTGGTCGCAGATTGCTGCAGGCCAAGGGATCCATCCTCTGGATGCCCAGTTGGCGGTCATTGAAGCGCTCCATACATGGCTCGATGTTCTGGAGTCCAAAGAATTCCCTTTGCTCCTGCCGCTCCTCGAAGGCGTCATTGAGCAATCCGCTTTGACGGATTCGACGCGCCGGACCGAGAAGTTGTTTGAACAGGGCCTGTCCCTCGAAGAGATAGCTGCCGTCCGGAACTTGAAAAAGAGCACGATTGAAGACCATTTTGTCGAATTGGCCATGAATGATCCTTTTTTCAACTACACCGCATTCGTACCGGAGAATCTGTACAGGCAAATCATGGAGATCAGCAGCGAACGAAAAACCAAACGGCTCCGCGAAATCAAAGACCGGCTGCCGGATGCGACTTATTTTCAGATCCGCCTGGCATTGGCAGTCAAGGAGGTGCCGAAATGAAACTAGAAGAATTGCTCTATACTACATACGGGTTTGACACATTCCGCCCGGGCCAACGGGAAGTCATCGAACAAGTGCTCCAAGGAAAAGATGTCATTGCGCTTCTGCCGACAGGAATGGGCAAATCGATGTGCTACCAATTGCCGGCCCATCTGCTTACTGGGAGCGTGCTGATTGTGTCGCCGCTCCTGTCATTGATGCAGGACCAAGTGGCACAATTAAAGAAAATGGGCGAGAAATCAGTCGTCGCCATCAATTCCTTTTTGAAGCCGGAAGAGAAAGAGAAAATCTGGAGCCAGCTCGGCAGTTACCGGTTCATTTTTGTCTCTCCTGAAATGCTGGTGCAGCCGTTTGTCAAAAAGCAGCTTCAGCGCATCCGGATCTCTCTATTGGTCGCCGACGAAGCGCATTGCATTTCCCAGTGGGGCTTTGATTTCCGCCCGGATTATTTGCGGATCGCCGAAATCCTTCCTGTTATCGGCCATCCGCAGATCCTTGCCCTAACTGCTACCGCTACGGCGAAAGTGACGGAAGAAATCAAAGGCTACCTTCAATTAAAGGAGCCGTTTGTCTATAAGCACGCAATGGACCGGCCGAATATCGCATACGATATCAAACGTTTCCTTACGTCTAAAGAAAAGCAGGACTGGCTGGAGGAATTCGTGCTCCAAAGCGGAGGCCCTGGAATCATTTACACCGGTACGCGCCGGAAATCACAGGAGCTGGCTGATGTTCTGGCGTCTCTCGGCATTTCGGCAGCTTATTACCATGGCGGCATGGAGCACCAGGACCGCATTTTCGTCCAGCAGCAATTCCAGAACGGGGAACTCGACTGGGTGTGTTCGACAAATGCATTCGGCATGGGCGTCCATATTGCGGACATCCGGCATGTCATCCATTTCCAGCTGCCGACTTCGATTGAAGGCTACGTCCAGGAAATCGGCCGGGCAGGGCGTGACGGCAAACCTGCGCTGGCAACATTGCTTTATGCAGAAGGCGATGAAGGGCTCATGGGCAGCCTCGTCATGGATGAATTGCCGACGCGCCGCGAAATCGATGAACTGGCTGCCGCAAAGGGCGATGCCAGACGGTTGGTCGATGAAGGGATTGTCCGGGAAACGGCTTACCGGGTCGGGTCTTACTGGCTTTCTCGATTGAGCCTCGAGGAAACTCATCAGCAGATCGAAAGCTTGCAAAGAGGCAAACTCAAGCAGATTGATAAAATAAAAAAGTTCATCCATTTTGAGGGCTGCCTTCGGGAGTATCTATTGTCCGCCTTTGAACAAGACCTGCAAAAAAAACCTGCAAACTGCTGCAGCAACGACGGAATCGACTATTCGAGGTTTATTATCAGCAAAGCAAAGAACGATAAATCTACAATTGATAATTGGCAAACCCGTCTGAATGGACTATTGCCACTGGCATAATCTTCCGTTAATCCGTTTACAAAGACGTCTGTTTTAGGCATAATAGATTTATCAGATAGGATAGGAGCAGTCGACTATGGGAAACCAAGATTATCGTGAAGCCATCGAAAAAGGGCGCCAGGAAATAACCGTCAACAGCAATTCGGCTCCCTCCAGAAGGGCCTACCGTAAAACGACCAAAGAAAAACCAAAAAAGAATAGAAGCATTTTGCTGCCAACCTTATTTTTCCTTTTTATTTTAATCCCGGTTACCATTCTTATTTATGTCGCAGCTTTTTACGAACCGGACGATACCTTAACAGCAAGTTCCGTCAACAACGAAGTCAGCCTCGAATCTCAGGCTCCTGAAACCCCGGAAATGCCTGTTGCTTCTGATGATGAGGCGTCGGACGAACAGACGCCGGATGCAGACGAAGAAGCGGCAAAACAGCAGGCTGCAGAAAAAGCTGAAGCTGAAAAAGCGGCGGCAGAAAAAGCGGCCGCAGAGAAAGCAGCCGCAGAAAAAGCGGCGGCTGAAAAGGCAGCTGCAGAAAAAGCGCAGGCTCAGAGGCTGCAAGCTGAAAAAGAAGCTGCTGCCAAAGCGCAGGCTCAGCGTGAGCGCGAACAAGCCGAAGCCAAGCGGAAACAGGAACAAGCAGCGGCTGAAAAGAAAAAAGAGCAGGAAGAAAAGCAGACACCATCAAAAACCCATACGGTCCAGCCTGGTGAAACCCTTTACCGCATTGCCGTTAATACGTATGGAGCTGCCGGAGCAAGTGCCGGAGTTGAAAAGATCAAACAGGCGAACGGCTTGAGCTCGAACGAAATCAGCGTCGGCTCGACATTGGTGTTGCCTTAAAAAAGGAATTCTGCCCACTTGTGGCGAAACCTATAAGAGCAGGAAAAGTTTAAGGCAGAGGTGAAAAGCATGTTTGTGAAAAGTGTAATGGTTAAAAGAGAAAAATGTTTTACTGTAAAACCGACCGATACTGTGGAAAAGGGATTCGAATTGCTCGAAAAGCACGGAATTGATGCATTGCCGGTCATCGACGGCACCAAATTCCTGGGCATGTTTACGTGGTACCATACCAGCCAGGCGTTCTTCCGTTCAGGCAAGAGCAAAGAAGAATTTATCAAAGAAACAAAAGTACAGGAAGTAGCCGTCAATCAGGATGTAAGCCTCAAACTTGATGATGTTTTTGAGAAAGCGATTGTGGAACTGAACGATTTTCCGATTATCGCCGTTGTCGACGGAACTGAATTTCTCGGAATCGTCACACGCTATGACGTCATGACGCAATTGGAAAGTGCTTTCGGCATGAGGGAGGAAGGCACGCGCATCACTTTCACTTCGGTGGAATCTGAAGGGCGCATCGGACGATTAGCTGATATAATTGAGAAGTACAAGGAATCAGTGATTTCACTCGTCACGTTTGATGAGACAGATAAACTGGTCCGCCGGATCGTCCTGAAGATCAAGAAAAAGGACAATTTGGAGCGCTTCTTGAAAGAACTGGAGAAATCCGGGTTCCGTGTGATGGATATCGCGGAAGATTGAACATGGACTAACTTATAAAGAGGCATGAGCAGAGCTTCGCTTATGCCTCTTTATTCATTGGAAGGGAAGTATTTATGAAGAAAGTGATCACCGGCGGACTTGCTGCATCGGCAAGCCTGCTTCTTTTTATGTTGCGGAATGCTTTCCAAAACAACCTTAAGCGCGACACGGTCATCCTGAAAGCGGAGAAACCGTTCGAGCCGTTTGACATGCTGTTCATTTCTGATATTCACCGAAGAAAGCTGCCCGCTTCTATAAGCAGCTTTCCTGTGGATGTCATTGTCATCGGAGGCGATTTGGTCGAGGGCGGTGTGCCGCTGGAGCGTGTGGAATGGAATTTGAACGTCCTCAGCCGGCATGCGCCGGTCTATTTCGTCTGGGGAAATAACGACCGGGAAGTTGAGGAAGAGAAATTGCGGCAGCTTTTCAAGAAATATGAAGTCACGGTATTGGAGGATGAATCGGTTCCGCTTTTCGGCCAACCACATTTAAAATTAGTCGGACTCGATCCGTTCGCTTACCGGAAAAACGGCATCGATCTGGCATTTTCAGAAGTCGAAGCGGCCGACACCGTCATTTTTGTTTCCCATACGCCGTTTATTTTTGAACGGGTGAACAGCAAGCACCGGGTGGACTTCCAGCTTGCCGGCCATACCCACGGGGGGCAGATCCGCTTTGGCCCTTACGGCATCTATAATAAGGGGCGGCTCTGTAAAACCGGGGGTGTCATCCAATTGATCAGCAATGGCTACGGCACGACAAAGCTGCCGCTGCGGCTTGGAGCGGAAGCGGAATTCCACCATTTGACGATCGCTCCGGAAAGCCCGTGAGCTTTACGATTGCCACAGCGGTCCGGCATCTTCTATGCTTGACTGAGAGATTCTGACTTGGGAGAGGGTTTTATGGAAAACACAGATGTACTGATAATAGGCGGAGGGCCGTGCGGTCTGGCGGCAGCCATCGATATACAGAAAAAGGGCATGCGGGCAGTAGTCATCGAAAAAGGCAATATCGTCAATGCCATCTACCACTACCCGACGCATCAGACCTTTTTCAGTTCCAGCGAGAAGCTGTCGATCGGCGACATCCCTTTCATCACGGAAGACCGGAAAGCAAAGCGCAACCAGGCGCTCGTCTACTACCGGGAAGTGGTGAAGCGGAGCGGGATCGATGTGCGGCCGTTTGAAAAGGTTTTGAAAGTCACCAAGGGCGACGGTTTTAAAGTGGAAACCTCCAAAAGGACGTATGCCGCAAAATATGTGGTTGCAGCAACAGGCTATTACGACAATCCGAACCGATTGGACGTAGAAGGGGCGGACCTGCCGAAAGTAATGCATTACTTCAAAGAAGGACATCCCTTCTTCGACCAAGACGTGCTGATCATCGGCGGCAAAAACTCGGCGGTCGATGCAGCGCTTGAGCTCCATAAAGCCGGAAGCCGGGTTACAGTTTCCTATCATGGCACCAGCTATTCCAAAAGCATCAAGCCGTGGATCCTTCCGGAATTCGACGGCCTCGTCCGGAAAGGGGAAATCACGATGCTCTTCGATTCCATCGTCGACAAAATCGGCGAAACGGAAGTAGAGATGACCGTGAACGATTTAAAATGCACGATTCCGAACGATTTTGTCTTTGCGATGATCGGCTACCATCCGGACCACCAGTTTCTGGTCGACATGGGCATCACGATCGACCCTGAGAGCGGCCGGCCGCATTTTGATGAAGCGACGATGGAAACGAATGTAGATAACCTCTTTATCGCCGGCGTTATTGCAGCCGGCAACAATGCCAATGAAATCTTCATTGAGAACGGGCGCTTTCACGGCGGGTTGATTGCCGAAGCGATTGCGTCCAAAGAAAATATGGCTGATCGATGAACGTGGCTGCAGCGCTTCCGGACACTTCGGACGCCTGCAGTTTTTTTATGGCAAGAAAAGGCTCCTTCCAAGGGCTTAATCGTGTAAAATAAAATCATAGAAAGGGTGCTAGCTTATGAATAAAAAAGTTTCTTTGATCACGACCGGCGGCACGATTGCCAGCCGGGAAATTGAAAAAGGGCTGCTCCGTTCCGGAGCGATTTCCGGGAAGGAGCTTGCTGCGCTTTGCCAGCTGCCGGAAGAGATCGAAGTGAACGTAATTGACGTCTTCCAGTTGCCCAGCATGCACATCGGCTTTGATGAAATGCTGAAGCTGCGTGAAGCCATCGAGACCGAACTCGCGGATCCGTCGGTGGACGGGGTCGTCGTAACGCACGGCACAGACACGCTTGAAGAAACGGCCTATTTCCTTGATCTGACGATTGAGAACGACCGCACAATCGTCGTGACAGGCTCGCAGCGTTCACCGGACGATGTGGGGACGGATGTCTATTCCAATTTGCGCAATTCCATTTACGTTTCGGTCGACCGGACGCTTGCCGGCGTCGGTACAGTCGTGGTCTTCAATGAACGGATCTACAGCGCCCGTTATGTCAAAAAAGTGCATTCAAGCAACTTGCAGGGCTTTGATTCATTCGGGCACGGCTATTTGGGGATCATCGACAATGACGTCGTGAGCGTCTACCAGAAGCCCATCACCCACGAAGTCCTGGAAGTTGCGGAAGAGTTGCCGCGGGTCGACATTGTCAAATGCCATTCCGGGCAGGACGGATACATAATCGATATGCTGGCTGCCGGCCGGACAAAAGGCATCGTGCTTGAAGCGGCAGGCCGCGGACAAGTTTCGCCGCATATGGTCGAAGCGATCGAGCGTGCGGTTCAAAAAGGGATCGCCGTAGTTTTGGCGACAAGTGCGGAAGAAGGACGCGTTTATCCGAGCTACGGATATCCTGGAAGTGCGCATGATTTGATGCAAAAAGGCGTATTGCTTGGCAGTGACTACGATTCCAAAAAAGCGCGACTCAAATTGGCGGTCCTGCTTTCCCGCCGCAGCGAAGTCGGCGCGGACGCTTTTGTAAAACAGGGATAGGCCGCTGCATGGTGGAAGCAAGAAAGAATCCGTGCCCTTTCGGGAGTTTTTGGAAGTGGGAAATCATGGTATAATGGAAGGAATCTGAGCGAAGGGGCAATCATATGATCATACTACTAACAGTTGCGATTGCTCCGAGTTTGGCATTGTTCAGTTACTTCTATTTGCGCGATGAATTTGCAGAAGAACCTTCCAAATTGCTCTTCCAATGCTTTGTCTACGGAGCTGTCATGACGTTTCCGATTCTCTTTATCCAGTATGTATTTGAAGCGGAGCGGGTTTTCCAATACCTGTTCACCAAAAGCGTGCTTTTTCCAAGCATGCTGGAGGAATTCTTCAAGTGGCTTGTGCTGCTCATCGCCGTTTACCGGCACATCGATTTTGAAGATCCGTACGACGGTATCCTTTATGGCGCCAGTGTTTCGCTGGGATTCGCGACAGTGGAGAATATTCTTTATCTGCTGGAATTCGGCCTCCAGACAGCCTTTATCCGAGCTTTTCTTCCGGTATCCAGCCACGCGCTGTTCGGAGTGGTGATGGGCTATTATCTCGGAAGAGCCAAGTTTTCGGAAGGCAAAAGCAGCCGCAAGTGGCTCGGAGTCGCACTGTTCGGTTCGCTGCTGCTGCATCTGGCATATAATGCGATATTGTACAGCAATTCGGTGTGGTCCTATAGCGTCATCCCTTTCATGCTGTTTCTTTGGTGGTTCGGCCTCCGGAAAGTCAAGCAGGCCCATCAACTATCCCTTTCCCATTACCACGACAACAGTTCGCTGCTCCCATGAGCACCGGACTGTTTTTTTATGTGCCGAAAAACCCCTTGCCCCGCATGGCTTTTTTTATGCGGCCGCCCAGAGCGGACGTAGGCATCGCCGCTTTCCTTATGGTAAAATGAGTTCAATACACTTTATGAGGTGAGACTTTTTGACGAATCCAATCCAAATAGCCATCGACGGTCCGGCAGCAGCCGGAAAAAGTACGATTGCAAAAATAGTGGCAGAACAATTAGGGTATACATATATTGACACCGGTGCGATGTATCGGGCGATCACATTGAAAGCGCTGAATGAGGGCATCAACATGGCCAGCAACGAAGAAGCGGGGGAACTGCTGCTGCGGACAGAAATCGATCTGCAGCCGACGGAGGCCGGGCAGCTTGTTTTCTTGGACAACGAAGACGTGACGGAAGCAATCCGGACCCAGCACGTCACGAAAGCCGTTTCGGAAATGGCCGCCCATTCGCTCGTACGCGAGCGCATGGTGGAGCTCCAGCGCCAGCTCGCTGAAGGCCGGGGCGTCGTCATGGACGGCCGGGACATCGGCACCCATGTCCTGCCGGAAGCTGCACTGAAAGTGTACATGTCCGCAACGGTCGAAGAACGGGCACGCCGCCGCTATGATGACAATAAAAACCGCGGAATCGACACGCCGCTTGCGGAATTGCAGGCGGAAATCGCCACGCGCGACAAAATGGACAGTGAACGGGAATCTTCCCCGCTGCGCCAGTCGGATGATGCCATCTTCCT
The DNA here is from genome assembly GCF_042681545.1 of Planococcus chinensis. Taxonomy (NCBI): domain Bacteria; kingdom Bacillati; phylum Bacillota; class Bacilli; order Caryophanales; family Caryophanaceae; genus Planococcus; species Planococcus chinensis. Next base: position 889,362 of record NZ_JBHUFW010000004.1, read on the forward strand.
TGACACCACCAATTTGTCGATTCAGGAAGCGGCGGACAAAATCATGCAATTGGCAAAAGAAAGGTTGAAGTGACGTGAATCTTTATGCATTTGGCAAAGCACTGGTAAAAGGGGCCCTTAGCCCGCTCTACCGTTTCGAAGTGATCGGGGCTGAGAATTTCCCGAAAGAAGGCGGCATTCTACTATGCGCCAACCATATCCACGCACTCGACCCGCCGGTTGTCGGGATGACAGCGCCGCGCACAGTCCATTTCATGGCCAAAGAGGAGCTCTTCAAGCTTCCGGTGCTGGGGCCCATTTTGCCGCAGGTGAATGCCTTTCCAGTCAAGCGGGGCATGAGCGACCGCGAAGCGCTGCGGATGGCGTTGAAAATCCTCAAAGGCGGCGATGTCGTCGGCTTGTTCCCGGAAGGGACGCGTTCGACCGACGGAGTTTTGAAAAAAGGCTTGAGCGGCGCAGGATTTTTCGCGCTCCGGGGCAATGCCGACGTGGTTCCATGCGCTATCATTGGCCCGTATAAAATGTTCCGGAAAGTAAAAGTGGTTTACGGGGAGCCGCTTCGGATGGAGCCTTTCCGTGAGCGGAAAGCTTCAGCCGATGAAGTGACAGAACAAATCATGGCATCCATCCAGGCGCTTTTGGATCAATATAGTAAAAAATGAGGGTTAATTTTTGTTTTTATTAGAGAATTCGAATAAAATAGAAAGTGGATAGTTTGTGAAGGAGGGCTACTGATGTCTGAGGAAATGAACATGATGGAAAACCGGGACTTCCAAGTGGGAGACCGGGTAAAAGGTACAGTTCTTAAGATCGAAGAAAAAGCAGTGACCGTTACAATTGATGGTGCGCCTTTTGATGGGGTTATTCCGATCAGTGAATTGTCGAGCCTCCACATCGAAAAAGCATCGGATTCGGTTCAGGAAGGCGACACCCTGGACTTGGTCATTACAAAAGTCGAAGAAGAGAACTTCGTGTTGTCCAAACGCAAAGTGGATGCCGAACAGGCATGGGATGATTTGGAGAAGAAGTTCGAGTCAGGCGAAATCATCGAAGCGGAAGTGAAGGACGTCGTTAAAGGCGGCCTTGTAATTGACCTGGGGGTCAGAGGGTTTGTCCCGGCTTCATTGGTGGAAGATTATTTCGTTGAATCATTTGAAGATTATAAAGGCAAGACGATGACATTCAAAATTGTTGAAATGGAGAAGGAGAACAACCGCCTGATCCTTTCCCACCGTGCTGTCGTCGAATTGGAAAAAGAGTCGCAGAAGGAAGAAGTGATGGATTCCATCCATCCGGGCGATGTCCTGAAAGGCAAAGTCCAGCGGATTGCGTCGTTCGGCGCATTTGTCGATATCGGCGGCGTGGACGGGCTTGTCCACATTTCCCAACTGTCTCATGAACATGTGGAGAAGGTGTCGGACGTGGTCAAAGAAGGCCAGGACGTCACGGTTAAAGTCCTGTCAGTGGACCGGGATTCCGAGCGGATCTCGCTGTCGATCAAAGATACATTGCCTGGGCCATGGGATGCAATCGAAGAAAAAGCGCCAAAAGGCTCCGTCCATACCGGGAAGGTCAAGCGCCTTGTAAGCTACGGTGCATTTGTAGAAGTGCTGCCAGGCGTCGAAGGGCTCGTGCACATTTCCCAAATAGCACACAAGCATATCGCAACACCTCATGAAGTGCTGACAGAAGGCCAGGAAGTACAGGTCAAAGTGCTTGATGTCAATAAGACCGACAAGCGCCTGTCGCTCAGCATCAAGGAACTACAGGAAAAAGAAGCGGAACAGGATTATTCCGATTATGAAATGCCGGAAGAATCTAGCGGATTCTCCATCAGCGACGTGATCGGGGACAAATTAAAAGGGTTCAAATCCGAATAAATGTCCAGAGCTGAACGGAAAATGGACCATATACGTTTTGCGATGTCCACAGGCCAGGGAAGAGGCGCCATGTTTGATGATATCCGTCTCGTCCATCAGGCGCTTCCCGGAATTGGCTTCGCAGACACCAGCATCCGGCCTAAGACAGGTGATTTGAACTTGAAATCACCTGTTTTTATTAATGCCATGACCGGCGGGGGCGGTGCAGGAACGCTCGAATTGAATGCGCTGCTTGCCCGGGCGGCCAAAGAGACCGGCATTGCGATGGCAGTCGGCTCGCAGATGGCGGCGTTGAAAGACCCGAGCGAGCGGGCTTCCTATGAAATTGTACGCAGAGAGAACCCGGACGGTTTTTTGATCGGGAATCTGGGCAGTGAAGCCACTGCCGTTCAGGCACAGGAGGCTGTAGAGATGATCGGCGCAGATGCGCTACAGATCCACTTGAATGTCATCCAGGAGCTGACTATGCCGGAAGGCGACCGGGACTTCAAAGGGGCGCTGGAGCGGATTGCCGATATCGCCGATTGTCTGGATGTGCCTGTCATTGTGAAGGAAACGGGTTTCGGCATTTCGCGTGAGGCCGCCCTTCAATTAGCAGGGACCGGCATTGCGGCAGTGGATGTCGGAGGATACGGCGGCACGAATTTCGCGGCGATCGAAAACGAGCGCCGGGCACGCAAGCTGGCTTTCTTTCATGAATGGGGTGTGCCGACCGCGGCAGCGATTGTTGAAGCGCGGAGCGTCTTTCCTGGGACTGTGCTTGCTTCCGGCGGCATCCAGAGTGCACAGGATATCATTAAATCCTTTGTACTGGGCGCAGATGCCGCAGGGCTGGCCGGCTCTTTCCTGAAAGCGGCGGTCGACGAAGGAGAAGGCCGGCTGATCGAAGAGATCCGTTGGCTGGAAGAGGACCTGCGGATGATGATGACAGCGCTCGGCGAAAAAGAGCTTGCCGGGCTGCGGAATTGTCCGGCAGTCATCTCGGGGGAGCTGCACCATTACCTTGAAATGCGAGGGTACCACCCACAGGCATTTGCTAACCGCACGAAAAACTGAAAATTACACCTTTTGGGGTGATGGACATTTACAAGATGCCATCACCTTTTTCGTGTATAATGGGAATATCAGAAGTGGAAGGATGAATTTATTATGTCAAAACCGGTAGTAGCAATTGTTGGCCGGCCGAATGTAGGGAAGTCCACGATTTTCAATCGCGTGGTCGGGGAACGGGTATCCATCGTGGAAGATATTCCAGGTGTTACGCGTGACCGTATCTACAGTTCAGCAGATTGGCTGACGCATGAATTTAACATTATTGATACAGGGGGCATCGATTTAAGCGATGAGCCTTTCCTGGAACAGATCCGCCAGCAAGCCGAAATCGCGATGGACGAAGCGGACGTCATCATCTTCCTGGTCAACGGCCGGGACGGCGTAACTTCGCAGGATGAGCAAGTCGCGAAAATTCTTTACCGCACCAAAAAGCCTGTTATTCTGGCAGTCAATAAAATCGACAACCCGGATATGCGCCACATGGTCTATGATTTCTATACGCTCGGTATCGGCGAACCATTCCCGATTTCCGGCTCACACGGTCTTGGGCTTGGCGACCTTCTTGATGAAGTGGCGAAGAATTTCCCGAAAGACGAAGAAGAGGAATATCCGGACGACGTCATCAAGTTTTCATTGATCGGCCGGCCGAATGTCGGCAAATCTTCGCTTGTCAATTCATTCTTGGGCGAAGAGCGGGTCATTGTCAGCGATATCGCCGGAACTACCCGCGACGCCATCGATACGCAATACGATTATGAGGGCCAGCCATACGTCATCATCGATACAGCGGGAATGCGCAAAAAAGGGAAAGTCTACGAGACGACTGAAAAATACAGTGTCTTGCGCGCCCTTCGCGCCATCGAACGCTCCGACGTTGTTCTGGTGGTCCTGAATGCAGAAGAAGGCATCCAGGAGCAGGACAAGAAAATTGCCGGGTATGCACACGAAGCTGGAAAAGCCGTGATCATCGTGGTCAACAAATGGGACGCAATCGAAAAAGACGAAAAAACGATGAATGTCTTTACGCGGAATATCCGTGAACATTTCCTGTTCTTGGACTATGCGCCGATCATCTTCGTTTCTGCCGTCAGCGGCAAGCGCGTCAACGATATTTTTGAAATCGTCAACAAAGTGAACGACAACCATTCACGCCGGATCCAGTCAAGCATCCTCAACGAAGTGATCGAAGATGCCGTGGCGATGAACCCGGCACCGACAGACAAAGGGCGCCGGCTGCGCCTGTATTATGCAACGCAAGTGGCTGTCAAGCCGCCTACGTTTGTGGTGTTCGTCAACGAACCGGAACTTATGCACTTCAGCTATGAGCGGTTCCTGCAAAACCGGATCCGGGAAAGCTTTGATTTTGAAGGCACGCCGATCCGGCTGATTACACGGGCACGTACGTAATTGCTTTAAAGGAGGCCGTTGAAGATGGAAAAAGTTTCGGTTTTTGGAGCCGGGAGCTGGGGCACGGCGTTGAGCTATGTCCTGGCCCAGAATGGCCAGGATCTGCTGTTATGGACCCACCGTTCTGAACAGGCGGATGAAATCAACCACCAACATACAAACAAGCGCTACCTCAAAGAAATCGCATTGCCGGAAGCATTGAAGGCGACGGGCGACCTGCCGCTGGCAGTCCGCCATGCCGACGTGTTCGTTTTGGCCGTCCCTACCAAGGCGATCCGGGAAGTGTGTGCAGATATCCGGGAGAATCTGGACAAAAAAGCCCTTTTTGTCCATGTTTCCAAAGGGATCGAGCCGGATTCCCTGAAGCGGATCAGCGAAATGATCCGCGAAGAGATACCGGAAGAATGGCTGGAGGATGTCGTGGTCTTGTCCGGACCGAGCCACGCGGAAGAAGTGGTCCTCGAGCATCCGACGACCGTCACGGCGGCTTGTGAGGACACGAAAGCGGCGGAACGCGTCCAGGACTTGTTCATGAACCATTACTTCCGCGTCTACACAAATACGGACGTCATCGGTGTCGAGATCGGCGGCGCGCTGAAGAACATCATCGCGCTTGCTGTCGGCATCACGGATGGCCTGGGATACGGCGACAATGCGAAAGCGGCGCTCATGACGCGCGGGTTAGCTGAAATCGCACGGCTCGGGGTGAAAATGGGCGCGACGCCGCTGACCTTCTCCGGACTGTCGGGCGTCGGGGACCTTATCGTCACCTGCACCAGTGTACATTCCCGCAATTGGCGGGCCGGTAAGATGCTTGGCGAAGGAAAGTCGATCGATGAAGTGCTCACAGAAATGGGCATGGTCGTCGAAGGCATCCGGACCACAAAAGCCGCCTACCAATTATCACGGGCATACGGCGTTCCGATGCCGATTACAGACGCCCTTTATGCGGTGCTGTTTGAAAATGTGTCGACAAAAGAAGCGGTCGACCGTTTGATGGGCCGCATGAAGAAGAACGAGATGGAAGATCTGATCAACTTGCTTTAATTGTCACAAAAGAAGAGGCGGAGCCCCGGTGCCGCTTCTTTTTTTGTGCTATACTATGGTCTGAAACTGAACGAAAGGCGGTTCGTCATGAGTGCTTTAGATAAAATGTGGGTGTCTTTTGCAGGAATCGGATTCCTGCTCATTTCCATGGGAATGATTTACCTGAGCCGGTATAAACTGAATAACGGCATCTTAAAATTCTTATTTGCGTTAATTGCCTATATATTGCTGATCCTCGGGTTCTTCATCATGGTGTTCACGGTATTCAGCGGCCCTACAGGCGGCGCATGAGGTGAGGGAAATGAAAAAAACAGCAATGTTATTGATCGTAGCCGCGATTGTCATGCTTTTAGGCGGCTGTATGTACCCCGATAGTGAACGGGCGAAAAATGAAACGCCGTATGAAGACCAGATCATTGCGGTCCAGAATGCGGTCAACCAGTACCGGGGAGCGAGCGGCGGGTTGTTGCCGATCAAAACCCGCGATATGGAAGTTGATCAGTTCATCAAATATCCAGTCGATTTTTCGAAAATCATGCCGGCCTATATGGCTGAAATGCCCACGAACGCTTTCGAAGTGGGCGGCATCTATCAATATGTGTTGATGGACGTCGAAGAAAATCCGACTGTGAAACTGGTGGATCTCCGAATCGCTGAAGCGATCCGCAGCGTGAATGTCCGCAAGAGCGCAAACGGCGGTCGTGCGCCGATTTCGGAAATTCTTGCAGACAACGTTTACAAATTCAATCACGAAGCCATGGGATTTGATGAAGAACCGACTGTGGTAAGCCCGTATACCGGACGCAATCTGCCGATGGTGGTCAATGGGCAAGGAGAGGTTTTCGTGGACTATTCAATGGACCTGTATTCCGCTCTGCAGGAATACGAAGGCACCATCGAGCCTGGCCAGGACATCCGGTTCCTGCTGTATGAGGACAATCCGGTCGTCCCTGCTTACTCGCTTCCGTACACAGTGGATGAGAACAACGAACCTGTCTTCATAACGGAATAATAGCTGATATGACGCGGTTTTCCGCAAAACAGACGATTTTTAAGGATAATAATTGAATATTTGTTTGTTTTATTGGGAAACCGCCCTATTAGTTGTTGCTATGCATTTTTCGTTATGATACTCTTTTTACAGGATTGAACGATTGCATCCCCTTTGAGAGGAGGTGAATAGCATGAACAAGACAGAATTAGTGAACTCTGTTGCTGAAGCAGCTGAACTTTCTCGCAAAGATGCTGCGAAAGCAGTTGACGCTGCATTTGAAGCGATTCAAGAAGCTCTAACTAAAGGTGACAAAGTACAATTGATCGGTTTTGGCAACTTCGAAGTACGCGAACGCGCAGCCCGCAAAGGCCGCAACCCGCAGACAGGTGCTGAGATCGAAATTGCTGCAAGCAAAGTTCCTGCATTTAAGCCAGGTAAAGCACTTAAAGACGCAGTGAAATAATTCTCTTTGCAGTACATAGGATGGCTTTTGTGAGATTCGTTCCCACAAAAGCCATTCTTTTTTTGAGTTTACAATTTTGCCAACAAACCTTACATATGCTACGATTCATGAGAGAAAAGCGCAGGCAGCCGAGCTGGGCTGGCGGCTTTATAAAGAAAGAACTCGCGTGCATGCAAACCACCTTGCTGTGGACCAGCACCCATAACGATGTGTCTTTTACAGGAGGAAAACATAGTGATAAATACAAATTCCCATAAAGTGGATCTGAACAAAATCGAACAGGCGGTGACCATGATCCTCGAAGCGGTCGGTGAAGACCCGTCGCGCGAAGGTTTGCTCGATACACCGAAACGTGTGGCTAAAATGTACGCTGAGATATTCTCGGGGCTGCAGGAAGATCCAAAAGAATACTTCAAAACGGTTTTCCATGAGGGCCATGAAGAATTGGTCCTTGTGAAAGACATCCCGTTCTATTCCACATGCGAGCATCACCTAGTGCCATTTTTTGGCAAGGCCCATATCGCTTACATCCCACGCGACGGCGTCGTGACCGGCTTGAGCAAGCTGGCCCGTGCAGTAGAAACCGTCTCCAAGCGCCCGCAGCTCCAGGAACGCATTACATCGACCATCGCGGATTCCTTGATGGAAACGCTGAATCCACATGGCGTCTACGTCATGGTGGAAGCTGAACATATGTGCATGACAATGCGCGGCATTAAAAAGCCCGGCGCGAAAACCGTTACAGCGGTATCCCGCGGCATCTTCGAAACGGATGATATCAAGCGCGCTGAAATCATGACTTACATCAACATGAATTAAACGTTCACCAAAAAAACAGAAGCAGGTGTAAAAATGGCACAGACAGAATATATTGTGATCCGTGCGCTGGAAGACGGCGTGAATGTCATCGGATTGACACGGGGAAACGACACGAAATTCCACCATACCGAAAAGCTTGATAAAGGCGAAGTGATGATTGCCCAGTTCACTGAACATACTTCTGCCATGAAAATCCGCGGCAAGGCTGAATTGCATACCGCTCACGGAGTAATGGAAAGCGAAGCGAAAAAGTAGGCTTATTGAATGAAGGTGAAGCTTTGCCTGTGGTATAATGTAGGAAGTATGGTATGGCTAAACCATGAATGGAGCAAGCAGTATGAATGAACAACAAATACATTCGAAAATCACTTCTGTGGAGATTGATGTGCTGAGAGCGGTCAAACAGCGGACGCTCGAGAAATTCACAGAAGGCCCATCGGTTCAACGGGAACGCTTGTTTTTTTTGCTATTGCCTTTTTTTGATCAGAACCAGTGGTCTGACGACATCGAAGAATCCGCTAAAACGGTTTCTATCGTCTATGCCGCCTTGCATGCCCACGACCAGGTGAAGCAGGATATCCTGGCGACCAAAAAACAGCAGCTGACCGTATTGGCCGGCGATTTTTACAGCGGCATCTACTACCAGATGCTGGCCAGTGCAAATAATATTGCCATGATCCAGCGTTTAGCGACGGCAATCATCAAAGTCAGCGAGAAAAAAGCAGCCTTCTATGACGGCAACATTTATAAAATCGATGAAATTGAACAATCCATCTATCAGATCGAAACCGAATTGCTGTCCTCTTTCTATCATTTCTACGGCTTTGAGAAGTATATGCCGCTTGCTGGATTGGTCCTTACTTATATCCGCTACGGCACCGAACTGGAATGTTTGCAAAGAGGCGGCCAGAGCTTGGTCATCCGGATGCTGAACCAGACATTGCGCCACCCGCTCCACACCGAGCGTTGGCTGAAGGATAAGCTGGCAAGCCTCTACGAAGATATTTTGTGGACGGCCGACAATTATGCACTCACTTATGAATTGAAGAATTTTATGCTCCATCAAATCACCCCGCACCAGCATAAAGCTGAGCAGCTGACCCGAGAAGGATGACTGACATGCAGAAAACAAAAGAACAGCGAGTCCATGAAGTTTTTGAAAAGATTTCGGATAACTACGACCAGATGAATTCGGTCATCAGTTTCCAGCAGCACAATAAATGGCGGAAAGATACGATGGACAAGATGCAAGTCCCGCGCGGCGCGTCAGCAATTGACGTCTGCTGTGGTACGGCTGACTGGACCATCGCACTGGCAGAAGCTGCCGGCGAGGAAGGCCGCGTTGTCGGGTTGGATTTCAGCCGCAATATGCTGAATGTCGGCGTGGAAAAAACGAAATCGATGCCGCAAGTGGAATTGATCCAGGGCAATGCAATGGCTTTGCCGTTTCCGGACAATTCTTTTGACTTTGCAACAATCGGTTTCGGCCTGCGCAATGTGCCGGACTATGAGCAAGTGTTATCGGAAATGCACCGCGTCTTGAAGCCGGGCGGCATGATTGCCTGCCTGGAAACATCACAGCCTAACAATCTGTTGTTCAAGCCGTTTTTCCGCTTCTATTTCCGGTTTATCATGCCGGTATTCGGAAAACTGTTTGCAAAAAGCTACCAGGAGTACTCGTGGCTACAGGAGTCTGCGAAGAGCTTCCCTGACATGAAAGCGCTGGCTCGCCTATTTGTGAAAGTCGGCTTTGAAAAAGTGAAATACAAACCCTACACTGGCGGTGCGGCGGCACTTCACATGGGGATTAAAAAGTAAACAAGCGGGAGAAGGGTATTTTTGTGGAAAAGATGAAGTTGAAATTGCTCTATTCCGACATTAAACCGGAGTTGGATTTGATTGAACAAGAATTGGAACAGGCAGTGGATTCGGAATCTCCTCTATTAAACGATGCATCTCTTCATTTATTGCAGGCCGGAGGGAAACGGATCCGACCTGTTTTTGTTTTGCTGGCTGGCAAGTTCGGCAATTACAATGTGGATGTGATGAAGCAAGTGGCAGTGCCGCTGGAACTTATCCATATGGCATCGCTCGTGCATGATGACGTGATCGACGATTCCGAAATCAGGCGGGGAAAACCGACCGTCAAGGCGGAATGGAACAATAGCGTAGCGATGTATACCGGGGATTTCATCCTAGCGCGCGCATTGGAGTATATCACCGACATCGATTCACCAAGGCTCCACCATGTGCTGTCGAAGACGATGATTGAAGTCTGCCGTGGCGAGATCATCCAGATTGAGGATAAATACAAGCTGGACCAGAACTTGCGCGATTATTTGCGGCGCATCAAACGGAAGACGGCGCTGCTGATTTCTTCGAGCTGCGAGCTGGGCGCGATGGTTTCGGGCGCCGATGAAAAAACCGTCCGCCATTTGCGGAAGTTCGGCTATTATATCGGCATGTCATTCCAGATCATCGATGACATCCTGGACTTCACTTCTTCGGATGAGGAGCTGGGCAAGCCGGCAGGAAGCGATTTCCTGCAAGGCAATATCACGCTGCCGATTCTTTGTGCCCGCAGCAATCCGGAAATATACCGGCTGCTGCAAACGAACCTCAATAAAGATTTGACGGATGAAGAGCGCCTTCGCATCGTTCAAACGATCCGCAATAGCCCGGCGATCAATGAGGCGAAAGCGATTTCCGAACGGTACCTCAGCAAAGCGCTGAAGGAACTGAATGAGCTGCCGAAAGGGCCGGCGCGGAAGACGATGCGCAATATCGCATTTTTCATTGGAAAGAGAAAGTTTTAAAACGGCAGTTGACAAATAGCCCCAAACTGATAGTATTTTTTAGGGTGGGCAAAAAGCCCGAGCTTTTAATAGAGGAGTGTTTATAATGGAAAAAACTTTCTTGATGGTTAAACCTGACGGCGTTCAACGCAACGTAATCGGCGAAATCGTAGCACGTTTTGAGAAAAAAGGGTATCACTTGGTAGGCGCTAAATTGATGCAGATCCCGACTGAATTGGCTGAAGAGCATTACGGCGAGCACAAAGAACGCCCATTCTTCGGTGAATTGGTTGACTTCATCACTTCAGGCCCTGTATTCGCAATGGTTTGGGAAGGCGAAAACGTTATTTTGACTGCACGTCAAATGATGGGCGCTACAAACCCTAAAGATGCAGCTCCAGGAACAATCCGCGGCGACTTCGCAGTCACTGTCGGCAAAAACATGATCCACGGTTCGGATTCGGCTGAAAGCGCTGAACGCGAAATCGGTCTTTTCTTCAAAGAAGAAGAATTGGTATCTTACGAAAAAACAATCAACAACTGGGTAAACTAATCCCGAACAAAAGGCGGCTGCGGCTGCCTTTTTTTATTTGCCCAATTTTACGCGGCAACATCATTCTTTCCTAGCACAACCTATATTGAAATAATGGTATTTTCAAACAATATTCAAAATCGTGTTTGAATTTCACTGATTTTAAGATAGAATTGTTGAAATGCTATATGTTATAGTGTTATTTAAATACTTTAGCGCGTTGAAGGGAGAAAGTGTCATGCGATATTTAACAGCAGGAGAATCACACGGTCCACAATTGACCGCCATCATTGAGGGGCTTCCGGCCCAATTGCCCTTGACGGCAGAAATGATCAACAAGGAATTGAAGCGCCGCCAGGGCGGCCATGGCCGCGGCAGAAGAATGCAGATTGAAAAGGATACGGTGGAAATTGTCTCCGGCGTCCGGCATGGCAAAACACTGGGCTCCCCGGTGACTTTGGTAGTGAAAAATGACGATTGGAAACATTGGACAAATATTATGGGCATCGAACCCATTGAAGATGAAGACGAAGTGAAGCGCCAATTGACGCGCCCGCGCCCGGGACACGCTGATTTGAACGGCGGCATGAAATATGGCCACCGGGATCTGCGCAATGTCCTGGAACGGTCATCAGCGCGTGAAACGACAGTCCGCGTCGCTGTCGGCGCTGTCGCAAAGCAATTGCTGTCGCAGCTGGGCGTCGAAATCGTCTCGCATGTGACGGAAATCGGCGGCATCAAAGTGAATCCGGCAAGCTATCAAGGCAAGACGGCGGCTGAAATCCGGGAGCTTGTGGAAGCGGATGCCGTTTATTGTGCGGATCCATCCGTCACCGGCCAGATGACCGATTTGATCGACCAGACCAAGAAGAATGGCGATTCGATCGGCGGCACGGTGGAAGTGATCGTTGAAGGGATGCCGGCCGGAATCGGCAGCTATGTCCATTACGACCGGAAACTGGATGCGAAGATGGCTGCCGCCATGATGAGCATCAACGCGTTCAAAGGCGTCGAATTCGGGCTGGGCTTTGAAATGGCAAGACGCCCGGGCAGCGAAGTCCATGACGAAATCCTATGGAATGAAACCGATGGCTATACCCGCCGTACGAATAACCTTGGCGGCTTTGAAGGCGGCATGACAACAGGGATGCCAATCATTGTCCGTGGGGTCATGAAACCGATTCCGACGTTGTACAAGCCGCTCCAAAGCGTTGATATCGATACGAAAGAGCCTTTCCAGGCAAGCATTGAACGTTCCGACAGCTGTGCGGTGCCGGCAGCGTCCATCGTTGCAGAACATGTGGTGGCGTGGGAAGCGGCAAACGCATTGCTGGATCAGTTTGATGCCGACCAGATGCCGCGCCTGAAAGAGAATCTGCAGAACTACTTGAATTACACAAAGGAGTTTTAAACATGAAAGCACTTCGGGTAGAAGCTGGAAAACCGTATAGCGTCCATATCGGACCCGGGGCGGTGGATGTATTTTCTGCCGAATACCAGGAGCTACTGAATGCTGCGGACCGGATCGCAGTCATTGCGGATGAAACGGTGGCATCGCTCCATCTCCGCCGCCTGCTGTCGAGCCTCAAGCCCCACGAAGCCAGTGTCTTCACAGTGCCTGCCGGCGAAGCCGCAAAATCGGCCGAAGTGTTCATGTCGTGCCATAGTTTCCTCCTTGAGCAAGGCTGTTCCCGGAAGAGCCTGCTTCTTGCTTTTGGCGGCGGAGCAACTGGGGATGTCGCCGGTTTTGTCGCGTCGACATTCATGAGGGGGATCCCTTTTATTCAGGTTCCGACAACAATCCTGGCGCATGACAGCGCTGTCGGCGGGAAAACGGCCATCAATCATCCACTCGGAAAAAACATGATCGGCACGTTCTATCAGCCGGAAGCGGTCATTTATGATCTCGACTTTCTGCACACGCTGCCAGCGCATGAAATCCGTTCCGGCATGGCGGAAGTGGCCAAACACGCATTTATCTCTAATGAACAATGGCTGGAAGAAATTTTGGCCATTCGTTCTTTTGCTGAAATGGATGATGAACAACTGATGGGCCATTTGGAGAAGGGGATTGCCGTCAAGGCCGCGATCGTCGAAGAAGATGAATTTGAAGGCGGCGTCCGCAAATACCTCAACTTCGGCCACACGCTTGCCCATGCTATCGAAGCCCATCTCGGCTACGGGAAAATTACCCACGGGGAAGCGGTCGCACTGGGTATGGGTTATGCACTGCTGCTGTCCGGCCATCCGAAATTCGAGGACTTCTTGTCCTGGTGCCAGTCCAACGGCTATCCACTCCATCACTTGGAAGAGATTCCGTTTGAACAGGTTCTCGGCTTCATGAAGAAAGACAAGAAATCTTCTGGCGGCACACTTAACTTTGTGCTGCTTCAGGAGACGGGCGTTCCGAATTTTGACATGGTTGAAGAAGAGCGGGCAAGAATCGTTTATGAGGAATTCCGTTTAAAAATAAGAGAGGTGTTAGTATGATACGTGGAGTAAGAGGGGCCGTTACGGTCAAGGCAGACAAGCCGGAAGAGATTCTTGCAGAAACTCGGCGTTTGGTGCTGGAGATGGCAAAAGAGAACCGGATTGAACCTGAAGATGTTGCATCGGTCATCGTTTCAACAACGACGGACATTTCTTCTGCATTTCCCGCAAAAGCGGTACGGACGATTGACCAATGGACTTACGTGCCGGTCATGTGCACGCATGAGATGGACGTGCCCGGCAGCATGCCGCTGTGCATCCGCATCATGATGCATGTCAATACGGCAATCTCCCAACAGGAAATCAAGCACATCTATTTGAATGAAGCGGTTAAGCTGCGCCCAGACCTTCAAGGCAGCAAAGAGGCGTCCTCGCTATGAAAACGAACGTCTTGATCATCGGGCTCGGATTGATCGGCGGATCCTTGGCCAAAGCCCTGCAGCGCCATCCGCAAGTGATGGTCGCGGGCTATGATGCCGATCCGCTGACAGCGAGAAAAGCATATAAAATGGGCATCACCCACAGCTCTCCACCTTCGCTTGAACAAGCTGCTGCCGATGCAGATGTCATCGTTTTTGCTACACCGGTCGGCGCTACCTTGAAATTGATGGAACAAAGCCGTTTTTGGAACTTGAAGGAAGATGTCATTCTGACTGACACCGGAAGCACCAAAGCGCTGATCATGGATGCTGCCAAAGGGTTGGACCACGCCTTTATCGGCGGACATCCGATGGCCGGCTCCCACAAGAGCGGCGTGGAAGCGGCGAAAGAGATGCTGTTTGAAAATGCCTTCTATATTTTGACGCCTGCAGAAGGAGTGGCGGACAGCCAAGTCGCTTTTTTGAAAGACCTCCTTTCGGTGACAAAAGCGAAAGTCGAAGTGCTGGCTGCGGACGATCATGACCACATGACCGCCATTGTAAGCCATTTCCCGCATCTTATTGCAGCTTCCCTTGTCCACCAATTGGCAAAAGAAGAAGAGCAGCCCTTTGCCCGCCAGTTGGCGGCAGGCGGTTTCCGCGATATCACGCGGATTGCTTCGTCAAATCCCGAAATGTGGCGCGACATCACCACCCAGAACAACGACAAGATTGTGCGGCAATTATCGAATTGGATGGAAGAGATGGAAAAGCTGCGTACACTGCTTATCGCCAATGAACCGGAGCCGATCGAAAAATATTTCCAGGATGCTAAATCGGTCCGCGATGAGTTGCCGATTGCCGGCCACGGTGCCATGTTCAGCGTCTATGATCTCTATGTGGACATTCCGGACGTGCCGGGCATCATTTCAGAAGTGACCGGCTATTTGGCCGAGGAAAGCATTTCCATCGTCAATTTGCGCATTCTGGAGACCCGTGAAGATGTCTTCGGTATTTTGGTGATCAGTTTCCAGACGCCTGAAGACCGCGAGCGGGCAAGGGCTTGCATCCGCAGCAGAACAGCTTATGACACGTATATTTCATGAAAGAGAGGCCCTATGATGACGTTGACATTGACATACTCGAACCCCTCATTAAAAGGCACGATTCAAGTGCCTGGCGACAAATCGATTTCCCACCGGGCAATCATGTTTGGTTCCGTGGCCAAAGGCACGACAACGGTCGAAGGATTCCTTCTCGGCGATGATTGTCTGAGCACAATCAGCTGTTTCCGCAAACTTGGCGTCGAAATCAACCTTGACGGCGACAAAGTGACCATTGTCAGCGGCGGCGAAGCCCAGTGGCAAGAACCTTCAGAAGTGCTGGATACAGGCAACTCGGGGACAACGACCCGTCTCATGCTTGGCCTTCTGGCAGGAACCGGATTCCACTCTGTGATGGCAGGAGATGCTTCCATCGCCAAACGCCCGATGAAACGCATTATCAATCCCCTGCGGTTGATGGGTGCGGACATCCGCGGACGGCAGGACGGCCAGTTTACGCCGCTAGCGGTCCAAGGGACCCGGCTCCAAGCTATCGACTATACGCTCCCTGTCGCAAGTGCACAGGTGAAATCGGCGATTCTCCTTGCCGCATTGAAAGCGGAAGGGACAACGGTCATCAAGGAGCCGGTTCCGACGCGCGACCATACCGAAATCATGCTGGAGCATTTTGGAGCATCAATCAAACGGCATGACGGCACCATTGAACTTCAAGGGGGCCAACAGCTGGCTGCAGCCCATGTCAGCGTACCCGGTGATATTTCTTCGGCAGCGTTCATGATCGGTGCGGCTTTGATCACGAAGGGCAGCGAAGTGAAGCTGGCGAATGTCGGATGCAACCCGACAAGGACCGGCATATTGGATGTCGTCAAAGCGATGGGTGCAGATGTCGGCATCGATTTGCGGGAAGAAACAGGCGAAATGCCGGCGGACCTTGTCATCCGTTCTTCGAGCCTGACAGCCACCGAAATCGGAGGAAGCCTGATTCCCCGCCTGATTGATGAAATTCCTTTGATTGCGCTGGTCGCGACTCAGGCAAAAGGGCAGACGGTCATCAAAGACGCGGAAGAGCTGCGGGTAAAAGAGACGGACCGCATTGCCGCAGTAGTTGCAGAACTATCGAAAATGGGTGCGGATATCACAGCTACGGAAGACGGCATGATCATCAACGGGCCGACGCCGCTAAGAGGCGCCGATATGATGACCTATGGCGATCACCGGCTTGGCATGATGGCTGCTGTAGCGGCTTTGATTGCAGACGGGCCGGTCACCATCGATGATCCCGACTGCATTTCCGTGTCATTTCCGAATTTTGTCGAAGAGATGAATTCGTTGATCTAAGAACTCTCCGAAAGGGGAGTTTTTTATTATGATTCGAACACACTTTCGTGTAGGATGGAACTAGGAAATTCAAAAGAATAGGTGATAGGATGGCAAGTATCAAAGACATTCAACATGCAGTCGAACAAGGGGATCCGCGTTCGGTTAACGAGTCGATCGAAGCGTATCTGCTGAGCGGCGACCCGGAGGAGCAGTATGACCTTTCCGAATGGCTGGCCGAAATCGGCTACGTCGAAGAAGCGATCAAAGTCCTCGAACATCTTCAGTTCGTTTTCCCGGAAGAATCCCAATTGACCGTCGACCGCGCAAATCTTCTGATCGAAGTGGACAGGGAAGACGAGGCGCTGAATGCCTTGATGGAAATCTCCAAAGATGATGAACTTTATCCGCAGGTATTGGTGACGCTCGCCGACCTGTTTCAATTGCAGGGGTTGATCGAAGCGGCGGAGAGCCGATTGAACGAAGCGATCGAGCTTCTTCCGGAGGAACCTTTGCTGCAGCAGGCGAAAGCCGAATTGCTGCTCGACTCCGGCCGTTACCTCGAATCTGCAAAGATTTATCAGGATTTGAAGCGGGAAGGCACCCAGCTTGAAGGCGTCGATTTATCGGAGCGGCTCGCGGAAGTTTACAGTGCCGGAGCGGCTTATGAAGAGGCGCTGCCTTTTTACGAAGAAGCGCTGAAAGAGACGCAAAAACCGGATGTGCTTTTCGGCGCAGCGTTTGCCGCTTTCCAGACAAGGCAATATGAAATGGCTGTAAGGCGGCTGGATGAACTGATCGGATTGGATCCGGATTATTTTTCTGCTTATCTGCTGCGGGCGCAGAGCCTGAACATGGCGGAAGACTATGAAGGTGCCTATCATGCAATCCTTAAAGGGATTGAGCGGGATGAATACGACAAAGAGCTTTACCTGTTCGCCGGGAAGCTCGCATTGAAGCTCGGCAAAGCCCAGGAAGGCGTAGAGAACCTGCGCCAGGCCATAGCGCTAGATCCAGAGTATATGGAGGCGATCTACACATTGGTTTCCTATTTCCACGCGGAAGAGCTGGATGAATATACGCTTGAACTGGCGGAGAGCGTCATTGAAAGCGGAGATGATTGGGCAGGACTTTATCCGATGATTGCGGAAGCCTATGAACGGACGGAGCAATTCGCAAAAGCCGGGGAATATTTTGGCAAAGCTCATCCGGCTTTCCGGGACGACCCGAATTTTCTTGAAAAGTATGCGCGATTCCTGATCGAGGAAGGGAAACGCGGGGAAGCCCTCGAAATCATTAAAGAGCTTCAAGCTTTAGAGCCGGAAAATCCGGAGTGGTTTGATTGGCAGCAATCATTCGAGTAAAAGGAGGAATTCCGATGACCGCTTCAGTTTCTGTAGGAGAAAAAAAGCAGTTCGTACGCTGGTTCTTGCAGTCCCATAAAATGAAACGGCGGGAGTGCATCTGGATTCTCAATTATATGCTCAGCAATGAGGACCTACTTGAAAAGACGCATTTTGTGGAAGAAGCGCATTATTGCCCCCGGGCCATGGTCATGTCGTCTACGGAGTCGAAGGAAATTCCGTTCCGCTTCTATAAAGGCAATCTTATGACAGCCGACGCGGAAAAATCGTTCCATGATCTGCGCCTGAATCCGGACGAAGACCTGTACGTGCAGCTGAACTTCCCGAACCGCCCGCCATCGCCGCTTTACTTATTGGTGCTGGAAGAGAACCCTTATATGCCGAAAAATGCTTCCATAACGGAAGAAGACCGGAAAATTGCAGAAGGCATGCTCGAAGCGAGCCTTTCAGCTTTCCAGGAAGAATCGGTACTTAAGCAGATCGACGAAGCGCTTGATGCAAACGACCGTGAGAAGTTTTTCGAGCTTTCGGCATTGCTTCAATCGATCAAGACCCTAAAGGAATCGGAGAGTGATTGACGTTTATGCATTTTACCGGAAAAGATATCGACCAATATTTGCAACAGCAGGAATACGTGGACACGGCGGTAATCCCGCTTGTCCAGCTTGACCTCTCGGCAAACGGCATGAAGCCGAGTGCGAGCGGCTCTGATTATCTGCAGTCGCTGACCAACCTGTTGGAAAAGCAATTCAAGGGGCGCATTCTGTTGTTCCCGCCCGTTTCCTATCCTAAAGGCGCTGACCGGAGCCGGGTGGCGGCTGAGCTGAAAGAGGAAATGGGGAAGACCGGCTTCAAGCATGTGTTTTATATGACGACTGATGCGGAATGGCGGACGCTGCCGGAATTGAATAATGTTTTATGGCTGCCGGCGATTCCGACCGAAAACATGGACCAGTCATTCAAGCTTTCGGTGATGGAAGACCAGCTGCGGCAGGTCTTGCCGCTTTTTATCAGCGAATGGTCACAGCCTTCATGAAATGTTCACAAAAGGAACCAATCGATTCATTGCGATATTGACCTAAACATTTGATTGATATATCATTAGGTTGTCCTAGTAATTATATTTGAAATGAGTATGTCCATTGGACTGACCTTGAATGTTAGAGGGGGGAAAAGGATGAGCAACAATCGTGTATCACGACGTCAATTTTTAGGCTACACATTAACAGGTGTAGGCGGATTCATGGCAGCAGGCATGCTGATGCCAATGGTTCGCTTTGCGGTTGACCCGCTATTGCAGGAAAAAGCTGGTGGGGATTTCATTTTGACCGACCAAAAGGTCGCTGATTTGTCAGAAGAGCCAGTGCGCGTCGACTTTGCTTACGAGCAAGTGGATGCATGGTATACATCAGAAGTGACAAATTCTGCTTGGGTGTATAAAGAAGGGGACAAAATCATTGCCCTATCGCCAGTCTGCAAACATTTAGGATGCACAGTCAACTGGGCAGCCGATCCGGAACACCCGAACCAATTCTTCTGCCCATGCCACGCAGGGCGCTATGAGAAGAACGGCCAGAACGTTCCCGGAACTCCGCCGCTTGGACCACTCGATGAATTTACAGTGGAAGAACGTGATGGCTTCTTAGCTATCGGCGCAGTAAAACCGAACACATTAGTTTAATAGTTAGGGGGTACGACACCAGTGCTAAACAAGTTATATGATTGGGTTGATGAGCGTTTGGACATCACGCCTATCTGGCGCGATATCGCAGACCATGAAGTACCGGAGCACGTAAACCCCGCACACCACTTCTCGGCATTCGTTTATTGTTTCGGAGGACTCACGTTCTTCATTACAGTAATCCAGATCCTATCAGGTATGTTCTTGACAATGTACTATGTGCCGGATATTGAAAATGCTTGGCAGTCGGTCTACTATCTTCAAAACGAAGTCGCTTTTGGAGAGATTGTGCGTGGGATGCACCACTGGGGTTCTTCTCTAGTAGTTGTAATGATTTTCCTTCATACTCTACGTGTATTCTTTACAGGTTCTTATAAGAAACCTCGTGAATTGAACTGGATCGTCGGCGTTATGCTATTCGGCGTCATCCTCGGCCTAAGCTTCACAGGCTACCTGCTTCCATGGGATATGAAAGCATTGTTTGCAACAAAAGTTGGTATTGAGATTGCAGCTTCAGTTCCGGTCATCGGCGGCGCAATCAAAGTCTTGCTTGCCGGGGATTCTGCTATCCTGGGTGCACAGACGCTTACCCGCTTCTTCGCGATTCATGTATTCTTCTTGCCCGCTGCTTTGCTTGGGTTGCTCGGCGCGCATTTCATCATGATCAGAAGACAAGGTATTTCCGGCCCGCTATAAGAAGAGCGGCCAAATGGATTTTTTTAAGGAGGGGACATTATGCATCGCGGAAAAGGGATGAAATTCGTCGGGGATTCACGTGTACCAGGCTTGCAGCATCGTAAGCCGAATATCCCGAAAGATTACTCCGAATATCCTGGCAAAACAGAAGCTTTCTGGCCGAACTTCCTTTTGAAAGAATGGATGATCGGTGCTGTCTTCTTGATTGGGTACCTGCTCCTTACTGTCGCGCATCCATCGCCTCTTGAAGGCCAGGCGGATCCGACAGACACGGGCTATATTCCATTGCCAGACTGGTATTTCTTGTTCTTATACCAATTGTTAAAATATGAATTTGCTTCTGGTCCATTCAATATTGTGGGCGCCATCATCATGCCAGGTTTGGCATTCACTGCTTTGGCGCTGGCTCCATTCTTGGATCCGGGCCCTGAACGCCGCCCGTCTAAACGGCCGCTGCCGACAGGATTCATGCTTCTTGCAACTGCTGCAATCATCTTCTTGACATGGGAATCAGTTGTGAACCATGACTGGGAAGCTGCTGAAGCGCAGGGGCAGATCGTCGAGGAAGTTGAAATTGATACGGCCGACCCAGGCTATGAAATCTATACTGGATCAGCATGTATCAGCTGCCACGGCGACAACTTGGAAGGTGCAGTCGGTCCAGCATTGACTGCTACTGAATTTACCGCAGAAGAAATCGCTGAAATCGCTGTAAACGGCATCGAGCGGGATGGTCAGCAAGTTATGCCTCCATCTTGGGACGGTTCAGAAGAAGACCTTAAGGTCATGACTGAATTCATCGATGGCTTATCCGAATAAACCAACAAAAGAGCCGGGAAACCGGCTCTTTTTTGCTACCCGAAAGGAAGAGGCACATGCTTTCGACAGTCTATAAATTATCCGCCTGGCTCATGTTCCGCCCATTTCTCGTTCTTCTGTTCCTGGTCAATCTGGCCGGGACGATCTATGGATATATATGGTATGGTTGGCAGCTGGAAATCACCGAACCGAAGTTCCTGATTTTCGTGCCGGACAGCCCGACAGCCAGCCTGTTTTTCACCATCGTCCTCGGGCTTTGGCTGATCGGCAAGCGCAGCCGGATCATCGAAGCACTGGCTTTTGTCACGTTGATCAAATACGGGTTGTGGGCTGTAGTGATGAACCTGTTGACCCTCTGGGAAACCGGCTCGATCGGCTGGATCGGCTGGATGCTCGTCGGTTCCCATTTCGCAATGGCACTTCAGGCCGTGCTCTATATCGACCATTACCGGTTCGGCTGGGTCTCGGTCGCACTGACTGCCGTCTGGACTTTGCATAACGATGTCATTGATTACGTCTTCGGGCAAATGCCGATTTACCGGAGCCTTGAAATGTACAGCAGCCAAATCGGCTACTTCACGTTCTGGCTGTCGATCGGCTGCATCGCATTCGCTTTGTTCGTCGCCGAACTCAACCGGCCGCAGGGGCGTTTTAGTTGACCATAGCTGACCTTTGCCCGTAAAATAGAGATAGAAGCATATGAGAAAGGTGTGTTGTACAGATGGATTTTTTGATCTATTTCATCCTTTTGCTGATCATCCCTATGTGGGCGCAATTTAAATTGAAAAGAACCTATAGCAAATACTCCAAGATCCGCTCGACTTCCGGCCATACCGGCGCCCAGGTAGCACGGATCATTCTGGACCAGAATGGGCTGCATGACGTCAAAGTCGTCGAAAGCCGCGGCATGCTGAGCGACCATTACAACCCGATGACCAAAATCGTTGCGCTAAGCAGCCATAACTTCCATGAAGCGTCAGTAGCCGGGACGGCGGTCGCCGCACACGAAGTCGGCCACGCCATCCAGGATGCGGAAGCTTATTCATTCCTGCGGCTGCGCCATCGTTTGGTTCCGATCGTCAACATCTCTTCGAACATGTCCTGGATCTTCATCATGATCGGGCTGTTCTCCGCTTGGAGCGGCGCTTTGCTGATCGGCATTATCCTGCTTGCTGCAGGCGTCCTTTTCCAGCTTATAACGCTGCCGGTGGAGTTTAACGCATCCAGCCGCGCGATGGACCAGCTGCTGGCAAACAACATCATCCGCAATGAAGAGGAGCGCCATGCGAAAAAAGTATTGAGCGCAGCAGCGATGACCTATGTCGCAGCTACTGCTGTCGCAGTGCTTGAACTCGCACGCCTTCTATTGATCTACACAGGCATGAACCGTTCATAAAACAAAAAGAAACCGTTCCGGATTTTCCGGAACGGTTTCTTTCATTTCACCCGATGGGCTGCTTTTGTTCGTCGAGCGTGAAGCCTTCGCCCATGACGTCATGGACTTCCATCAAGGAAACGAATGCATGCGGATCGACGCTGTTGATGATGTTCTTCAAGCGGACGATTTCATTTTTTGCGACTACACAATAAAGCACTTCGCGCTCTTCTTTCGTAAAATGGCCGTAGCCACGGAGAATCGTGATGCCACGGTCCATTTCAACAGCAATCCGGCTGGCGATCTCTTCCTGCGAGTCGGAAATGATCAGCGCCCCTCTACCGGAATAAGCGCCTTCCTGGACAAAGTCGATGACCCGGGCTCCGACAAAAACGGCGACCAGTGTATACATCATGGTCCGGTTGTCCAAGAACGTCAGCCGCGAAAGGCCAATGACAGCAGCATCGAACAAGAACATCGTCTTGCCCATGCTCCAGCCGCTGTATTTCTGCACCAGGCGGGCGATAATATCTACTCCGCCGGTCGTCCCGCCGTAGCGGAAGATGATTCCAAGCCCGATGCCGACAAACACACCGGCAAACAGGGTTGCGAGGAACAAATCTTCGTGAAGGTCAATTTGGATTTCATACACCAGGAAGATCTTGAGGAATACCGACACGGCAACGGTCCCGATGATTGTATACAGGAACACTTTTTTGCCGAGCAGCTTCCAGCCGATGAAGAACAGCGGAATATTCAATAAAAGGTTCATAAGTGCAGGATCCCATTCAAAGAGGAAATAAAGGATCAGCGTGATGCCGGCAAATCCGCCTTCTCCGAGTTCGTTCTGGATATTGAAGTGGACAAAGCCGAAGCTGTAGATGGCCGATCCCAGCAGGATGAAAATGATGTTTTTCAAACGCAGTTCTTTCATATATGATTCTCTCCCTTGCGTAAACTCAACTTCTGTATTATCGGTTATAATAATGATTTTGACAACATCCCCTGTTTTCTTTACGATGAAATGAGGAGTGTGATGGCATGGACGGCAAAAAGACAATGAACGACCTTCAAAAGGAGGTCGATGCATATATCGGCCAATTCAAGGAAGGTTATTTTACGCCGATGGAGCTGATGGCGAGGCTGACCGAAGAGCTGGGAGAACTGTCCCGGGAAGTGATGCATGAATTCGGCCCGAAGAAGAAGAAAGCGTCTGAAAGCGAAGGCGCAATTGCCGATGAGATGGGAGACGTGCTGTTTGTCTTGATCTGCATGGCGAATTCGCTCGATATCGACCTGCAGAAAGCCCACGACCGGGTCATGGACAAATTCAACACGCGGGACAAGGACCGCTGGACAAGAAAGGAAGAGGAATAATGACAATACGCGTAGCAATCGCCGGACCAAGAGGCAAAATGGGGCAAGAAGCGGTACATACAGTCATGAAAAATCAGGAGATGGAATTGGTGGCGGTGCTGGACTATAAAGACATCGGCGCAACTCTGGCGGAATTGGATGTTTTTCCGGATTCGTATGACGTTCCAGTCTTTACGGATATGGAAGAGATGCACACGGCAACTGGGCCGCATGTACTGGTCGATCTGACTTCGCCAGAAGCGGTCTATAAACATACGAAGCAGGCCCTTCAATTGAATATTCGCCCGGTCGTCGGGACGACCGGATTTTCGGATGATGAATTAAAGGAATTGGCGGGACTTGCGGAAGAGACGAAAGTCGGCTGCATCATTGCCCCGAATTTTGCGGTAGGGGCCGTCTTGATGATGAAGTTTGCAGAACAGGCAGCCAAGTACCTGCCCGATATCGAAATCATTGAAATGCACCATGATCAGAAATTGGATGCGCCTTCAGGCACGGCGATGAAGACCGCCCATCTCATTGCCGGGCACCGCCCGACCCATGAACAAGGGCATGTCCATGAAAAAGAAACGCTCGAAGGGGCGCGTGGCGCGAATTATGAAGGCATGCGGATCCACAGCGTCCGACTGCCAGGCCTGGTCGCCCACCAACAAGTGCTGCTCGGTGGCGAAGGGCAGCTGCTGACCATCCGGCACGATTCGTTCAACCGCGGATCTTTCATGAGCGGTGTAGTGCTTTCCGTAAAAACGGTCATGGAAACGGAAAGACTGATTTATGGGCTGGAGCATATCATAGACTGAAGGGGACGATGGCATGAAGTTAGCATTAATCGCTCATGATAAAAAGAAAGACGACCTGATCCAATTTGTGACGGCCTATCAGCCGATTTTGGCCCAGCATACCTTGTACGCGACCGGGACCACCGGCCAGCGCATCATGGATGAAACGGACTTGGATGTCATGCGCTTCCGTTCCGGCCCACTGGGCGGCGACCAGCAGATCGGCGCAATGATTGCACAGGACGAGATGGACATGATCATCTTCTTCCGCGACCCTTTGACTGCACAGCCACATGAACCTGACGTTTCGGCTTTGATGCGGCTGTGCGACGTCTATAACGTGCCGCTTGCAACGAATATGGGCACAGCTGAGGTTTTATTGAAGGGCCTTGAAGAAGGTTTTGTAAATTGGCGGTTGATCCGCGAACGGAGAGAATAGGAGTGGCAGCTTTGCGAAAAATGAAAATCGGCATCACATGCTATCCGACAGTCGGCGGCTCGGGCATCATCGCGACAGAACTCGGCAAAATGCTAGCGGAACAAGGGCATGAAGTGCATTTTATCACCTCGAGTACACCGTTCAGACTGAACCGGATGTACGCGAATATATTCAGCCATCAAGTGGACGTCAACACCTATTCCGTTTTTCAGTATCCGCCTTATGACATTGCGTTGGCGACAAAAATTGCGGAAGTCATCAAGAATGAAAAACTGGACCTCCTGCATGTCCATTATGCGATTCCGCATGCGGTTTGTGCGATTCTCGGGCGAGATATGGCCAAGTCCGACATCGGCATTGTTACAACGCTGCACGGCACCGATATCACGGTGTTGGGGGCTGATTCGTCGCTCCGGGAAGCGATCCGCTACGGCATCGAAGGATCGGACGTTGTGACGGCTGTTTCCAATTCATTGCGCGACCAGACGTATGAACTCGTCGGAGCGGACAAAAGAATAGAAACGGTTTATAATTTTGTCGATGAAAGGGAATACCATGTAAAAGATGCTGGCCGCTTGAAACAGGAACTGGGCATCGGCGAAAACGAGAAAATCCTGATCCATGTATCGAATTTCCGGAATGTCAAGCGCGTCGAAGACATCGTGGAAACGTTCCATAAAGTGCACGGCAAGGTAGACGCCAAACTCCTATTGGTCGGCGACGGCCCGGAAATGGGGCGGATTGTCCAGCTGGTGAACAAATTGGGTATCGAAGAAGATGTTTTATTCCTTGGGAAACGCGACAATTTATCGGAACTGTACAATATCAGCGACCTCAAATTGCTGATGTCTGAAAAGGAATCTTTTGGGCTGGTGCTGCTTGAAGCGATGGCTTGCGGCGTTCCGTGCATAGGGACAGCGGTAGGCGGTATGCCGGAACTCATCGACAACGGCGTCAATGGCTACCTAGTGGAACTGGGCGATACGGAAGGGGCAGCCGCCCAAGCGCTCCAGCTGCTCACAGACCCGGAAGAGCACGCACGGCTGGTGCAAGGGGCACTCGCCACGGTCCAACAAAGGTTCCATTCAACAGCTATTTTGGGAGAATATCTCGGCATCTATAGCCGTCTGCTTGAAAAAGGGGCGATCGAATGAAAAATGCCGCAAAAGTGATACGGGTTCTGGAAAAGGCAGGCTACGAAGCGTATATCGTCGGCGGGGCAGTCCGGGATTACCTGCTGGGCAAAACACCGCATGATATGGACGTCGCTTCGAACGCTTCACCTGAACAGGTGAAAAAACTCTTTTCCCGTACAGTCGACACCGGCATCGAGCATGGCACAGTGCTGGTGCTGCTTGAAGGGGAAGGGATCGAAGTCACGACGTTCCGGACAGAAGGCGCCTATAGCGACATGCGCCGGCCGGATAAAGTCGAATTTGTCCAGTCGCTCGAAGAGGATTTGAAACGCCGCGATTTCACCATCAACGCCATGGCCATGGACGAGGAGCTCCGTGTCATCGACCCTTTCGGAGGACGGGAAGATCTGGAGCAGCGGGTTATCCGGGCAGTCGGCAATCCGGGCGAACGGTTTCAGGAAGATGCGCTCCGTATGCTCCGGGCAGTCCGTTTTTCCGGCCAGCTTGACTTTTCAGTCGACCCGGGCACGCTTGCCGCCATCCAGCAGCATGCATCGCTGATCAGTGCGGTAGCGGTGGAGCGGCTGAAAAACGAACTGGACAAGATATTGATCAACCCCCGGACGGAACGGAGCATGTGCTACTTGAAAGATTCAGGCCTTACCCGGCATCTGCCGGCGGGCGTATTGCTGGAAATGGATTGGAGCGGCTATGAACCGCAAGCACAGGCCGCCTATGGCTGGGCTTACATGCTCTACCGGCAAGGGGCGGAATTTCCGGCAGTCAAAGGCTTTAAGTTCTCCAATGGCGAAAGGCGGCTGATTGAAAATGCGCTGAAAGCGGCCCGGCTCGAGCGTTGGGACGCTTGGACGTTCTATTGCTTTGAGTGCAAGGAACTGGAGATTGCCGCCTATCTCAGCGGGCGGAACGTCACGCCGCAGCAGGAAAAAGAAGCGCTGCCGATCCAGTCGAAACGGGATCTTGCCGTCAATGGCATCGATTTGATGCAATGGACGGGCAAGCGCCAAGGACAATGGATCCGGCAATGGATTGAAAGCATGGAGCGCAAGATTGTTTTCGGCCAGCTGCCGAATGACCACGAAAAGATAAAGGACTGGTTTTTAGATGAATATCACCGTCACGCATAAATTAGCCAAGCGATTGATCGAGGCAGAGGGCGAAGCGCTTTCCGGCCAACAATTGGCGGATGAATTCGGCATTTCCAGGACAGCTGTCTGGAAGCATATCAAAGAACTGGAAGAGATGGGCTATACTATCCATTCTGTAAAGAAAAAGGGCTATAGCCTCTCGGGTTCCCCCGATTCGCTCCAACCGGCAGCGGTCCAAGCGCTTTTGAAGACGCGAAGCCTCGGCAGGGAAATCGAATATGTGCCGACGTGCGCCTCCACCCAGATCATCGCCCATCAATTGGCACAGGAAGGAAAGCCGGCTGGCACGGTGGTCCTTGCGGAGGAACAGACAGCCGGAAGAGGCCGTCTTGCCCGGAAATGGGATTCCGCGGCAGGCAAGGGCATCTGGATGAGCGTTATCCTGCGCCCGGCTGTCGTTCCGCAAAAGGCGCCGCAATTCACATTGGTTGCGGCAGTCGCTGTCGTCCGGGCAATCGAAGAAGTCACCGGACTGAAGCCCGAAATCAAATGGCCAAATGACATCTTGATAGCCGGAAGGAAATGCACCGGCATCTTGACGGAACTGCAATCCGATGCTGACGGCATCCAGGCGCTGATTATCGGCATCGGGCTGAACGCCAACCAGGATGCCGCCGATTTTCCGGCGGAACTGGCAGGGATCGCGACTTCCTTGAAAATGGAAAGCGGAAGCGGCGTCAGCCGGCAGGAATTGGTCCGGGCGATCCTTTATCATCTGGAAGTATATACGGATCTCTACATCAGCCAAGGGTTCGGTTTGCTGAAAACGATCTGGGAAGGCTATTCTTCGACGATCGGCAACCAGGTTCGCGCGCGAATGGCAAAAGAGACGCTCACCGGCATCGCGGAAAGCATCACAGAAGACGGCGTCCTGCAGCTGAGGACGCCGGACGGCAAGCTGCACAGCATTTATTCGGCGGATATTGAAATGGCGAATTGAAATATTTCGCTTTTCCGCCTTTTCTGCTATAGTGTTTTTAACGGGCAGTATCCCCAGTGAACTGCACCGGCAACACCATAAATACCTAAAAATTCCATAACGAAATGATCTGCCTTGATCTACTACATGACAGGGACGGAAGAAACCGAACTTACATTTTCTGTCCTTCTGTCCATTTTTGGCAGGAGGGCTTTTTATATGGTCTTCTTCCCGAGAGGAGAGAACAATAATTGAAAACGATAACCACCATCCGCGAAATGGGCGAATGGGTCCAGGAGGCCAAAAAGGGCGGCCGGTCCATCGGCTTAGTGCCGACTATGGGCTTTTTGCATGAAGGGCACATATCGCTTGTCGAACGGGCGAAGGCTGAAAACGACCACGTCGTTATGAGCATTTTCGTTAACCCGGCGCAATTCGGCCCCAATGAAGATTTTGACCGCTATCCAAGGGATTTGGAACGGGATAGCGAACTCGCAGAAGCAGCCGGCACCGAAGTGATCTTTGCGCCTTCTGTCGAAGAGATGTATCCGCGCCAGTCGGCGATTTCCATGTCGGCAGGCCCGCTTGCCGATGTCCTTTGCGGTGCGAAGCGGCCCGGCCATTTTGACGGGGTCCTGAAAGTGGTTACAAAGCTGTTCCATATTATCCAGCCGGCACGCGCTTATTTCGGACAGAAGGATGCCCAGCAGCTCGCCATCATCGAGTCGCTTGTGGAAGACTTCAATTTTCCGCTAACCATTCGCAGAGGCGAAACGGTTCGGGAAGCGGATGGCCTTGCCAAAAGTTCCCGCAATGTCTATTTGAGCGAAGCTGAACGGGTGGAAGCACCCCACCTGCAAAAAGCGCTTCAGCTGGGGAAAGTGGCCGCTCTTGCCGGAGAAGATCCGATAGCGCCGATGAAAGCCTATTTGGAAGAGCGGGTTTCTGGGAAAATCGATTATATCGACCTGCTAAGCTACCCATCTTTGACAGAACAAATCGAAGAGGAAGCCATTCTGGCCCTCGCCGTCCAATTTGAAAAAGCACGCCTGATCGACAATCTTATCTTTAATATGAAGGGGAAGAACTAATCATGCTTAGAATGATGCTGAATTCCAAAATCCACCGTGCAACTGTCACTGAAGCCGATTTGAACTACGTCGGCAGCATAACGATCGACCAGGACATTTTGGACGAGGTCGGTATGCTGGCAAATGAAAAAGTGCATGTCGTCAACAACAATAATGGAGCCCGCTTTGAAACGTATATCATTGCCGGCGAACGGGGAAGCGGCGTCATCTGCGTCAACGGCGCAGCCGCCCGCCTAGTGCAAAGAGGCGATATCGTCATCATCCTGACATACGGATATGTGATGGATGAAAATGCACGCGACCACAAGCCGACAGTTGCCATCATGGACGAAAACAATAAAATCCGTGAAATCATCAGCTACGAGCCTGAAGCGACCATTATGTAAGAGAACGCCCTTGAAAACGATATGCAGACTGTAGACAAAGTCTAATTTGTATGAATGAAAATGCATAAGCCCGACCGGGCTGGCCACTTCGCTTTCCGTGGGCTCGGCTTCAGCCGCTTCCCTCGCTACGCTCAGTCCAGGGTCTTCAGCACGAGTCGCTCAGTCGCTTCGCTCCTTCACTGCTCCCACAGGAGTCTCCGTGGCCAACCCGATCGGGAGCGTCGCCTGTATCTAATAGATGAGGTTAGGATAATGGTTCTGCTTAGACCTGCTGAGTACAAGCTACTGGCTTGAAGTCCGGAACGGAAGGCGGCGACTCCAGCGGGACAGCGAAGTGCTGAAATCCACTCGGACGCTAGTCCGAGTTAGTTCGGCGCGAGCCCGCGGAAAGCGTCCGCCTGAAGTGGAGGATCCAATATAGCTTCCATTGGTTTTATTCATCTAATTGAAAAATTATTCTTTTTTCTACAAACTCACGCCCCCATAAAGGGGGCTTTTTTATTTGCGCAGGAACGAAGTGATTTTCTATTCTGACGGAAGGCGGAGAAAGGCGGGATATGTTACAATTTTACGGAGAGAATCACCTGAGAAAGAGGGTTTGCAATGAACACCCAGAAATATGTCGTTGTCGATATTGAAACAACGGGCCATTCCCCTGCTAAAGGTGACCGGATCATTCAAATAGCGATGGTAACGATTGAAAACGACCTCATTATTGATACATATAGCGAATTCATCAATCCGAAACGCAAAATTCCGGCTTTTATCGAAGATCTTACAGGCATATCGGACGCAGATGTACGGGACGCATTGCCGTTCGAATCGCATGCTGCGGATATTTTCGAGCGAATGGAAAACGCGATTTTCGTTGCGCATAATACCAATTTCGACTTGCCGTTCCTGCAGGCCGAATTGACGCGCAGCGGCCTGCCGAAATGGCAGGGACTGACGATGGATACCGTGGAAATGGCGCGCCTCATGTACCCGACAGCTTTCAGCTATAAGCTGCAGGATATCGCATCGGTTCTGGGCATTCCGCTTGAGAGTGCCCACCGGGCCGATGATGACGCTTTGGCGACAGCGCACCTGTTCCTGAAAGCCAAAGAGCAGTTCGGCCGGCTGCCTTATGAAACACTGTCCCTATTGCATAAGCGTTCGTTTCAGTTAAAATCGGACCTCTCCCGTCTGTTCTTTGAACTGACCCAGTCCAAACGTTCTGCCAAGGAGGAACCTTGTGAACGGTATCAAGGCATCCCGCTGAAAAAGCGCCATGTACCTGCTGAGAAAGAAGCGGCCCACTATACACCGGTCCGCGAATGGGAAACGGCGCTTGAACGTGCGTTTCCACAGTTTGAACGCCGGCAGAGCCAATTCGACATGATGGCTTCCATTGAAGGGGCTATGGCAGACCGCGGGGAACGCGTGATTGAAGCGTCTACCGGAATGGGCAAGACGATCGGCTATCTGCTGCCGGCAGTGAACCATGCGGTTGAAACCGGCAGGCAGGTGCTGATCAGCACCTATACGACGCACCTGCAAGATCAGATTGTCCAAAAGGAGGGGCGCATTGTCAGTGAACTTGTCGGCGCACCGGTGCGCATTTCGTTGATCAAAGGGCTAAGCCATTATATCGATCTCCAGCGGTTTGCCGAACTGCTGCACGGCGAAGATGAATCCTATGACGAAACCTTCACGATCATGCAAGTGCTCATCTGGCTCAATCTCACCGAAACAGGAGACTTGAGTGAACTCAATGTGTCGAGCGGCGGGCAATTTGTGCTTGATAAAATCCGCCGTTCCCATCTTCGGAAACTGACCCAGAGTGAGAAGCGCTATGATTTTTATGAATACGCCCTTATAGGGGCTAAAAATGCCCACATTATTGTAACGAACCATTCGTTTTTATTGAACCAGCGATCACCGCTGGCAAAAATCCTGTCCGGTGTGGATGCATTTATCTGGGACGAAGCACATCAAGTGGTCCGGGCGGCTGTAGCCCAGCACGAAAAAACCTTCGTTTACACCCAGTGGAAGTATGTTTTCGGCCAGATCGGCACTTTCGACGACCAGCAATTGTTCGCCAAAATGTACCGGGTGGCTGAACGTACCGGGTTTTCGACAGTGCCGGAAATGCTGAAGCTTGAAGCGCTGTTCAATAAATTCACCGCCTTGTTCGACGAAGCGGCTACACTTTTGGGTGCGGAATTTTCCAATAAATTCCAGGGAAGCCGCCATAAAAAATGCGCTTCGCTCCTGAGTGAACTTCCTTATGAAAAGCCGCGGTTCATGGAGCTGCTGCGCTTCTTGAACGAATGGATCGATTTGTCGCAGCTGGTCCTGCAAAAGGCGGAACGGCTGACGGAAACGAGTATGGATGACAAATTGACGATTTCCGATTGGCGTTTCTGGACAGAGGAAATGATGGTCAAGGCGGTCGAGTTCAGTGAGATTTTCGTATTCCCGCTCGAGGACGAAGTGAGCTGGATCGAAGGGGACCTGCGGAGTTTGCCGACCAGCCTCTCCCTGTACAAGCAGCCGTTTGAAGTAACCTCGATCGTCCAGCGGTTTGTTGAACCGCACCGGGGGAAGAAAGCGCTCATCTGGCTGTCCGGCACGATGAGCGTGCCTTCGAACGAGCGGTTTATCGTCAATCAGCTTGGCATCCCGAACAGCGTGCCGATTTCGAAATTCACACCGCCGCCTGAATTTTACCAGGGTGCCCGCGTGTTCATCGTCGATGACATGCCGGATATCCAGCAAGTCTCGCAAGGCGACTATATCGAATCGGTGGCGGATGCCGTCATCCAGACGGTCCTGGTGACGGAAGGGCGCTGCTTTGTGCTTTTCACCTCGCAGGACATGCTCAGGAAGACCGTCGATTTGATCCAGGACACTGGATTGCTTGATGATTATATGCTGTTTGCCCAAGGAATGACGTCGGGCAGCCGGATGAAGCTATTGAAATCGTTCCAGCGTTTTCAGAAATCGGTGCTCTTCGGTACGAACAGTTTCTGGGAAGGTGTCGACGTGCCGGGAGATGCGCTGCGGGCAGTCATTGTGGTCCGGTTGCCGTTCACCTCTCCAGACGAACCGGTGTTCAAGGCACGTTCCGAAGTTATCGCAAAAGAAGGGATCAACCCGTTCCTGCAGTATGCGCTGCCGGAAGCGGTGCTTCGCCTTCGCCAAGGCTTCGGCCGGTTGATCCGGTCCAAAAATGATCAGGGGCTGTTCATCGTGCTGGACCGGCGCATCGAAACAAAATCCTACGGCATTGAATTCCTCAATGCCCTGCCCAAGGTGAAAGTCTTGAAAGTGTCTTTGGAAAAGATGGTCACGGATATTGAACATTGGTATAATAAGCAATGATATGAACCGAAAGGAAGGTCGCTGCCATGGAGTCGAAAATTGAAATACTTTCAACTGTAACCGTTACGTATCAAGCCGATCTATATAAAGTGGTCGATGCCTTGAACCGGACGCTGAAGCACGATAATTTGATGTTCGGATTGGCGCTCGACAAGGAAGATCCCGAAAAAGCGGTCTTCACAATCTATAAGACTTAGGTGAGCAAATGAAACAATGGATGATCTTTATTGGGGGCTTTCTTTCCTTTCTGGCAGTGACGCTCATGATTGTTGTCATTGTGGCAGGCAATAAGCCTTTTACCGAAGCGGAACAAAAGGCGATTGACCAGGTCAAAAGCGGAAATTTGCTGACAGAAGTGAAGCAAGCTTATCTATACACGAACAAGCAGGCAGCCGTCACCGTCATCGGAGAAGACGCTGAAGGGAAACTGAAAGCCGTGTTCGTTCCGACCGGGAAGGGCGATATGAAGCATGCCATGCTCGACGGCGCGGTGACTGCTAAACAGGCGCGCGAACTTGCCCTTGGGGATACGGACGTCAAAGACATCCTCCACACGAAACTCGGTTTGGAGAAAGACGGTCCGGTCTGGGAAGTGGCATTCGTTGACAGCGACGAGAACTTGAATTACATCTATATCTCCGCAAAAGACGGAAAAAAATGGAAACAGATTTTGAACATGTGAAAGGGTTGTGAGCATTCATGAACTTAGCGAAACGTGTACAGACTTTAACGCCATCCACTACCTTGGCCATAACGGCAAAAGCCAATGAACTGAAAGCCCAAGGCGTCGACATCATCGGCCTCGGCGCAGGCGAGCCGGATTACAATACACCGGAAAACATCCTCGAAGCCGCTTACCAGTCGATGAAAGAAGGCAAGACCAAATATACGCCGGCGGGCGGGCTGCCTGCATTGAAGGAAGCGATCATCAATAAACTTGAGCGCGACCAGCACCTCAGCTACAAGCCGAATGAAATCATGGTCGGCATCGGTGCCAAGCATGTCCTCTATACCTTGTTCCAGGTGCTGTTGAATGAAGGGGATGAAGTGATCATCCCGATTCCCTACTGGGTCAGCTATCCCGAACAAGTTAAATTGGCGCAAGGGGTTCCTGTATACATAGAAGCGACAGCCAGCCAGCAGTATAAGATTTCGGCCGTGCAGCTGAAAGAAGCGATCACGGACCGGACAAAGGCAGTTATCATCAACTCGCCGAGCAATCCGACAGGCATGATTTATTCGAAGCAGGAATTGGAAGAATTGGCGGAAGTATGCCGCGAAGCCGGAATACTGATCGTTTCGGATGAAATCTATGAGAAATTGATTTACGGCGACGTCACCCATACCTCGATCGCCGAATTGTCGGAAGATGCCAAAAACCGGACCATCATTATCAATGGCGTTTCAAAATCGCATTCCATGACCGGCTGGCGAATCGGCTATGCGGCAGGCGATGCCGGCTTGATCAAGGCCATGACCGACCTAGCGAGCCATTCCACTTCGAATCCGACGACGACTTCACAATATGCGGCAATCGAAGCTTATAACGGGACGCAGGAGACGGTCGAAGAAATGCGCCAGGCATTCGAAAGCCGCTTGGAAGCGATTTTCCCGAAAGTCGAAGCCATTCCCGGCTTCTCGGTCATCCGCCCGCAAGGCGCTTTCTATTTGCTGCCGGATGTGTCCGAAGCTGCTCGCAAAACCGGGTTCGATTCGGTGGACGATTTTGCCACTGCACTTTTGACCGAAGCGAATGTCGCGGTCATTCCGGGTTCCGGATTCGGGGCGGCTTCAACGATTCGCTTGTCATATGCGACTTCTTTGGATGCATTGACGGAAGCTGTGGAGCGGATTCATAAATTCGTAACATCTAAATGGCAAGACTGAGTGTATTATAATTTCTGGAGGCTATGATGAAAAAAATTACTATTGCTGAAATGGCAGATTACAACGGACAAACAATCAAACTCGGCGCTTGGATTTCGAACAAGCGCTCAAGCGGGAAAATCGCTTTTCTTCAGCTCCGCGACGGTTCAGGCTTTGTGCAGGGTGTTGTCGTAAAAGCGGAAGTGGGCGATGATCTTTTCGCTACGGCGAAAGCTTTGACGCAGGAAACGTCTGTTTATGTTACAGGCGAAGTGAAAGAAGATACCCGTTCTTCATTCGGCTACGAACTGGCTGTAACAGGCATTGAAGTGATCAACGAAGCAAAAGATTTCCCGATCACGCCGAAAGAACACGGCACTGAGTTCCTGATGGACAACCGCCACCTATGGCTTCGTTCACGGAAACAGCATGCCATCATGAAAATCCGCAACGAAATCATCCGTGCGACCTATGAATTTTTCAATGACAACGGATTTGTCAAAGTGGATCCGCCGATTCTGACAGGATCATCACCGGAAGGGACATCGGAACTTTTTGCGACAAAGTACTTTGACGAAGATGCATACTTATCGCAATCCGGCCAATTGTACATGGAAGCTGCCGCAATGGCGCTTGGCAAAGTTTTCTCATTCGGACCTACGTTCCGTGCGGAAAAATCGAAGACACGCCGCCACTTGATCGAGTTCTGGATGATCGAACCGGAAATGGCGTTCGTCGAACATGCAGAAAGCCTGGAAGTCCAGGAACAATTCGTTTCCCATATCGTCCAGTCCGTCCTGAAAAACTGCAAGTTGGAACTTGAGCGCCTGGAGCGAGATACATCGAAACTTGAAAAAATTAAAGCGCCTTTCCCTCGCATTTCCTATGACGAAGCCATCCAATGGCTGAACGACAACGGTTTTGACGATATCAAATGGGGAGAAGATTTTGGTGCACCCCATGAGACGGCAATTGCCGAAAACTACGATATGCCGGTATTCATCACGAATTACCCGATCGGCATCAAACCGTTCTACATGCAGCCGCATCCGGAACGCGACGATGTTGTGCTTTGCGCCGACTTGATCGCACCGGAAGGCTACGGGGAAATCATCGGCGGTTCTGAACGGATCTACGATTACGAACTGATGAAGCAGCGCATTGCTGAGCATGGTTTAGATGAAAAAGCCTATGCTTGGTACTTGGACCTCAGCAAATATGGAGCAGTGCCGCATTCAGGCTTTGGATTGGGCCTTGAACGCACTGTGGCATGGATCAGCGGAGCGGAACACGTCCGCGAGTCTATACCGTTCCCTCGCTTGTTGAACCGCCTCTACCCGTAACAGTGTACAGCCGCCGCAGAGCGGCAATAAAATAAAGAAGAAAGGTGGTTGGGATATGAAACAGCCGAATCGATTGCACACATGGATCGAGCAGGGAAATGTTAGCATTTCCCAGCTCTTTTTTCGATTCTATAAAGAGTTGAAAATAACTGATGAAGAAGCGATGCTCCTCATGCACATCCAGTCGTTCCAGCAGGCCGGGAATACATTCCCGACGCCCGACGAGATCGGCTCCCGCATGGCAACATCCCAGACGTCCGTAACCACAATGCTGCAAAAATTGATGCAGCAAGGCTATCTGGCCATCGAACAGGAAACGGAAGGAGAAGTGCTGAACGAAAAGATTTCCCTTCAGCCGCTTTGGGACCGCTTGTTGGATTGTGTCTACAAAGAGCAGCATGCAGAAAAAGAACATTCTCAAAAAGCGATGGAAGGGGAAATCTTCCAGTTGTTTGAACAGGAATTCGGCCGCTTCCTATCGCCGATGGAAATTGAGACAATTTCCATGTGGATGGACCAGGACGGCCATACGCCGTCCATCATCCGCATGGCATTGAAAGAAGCCGTCATTTCACAAAAAATCAGCTTGCGCTATGTCGACCGCATCCTGTTCGAGTGGAAGAAAAAGAACATCAAGACGACAAATGAAGTTTCGCGGCATGCAACCTCGTTCCGTGAAAAGAATGTCCAGCTGCAGCCGGCTGCAGCCACGACCAAAAAAGTGCAATTTTATAATTGGCTGGAGGACAGGAATTAGGAGGGAATCGCCATGATGACGAAAAAAGAGTGGCAGCTGTGCCTGGAAGAAATGAATGAGATGTTTCCGGACGCACACTGCGAACTCATCCACCGGAATCCATTTGACCTTCTGATTGCGACTTTGCTATCTGCGCAGTGCACAGACAAACTGGTCAATAAAGTCACGGCCTCGTTGTTCCAGAAATATGCGACTCCCGAAGACTATGTGTCCGTCCCTTTGGAAGAATTGCAGGAAGATATCCGGTCGATCGGCTTGTTCCGCAATAAAGCGAAAAATATCCAGGCGCTCAGCTGGATATTGATCAATGATTATAATAGTACGGTACCTGCCGACCGCGACTTGTTAATGACGCTGCCTGGTGTGGGAAGGAAAACGGCCAATGTCGTCGTTTCCGTCGCATTCGGCATTCCAGCCTTGGCGGTTGACACCCACGTAGAGCGGGTAGCGAAGCGGCTGGGGCTGAACCGGTGGAAAGACTCGCCGCTTCAAGTGGAAGAGACGATCATGAAAAAGACGCCTGCTGAAGACTGGTCAAAGACCCATCATCAGATCATTTTCTTCGGCCGCTACCACTGCAAAGCCCAGAACCCGGGCTGCCACATCTGCCCATTGTTCGATCGCTGCAGGGAAGGGAAGAAGCGCGACAAAAAAGGATTGGTCAAGCATGATATCGTCACAGAAGTTAACTGATGAATTGATCGAGCCGTATTTTACCGCATGGTCGATTCTGCAAGGGCGCATACGAGATTCCCATCATTCTCGAGATGGCCGGTCTGAAGCTCCGATGCGCGAAGGCATCTGGCTTTTCCAGCAGCTATTAGGACACTGCGAAGGGTTGGCGGCTCCGTTGAACGTAGGCGAACGGCTTGCCTGGATCGAGCAGCAGCCTTCGAAATTCGCTGCATTCCGGCAGCTGGATGAATTGTTCACGGAAATGAAAAAAGCGATCTCTTCAAAGCGGATCCAGTCCAAACGCTCCGGCGAATAAAGGGGCTGTCCAAAAAGGCTGCTGTCCATTGCGGCGGACGCTTTCCGCGGGCTCGCGCCGAACTAACTCGGACTGGCGTCCGAGTGGATTTCGGCACTTCGCTGTCCCGCTGGAAAAACCGATGCTCCTGCATCGCTTCGCTGCTTCGTCGCAAACAAGTTGGCCGAACTGCCGTCGGCCAACTTGCTCGCCGCTTCCATTCCCAACATCCGTTATAGAATAAGGAAAAGGCCAGAGGAGAAAAGCATTGCTTTTTTCTCCTCTGACTTTTTCGTTTTGGGCTTTTTAGACAGCCCCTTATTATCTCAGAAGAAAAAAGAACCCCGCACCTGCTATTGCAGGTGCGGGGTTCTTTCGTTTTATTGGTTATCGTCTTCAGCAGAAGGGGCATCTTCAGGCGGAGTTTCTTCCGTTGCCGGAGTGGAGCTGGAATTGGCTTGCCCATCTTCACCGCCGCCTTCGTTTCCGCCATTTCCTTCGCCTTCTCCATTGCCGTTCGTGTCACCATTGCTGTTCGTATTTCCTTCACCTTCACCATTGCCATTGCCTTCATCGTTGCCATTGCCTTCGCCGTTGCCGTTTCCTTCTTCAGGATTTTCTTCCGGCTCTTGCGGCTTTTCAGCCGGTTCTTCCGGTTCTTCGGCAGGCTCTTCTTCAGGCTCTTCCGGTTCCTCGGCAGGAGGTTCTTCAGGTGTTTCCGGTTCCTCAGCCGGTTCTTCTTCCGGTGCAGCGGCCACTTCCACCGATACTGAAGCAGGATCGCTGCGCTGGGTGTCCGTTACCGCTACGACACTGAATGTATAGGTCGTGCCTTCTTCAAGGCCGCTGAACGTATAGCCCTGTTCGCCGGTGGTCGTCAGTACGGTGCTTGCGCCGCCGGTCCGGACAGACACTTCGAATGCGGCATCGTCATCGCTGTGATTCCACGACAGATTCACATCGCTGCCGTCGACCTGCGCCCGCAAGCGGGAAGGTGCATCGAGATCTTCCTGGATATAGCGTTCGGATACTTGGTTCGGTTCAGAGCCTCGTACGAACAATTCCGTGCTTCTTAGGCGATACGGTGTAAACGCACTTGCCAATTGAAGCGGGCTGGTTCCTTCTTCGACTTCCAGTTCAACGACGGAATCCGGTTTTTGGAACCGTTCGGTATCTTCGCTGGATATTTCGGTCATGACGTTATTGAACAGGCGCTGAGCCAGCAAACGCTCGTCAGAAGCGGTATCGATTCCCACTTGGCGGGTTGGATAGCCGCTCCAGACCGAAATCGAGTATTGCGTCGAATAGCCTGCAAACCAGACATCCGGTGCAGAAGAAGAATCCAGGTTGTAGTCATTGAGTTCTTGTTCCGTATAGTTGGACGTTCCGGTCTTGCCGGCAAAATCGAGCCAGTTGATTGCAGCTTCCTTGCCGGTAGCTCCTGGGATGTCTGTATCGACGACATCGCGGAGCATATCCGTGACCATGTAAGCTGTGCTGTCTTTCATCGCCGGAACCGATTCAGGCTTTACAACCTGTTCTGTCGTCCCGTCGCGGAAGACAATCTTCGTAATTGTGTGCGGTTCTGTATAGACGCCGCCGTTTCCGAATGCCGCAAAAGCACCGGCCATATCAACCGTGGAAATGTTTTTCTCCGGCGATCCAAGCGCTGCGGATTCATAGATTCCGCCGAAATCCAATCCGATGTTGCGGGTGAATTCAGCAGCATTTTCATTGCCGACTTCTTCCAGTACTTTAACAGCCGGAATGTTGCGCGAACGGTACAGCGCTTCGCGGAGCGTCATCGCACCCATGAATTCGCCGTCCACGTTGCGGATCTGCTGTCCGCTCTTGTAGGAGTACGGTTCATCGACAACGGTTTCGCCTGTCGACCACTCGAGGTATTCGATTGCCGGTCCATAGACCACAAGCGGTTTTATTGTTGAACCGATGACACGGTCCCTCGCTGTAGCGCGATTGATGCGGACATCGCCGCTATAATCGCGTCCGGCTCCGACAGCACTGATGCCGCCGGTTTTCGTATCGACGACCGTCATCGCAGACTCAACTTCCTCATCGAAGAACAAATCGGATTCCATTGCGGCATTGACAGCTTTCTGGACAGAAGGCCGAAGCGTCGTGTAGATCGTCAAACCTTCGTCCATTGCGTAGTCGCCGTCAAGCGACTCCAGTTCTTTTTCCATCATTTCCATGAAGGCGGTATACTCGCCTGTTACCGTGTTCGTTTTGCGCTTGTCCTCAGGTACCAGCGAATCGGTTACAGATGCTGCCTGGGCTTGTTCTTTCTGCTCTGTCGTGATTTTGCCGTGCTGCTCCATCAATTTCAGGACGACATTGCGGCGTGTTTCCGCACGGTCGGGATTATTGAACGGATTGTAGCCGTTCGGGCTTTGCGGCATGCCGGCGAGGAGCGCCGCTTCATGCAATTCCAATTCGCTTGCCGGTTTGCCGTAGAAATGTTCAGAAGCGGTCCCGAATCCATACGTATTGCCGGACATCAGGATTTTATTGAAATACATTTCAAAGATTTCTTCTTTTTCATATTTCTGTTCAAGCTTGTAAGCGAGATACGCTTCCTGGGCCTTCCGTTTCAATGTCTTGTCGTGGGACAAGAAGGAATTCTTGATGACCTGCTGGGTGATGGTGCTGGCGCCCTGCGACCCGAAACCGTCCGTGATGTTCGCCAGGACAGCGCCGCCAAGGCGGATTACATCAATTCCGGAATGCTCGTAAAAGCGATTGTCTTCCGTTGCCAAAATGGCATCTTCCATCACTTTCGGGATATCTTCATATTCAATGTATTCCCGATTTTCAGCGGTCATGTAAGGGATTTCTGTTTTCCCGTCAGCTGCCAGAATGGTCGGGCTGATCGGATCGCGCAAAAGGTCTTCGTCGATTTCCGGCGCGCTGCTCGCATAAAATGCGAACAAGCCGATTCCGAATACGAGGCCAATTACACCTATTAAGAGCAGGGCCAGGATAATGCGCTTGAATAATCCGCCTCGTTTAGGTTTCTTGGTTTTCTTGTTGCTGTTTTTTCGTTGTTGTTCGATTGCTTTTCTGCGCTGTTCGCGCGAAAGGGGTTTTTCACTCACAATCGGTTCCTCGCTTTCATGTATGCTTCATTTGCAATTGCTGCAGGGCAGGCAGGAAGTCGAGGCGCGGGAAAGCGCCGGGGACAACTTCAATTGCGGTCTCTTCGATTTCCTGAAGCGGGATCGATTTTCTTCCGCCTGCAACCATGCGGTCCCAAAAAACTTCCAGCTCTTCAAAGTGCATGATAAAATAACGCTGCAAAGAAGAAAAACGGATGATCATAAATGCCATCCCTTGCTGTTTGACAACTTGGGACATGTGGTGGATTTGATGGTCGTGGATGTTCTTCAGTGGAAAAGAAGTTTTATTTTCCGTTTCTTTTGCTTCAAAGTCGATGTATCGGCCGTTCCAGACACCGTTGTAATCCGTTGTCGACGGGGTGCGGAAGTAAGCTTCCCTGATGACAGCGGCGCTCCTGGAAGGGTATTCGACTTTGACGATCTGAACCGGAACCGGTTTTTTATGGATTACTGCAAGGCCCATTTGCAGGTAATACTCATTGGTTTCGTTCAATTCATCCTCTAACGTTTTACCCCTATTGCTGAAAGAAAAATCCTTTTTCTTATTCTTTTTCGGAAGTTCTTTTTGCGGGATAAATTTTTTGCCGTTCGGATAATTTATTGCCATTGTGATACACCTCGCTCATTTTATCATATCACACCGACTAAGACGACTTCGGGGTGTAAAAGTTCCAAAAGGGCTAGCATAATAATAGCCGATTCGGAAAGGGATTCCAAATGAAAAGAATGTCTGTTCGATTATATAGGCGCCATATGATAAACTATTGGCAATGGAGGGACGCGATATGACTGTAAGAAGACTCTCGGCGGAATTGTTCGAGGAATGCGGCAATTGCCTGGACCGTTTCTATGAAATGCGCGAAAAAGATGCGGTCCCTGACTTTTATGCCGATGTTAAGCCTTATGCCGACCTATGGCATGCGAAAATAGAGCAATGGCAGCAGGAATCGCTGCTTTATATACAAACGGAACGGCCGAAATACGTACACAAACCAACCATCGACACAGCAGCAGAAGGCATGGCGCAAGTCTTTGTGCAGAGTTTTTACAAAGAGACGAGCAAAAAGCGATTTGTCCAGACGATCCAGGCAGCGCAGTATACGCTGCAGACGTTCATGCTGGCGATTGACGAAAAGGGCGAGGACATATGATCAGA
This sequence comes from Planococcus chinensis, assembly GCF_042681545.1. NCBI lineage: Bacteria > Bacillati > Bacillota > Bacilli > Caryophanales > Caryophanaceae > Planococcus > Planococcus chinensis. The sequence continues at coordinate 931,408 of NZ_JBHUFW010000004.1, forward strand.
CGAAAAAAACTTCCGGAGCTTCTGGAGGAATGGAAAACCGAGCCGGACATGATGGAACGCATTGTCCACTGGCACACAAAACCGGAAAAGCCGGCTGCTTATGCCGATTTTCCGCCTGAGATGCACGACAGCCTAAAAGAGGCGCTGCGGAAAAAAGGGATTGAAAAGGTTTATACCCACCAGCGGGAAGCGTTCGATTTGGCGTTGGCGGGAACGTCTTTTACGGCGGTGACCCCGACAGCATCCGGCAAATCGTATTGCTATCATTTGCCGGTCCTCCACCGGATCTTGAACGATCCGAACGCACGCGCTTTGTATCTGTTTCCGACGAAAGCGCTGGCACAGGACCAGAAAAGCGACCTGCACGACCTGATCGAGAAAACCGAAAAGGAAATCCTGTCATATACCTATGATGGCGACACGTCACCGGCCATCCGCACCAAGGTGCGAAAAGCCGGCCAGATCGTCATGACCAACCCGGACATGCTGCATTCGGCGATTTTGCCGCACCACACGAAGTGGGTTTCCCTATTTGAAAACCTTCATTATATTGTCATTGACGAGCTTCATACGTATAAAGGTGTTTTCGGTACGCATGTGGCACATGTTATCCGCCGTTTGAAGCGCATCTGCGAATTCTACGGAAGCAGCCCGGTATTCATCTGCACATCGGCGACAATTGCAAACCCGAAAGAGCTGGCGGAGAACCTGACCAATGAAGAACATGCCTTGATCGACCGGAACGGGGCGCCTTCGGGCAAGAAGCACATCCTCTTCTACAACCCGCCGATCATCCATCCGACGTTCGGTGTCAGAAGGAGCGCCATCCTGGAAGTGCGGGATTTGGCAACCCACTTGGTCAAGCAGGGAATCCAGACCATCGTCTTTGCGAAAAGCCGGGTGCGCGTCGAAATGCTCGTGACGTATCTGCAGGCCATCACCAAGACGAAGCTGCAGGATGAATCGATCAAAGGATACCGCGGCGGCTACCTGCCGACGGAGCGGCGCGCCATCGAAAAAGGCTTGCGCGACGGCACCATCCAATGCGTGGTTTCGACCAATGCATTGGAACTCGGCGTCGATATCGGCCAGCTGCAGGCGTGCATCATGACCGGATATCCGGGCAATATCGCCAGCGCCTGGCAGCAGGCAGGACGCGCTGGGCGCAGGCAGGATGAGTCGCTTGTCATCTATGTGGCCCAATCCACTGCGCTGGACCAATACATCATCAACCATCCGGAATACTTGCTGGACCAGTCGCCGGAAGAAGCCCGCATCCACCCGGAGAACATCATCATCCTGATGGACCATTTGAAATGTGCATCGTTCGAATTGCCGTTTTCCACCGACGACCAGTACGGGGAGTTCGACGTCCAGGAATTGCTGGAATACCTGCAGGAGCAAGGGGTGCTTGTCCGGACATCGGAGCGCTGGCATTGGATGAGCGACCGTTTCCCTGCGCACGACATCTCTCTGCGTTCCGCTTCGCAGGAGAATGTGGTCATCATCGACCAGTCGGTCCCGGCAAATACGCGTGTCATTGGCGAGATGGACCGCTTCAGTGCGATGACGCTGCTGCACGAGGAAGCGATTTACCTGCACCAAGGTACGCAGTACCAAGTCGAGATTCTCGATTGGGAAGAAAAGAAAGCGTATGTCACGGAAGTCGATGTCGATTATTTCACGGATGCCAATCTGGCGGTGGAGCTGAAAGTCATGAGCGAAGACAAGACGCGGAAATTCAACGGAGCGGACGTCCAATACGGCGATATTGCGGTATTGGCGATGCCGACCATTTTCAAGAAAATCCGCTTCGACAGCCATGACAATATCGGCTCGGGCCCCATTTCACTGCCGGCCGAGGAACTGCATACTTCGTCCACTTGGCTGAGCTTTACGAAACCTGAAGAATTCTCTGCTTCCGAATTGTCCGATACGATGACCGGTGCCGCCTATGCCATCGAATCGTTCATTCCGATTTTCGTGCAATGCGACCGCCGCGACGTCCATGTGGTGCCGCAGGTGAAATCTCCGCACAACGATTTGCCGTCGTTTTTCATCCATGATTCCTATCCGGGCGGCATCGGCATCAGCGAGCGCATCTACGATCTTTGGCAGCCGCTGCTCGATAAAGCCCAGCAGCATGTCGAGGAATGCCCGTGCCTGGATGGCTGTCCGTCGTGCATCGGTGCTCAGGATGCAGCCGTCAGCATGAAACACAATGTAATCGATCTGCTCAGCGAGCTCCGCAAAGAGAGGTGAACGGGCGATGTCATTTGAAAACAAACTGCTTCAGATGAAAGGGATGCTGAAAAAGCAGCCGGCAAAAAAACGGCCGCCGGAAGCGATCCAACGGCCGCAGCATGCCGATGCATGGCGTGCAATCGGCCTCGAGCTGAAAGAGAACCGTTTCGGTTTCGTCTTTGAAAAGAAAATCACCTATCCGCTTGATACGCGCCACGGGAAAGTGCGCCTTTCCGAGTTGGACCGGGTGCTGGAGGCGTGGGAACAAACGCCGTTCGAGCATCCGTTCAAACTGAAAAAAGAAGACCCGATCCTTTTTTTCGATACGGAAACGACAGGGCTCAGCGGCACAGGGGCTTATATTTTCCTGGTCGGCCTGCTCGTCCGGAAAGAGGATTCCTTCGAGATGACCCAGTACATCATGCCGGACCCTTCCCACGAAGCCGCCTTTCTTTATGAGACCGGCTTATGGAAAGAAGAGCAGCCGATCGTTTTTTCCTACAATGGCAAAAGTTTTGACTGGCCGCAGCTGACTTCCCGGTGGACGATGCACCGGAACATCCTTCCGAAACTGCCTGAACCCCGCCAAGTCGACCTGTTCCACGGCACAAAGCGCATCTGGAAAAATGAACTCGAACGCATGAAGCTCAGCACGATCGAAGAGGAGAAGCTCGGCTTCGAGCGTGTCGGAGATGTGCCCGGCTTCCTGATTCCGCCGATCTACCTGGATGCGGTGAAGAGCGGCTATTCCGACGGCCTTTCAAAAGTGCTGTACCATAACGAACTGGACATCCTGTCGCTGGTGTCGCTATACGTATTGTCTTCGGATCTCTTGATGCAGGATCTCCTGTCTGAGACGAGCGGCGCCTATACGAATATCGGCAAATGGTACGCGGACCTGAAACAATTCGACCAAAGCGCCGCTTACCTTGAGCACGTCACTCAGGAGCGGGGAAGTGCCGGGGCCATGGCGCGCTACTTGCTGGCCATCCAGAAAAAAAGGGGCGGCCTCCACCTGGAAGCCGTACAGCTCTTCAAAGAAGCTGCTCCCCATCTGCGCGGCGCAGTGGAGGTAGAGGCTTGGATCCACGCGTCCAAGCTCTATGAACACCAGCTGAAAGACCTCAGCCAAGCGCTGGTCATGGCCGGTTTCGCGAGAGAAGCAAGCGAACACACCAAAGTGCGCCAGTCCACCATCCGTGATATCCAGAAACGCCTGGTGCGCCTGGAAGATAAAATCCGAAAAAATCGCCCGGAAGTTGAGAAGAACTAGACACGGAAAACTTGCCTTATGCTATACTTAGCGTAAAGCAAGTTTTTATTTTGCATTAACGTCGGTCGACAAGGGACGTTACGGAAGGACGATGAAAATGGACAATAAATTTACAGCGAAAGACATTTTGGAAAAAGACTTTAAAACTGGAATGCGCGGCTATAACCAAGACGAAGTGGACCATTTTTTAGACGAAATCATCCAGGACTATGAAATTTTCAATAAAAAGATCGAACAATTGCAGAATGAGAACAAACGGCTTCGTGCGGAACTGGAAGACATGCCGAAAAAACAGGCAGCCCCGGCACCGGGAACCACCAATTTCGATATCCTGCGCCGCTTGTCGCATCTGGAAAACCACGTTTTCGGCAGCAAGCTGAACAATAATTAATGAGATTTGAATTTCCTGCGCGAATGGCGTATACTTGTTAAGCCATCTGAAATTCTGGCAATCGCTCCAGGTTTTGGCCTGGAGAGGAAAGTCCATGCTCACACGGACCTGCGATGGCCGTAGTGATCGCGCTTAGCGAAACAATAAGCTAAGGCAGCTGCTTTGCAGTTGACGGCGGGTAGAACGCCTAAGTCTTTGGATATGGCCGAAATACCCTGAAGGTGCCACAGTGACGGAGCTGTATAGGAAACTATGCAGGTGGAACGAGGTAAACCCCGCGAGTGAGAAACCCAAATTATGGTAGGGGCACTTTTCCAAAGGAATTGAACCGAGGAAGAGGCAGGCGCAAGCCTAGCAGATAGATGATTGCCGTCCACTAGTACGAGGTGCAAGCCGATTGAGTACGTGGAAACAAAACATGGCTTATAGAATTTCGTTTGGCTTTAACATGCTTTTTCAAGGCTCTCCTTCCGGGGAGCTTTTCTACTTATAAGAGGACGGGCTTAGAAGCCTTCTATATAATAAATTGAACTAAATTATTGTAGCTTGACGAAGTCGCTCCAGCGCTTTTTCATGTCTCAAAGCTAGCGAAGCGATGCAGAGGCAGGCGAAAGTTTCACGCTCTTTCATCTAAGATGTATCTCAGATATGGAGCAAACCAGCTGCGAAAACCGTACTGCTCCTGCAGTGCTGCGCACTTCGTCGCAAAGCCATTGTCCGAACTACATTCGGCCAATGGCTTGCCTGCGGAAAAGCGAGACAGCCGAGACCCCGCAAGGAGCAGAGCGACTGAGGAGGCTTGGACGCGAGCCCGCGGCAAGCGCAGCTGGTTTGCGGAATATCGATAAGTAGAATCATAAGTTCAACTTATATAGTATAGAACACCATGCAAGAGGAAAAGGAGTCAATATGGCTAAATTTAAATTACTCGCAACCGCGGCAATGGGCCTGGAGTCGATCGTGGCGGATGAACTGAAGCAAATGGGCTATGAAACCCAGACAGAGAACGGAAAGGTGTTTTTTGAAGGCGATGAGCGCGATATCGCCAAAACGAACCTTTGGCTGCGCACGGCAGACCGCGTGAAAATCATCGCAGGCGAATTCAGCGCCTATACGTTCGACGAATTGTTTGAAGGGACCAAGGCGATTGAATGGGAGAAGTTCCTTCCGGTCGATGCCAGCTTCCCGGTTCAAGGAAAGTCGGTCAAATCCAAATTATACAGTGTGCCCGATTGCCAGGCTTTGGTCAAAAAAGCGATCGTCGAGCGCTTGAAAAAAGCATACCACCGCAATTCCTTCCTTGATGAGTCGGGAGCCCGCTTTAAAATCGAAGTGTCGATCCTGAAGGACAAAGTCCAATTGTCGATTGACACAAGCGGCGCAGGCCTGCACAAACGCGGCTACCGCCTCGACCAAGGGGAAGCGCCATTGAAAGAAACACTTGCTGCGGCCCTCGTGAAGCTGTCCCGCTGGACGCCCGACCGGCCGTTTGTCGACCCGTTCTGCGGATCCGGCACTATTGTCATCGAAGCGGCCATGATCGGCCAAAATATCGCCCCCGGCTATAACCGCGATTTCGACAGTGAAAATTGGCCGTGGATGAAACAGGGAATCTGGGATGAAGTCCGCGAGGAAGCGGAAGAGCTGGCGGATTATGACCAGCCGCTGAACATCCTGGGGACGGATATCGACCACAAGATGGTCAAGTTGGCGGAAGAAAATGCACGCGAAGCCGGCTTTGCGGATATCATCAAATTCCAGCAGCGCCAAGTGAAGGATTTTGTCGCAACCGGGGAAAACGGCGTTGTCGTCGGAAACCCGCCTTATGGCGAACGGATCGGTGAAATCGAAGTGATCGAAGAGATGATCCAGGACATGGGACGCATATTTGCACAACATCCGACGTGGTCGGTGTATATGCTGTCATCCATGGCCCGTTTTGAAACACTTTACGGACAGCCGGCTACAAAAAAGCGGAAGCTCTTCAACGGCTTTATCCGCACAGACCTATTCCAATTCTGGGGAGAACGCCCAAAAAATAAATGACGCGGGAACGGAAGGGCCAGAGCCCTTCCGTTTCTCTGTGAGGAGAATGTTATGAGACAGCCACTACCTTTTCCGTTATCCAAGGAAAAAACCTTTTTCGAATCGCTGAACGACTGGATCGGGGATGTATTCTACGATGAATTGCCGGAAAAAGGCTTCGATCTGCGCGATGAACAGATTTTCATGGCGTTCCAGATCGAACAGGCGTTGAAAGACAAATCGGTGCTGTTTGCAGAAGCGGGCGTGGGCACCGGGAAAACCTTGGCATATCTGCTGCCGGCTATCGCGTATGCGCGGTACACCGGCAAACCGGCATTGATTTCGTGTGCCGATGAAACGCTTATCGAACAATTGGTGAAAAAGGGCGGGGACATCGACCGTCTCAACAGCCTGTTTGATTTAAAGCTGGACGTGCGATTGGCAAAATCCCGCGACCAGTACCTGTGCCTGCAGCGCCTCGAGGGCGCACAGAAGCGGAGCGATGCGGATTTCCTGGATGACATCGAGTTCAGTCTGCCGGAATTCGTCAACAAGACGTACTCGATGCAGAATACCTATCCATACGGCGAACGTTCGAGTTTTCCAGATGTGACGGATGAAGAATGGCAACAGGTCAATTACCACCCGATCCAAAACTGCACGGCGTGCGAACTGCGCAATAAATGCGGCCAGACGATCCACCGCAACCATTACCGCCAGGCGACCGACCTGGTCATCTGCTCGCATGATTTCCTGATGGAACATATCTGGACAAAAGAGACCCGGATCCGCGAAGGCCAGACGCCGCTTTTGCCGGAAGTGTCACAAATCGTCCTCGATGAAGGACATTTGCTGGAATTTGCTGCACAGCGTGCATTGACATACGAAGTGCAGGAAATGACGCTTTTGAATGTAACCGACCGCGTCATGGTCGACGGGGTGCGGGAGAAGACCTTGTCGTTGATCGAGGAAATCATTGATCTGCACAATGAATTTTTCCGGGAATTGAAGAAGAACACCATCGCTTCCGATGAAGACCGCAAAGGCATCCACAAGCCGGCTGGATTGTTGGCGCTCGGCCGCGAGCTGATCCGGAAAATAGATGCATTGATGGAAGAATTCGTTTTTGAAGGCGAGTTGTACACCATTCCGGAATACGACCTGAAACTTGCGGAAGAATACTTCGAAGTGTATACGTTCGCCATGAATTTATTCGTTGAAGAAGGCGATGCCATCAACTGGCTGGAAGTGAAGGACGAAATCGAAACATTGGTCATCATGCCGCGCCTGGTCACGGATATTCTGGAAGAAAACTTCTTCGACGGCAAGATGCCGATCATTTTCTCTTCTGCCACGCTGTCGATCCAAAAGGATTTCACCTATATCGCAGATAGCTTAGGGATCGACGATTTCCAGTCGTTTTCTGTTCCATCGCCATTCGATTACGAAGATACGATGAAAATCTTCAAGCATCCACTTGAGCAAAAGGATAAATTCAGCCGCGTCTACGATTTGTTCTCGACCGGCGACCAGACCCTGGTGCTGTTCAAATCCAAAATGGATATGGACAATTTCAAGCGCTCCCTGCCGCTTGATCACCATTACGCGATCGAGTTTGAAGGGGACCGCGAATTATCGACCGTGGTGAAGGATTTCCAGGAAGGGAAGTTCCAAATCTTGTGCTCCTACCATTTATGGGAAGGACTCGATCTGCCAGGAGAAGCTTTGACGAAAGTCATCATCGTCGATCTGCCATTTCCGCCGCAGGACCCTGTATTCGAAGCGAAGCGGCGTTTCAGCAACAACCCACTTGAGGAAATCGACTTGCCGTTTATGCAGCTGCGCATCCAGCAGGGCATCGGCCGCTTGATCCGTACCTCAAGCGATCATGGAGAAATCCATCTGCTGCTGAATGAAGAAGAATTGGCGGTACAGCATCTGTGGGATAAAATATTGCCTGTTCCCGCGGAAAATTTCTAATAGCCGCAAGGTTATATGCTACACTATTAGTCTAAATTGGATGTGGAGGGATATTTGTGGCGATTGAACAACTTTACAGCGCGCATGTCAATAAATTGCGTGCTTACCGGGAGGCGCTTTCTTTATTGTATTGGGATTTGCGCACCGGAGCACCAAAAAAAGGGGTGGATCTCCGGTCCGAGACAATCGGCACTTTGTCAGCAGAGGAATTTGCTTTGGCAACGTCCGACAGCTTCGGCGATATGCTGGCTGAACTGGAAGCGAAGAATGAAGCACTGGATCCTGTGCTGCGCCGCTCCGTGGAAGAGTCCAGAAAAGAATATGACTTGAGCAAGAAAATCCCTCCTGAGAAATTCAAGGAGTTCGTCGTGCTCCAGGCCAAAGCGGAATCCGTCTGGGAAGAGGCGAAAGAAGCCGCCGACTTTTCGCTGTTTCAGCCTTATCTGGAAAAGCTGGTCGCCATGACGAAGGAAATGATCGGCTATTGGGGCGAAAAGAACGGCAGCCCCTATAATACGCTGCTCGACCAATACGAGCCCGGAATGACGACAGAAGTGCTGGATGAAGTGTTCGGAGCTTTACGCAGCCGCATCGTGGAACTTGTCCGGAAGATTTCCGAATCAGCGGACAAGCCGGAAACCGCCTTTCTTTTCGGCCATTTTCCAAAAGAGGCACAGCGCGATTTCAGCTACCGGATCCTTGGGCAGCTCGGCTATGATTTTGAGGGAGGGCGCCTGGATGAAACCGTCCATCCGTTCATGACGAAAATCAACCGCCAGGATATCCGAGTGACGACGAAGTACGATGAACAAGATTTTCGTTCAGCCGTTTTCGGCACCATCCATGAAGCAGGCCATGCGCTGTATGAGCAGAATTTGGGGGCAGAACTTGCCGGCATGCCGGTCGAGACCGGCGCATCCATGGGCATCCATGAATCACAGTCGCTGTTTTTCGAAAACTTCATCGGCCGAAGCGACGCGTTCTGGAAGAGGAATTACCGCCTGCTTCAAGAAACGGCGCCGGACCTTTTCGCTGATGTGGCTCAAAAGGACTACCTGCGGGCGATCAATGAAGCAAAACCGTCGCTCATCCGCATTGAAGCAGATGAACTGACGTACGCGCTCCACATCATGGTGCGCTATGAGCTCGAGAAAGGGCTTTTTAACGGCGATCTGGAAGTCAAGGATCTGCCGCAGCTCTGGAATGACAAATACGAGGAATATCTGGGCATCCGGCCGGCCAACGATGCAGAAGGGGTCCTTCAGGATGTCCACTGGGCTGGCGGAAGCTTCGGATATTTCCCGTCCTACGCATTGGGCTATATCTATGCAGCCCAGTTCAAGAATGCCATGCTCCAGGATCTTCCGAATTTTGAAGATCTGCTGGAACAAGGGAATATCGGGCCGATCCGTGAATGGCTGACAGAACATGTCCATCGCCACGGAGCCATGAAAAAGCCTTTGGAGATCCTCCGGGATGCGACCGGCGAAGGGCTGAATGCTGAGCACCTGGCGAGCTATCTGGAGCAGAAATACACTAAGATCTATCAATTAAACTGAGTGGCGGAACGGAAAAGGGGAATCCTTTTCCGTTTTTTTTATTAACTCACGGTTCCGCTTTTTCTTTTTATAAAACAATTCCCCGAATATTGCTTATAATGATTAAAGGAGGGGATATAATGTTGAAATCAATGAGCCTTGAAGGAAAAACTGCTATCGTGACCGGTGCAGGTAAAGGGATCGGCCGGGCAATTGCGATTGCCATGGCTGAAGCCGGAGCCAATGTCATGCTGGTCGCCCGGACGGCAGCGGATCTCGAACAGGTGCAAGCAGAGATCGGCAATGGCCGAACGTCATTCGTGGCAGCCGATATCACAATGCGGGAAGAAATCCGAAACGCGGTCGATAAAACCGTCGAGACATTTGGCGGCCTCGACATACTGGTCAACAATGCCGGCATGAACATCCGGTCGAAGCTGGAAGAAGCAAGTGATGAAGAATGGCATAAAATCATGGATACCAACACGCACAGTGTATTCATGTTTTCCCAGGAAGCCGCCAAGCAGATGAATGCGGGAAGTTCGATCGTCAACATCAGTTCAGTCGGCGGCGAACGCGCGCTGAAAACAGGGGTCGTCTACGCGGCTTCCAAAGCGGCCATCATCCAGATGACGCGTGTCATGGCGATGGAATGGGGGCCAAAGAACATTCGCGTCAATGCCGTCGGCCCGTGGTATTTCAGTACGCCGCTCACTGAAAAGATCCTGGCGGACGAAGACTATCTTGCTTCGATACTGGCAGTCACGCCGATGAAGCGCGTCGGGGAACTGCCGGAAGTGTCGACGCCGGTTGTATTCCTGGCGTCCGATGCCGCAAGCTATATTACCGGGCAGACCTTGTTTGTCGACGGCGGTATGTCGATCCACGGTTTTTCCTGAGCGCAACGCGTCCTTTCCTTTCGGGGAAAGGATTTTTTTCGTTCCCCTGAAAAAAATGTTATGATGTTAACAGAATTGGAAGAAGGGGACATACAACATGACAGCACTCGAACACAAACAGGAATTAGTAGAAACGGCCAGGCTCTACCACATCTTTGAAGAAAATGAAGACAGTGAGCGGGCGGCGAAAGCCGAACTGTTTGCCAAAAAGATTCTGAAAAACAAATTCATCATCGGATTCGCCGGCCATTTCTCTTCCGGGAAATCATCGATGATCAATGCTCTGACAGGCGAAACCTTGCTGCCTTCAAGCCCGATCCCGACGAGTGCCAACATCGTCAATGTCCACAAGGCGGACGGCGATTACGCAATCGTCAACATGAAACAAACCAAGCCGGTTTATTTCCCGGCGAATTATGATTTTGAGGCAGTCAAAGCCTATTGCAAGAACGGCGATGTCACCCAAATTGAAATCGGGCACAAAGATTCGGTCCTTCCTGATGGGGTCACCGTCATGGACACGCCCGGTGTCGATTCCACGGATGATGCGCACCGGATGTCTACCGAATCGGCGCTCCATGTGGCCGATATGGTTTTCTACGTTATGGATTACAACCACGTTCAATCCGAATTGAATTTCAACTTCACCAAAGAATTGCAGAAATACACCGATTTGTATTTGATTGTCAACCAGATCGACAAACACCAGGCAGCAGAGCTTCCGTTCAGCGAATTCAAAGCATCCGTCAAGGATTCGTTCGCCGCTTGGGGCGTAGAGCCGAAAGGGATCTTCTACACTTCCCTGAAGGATTTCGATTTTCCCGGCAATGACTTTGCCGAGGTCAAAAAACTGGTGTCCGAGTCCATGCATGGCTGGGAAGGCCATGTGGGAGAAGCGGCCGGGTCGGCCCTCGAGCAGCTGAAAGATGAGCATCTGGTTTTCTTGGAAGATGAAAAGATCGAGCGGTTGCAGGCATTCTCCTCCGTTTTGACTGAAGAAGAATGGGCCATGCGGGATGACCTGAAAGCGGAAAGCGCTTCAGTGGAGCAGCGGCAGTCGGTTCTGGAATTCGAAGACTGGCGCAAAGCCTTTGAGAAAAACCGCAAAGAGCTTGTCGAAAATGCCAACCTGATGCCGTATGAACTGCGCAATGCGCTGACCAATTATCTTGAATCAGTGCAGCCCAGCTTCAAGGTCGGCCTCTTGTTCAGTGCGAAAAAGACGCAGGAAGAGCGCGAGAACCGGAAACGGGAAGTGGAAAACCGCCTTTCCACGGTTGCGGCTTCCCAAATCACCGGGCACTTGAAAAAATTAATGAAGACGTCGCTGAAACAAGCTGGGCTCCTGACAGACAGTGAATCGCTTGCGATCGACGAAATGCCGTTCGATGTACCGTTTTCACTTGTTGATGAAGGCATTCCCCAAGGAATCCAGATTACGGGCGATACGGTCCTGAATGTGGCAAAAGCCATCCAAACGTCAATCCAGCGCTGGTTCATCAAAGAAACGGAAAGCTGGAAAGACAGGCAGGAACCCAAATTCCAGGAGCTCTCCGACGATGCGAGCGTGCAGATCGGCATGAAAGCGGAACAGCTGAACCAAAAGATGCTCGCTATCCAGACACTTGAACAAATGGATGAGCGGATTGTCAAAGTGAAGCGGGCATTTTCCGCAATGCTGCCGAAACAGCAGGAAGCAGCAGAAAAACAGGTTGCTCTTTGGGAAAGTGAATTCCATATTACCATTGAAGAAATGATCCAGTTCGACCCTTCTATGTTGAAGACGGAGAAGACCGAAAGCAGCGCGACTGAACAGGAAGTGCAGCGGATTGCCGAAGCGATGGATGAAGCGGCTGTCATCGGCCGTGCCACGCGGACATCCCAAGTGCTTGAGCCGATCAAAGGTTTTGCAGAAACGGCGCAGTATTTGAAGCGCAAAGCTGCCCGGCTCGAAAACCAGGAGTTCACGATCGCTTTGTTCGGTGCGTTCAGCGCAGGCAAATCTTCTTTCTCGAACGCCCTGTTAGGCGAAACGGTCCTTCCGGTATCGCCGAACCCGACAACAGCAACCATCAACCGGATCCGTCCCGTGACCGAGAAGCATCCGCACGAAACGGCGGATGTCCGGCTCAAGACAGCCGCCCAGCTCCTTGAGGACGTCCGCAATTCCTTCCAGGCATTGGGTATCGAAGCGCGGTCGCTCGAAGAAGCGTACAGCAAATCGGGGGAGCTGCCGGCAAATGATGCGACGGAGCAGCAAGTCCATAAATCCTTCATCGCCGCTTTCCGCAAAGGCTATCCCGAATTCAAGGAGAAGCTCGGCGCTACGCTCCGGACGAACCGGGAAGAGTTCGGCTTATACGTAGCCAAAGAAGAGCGCAGCTGCTTTGTCGATGAAATCGATTTCTATTACGATTGCGAATTGACGCGCAGCGGCGTCACGCTGGTCGATACGCCCGGCGCGGATTCAATCAACGCGCGCCATACCAATGTCGCGTTCGAATACATCCGGAACGCTGATGCGATTTTGTTCATAACGTACTATAACCATGCTTTCGCCCGCGCAGACCGGGAATTCCTCATCCAGCTCGGACGTGTCAAGGATGCGTTCGAAATGGACAAGATGTTCTTTATCGTCAACGCCATCGACTTGGCGAGCGATGAAGCTGAAAAAGAAGCAGTCATCACCTATGTCCGGGATGAGCTGCAGCGGTTCGGCATCCGGTTCCCGCGCCTGTATGGAGTTTCAAGCCTGCTGGCGCTCCAGGACCGGAGCGTGTCGGGGCTTCCGGCATTCGAGTCGGACTTCCAGCATTTTTTGAAAGACGAATTGAAGGGGCTGGCCGTCCAATCGCTGTCGGAGGAAGAGCAGAAAGCGGTGAACCGTTTTGAAGCGCTGATCACGCAGACCGAGAAGAACCTCGTCCGGAAAGACGAACGGCTAAATGAGCTCAAACGCCTTGAACAGCAGCTCCGCATTCTTTTTGGGGCTTCTGCCTCCCAGCTCCTGACCAAAGAAGCGCTGCAAGAACTTGATGAATTGCTTTATTACGTCAACCAGCGGGTATTCTACCGCTTTAACGACTTTTTCAAGGAAGCATTCAACCCGTCGCTCTTTTCTTCAAAACCGGCTCAAGGAGCGCTGGATACAGCATTAGCGGATATCGTCGAAATGACGGCATTCGATTTTGAACAGGAAATCCGGGTCACCAATTTCCGCTTGTCGCAGTTTATCGAAAAACGGATCGCCGGCCGGTTCAAAGACGATACGGCCAAGCTCAAGGAGATGAACCCGGAGTTCGCCTTCACGCCATACGAAGTGGAAGAGGCGGGGACTGTCGAAGCCGGGAAACCATTCGGCCAAGCGAACTACAATTCCGTCAAATCGCTTTACCGAAACAATAAAACCTTCTTTGAGAAGAATGAAAAAGAGAAGCTGCGCGATGCACTTCAAGCGCTGATGGAGCGGGATGCCGCGCTTTACCTTGGGCAGGAGAAAGCCAAACTCGCGGGTTGGGCAGAACATTTTGTTGACCAGGAAGCGGAAGGGCTGCGCCAGCATATCCTCCGTCAGGCGATGGACCAGATCGATTCCGAACGCACGCTATTGCAGCAGGAAGAGATTTTAAAAGAATGGAAAAAAATGTATGATAATTTGGTAGCTGAGAGGGTGTAGGAGATGAAAGTATTTATCGACACGAATGATACGCAGCAATACCGTTGGATTGATGCAAGGTTCGACTTGAAGGATCCAAGTGCGGGCGAACGCCAATACGCAGAATCCCATGTGAAAGGTGCGGTTTTCTGGGATCTGGAAAAGCATTTATCCGATATGGGAGCCGAAGGTGGACGCCATCCGATGCTTTCAAAGGAGAAGCTGGCTGAACTGATCCATGCGAGCGGCCTGGATCCCGAAGATTCTGTGGTTGTCTACGACCAGGGCGGTGCGCCATTTGCGGCACGCGCTTGGTGGCTCTTGAAATATGCGGGCTTTAAGAATGTGTTTATTTCAAAGCGCGGCTTTGAAGCTTTAAAAGCGGATGGCATTGAAGTGGCTGCGGACGTTCCGGAATTTCCGCGCACTGACTATGCACTAAGCTTCGATGATTCGCTCTATGCTGACCAAAGCTACGTGAAGGACATTATCGAAGGCGATGAGCTTGGCGTGCTGGTGGATGCCCGCTCGGCCAAACGCTATGCGGGGATTGAAGAACCGATTGATCCCGTTGCGGGGCGCATTCCCGGTGCGCGGAATTTCGATTGGGAAAAGCTGGTCAGCAATCACCAATTCAAAGAGAACACCGATTTTTCCGACGTCCTGCAAAAACAGGAGCCTGCAGTCGTTTACTGCGGCAGCGGCGTGTCCGCTGCTGCATTGTTTGCCGCATTGGCGGAAGCCGGCCATGAATCGCTTCGGCTGTATGTCGGCAGCTTCTCAGACTGGATTTCCGACAGCTCCAATGTGGTCGAAATCGATTCATTGGCCCAGCCGGAGGCGGAAACAGAAGACGCAAAAGCGATCCTTGCACGCCTGATCGAAGAAGGCTACTCGGGGGAAATGCTCATGAAAAAATTCGAATATGAAAAATCGCTGCTTGCTGATAAATAAAACAAAAACCCCCGTTCAATTTGAACGGGGGTTTTGCTATTCTTGCTTTCCTTCATCCGTTTCTTCGGATTCAAGGGGTTCGATACGGGTTAATTGGACAGTGATAATCTGATGGTTTTCCATCTCGATGACAGTGACGATGTGGTGGGGCAGGGAGACGGATTCGCCTTCAGTAATCTCCGTGTTTATCATCTGTACCCAGCCGCCAATCGTATCCACATCTTCGCTTTCTGCGAACGTCAGCCCGAAACGCTCTTCCAGATCTGAAAGAAGGACCCGGCCGTTCAGCAGGTAATTGTTTTCATCGAGCGCTTTGATTTCATCCGGTTCGTCGTCATCGAACTCATCGCGGATCTCCCCGACGATCTCTTCCAAAATGTCTTCCATCGTGATGACGCCGGAAGTACCGCCGTACTCATCGATGACAATTGCCATATGGACCTGTTCGCGCTGCATCGTGACAAGCACATCCTGTATCGGAGCGCGCTCTACGACGAACGGGATATCGTGGACTACCAAGCTGTTTTTCAAGTTCCGGGTGACCGTAAAATTCGTCAGCATTTCTTTGACATTGACAAACCCGATGATATTGTCCTTGTCGCCGTTTTCCGTTACAGGATACCGCGTGTACTGGTGTTCCGCGACGATTTCCATCAAATCTTCATGATCCATTTCAAGCGAGACCGTTTCCATCTGGGTGCGCGGGATGAGGACATCTTTTGCCAAACGCTCGTCAAAAGAAAAGATGTTCTGCATATACGATAATTCCGTCTGGTTGATTTCGCCGCTCTGATAGCTCTGGGCCATGATGATCTTCAATTCCTCTTCGGAATGGGCCTGCTCATGTCCTGCAGGTTCAATGCCGAATGCCCGAAGGAGCAGACGGGCTGAACCGTTCATCAGCCAGATAGCCGGGTTCATGATCTTGCCGAAAATGATCAGCGGCCGCGAGAAGAACAAAGCCATCCTTTCAGAATATTGGATGGCCAGCGTCTTTGGAGCCAGTTCCCCGAGAACGACATGGAGAAACGTGATGCTGGCGAACGCGATTGCAAACGACAAGATGGAAGCGGTCGGGTCATGGATGCCGAAGTTCTCGAACACAGGATGCAAAATCCGCTCGACTGTCGGTTCGCCGAGCCAACCAAGGCCGAGGGCGGTGATTGTGATGCCCAGTTGGCAGGCCGAGAGGTAATAATCCAGGTTGTCCGAGATTTTCTTCGTCAGCACGGCCCGTTTGTCACCTTCTGAAATCAGCTGATCGATGCGGGATTGGCGCACCCGGATGATCGAGAATTCGGAACCGACAAACAAAGCGGTCAATGCAATTAATAAAGCCACCAAAACTAAATTCAAAATGAGTATACTGTCCAATTGTTCCCTCCGGCTTGGAGGGTTCACCTCAGCTTTCTAAAATATGGGTTTAATTATAGCATATTTTAGCGGTTTTATGTTCCAAGCGCAAATTGCGCAAAAAATTAGGCTTTTCGGAGTGAATGTGGTTGAACGCAGCAGGAAATGGATTTATGATTATCTTTAGAAAAGGAGTGACACCATGAAAACCCTATGGCATGGCGGGAAGATCTATACAATGGCAACAGAAGGAGAAACGGTGGAGGCGGTGCTCGTCTCCGGCGGCAAAATAGAAAGAATCGGCAGCTACGAAGAATTGAAAGCCGAAGCTGGCCGCGAAGAAGATTTGCGCGGGAAAGTCATGTATCCGGGTTTTGTGGACAGCCATATGCACATGATTGGCCATGGCGAAAAGCTCCTGCGGGTTGATTTGTCCAAAATCGAATCAGCGGAAGACATGAAAAACCAGCTCATCCGTTCTACCTCGAATCTGGCGCAAGACGAATGGTTTATCGGAGAAGGGTGGAATGAAAACAATTTCCCTGATCGGAAAATATTCCACCGCAGTGAACTCGACCAAATCACCCAATCCCCTATGCTGTTAAAGCGCGTTTGCAGGCATGCGATTTTGGCGAATTCGAGTGCTTTGCGTCTTGCCGGGATCACCAAAGATACGCCGGATCCGGACGGCGGTGTGATTGTGCGCGATTATGACGGCGAACCGACAGGCTACTTGCTGGACGCCGCGCAAGACCTGGTGGCCAAACAAGTGCCTGAAGTGAGCATCGGCTATTTGACAAAGGCTTTGAAGACGTCGGTAGAGGATCTGCTTTCGCTCGGATTGACGGGTGCCCACACCGAAGACATGGGGTATTATGGCGATTATTCGCGCCCGCTGCAAGCGTTCAAGAATGTCATTGGTGAAAAATTGAAGTTCCGGGCGAACTTGCTCCGGGCGCACAGCGTTTTTGAAAAGATGGTTGAAACGGCTGAATACAACGAACCTTTCATCGATCCTGGCGCAATGAAAATTTTTGCGGATGGTTCGATCGGCGGGAAAACCGCCCTGCTAAGCCGGCCATACAACGACGATCCGACTACGAACGGCGTGGCCATCCATTCCGATGAGGAATTGAAGAACTTGGTCGCCATGGCACGGAAACACGGAGAAGCTGTGGCCATCCATGTGATTGGCGACCTTGGCATGGAAAAAGCGCTGGATGCAATCGAAGCGCATCCGGTGCCGAAAGGGAAGCGCGACAGGCTGATCCACGCAATGGTTGTCAGGGAAGATCTCGTGGAACGGCTCGTAAAGCTGGATGTGGCGCTTGATCTGCAGCCAAGCTTTGTTTCTTCCGATTTCCCGTGGGTCATCGAACGCCTCGGCGAAGACCGCATCAATTGGGCTTATGCATGGAAGAGCCTAATCGACAAAGGTCTCATTGCGGCAGGTGGTTCCGATGCGCCGATTGAAGACGTAGATCCGCTCTTGGGCATGTATGCGGCGGTAACAAGAAGAAAGCCATATGAAACCCATGAAGGCTATATGCCGCATGAAAAGTTGAGCCGTTTCGAAGCGATCCAATTGTACACGAGCGGCAGCGCAGCAGCAATTTGCAAAGAACATGAACGCGGTCAGATCCGGGACGGCTATGACGCCGATTTTACGGTGCTGGACCGGGATCTGTTCGAAGGGCAGCCCGAGCAATTCCTTGAAGCGAACGTCGCCCTGACGATCGTTGCGGGAGATGTCATGTACAGCAGCAAAATCAGCGTGAACCAATAAGGAAGGATGATTGGATGCCAGCAACACCAGAGGCCATTCTCGAAAAATTGGCGGCTGCGGAAAAAGCGGGGGCAGATATGAAGAGCCCGAAAGCGGTGGTCGATTTTATGCTGTCCCAAGGTGAAAAAGAGTCGATCCTGTATTTCTACAAACCGAAAAGCGTGGAGTTCGATTTCGAGAAATACCATGCAGCCGTTGACGAAATGCGCCAAGCAAAGCAGAAAGAGCTATAATGGACCAAAAAAAGAACGCTCAGAATCTGAGCGTTCTTTTTGTTCAATGATTAATATGCTGCCCGCTCCGGTATGTTTTTCCGTATGCGCTTTTGCAGCCAACCGGTTATTACGGCAATTAC
The DNA here is from genome assembly GCF_042681545.1 of Planococcus chinensis. Lineage (NCBI taxonomy): Bacteria > Bacillati > Bacillota > Bacilli > Caryophanales > Caryophanaceae > Planococcus > Planococcus chinensis. The sequence continues at coordinate 949,861 of NZ_JBHUFW010000004.1, forward strand.
GCCGGAAACGGTTATGACGAACAGGCCGATCAACGTCGCCGGAGCATCGTCCACTTGGGCAAGCCGGTGCAAGAAAGGCAGCTCCAGTATATACAAAAAGCATATAGCGAGTGCGGCATATTTGATGTTGCGCACGGCCGTAAGGGATGAAGGGGTGAAAATTCTCCCTTTGCCAAGAGCGCCCAACAACTTGGAAATCTGATACAGGGCATAGAAAAAAGGGATCATCGCTGCGTACATGCCGATCAATACGGGGTACTGCAATTCAGCCAGCTCCGGCAATGCCCAGTATGGGGAGTCCGGGTCGAACCTCGTCAAACCATACAGGCAGGCAGCGAGAACGGGGAGGGCGATAAGCAAAACCACAAGCTTCAAAAAGTTAGCGAGCACTTTCATGAGCTGCACCTCTTCCTTCTGGATTGCGCCGATATTTTCAGTCCCTTAATTCAGGACCGTAAAAGCGTATTACAACTTGGAAAGAGGGAATCTGAGCACCTTTCGAATCTGCCGGCCAGCTGCATCACTTTCCGCCGAGCATATTGAACAAGCCGCCGGCAATGCTGCCTTCGCCTTGGGAACTGCCGGCAGGGTTCTGCGGAGCAGCTGCGAAGACACGGCTGGCGAGACGGCTGAACGGCATGGACTGGATCCATACGCTACCGGGACCGCGGAGAGTGGCAAAAAACAAGCCTTCGCCGCCGAACAAGGCGGTTTTGACGCCTGATACCATTTCGATATTGTAATCGACGTCTGCTGTCATCGCGACCAGGCAGCCGGTGTCGACTCGGAGCACTTCACCTTTTTGGAGATTTTTGCGGTACAGCGTGCCGCCTGCATGGACGAAAGCCAGCCCGTCGCCTTCCAGTTTCTGCATGATAAAGCCTTCGCCTCCGAAAAAGCCGGTTCCGAGTTTTTGCTGCAGTTCAATCCCGATGGATACGCCTTTTGCAGCGGCCAAGAACGAATCTTTCTGGCAGATGACTTTTCCGCCCAGCGTGCTTAAATCCAGCGGGATGATCTTGCCGGGATAAGGAGCGGCGAAAGATACGTGCCGTTTGCCGGTCCCTTGGTTGGTGAAAGCGGTCATGAACAAGCTTTCCCCCGTTACCAGACGTTTTCCGGCTCCCATCAATTTTCCCATCAATCCCGATCCGCTGTTTTTCGATCCGTCGCCGAAAATGGTCTCCATGGCAATGCCGTCTTCCATCATCATTAAAGCTCCTGCTTCAGCAATGACAGTTTCATTTGAATCAAGTTCCACTTCGACAAATTGCATGTCATCGCCGTGCAGTTTAAAGTCGATTTCGTGATTGTTCATGTTTTTTCCTCCTAGGATTGTATTTCTGCTATATAATTAATACGGTATTGCACAGGACAAGGTTTCAGGGAAACCTGCCCGAATGAAAACTTTTGCGAAAGGAAGATGAACATGCGGATTGAACCGATCGTGGCGGCGGCCATGTACATAGATAAATTCCACCCAGACTGCGAAGCGGCAGTCCTCGCCGGGAGCGTAGTAAGAGGGGAAGCAACAACGACTTCAGATTTGGACATTGTGGTTTTCGATGAAGGCGTTCAAGCGTCCTACAGAGAGTCCATTCTCTTTCAAGATTGGCCCATAGAGGTGTTTGTCCATAACCTTTCATCCTACCAGCCGTTTTTTGAAAGCGATTGTGCCCGTGCACGCCCTTCATTGCCGGCGATGGTTTCGGAAGGCATGGTCCTCAAGGACCTGGGAGTCCTTGTTGGGATTAAAGCGGAAGCAGATCTTTTGCTGGCAGCGGGCCCGAAAAAATGGACCCCTGATGAAATCGGCGCCAAGAGATACTTTATTACAGATGCACTGGACGATTTTACCGGCAGCGAGTCAAAAGCGGAACTTTTATTCATCGCGGGGCATTTAGCGGAGCTCCTAGCGGAATTCGTGCTGCGCACCAACCGGCAATGGACAGGACAATCCAAGTGGGTTTACCGGTCGCTGCAAAAATTTGATCCGGGCTTTGCAGAGGCGTTATCAGAAGCGTTCGGACATTTTTACCGGACCGGCGACAAAGACCCCGTGATCCGGCTGGCAGAAGAGGCTTTATCTCCTTTTGGCGGCAAGTTGTTTGATGGGTTTTCTGCTGGCAAGAGAAAGGAGCGGATTTGATGGACGCGCAGGATTGGATCCGGCTTTTGGAAATGGAGGCGCATCCGGAAGGCGGCTTCTATAAACCATCTTTCCGATCGGAAGAGACGGCAGCTTTTCATTCGGGGGAAAAGGCTCTGTACACAAGCATTTATTTTCTGCTGGAGTCCGGGGAAGTATCGCACTTGCACCGGCTGAAGTCAGATGAGTTATGGTATTACCATGCCGGCAGCCCGCTCACGGTCCACATCATCGGGGCCGACGGGGCACACCGCGAGGAAAAATTGGGATTGGACGTTCAGGCAGGAGAAAAGCCGCAGGTACGTGTGGAAAAAGGCAGCATCTTCGGTTCTTCTGTCGACCGGCCGGATACGTTCGCGCTGGTCGGCTGCATGGTCGCGCCAGGTTTTGAATTCGAGGATTTCGAACTGTTTACGCAGGCCGAACTGGCAGAAGCGTATCCGCAGCATGAGCGAGTGATCAAGCGCCTTGCCTATAAGGAGCTCAAGTAATAAAGGGTCTTACCTTTGCGCAAGGAACTGTGCTAAAATTGGGACAAAAGCTTAGGGGATGAGGGACTGGGATGGAAATGGTTTTAACGTTACTGATTGTAGCTTCAGCAATATTCGCAGGAATCTCACTGAAGAAATTTTATGACAAACCGTATATTGTCAATTTTGCACTGGCGGCTATGCTGCTATTGATCGTATTTCGGACATTTATGCTGCAGCCGATCAACGGCCTCGGCTATGCGGCAATCGTCCTTTGCTCGATTGCATCCGTTTTCCAATTGGTGCTTGGTGTGAAAAGCCTCAAAGGAAAAGAAAGCGTTCAAGCTTGATGAAAAAAGATGGCACCTCATTGCTGAGGGCCATCTTTTTTGATGCGCGAATAATGTCGTTCAGCGCCAATGCTAAATCCGAATAGTGCCTGGCACAATCAGAGTCGGTTCAACGCTTCTTCAATGGGGTCATCCCCAGAAATGACTTCAAACGCTTTGTTGTAGACATGTTCATTTGAAAGGGAATGGAGAAGGACGGCAGCCACATCTTCACGCGGAATCGGTCCGCCGTCCAATTGTTCAGAAGCGGTGATCCGGCCGGTTCCGCGGCTGTTAGTCAGAAGGCCCGGGCGGATGATGGTGTACGTCAGGCCGCTTGCCCGCAGAATGTTGTCAGCATGGTGTTTCGCAACGTAATAAGGGGCCATTTCATCGACCCAGTTTTCCCGGCGGTCGGCATAGATGGCACTGACCATCAAAAACCGGCTCACACCGGTCCGCTGTGCCGCTTCAATGGTTTTGGCGGCACCGTCAAGATCGACGAGCAGCGTTTTATCCGCGCCCGTTTCGCCTCCGCTGCCAGCAGTGAAAACAACTGCATCGCAGCCAGCCATGGCTTCGGCGATTTCATCGATGCTGCCTTCGAGGCTGGCCAATGCCGTCTCCACGCCTAAAGCATTAAAAAAGCTGACTTGATCTTGTCTTCGCACCATCGCCTTGGGCGTATGCGTCCCGCTTTTGTCAAGCATCTGGACGAACTGCCGGCCGATTTGCCCGTTGGCTCCTACTACCAATACTTTCATCTTCGCAGTCTCCCTTCCGAATACGTAATCTTCTTATACCTTTTATACCCATCAAATGTAGGGATAACCACAGGGGAGAGAAAAGGAGCTTTTTCAATAATTTTGAAATTTCACCTTTCCATCTTTGAACTCTTTAGTATAATATTACTAAACACAACATTCTTATTGATTTGGCCAAAGGAGGAACACCATGGAAACCCGACGCATCAGGAAGACTGGGGAAATGATAAATGAAACTGCGCCCACAGGCTTGTCATACGGATTGTCGCAGTCGAAGGAAAAAAGCCTGGACCGGAAACCGAACATGTTTTGGGACTTTATTACCCAGGCATTTCTTTTTTTGTTAGGCGGAGCGATCCTTTGCGGACTGCTTTATGCTTTAGTAACCTTTACATAACCGCAACACCGAAAGGGGCAAGTCGATGATCAGATATCCGGAAAGCGTTTTGCGGAGCATTGGAGTGACTGCGCCATCCTCTGGCGTCCCGCAGGAACACCATCATTTATTGCAACAGGCAAAAGAACGGCTTGAAAAACAGGGGTTTACCGTTCAGGTCGGCGAGACAGCCTGGATACAAATGGAGGCGAAGTCAGCGCCGGCAGAGCAGCGGGCTGCGGAACTGATGCGCATGCTGATGGACCCCGAAATCGACCTGATCCTCCCTCCATGGGGCGGGGAATTGCTGGTAGAAACACTAGAATTTATCGACTTTGACGATTTGGAGCCTAAATGGGTGCTCGGGTATTCAGATCTGAGCTTGCTGCTGCTTGCGATTACATTGAAAACCGGAATTGCCACTGCCCACGGCACGAACCTGATCGATTTGAGGGGGGAGGCATCCGATTCCACCACTGGCCGCTGGCTAGATGTATTGCGGACAAATCCGGGAGGGTCTGTTGAGCAGGAATCTTCGGAAAAGTATCAGTTGGAATGGAGCCATGAATCGCCATCGCCGGTCGTTTTCCATTTGACGGAACCGACGGAGTGGAAGACGGTGTCGGGCGAAGGGGAGCGGTTTGAAGGCCGCCTGCTCGGCGGGTGCATCGACGTGATCCGCCATGTAATCGGGACGCCTTATGGAGACGTTGCCAAGTTCCGCGAGGAGCATATTCCCGAGGAGCCAGTGGTATGGTATCTGGAGAACTGCGAGATGAATGTTGCCGATCTCAAGCGTTCGCTTACCCAAATGAAATACGCCGGCTGGTTCAGCCATATATCCGGAATCGTTTTCGGCAGAAGCCCGGCGAACCAGGAAGTCGGAGGGTACACCGCAGAAAAAATGTACGCCGATCTGTCGGATGAACTAGGCGTTCCAATCGCTTATGATATCGACCTCGGCCATATGCCGCCGCAAATCACATTCATCAACGGCGCCTATGCCACGATCGATGTGGAAAATGGCAAAGGGACAGTGAAACAGGAATTTAGGTGAAAAGGAAGTCGGAAAGATGGAAATTAGACAATTGGGGCCGGAAGATGCTGCCGGATACAGGACGTTGCGGATCGAAGCTTTAATAAATGACCCGGATGCCTTCAGCGCATCCCTGGAAGATGCAATAAAGGCACCGCTTCAGAAAACGGAGAGCCGCCTTTCGGACAACGCCGCTGTGACGTTCGGCGCTTTTGACGAGGGGAAACTTGTCGGCAATGTCACGTTAGCTATGGAGACGGGATCCAAAACAGGCCACCGCGCTTCGGTCTATGCCGTTTATGTGACGCCTTCTGCCCGCGGCAAAGGAATTGCCCGGAGATTGATGGAAACCTTGATCAGTTTTGCTCAGCAGCAAGAAGAAATCGAGCAATTGTATTTGATGGTCAACTCGGCCAATGTCCCGGCAGTGAAACTATACGGGCATCTGGGTTTCTTGAAATATGGCGTCGACCTCCGCGCAATGAAAGCGGAGGGCCGTTATATCGACGAGGACTTGATGGTCAAATTTCTTTGAAGCATAGAAAAAAGCGCTGGCGATCCAGCGCTTGAACTTGTAGATAAAAGAATAAAAAATTTTTCAATTTTATAAATATGCATGGAATGAAAGAAATACCGAATCCTCCACTTCAGGCGGACGCGTTCCGCGGGCTCGCGCCGAACTAACTCGGACTAACGTCCGAGTGGATTTCGGCACTTCGCTGTCCCGCAGGTAAAACCGGTGCTCCTGCATCGCTTCGGTGCTTCGTCGCAAACAAGTCGGCCGAACTGCCTTCGGCCAACTTGCTCGCCGCCTTCCGTTGCGGATCGTGCCAATCAGATTAAAGCAGTTCAGAGTTCTTAACTTATCTATTTGATAAAGGTGACGCTCCCGACCGAGTTGGCCACGAGACTCCTGAGGGACCAGCTCGAGCTGAAGGCCCCGCAGGAACGTAGTGACGAGGAGACTGAAGCCGAGCACTCGGAAAGCGAAGTGGCCAGCTCGGTCGGGCTAGTAAATCTATTTTCATCATAAGTAGACCTTGTTTACAGTCTGAAGCGCTGGCGGTCCAGCGCTTTTTTTATTCACGGCTGAGGCGGTATAATTTATCATCGCCTTCAGAAGGCGTGCCCCGGCCGTCCGTATTGTTCGTGATGAAGTAAATTTCTTCTCCGTCTGCATAGACATCGCGGACGCGCCCGAAGCCTTCGATGGAATCGGCGACTTCACCCGTTTCCAGATCGATCACTTTCAGGGCAGTACCTCGGAGTGCCGCGACATAGAGCATGCCGTCCTGCACATCTATTCCGCTGGGCGCCCATGTATCTCCAGAACCGGTTGTGTAAAATGGCGATTCAAGGCCGTCCTGTTCAGCGGTCCCTTCGATGATGGGCCACCCGTAATTATTGCCTTCCTCGATGATATTGATTTCATCATTGGCGGATTGGCCGTGTTCGGAGGCGTACATGGTGCCGTTGTCCCAGGCCATGCCTTGCGGATTGCGGTGCCCGCTGGAAAAGATGAGGAATTCATTGTTTTCATTCAACCGCAGGATCTTGCCGTTGACAGATCCCATATCCTGGGCAAGATCAGGCTCTGAAGCGTCGCCGATCGTAGCATAAAGCGCCCCGTCTTTACCTATCTCCAGCCGTCCTCCGTGATGGACATTGCCGGTCGGAATTCCTTCCAACAGCACGCTGCTTTCTTTCCAGATACCGTTCTCCAATTGGAACCTGGCAATTTTATTGTAAGGGCTGCCGTCCCGGTCGTACACATAATATCCAAAGGCTTGAGCCGTATCAGAAAAATCGGCGGCCAGCACGAATCCTAGAAAACCTGCTACTGCTGCATTTGATAAGGGGTCGGAGAATTCCACCGTTTGATGGGTCACCTTGCCGGTTTTGTCGATGTGCGCCACGGTCCCTGAACGTTCAGAGATATAAAATTCTTCTCCATTTTTATTGATGGACCACGGGGCATCCAGGCCGGTGGCGATCGCCTCGGTCGGAGCTGTTGCTTCTTCAGGTTTCGCTGGTGCATCGTTGCACCCGGCGACTATACTAAGGAAGAGCAGCGGGATCATGAATTTTTTCACCGGAAAACCTCCTTTGTTCAATCATAATGGAAGGTCCCGGCAAAAGGCAACGCAGGAGAGGGGGAGAGGTTATGCCGTTTCTAAAAGATGTAAAAGAAGAAGAAGAAATCCGCAAAAAACGGAATCTGATCCGGATCATCACGTGGATTGCCATCGCGATTGCACTTTTTCTGATTTGGTATGTCGTGTGAAATTTCTCAGCATAGAAAAAAGCCGTCAAGCTGACGGCTTTTTTCTATGCTTCATGAGCTCCACGATGACGATTCCAAGTGTTACGCCGAGCAGCAAGTTGATGATAAACGGATCCAGGTATTGGTCGCGGAAGATGAAAGCGACGGTCAATATGTAGAAGAAGGCCTGGGAGGCCTTGGCAATCGGCGGCACGCCGTCTTTCGGATAGCGGAGGCGTGCCAGCTGGAACATGAGGAATGCCAGCAATAGTGTGACAAACCAGGGCCAGTAAAGGCGGTCAACCAAGTTATTGACCAGTGCAAAGACAGCCAATGGCACATGATAAAACAGGACGGATTTCAAGATGAATCACCTTTCGCACACTATTTTTTCGGAGTTTGCTGCTGTTTTGACGCCAGGACCAAGTACAGGTTGTAGATGGAGAAAAGGACCGCAAGTGTAATGATGATAATCGAAATGATTGGATAAACGGATGCGCCGTTCTCCATGATTTCGACAATGCGCGTGTACAGGATCCAAGGGCCGATCAGCAGGATAAAAATATCGAGAATGATGCCGATTTTCGATCTCATAATTTTGCCTCCATTAAGTTCAGCTGTTTCCAGTTTACCAGACTTTCCGGAAGCCGTCTCTCACCATCTCGGAAGAAAACGGGCAGCGCCTCCATAGCCGCTGCTCGTTTTCTTTGTATTCTTATTTATGTGCCCGCAATTCTTTTCTTGCCAAGTCGTCAGCTGCCCGGTTCTGCGAATCGGGAATCCATTTGATGAAACAATATTCGAATGACTTGCTGAGGGCAAGCGCTTCTTCGAGGATCGGTTTGAAGCGGGGATTTTTGGTATATTCCCGTTCAAAAGCATCTACGGTCACCTGCGAGTCGGATTTGACCGACACCATGCCGGCGGTCAGGCCCTGTGCCAATTGCAGCCCTTTCACCAAAGCCGTCAGTTCGGCTGTATGGTTGTCCATTTCGCCGAGATACTCACTCCACTTGATCAAGTGGCCTTCCCCCCGGATAAAGACGCCGCATGCACTTACCTGCGGAGAGCCGGCTGTTGCAGCATCGATGAACACTTCCAGCATCAATTCACCTGCTTTTCATCGAACGGAGTAGTAGCTTTGGCCATATAGCCGAAAGGCGTGGCCAGCACGGAAACGATAAATTTCAAAATGTATGTTGAGACGAAGATTTCCAGCCAGACGTCGAGCGGAAAAACGCCGTAAAAGGCGATGCTCGTAAAAATCAAGGTATCCAGCAGTTGGCTGATCAGTGTGGAGCCGTTGTTGCGGATCCAGAACTGGCTGTCTTTCGGGAAAACCTTGCGGATGGCAGTGAAGATGATGACATCCAAATGCTGGCTCGCCAGATAGGCGATCATGCTTGCGATCGCAATCTGCGGAATGAGCCCAAAGATGGTCTCAAGCGATGAGTTGGCGATGTCGCTCTCTGCAGGTATGAACTGAAGCCCGGCCTGCATGACAAGGACCATGATCAAAAGCGAGGCGAAACCAAGCCAGACCGCTTTACGTGCATCTTGTTTCCCATATTTTTCATTAAGTATATCGGTCGCCAGGAAAGTGGAAGCATACAAGCTGTTCCCGAGCGTTGCAGTCAGGCCGATAATTTCGATGGTCTTCGTCACTTGGATGTTTGCCAACACGGTTGCAATGGCGACCCAGGCGAACAAACCGGTCTTGCCGAAGAATTTATACATCAGCAGGAGCAGGACGAAATTGGCCAAGGCGAAGCCAAGCCCAAAAAATTCATTGAACATTAAAAAATCCTCCTTAGTTTTGGTGAGGCGGGAGTTTGCGAACCGCCGCAAAGACAAAATGTCCTTTGCTAGTATAACTATTGTTGCAAAAAATCACAAATCAGTAGTAAAATTAGCGAATGGCAATTCAAAGGGGTGACAGGTTGAACAAACTTTCAATCATCAATGAAATCGACGAAATGATAGAGACATACTGCGAAGGCTGTTTTATCCGGAAACAACTTCGGAAAGAGCAAGGGAAAACCGCTGCGCACCGTTTCTGCATCAGCAATTGCTCCGTCGGCTCACAGCTGCAGTTTTTGGGGAATGAATTGAACAAAGTAGGCGCTGGACATAAATGAATAGAGGAAAACGGCAGCGGAATCCGCTGCCGTTTTTTTATTTTGCCCGCTGTTGTGGATGGGCTGTTTCGAGCTGCAGCACTTCTTCCGGAGGCTGCGGAGCTTTGTTGTAGAAGATTTCATTGCCGAATGCGTGCACTTCTTCATACGCCTTTTTCATCTTATCGAATATCCATTCTTCAGTGACGGCATCCGGCGACCAATAGAATATATCCATTTCACTTTTTTCGCCGGTGACAGGGTGGTTACGCACATAAGTGATGGACGGAGCTTTCTTGAATTTCTGCTTTTCATAAAAACGCACGCGCTTGCCTGATTCCGGATCTTCCGGTGTTACGGGATCGACTTCAAGGATGATCGCTTTGCCTTTCTTTTTCACGCGCTCCATTACTTTGGAGCCCAGGCCGCTGCCGCGTGACGAACTGGAGACGAGGATATAATCGACGAACAGGAAATCCTCCTTCTCAAAATAGACCAATGTGTATTCCGGGCCTTCGTCTAATTTGTAAACTTCGCTTTTGTCCGTGAACAACCCTTTCATATGCGCATGGGATTTCATCTCTTTAGCCGGGAAATATTCCCTCAGCTTCAAAAACCATGAGTCCATAAAATTTCCTCCTGTTTTGGCTTTTTGCATCTTCGGTTTATTAATAAGATTATTTCCGTTTGCCGAATTGTTTAAACCCGATTAGCAAGCTAAGGTTTGAATCGTCTGAAAATAGGCAATAATAGAGGTATTTACTGGCTTACATTATTTATAAAGGGAGTGTCTGGATGGGAAATGCAGGAGAAGGAAGATTGACAGCAATTTTAGGGTGGAGTTTGCCGGCGATCGAGGCAATCGACAAATTGGACAGGCCGTTCGTTGTAGTGGGCCCGCCTGATTTTGAAGGATTCGCAAAAGAGAATGGCATCAACTTTGTTGCATGGGATTTTGAACGGCTCAATGAAGGCTCGGATGAATTGTATGAGAAGCTTCAGGCGATGGACACTAAAGTAGCGGTGCCGATTTATGAAGAAACTGTAGAGTGGGCAGGCGCCTTGAATGCCCGCTTCTTCGATGATCCCCGCGTCTTCAACCGTTCGCTGTTAATGCGGGATAAAGGGCTAATGAAGCGGAAAGCACAGATGGCAGGTATTAAAGTGGGAGTTTTCGAAGAAGCGCATTCAAAAGAGGACATCCACCGCTTTTTAAAGCGGGTAAATGATGCGTTGATCAAAATCGAGGGCGACCTGAATGATCCGATACATATCAAGCCTCTGAACAAAGCAGGCACGGTTGGGCACATGGTCATTCGGGACGCGACAGATATCGAAAAGATGGAAGAACAGGAATTCCCTTATTTGATGGAAAGCCATCTCGACGGGCAGGAATTCTCTTGTGAAGCTTTTATCCATAACGGGGAAGTGAAGTTCCTGAACATCACAGAATACGTCAAACTGGGCCACTCGAATTTCGTGCCTGCTTCACCGACACTTGAATCTTACCGTCCGACGATATTAAAGGAAATCCAGAAACTGGTGGATGCTTTTGAAATTAAATACGGCGTCATCCATCCGGAATATTTCATTTCCCATGACGGCACTTTGAACTTCGGGGAAGTGGCGGCGCGGGTGCCCGGCGGACATATTTTCGAATTGATCGAGCGCGCATACGGCTTCAGTGCGTTCCAGGCTCAGATCCTCTGCAGCGATCCGGACACGACGGCAGAAGAACTGGAGGCTTTTTTCCCGAAAGAAGTGGACGATGCGAAAGGCTATGCCGGAAGTCTGATGGTTTATCCGCGCGTGAGGCTGATCGAAAAGCTGAATGTGCCTGATAAATTGAAGAACGACCCTTACTTTGAAAAACACGATATGTTCATACCGGTCACTTCGAAAGTAGCGGAGCGCGTCGGCTTCGGGAACCATTACGGCACGCTGTTTTTCTTTGGCAAAGACAGCGAGCGGATGAAGGAACTGCTGCAGCAATATGAAAAATTCGATTTTTATATCTAACACCTGGGGGAATGGCCATGACTACTGAAACAACACTGACCAAAAACAAATTTGAACAAGCCCTTGCGGTGCTTGAAGAAGCCAAGCCATTCGCAAAAAGCATGTACCAGACGGCTGTCTTTCAATTGGCCGGTGAGCTGGCAGCAACCGATAACGGCATGGAAGCCCTTTACGGCTATGCCGGACGTTTTGATGCAGCCGGTGTGTTCCATGGCGGGCCATGGGCGGAAGCCGCCAACTTGGAACCGCCGTTTGTCGGCGGCTCCTTGAAAATCAGGGGGGTCAATTCGCTCGTGGAAATGCTGAGTGAATTGCGCATGCTGTCAATTGCTGAAGGGCAATATGAACACCCGGAAGTGCCGCAAGAAGAAGCGGCCTCTTTTCTGAACGAAGTGCTGGCTTTGAATATGGACTTGTTGTTTCCGGCTGAAACGGAAGCCGCACGGGTAGAGGGCGGCGAGCATATCGAGCGGGCGGAACGGCTCTTCCGCTTTCTTGGCGCCCGTCTTTCCTATAAAGCGGTAGCGGGCAAGCTGGTCGAAGAGATTGAGCGCCTGACTGTCCAGCGGCCCATCATGGTGGAGCGGATCGTGACGATGATCGAGACCGCCAACCAGATGCTTGACGAGGAAATCGATGAACATACGAAAGACAAATTAAAATCATTCAACAAAGCGATAACCTCGCCGACGCCTCTCAGTGAACAGTATCCGAATTTGCGCGAATACCGGAAAAAACTGACGGAAGCCGACGAAGAAACTCTTCATGAGGAAGCGCGGGCGTTTGCGGAGTCGATGAACGCTACGGGATTGGTGGCACCGGCAAATGCCATCTTCATCCGTTTTCTGAACCGGAAATATTCCGATATTATTCCGGAAGCATTGGCGCTGTCTGAAATGGGCATAGCAAGCTTCAATGCCAATACCGAATTGGTCAGGGACATCATACAAATATCGGTCCATCCGGAAACGAGCAAAGTGATCTATGGCTTGTCCCGCATGCTTGACCGCGGCGTCCTGACACAGGAGCCCTTACTGCCTGCGCTGCGCCGGTTGTTTGAAATCGATGTGCACCCGGATGTCAAAAAGCATTTGCTCCGCCGGGAACATCGAAAAGGCGGCATCACGGCAAATGGCGTCCTGGTGGGCGGGGTTGTCAATGTACTAGGACAACCGCTCGGCATCGGGCAAGGGCTGAATCCTACATGCCAGTCCGCGAGGGCGATCAGTTTATGGGCCCAGCATGGCGTCGGCCAACTTCTTGAATATATTGCTCGGGCCGTGAGGGAAAATGATATCGACATGACCTTTGAAGGGGAAGAAATCCATTCGAATGTGATCCAGGGCGGGGTGGCAGACGAAATTCATCGCGAACTGGATCCGGTCTCAGTGGTCCTTGTTCCACACTTGGACAAAATCTATAATGAAATGATGAAAAAGACGCTATTAAGAGGAGAGGACGGCCACAAATGGGTCAATCCCGAGTTTTACGGGGAATGGATATCCCGTGGCTTTGCCAGCATTATCGATCAGTATACCGGTTTTGTCACGGACTATGAAGCGTTTGTGCGGCTGTTCTACGCGACACATCACCCGGAATACAATGAAGGCTACGAGATGATCTATCCGAACCCGGTGGGCATCTACATCACCAACGTCCATGGCAAATTACTGGGTCTGCATGCAGTCTCAATCCAGCGCATCGATCAGGATGAGCAGGGGGAATTCCGGGTCTATTTCTACAATCCGAACAACGACAGCGGCCAGAATTGGGGCCAGGGCATCGAAACGAGCGTCCAAGGGCATGGCGAGCAGGAAGGCGAGTCTTCCTTGCCGTTCCATCAATTCACAGCGCGGATGTATGCGTTCCATTACAACCCTTATGAACAAGGCGACACCTATATGGTGGAAGACGCCGATGTTGAAGAAATTGAACGGCTGTCGCGCGAAAGCTGGGGCAAAAACTATACGTGGACATGAAATGCAAAAGGGAGACTCGAATTTTTCGAGGCTCCCTTTTTTTTATATGCGCTTTTTCACGTATTAGTTTCAATAACATTCGATGCCTGCGGACCACGGTTTCCATCAATAATCTCAAACGACACGGTTTTGCCTTCCTGCAGCGTCCTGAAGCCTTCGCCTTGGATGCCTGTAAAATGGACGAATACGTCATCACCATTATTATGCTCAATAAAGCCGTACCCTTTTTCCGAGTTAAACCATTTCACTGTACCTTGGTGCATGCGCGTTCCCCCTATTATTGAGTAATGTCGTGGCGCCATTAAACTCCGTTTAACGGCTGGCTATACTATACCCGACTGGACGCCAATCGTCAATAACGCCTGGAGGGGAAGCTGTTTTTCGAAGGATGTTATAATGGAAGGAAAGGGGTTGTTTTTATGGAGAAAGAACAATTGCTGCAATGTGAAAAAGCGGCAAAAGCGATATACGATACATTTGATGCGAGCCATGATTGGCAGCATATTGAACGGGTTCGGCAAAATGCCAGGGAAATCCTCAAAACACACAAGGCGGATGCTTTTGTAGTGGAAATGGCCGTATTGCTCCATGACGTTTCCGATCCGAAATATAAAAAGCACGGAGAAGACCCGGAAGCGGAAATTTTGGCGGGCCTCCGGCTGGATGACGGACAGAAGGAGCATATCTCTGACATTATCGCAGCCGTTTCGTTCAAAGGAGGCAATGGAAAAGCGCCGGCATCCATCGAGGCTGAAATTGTGCAGGACGCGGACCGGCTGGACGCCATCGGGGCAGTCGGCATTGCCCGGACGTTCGCCTACGGCGGGGCAAAAGGCCGCAAATTGTATGATTGGCAGGAAGAGCCCCGCTTGGAAATGACCGAGGAGGAGTACCGGTCCAAGCCGACCAGCAGCACGACGCATTTTTATGAGAAGCTGCTGAAGCTGAAGGACAGCATAAATACAGAAGCCGGAAGGCGGATTGCTGAAGAGCGGCATGCTTTTATGCTATGCTTTTTAGAGCAACTACAAAAAGAAACGGATGGGAATAAATGAGCCATTTAAATATTACAAATTTAACCAAGACAGTTGGAGCAAAAACGCTTTTCAAAGGAGTCGAATTTTCACTTTACCCGGGAGAACGGGCAGGTCTGATCGGCGTTAACGGTACGGGGAAGTCGACCTTAATGTCCATTGTGGCCGGTGAAGTTGAAGCGGACTCCTTGACGATGGACCATCCGAAAAAATACCAGATCACGTATTTAAAGCAAGAACCGGAATTCGACGAATCACTCACCGTCCTTGAGACGGTTTTTTCAGGCGATTCGCCGATCCTGGCGCTCAACCGGTCCTATGAGCAAGCCTTGAAAAACATGATGATCGATTCGAGTTCAACCCAATTGCAGGATGAATTGATGAAAATCCAGGAAGGAATGGAAAAAGAAAATGCCTGGGACATCAATGCCCTTGCAAAAACGGCACTGACAAAACTCGGCATCGACATGTTCGACCAGAACATCAGCGAATTGTCCGGCGGTCAGCGAAAGCGGGTGGCACTGGCCAAAGCATTGATCGAGCCGGCGGATTTGATTCTCCTCGATGAACCGACAAACCATCTGGACGCTGTCTCCACGGAATGGCTTCAGGAAACACTGCTTCGCATGAACAGCGCCATGCTTTTTGTGACGCACGATCGCTATTTCCTGGATGCCGTTTCCACACATATCTTTGAAATTGCCGATCAGACAATGTATACACATAAAGGAAACTACGGCGACTACCTGGAAAACAAAGCGATTCGCGATGAAATGGCTGCTTCTTCCCAGCAAAAGCTGGAAAACCGCTTCCGTTCAGAGCTCAAATGGATCCGCCGGGGTGCCAAAGCCCGGTCGACCAAGCAGAAAGCCCGGATCCAGCGCTTTGATGAAATCAAGGAGAACGTCCAAAAGGAAAACGACAATACGTCGTTGGAGCTTTCCATGCAAAGCCAGCGTTTGGGCAAGAAAATCATTGAAGGTGAAGGCGTCGGCATGGCTTTTGGCAGCAATGTCATTTTCAGCGGCTTCGATTTTCTTTTGCAGGGCGGCGACCGCATCGGCATCGTCGGCCCGAACGGAGCTGGGAAGTCCACGCTCATGAAAATATTGGCAGGCGAGTACCAGCCGACTGAAGGGCGATTGGAATATGGGAGCACCGTGAAGATTGCCCATTTTACTCAGCATTTGCCGGAAATGGATGAATCACAGCGGATGATCGAGTATATCCAGGAGATATCAAGTGATTATGAGGCGGCCAAAGGCGTCCGTTTGTCGGCAACCCAAATGCTCGAGCGCTTTCTGTTCCCCTCAAACGGCCACGGCACACAAATCGGTAAACTATCGGGCGGCGAGCGGAAACGTTTGTACTTGCTGAAACTGTTGATGGAGCAGCCCAATATTCTCTTGCTTGACGAGCCGACGAACGACTTGGACATCCAGACGCTTTCTGTTTTGGAGGATTTTCTGGAAAACTTCCCAGGCGTCGTCATTACGATTTCCCATGACCGGTTTTTCCTGGACCGGATCGCCCAGAAATTGTGGACCACAGGTACGGGCAAAATTGTCGAGTACCAAGGCTTGTATTCCGAATTCATCAAAGAGAAGGCTGTGCCTGAAATGGTGGAGGCAGAAATTTTCGAACCTGCCCCTGTAACCGTGAAGCCGGAAGCGCCGAAAAAGAAATTGACGTTCAAGGAACAGCAGGAGTTCCATTCAATCCTTGATGTCATTGCCGAAGTAGAGCAACAGATGGAACAAAAAGAAAGCGATATGTCAGGAGCAGGCGCGGATTTTGAAAAACTGAACCAACTCACTCAGGAAATCGACGCATTGACAGAAGAATACGACCGTCTCATCGAGCGGTGGACGTATCTCCAGGAAATTGCAGAATCATAAAATTTCAGCAGGGGGAACATTCATGAAAATCAAAACGATCGAACCGACACCAAGCCCGAATACAATGAAAGTCATCATCGACCAGGAATTGCCTTTCGGCAAGAGCCATAATTACTCAAAAGCAAACTTGGAAGGGGCTCCGCAGGAAATCCGGAAAATCATGGACATCGAAGGCGTGAAAGGCGTTTACCATGTAGCTGATTTTTTGGCGGTGGAACGCCTTTCGAAAGTGGACTGGGAAGGGATTCTGGCAGAAGTCCGTCGCGTCTTCGGCGAAGGCGACGGAGCAGCCGGGGCAGAAATGGAGATGGATGAGCATTTTGGTGAAGTCTATGTCCATGTCCAGCAATTCAAAGGAATACCGCTGCAAGTAAAAGTATTCGACAGCTCCACTGAACAACGCTTCGGCATGCCGGAGCGCTTCACAGCTGCCATGGCCAAAGCCTTGGATCCGGCGGAAGAGAATTACCTGCTTCAACGCAAATGGGCGGATTATGGCGTCCGTTACGGCGATAAAGAGGAAATTGGCCAGCATGTCGTCGAAGAATTGAATGCAGCATATCCGGATGAACGGCTGCAGCAGCTTGTGTCCCCGTCTGAGGAACAGGTACAGGGAGCAGTGGTGCGCGGACGAAAAGTGGCCATCGAGGAATTCAATGTGCCCGATTGGCAGACCCGCTTCCAATTGCTCGAACAGATGGGCGAAGGGAGTCTGGACGACCTGCCGCTGCTTGCACAAGCGATAGAAGATGAAAAAATGTCGATTCGGCGCCAAGCTGTCATTTATTTAGGCGACATCAAAGACAAGACAGTCGTGCCATACATCGCCCGAGCGATGAAAGATAAGAGCTGGGCTGTGCGGAGAACCGCAGGGGACGCCATCAGCGATCTCGGATTCGAGGAATTTGAGCCTGTCATGATGGAAGCTCTTGAAGACAAAAACAAGCTCGTCCGTTGGCGGGCAGCTATGTTCTTGTTTGAAACCGGCACCGAAGCGGCATTGCCGGCGTTGAAACGGGCAGAAAATGATCCGGAGTTTGAAGTGAAGCTGCAAGTGAAGATGGCGATCGCCCGGATCGAACAAGGCGAAGAAGCGCAAGGGTCGGTCTGGAAGCAGATGACCGAAGCGCGCCAATCGATGAAAGAAGAATAAACAGGCAACCGGCGGACGATCCGCCGGTTTTTCTTTTGGAAAAAGGTTTCCGCAAGGGGCGAAAAAGGTAAACTGCTGTAAGTTGATTTAAATAGGAGAGGTGACAGGGATGGCAAAAGACAGGGATATATCCATGGAAGAAGATATTTATTCGATTGAATTGCTCCATCAGGGTAAATACGAATCATGGGATTTTAAAGATGAAGCAGAACGCGATGCATTTTTCAGCAAAGTCAAAGATCATTTTTCCGGCCATGAACTCCGGGAAAAAGAAGAGGATGTGGACGATTTGCGCATCGTTCAGCTATCAGCAACGAGCCTACAGATCAAAAGCGGAATCGCCGATCAAAAGGTGCCTTATGAATGGTACGACCAGGATTCGTTCGAAGACATGCTGGGCTTCATCAACAAGCATTACGACCATTGAGAACGCCATTTCAGGCGTTTTTTATTGATACATCTATGTCACGAAGAATAAAAAAAAGCCCCTGAAGCCTCAGGAGCTAGTAGACATCGAATTGGCTGTAAGCGCTTGGTAAATGGCAGCTGCAGCTTTTTCGATGCAAGTGTATTGTTCAATTTTCTGTTCTTCCGGAAATGTGACCTCCAGAATTTTAGTGTTTTTGAGGCATCTTGCGGTGATGCTGGCCCCGTCCTCTCTGCTGAAAGTCTGGGTGATGTTGACGGTGTTGTAGTAATGGACGGTCTTGAGCATTTCTTTAATGCTGTCTAACGTCATTTGACATTCTCCTTTCCGGAAATGGAAAGTGACTAAGAAAAGTCTGAAGAATCCATACTTCTTGTTGCTTTCAAGATACCACATAATTATCAAAAAAACTGCGCTTTTGCGAAAATATAATATAAATGTAACACTAATTTTAGAATATTCTAATTTCATTTTTACAAATGCTGATCTACCCCTGAAAAAGTGGAAGAGCGTGAATCTCTTTAGCAAGTGCGATAGAATGAAAAGGAAGAAATATTAAAAAGGGGGATGAACAAATGAATGCATATGATGAATACATGAAGGGCATCGTGGTGCCGATGCGCCAGGAGTTGACCTCGCACGGCTTTAAGGAGTTGCTGACAGCAGAAGATGTGAACAGCCATATGGCAGAAGCGCAAGGCACCAGCCTCGTCGTCATCAACAGCGTCTGCGGATGTGCTGCAGGCCTTGCACGGCCGGCCGTTATTGAAGCGTTAAAAGAATCTGCAGCCAAGCCGGACCATCTGGTGACGGTATTTGCCGGGCAGGACAAGGAAGCGACTGCCCAGATGCGCAGCTTTTTTGAAGAAGTTCCGCCTTCTTCTCCTTCAATTGCACTCTTGAAAGACGGAGAGCTGGCATATTTCATTCCGCGCGAACAAATCGAAGACCATGACGTGGAAGAAATCACGAATCATCTGGCAGATGTGCTGGGCCAGGTAGCCGCAAAATGAAAACGATTGTGACTACGGCATACCGGCCCAATGGAAAGACCGATGAGCTGGCTGCCAAAGCTGCTGCAGATCTATTGTTGCCTTTCGTCAGCAGGCGAAAGCGTTCAATCGGCAAAATCCATCTTGAAGAAGGCGCGGATGTCCTGGTTGCAGCAAAAGAACGGCTCGAGTTTTACCCTCAGGGCAAAACCGAGCCATTCTTTTTTCATCCGAACTCCTCCGCTTTCCGTACCAAGCGACCGATTGTCCAGGACCCGCTGATCGAAGTCTCGGGTCTGGCGCCCGGTGATACGTTTATCGACTGCACGCTCGGGATGGCGTCGGATGCTATCGTGGCTTCGATGCATACCGGCGCGGCTGGCCGTGTAATCGGCTGTGAAAGCCATGCAGTGCTTGCTTATGTGGTGGCAGAAGGGCTGAAGGAATATTCCGCCATGCCCCATTTGACGGAATCCATGCGGCGCATCGAAGTGATTCCCGGAAAAGCCGTGGATATCTTGCGCAACATGCCCGGAAAATCGGCGGACGTCGTCTATATGGATCCGATGTTTACAGAAACGATTCAAGAAGCTACGAATTTCTCTCCATTACGGCCGGCAGCTGACGCAGGCCAACTGGATTGGACGTGGGTCGAGGAGGCGAAGCGCGTAGCCAAAAAAAGCGTCGTCTTGAAAGCCCATTTCCGGTCCGAGGATTTCGAGCGCTTTGGATTTTCCCGCCGCGTCCGTCCGAATACAAAATTCCACTATGGTGTGATCGATTGCACAATCGAATAAACGCAAAAAAACTTCCTGCCGGCAGCAGGAAGTTTTTTTGAAATAATTAGTCGGTAAAACTTAATGAAGTCAAATAACCGATCAAGAATAATAGGCCAATTCCGATAAGCAACGATGCATCCATGTAAAAGTTCCTCCTTTTTCGAAAAAACAGAGCTAAATGATTAGCTTTATTGTACAATGAATTTCAAGAAGATGAAACCTTTACCCATGAAAATCGTATAATTAATAGAACGCAGAAAAGAAAGATTTGCGAAAATGTTCGAAATTGAAGGTGATGACGATGAAAAATTGGTGGCAAAAATCCATAATTATCGCAGTAGCTGTTCTGACATTAGGCGCCATTCCGCCGAGCCATATGCTTTGGGAATCGCTTCTAGATGAAAAAGCATCCAGCAATTCGCATGCGGAAGACGACCAGCATAAACAGTTTATCTATGATTGGCAAGACCCGAGCGAATATTATTATGAATCTATCACGATTTTGGATACCGTACATAAAATGGCTGAAGAGCAAGCTTACCTGAAATTCGGCTCCCGGATCGGCCCGGTGATCCGCGATGAATTCCAGACGGCCGTGCTGCCTAATATGCAGCGCGCGATCGATTTGTACCTGGCAAGCCTCGACAGCGGCAAAATCGCCAAGTTGGCGATATCGGAAAAACCTTCCGGCGACCATTCCGAAAAGATTTTCCATATCTACGACATGGAAACAAACGAGGATGCCATCCGGTTTCACGTGAGAACCGAGAAAAAGCCGCAGGAAGGCTATTTCTTCAATTTCCATTACCACGTCGCTGATGATGATTTTCAGCAGCACATCGCGCTTGGCGACATTTACTGGTCCAAAAACACACCGCCGAAATGGCTTTCGTGACTCCCTAGCTTTTAGGGAGTTTTTTTTGTGTGTTTTTGTTATGATTAATATAACAATGGAGGCGAACACAGATGAAACAATATTTGGATTTATGCGAGCATATTCTACATAACGGCACAAAAAAAGAAGACCGTACAGGAACTGGGACATTAAGCGTATTCGGCTATCAGATGCGCTATGACCTTAACGAAGGCTTTCCGTTGATGACTACGAAAAAGACGGCATTCCGCCTGATTGTATCGGAATTGCTCTGGTTCATAAAAGGGGACACCAACGTCAAGGCGCTGCTTGCGGAAAATAACCATATCTGGGATGAATGGGCCTTTGCACAATGGGTCAATAGCGACGAATACCAAGGCCCCGACATGGCCGATTTTGGACGCCGGTCGCAAAAAGATGAAGAATTTGCAGCGGCATACAAAGAGCAATTGGGCATTTTCCAGGACAAAATCCTGAATGAACCGGAATTTGCCGAAAAGTACGGCGATCTCGGCCCAGTGTACGGCAAACAATGGCGGTCATGGGCGAAAACGGACGGCGGCACCATTGACCAGTTAAAGGATGTCATTGAATCGATTAAAACGAATCCCGATTCCCGGCGCCATCTGGTGACTGCCTGGAACCCGGAATTTATCGGGGACATGGCCTTGCCGCCTTGCCATATCATGTTCCAGTTTTATGTGGCTGACGGAAAGTTATCGTGCCAATTGTACCAGCGGAGTGCTGACGTATTCCTTGGCGTGCCGTTCAACATCGCTTCGTATGCCTTGCTTACGCATCTCATCGCCCGGGAATGCGGGCTGCAAGTGGGCGATTTTGTCCATACGACCGGCGACACCCATCTTTATTCGAACCATATCGAACAAGTGAAAGAACAATTGACAAGGGAGCCGAAGGAGCTGCCGACTGTGAAAATCAATGAAGATGTCGCATCCATTTTTGATATGGAACTGTCCGATATCACCATTGAAGGCTATGACCCGCACCCGCGCATCAAAGCGCCGGTGGCTGTATAAGGAGGAAAAGGAATGATCTCATTAATGGTGGCGCACGACCCGGACCGCGTGATCGGCAAAAACAATCAGCTGCCTTGGCATATCCCGGAGGATCTCGCTTATTTTAAAAAGCATACCGTCGGCAAAGGAATGGTCATGGGGCGCAATACGTATGAATCCATCGGACGTCCGTTGCCGAAACGGCGGAACATCGTTGTGACGCGCAACGATTCCTATGTTGCAGAAGGGGTAGACGTCGTCCATACCTTGGAAGAGGCCATCCGCCTGGCAGAAGAAGTGCATGAAGAAGTGATGGTGATCGGAGGGGAACAGATTTTCCGTTCGATCTTGCCGCAGGCGGACCGCTTGTATATCACCCTTATCGACAAGCGGTACGACGGCGATACATTTTTCCCGGAATACGGGGCTGAATGGGAGCTGGTTTCCGAATCGGAGAAGCATGTTTCCAACGGCATTCCGTTTTCCTACCTGGTCTTTGAGCGAAAAGGGAGCGAATAGGAAAATGTTGACTTCAATGCGGACATTTTCATACCTGTTCGGCTACCTGCCTATCGCCGCCATGAATCTGAAGAAGTTCAAAGCCCGCAAAGACGGGATGGACAAAGCTGAGTATGACAAACTGATTCATAGTGAGCCCCAAAAGTGGGCGGGAGGCATCATGAAACGGACCAGGAGCCATGTCGAAGTGAGCGGGCTCCAATGGCTTCCGGAAGGGCCGGCACTGCTTGTCAGCAACCACGAAGGGAATTTTGATATTCCGGTGCTGCTGTCAGCGATTCCGAAACCCTTCGGATTCATTTCCAAAAAAGAAGTAAAGAAATTCCCGGTTATCCCTGTCTATATGGAAGAGATGAATTGCGTCTTCCTGGACCGGAGCGATCGGCGAAGTGCCTATAAATCCATTCAGGATACGGTGGCGAAGCTGAAGGATGGCCATTCGATCCTGATTTTTCCCGAAGGCACGAGGAGCAAAGGTGAAGGGCTTCAGGAATTCAAAAGCGGATTTATGCGGATTGCCCGCGATGCGGGGGTTCCGATTGTTCCGATTGCGATAAACGGTACCGCGGAAATTATGGAAAAGAACAATAGCCAAGTGAGGCCCGGCAGTATCCGGGTTCAAGTATTAGAGCCTTTCGGGGTTCAGGAGCTGGCAGACACGGATGCAAAAGCGGCAGTAGCCAACGTGCGAAGCCGGATCCAAGCTGCACTGAATGAAAAGGCGGATTAGCAGATCGATGAAGATCTGTTTTTTTGCCTTTAAAATTCGGGTTTTAGACGTTCGGGTAGTAGGGAATAAAGGGAAAAGGGAGTGATTGCATGTCGAAAATCCATATCGTTACCGATTCCACATCGGATTTGCGGCCGGATGTCATTGAAAAATACAATCTTCATGTCGTGCCGCTAAACATTCAAATCGGAGGGGAGAGCTACCTTGACCGGGTGGACCTCCAACCGCAGGAGTTTTTGGAATTGATGAAAAAAACGCCCGAACTGCCGAAAAGCTCACAGCCGCCACCGGGCATTTTCAAAGAATTGTATGACCGACTTGGGGAAGATGGCGGACAGGTGTTGTCCATCCACATGACAGGCGGAATGAGCGGGACGGTAGAGTCTGCCCGTACGGCAGCGCAGCTGACCGATACGGATGTGACGGTTATCGATTCACGCTACATCTCCTATGCGCTGTCTTTCCAGGTGATTGAAGCGGCTGAAATGGCACAGCAGGGGAAATCGGTGGAGGAAATCGTCGAGCGTGTCAATAAAGTCCGCGAAAACACGAAATTATTCGTAGTCGTCGATACATTGGACAATCTGGTGAAGGGCGGCCGGATCGGCAAAGGCAGGGCGATGATCGGCTCGTTCCTGAAGATCAAGCCGATTGCATCTCTTGACGGCGGGGAATACACGCCGGTTTCGAAAGCCAGGAGCTATAAGCAAGTCGTGTCCTACTTGATGGACGACTTTTTGGCACGGACTGCAGGCAAGACGGTAAAAGGTGTCGGGATTGTCCATGCGGACGGCCAGGCCATGGCGGAGCCGCTTCGCGAAAAGATCCAGGAAAGCGGTTTCCAGGATATTAAATATGATTACACCACGCCGGTCATTTCAACCCATACAGGCATCGGAGCCATCGGTTTCATGTTCTATGCGGAATAGGGTGCGGCGCATGTTGTTTAAAAGGGGAGATGGATCGTGAAACGCATCCTGTTTGCCGCTTTATTGCTTGCCGTTGTTCTGGCCGGATGCAGCCCATCTTTCATTTTTGGCAATGAAGAAGCAGCGCCAAGGGTGCCGCCGGCAGTGGCCGATTATAATGTCCCGCCGAACTTTGTGCCGGATGCTCTCGTAGTCACCGCAATAGGAGATTCGTTGTCTCAGGGAGTCGGAGATGTAGAAAATGAGGGCGGCTATGTCGGCCGTGTTTCCTCGGCCATCAGCGAATGGCCTGGAGTCCAGGGAACCATGATTGTGAATACCGCGAAAAGGGGACGCAGAAGCGACCAATTGCTTGCGCTGTTCCAAAAAGGTGAACTTGCCGGCCCATTAGCCCAAGCGGACTATGTCATGATGACGATTGGCGGCAACGATATTATGAAAATCGTCAAACGGGATCTGTTCGAGCTGAACCTCGACGCGTTCATGGATGAGCTGGTCTTGTATGAAAGCCGCTACCAGAACATTTACGCGGCGATCCGTTCGATCAATCCGACAGTGCCGATCATCGCGCTCGGCATCTACAACCCTTTTTCACTAGTGACGGATGAAGTCGAGGAGTTTGACGAGATTATTGACTCTTATAACGGTACAATGGAAGTAATTACGGAAAACGATCCGATGGCTTGTTTCGTGCCGGTAAGCGATTTGTTCACCGGGAACGATAACCTGGTCTATCATACCGATTTCTTCCATCCCAACAGCAAAGGCTATCAATTGATGAGCGAGCGGGTGCTTGAACGGATGGAAGAATGCGGCTTCAGTTTCCCGGAGTAAGGAAGTGACGATGTATGAACAAGTGGCGGGCGGCTTTTTTGATATCTCTCGCATTAAATATAATTGCCATACTGGCCTTTTTCCTGGTTATCACCATTCCGGCGCAAGGGCATAACCTCGATAAGTCGTCGGCGATGAAGATTACGGAGGCGGACGGGAACTCGCTTGTCGTCAACGTGACAAAAGAGGATTTCGAAGGCATCGCGAACACGTATATCCAAAAAGAAATGGACCGGTCGCCGGTGCCGCTGGCGCTGGCGGTCAACGGGGATGTCAGCTTATCTTCAGAACTTGAAGTATTCGGTGTGAAGCTGCCGATCCTGCTGCGGTTTGACCCGTTTGTCCAGGAAGACGGCAATCTTTTGTTAAAGCAGAAATCAGTGGAAGTCGGTATGCTCGATATCCCGCCGGAATCGGCATTGAAGATGCTGCGGGATTCGGTGGAGCTGCCTGATTTCATGGAGGTTCTGCCAAAAGAAGAGCATGTGCTGCTGAAATTGACGGAAATCCCGTTTGAGGAAGGCATTTCTATCCAAGCGACCTCGTTCGATCTGAAAGAGGACGATATCCGGCTAAGAGTGACAATTCGACAATAAAGGGGAGCGATTGGATGACGACAGAAAAAGCGACATTTGCAGGCGGCTGTTTTTGGTGCATGGTCAAGCCATTTGATTCGTATGACGGCATTGAAAGCGTGGTAAGCGGGTATACAGGGGGCCATGTGCCGAATCCGACGTACGAACAAGTCTGCTCTGAAACTACAGGCCATTATGAAGCGGTGCAGATCACTTTCCAGCCTGAGGTGTTCCCGTATGAAAAGCTGCTGGATGTATTCTGGTCGCAGATCGACCCGACAGATGCCGGCGGCCAGTTTTTCGACCGCGGGCAATCCTATCAGACGGCGATTTTCTATCATACCGAAGAACAGCGGCTCGCTGCGGAAAAGTCGAAAAAGGAACTTGGGGAATCAGGGAAATTCGATAAGCCGATTGCTACCAAGATATTGGAAGCCAAGCCGTTTTATTTGGCAGAAGATTACCATCAGGACTATTATAAGAAAAACCCGGCTCACTATAACCGCTATTCAGTCGGTTCCGGCAGAGCGGGATTCATTGAAAAAAATTGGGGTGGATGATCATGAAAGAGGATTTGAAAGCAAAATTGACACCGATGCAGTACCATGTGACACAGGAAAACGGTACGGAACCGCCGTTTCAGGGCGAATATGACCAGCATTTCGAAGATGGCATTTATGTAGATATCGTCTCTGGAAAACCGCTGTTCAGCTCAAAAGACAAGTTTGATGCACATTGCGGATGGCCAAGTTTTTCCAAACCGCTCGAAGACAGCGAAATCAAAGAAAGCTTTGATACCAGCCACGGAATGAGACGCACAGAAGTGCGCAGCGCCACAGCTGATTCCCACCTGGGGCATCTATTCCCCGATGGGCCATCATCGCTCGGCGGGCTCCGCTATTGCATCAATTCGGCATCGCTCCGTTTTGTGCCGAAAGACCAGTTGGACGCGGAAGGGCTTTCCCAATACAAGCAACTATTTGAATGACAAAAGGCCCGGGCTGCGCTCCGGGCCTTTTGCTTCCCGTAAGGAGGATGGAAAATGGATCGTTCGTTTTACCAATTTGCATTGCAGTACAGAGGGAAACTGGTCCCGGACGACTTTTCGCGCTTTGCAGAAGCTATGTTTCTGGACCACAGCTTCCCGAAAACAACCCGGGATTTCGAGAAGCTCTCGCGCTATATTGAAGAGAAAGCGCATCCCCACATCACAGCCTCCACATTCGATGCCATGTGGGACGAATATGTGCAGCTTTAAGGGTATGCGTTGCACATGCAAGAAAAAAACAGTATGATTAGAACGACTAAAATAAAGTGAGGTTTTCAAATGAGCGTTCATATTAATGCTAAAAAAGGCGATATCGCTGAAACAATCCTGCTTCCGGGCGACCCGTTGCGCGCGAAGTACATTGCAGAGACTTTCCTGGAAGATGCAGTCCTGTATAACGATGTCCGGAACATGTTCGGCTATACCGGTACATACAAAGGCAAGCGCATTTCTGTACAGGGAACTGGAATGGGAGCCCCATCGATTTCAATTTACATCACGGAATTGATGAACGAATATGACGTGAAAAAACTGATCCGTGTAGGTACTTGCGGTTCAATTCACAAAGATGTCAAAGTTCGTGATGTCATCCTGGCCCAAAGCGCTTCTACAGACTCGAAAATGAATGAAATCATTTTCGGCGGCATCGACTATGCGCCGACTGCCGATTTCGATTTGCTTTTGAAATCCTACAACGCGGGCGTTGAAAAAGGCTTGAACTTGCGTGTGGGCAATGTCTTTACGGAAGATGTCTTCTATAACGACTATGCAGAGCACGAAAAATGGGCGCAATACGGCATTCTAGCTCTAGAAATGGAGTCCGCTGCGCTTTACACATTGGCTGCAAAATATGGCCGCCAGGCATTGTCGATCCTGACAGTCAGCGACCACTTGCTGACAGGCGAAGTGACGACATCGGAAGAGCGCCAAACGACGTTCAACGACATGATCGTCGTAGCCCTTGAAGCTGCCATCCAAGAATAAAAGACCAAAAGACTGTTGCTGCAGTCTTTTTCTTTTAAATCTAGACAAAATCTTGTTAAAATCAAGACAGCATGAACGGCATAAACGAAAGTGGTGAAAGTAATGGATGAAAAACACCCAGGCGAAGGCCACGAACCGGCACCGCCTGTTGAAGAAAAGCCCGCCCATTTTATCCGGATGAAGACATTCTATTTTATTATGCTTGTGTTCACCCTGATCTTATTTACTGCCGGGCTGACTGTTTTCGCGCTGACGTTCGGCGATGAAAAAGCAGTGGAAGTAAGTTCTCCGGAGCGGAGGGAATTTGAAAAACTTTACGCAGCGTATGATCAGCTGCAGCAGGAATACTATGAAGACGTTGACAACGAACAGCTGGTCAACGGTGCCATCAACGGCATGATCGAATCTTTGGATGATCCGTACTCCGACTATATGAACCAAGAGGAAGCTTCTCAATTCCTTGAGGGGATCTCATCCAGTTTCCAAGGCATCGGAGCGGAGATCCAGGAGCGCAACGGCTATATCAATATCGTAACGCCGATCAAAAATTCACCTGCTGAAAAAGCCGGCCTGAAGCCCGGCGATACGATCACGGAAGTCGACGGCGAAAGCATCCAAGGCTTCAGCGCTTCTGAAGCTGTCATGTTGATCCGCGGCGAAAAAGGGACGGAAGTGACATTGACCGTCCAGCGCGGGGAAATGGCGGATCCGATCAAAGTGACGATTGTCCGGGATGAAATTCCGATTGAAACGGTATATGCTGAAATGATCGGCGATAATGTGGCCCATATCCAAGTCACAAGCTTCTCGGAAAATACGTACGAGGAATTGCTTGGAGCCATTTCCGACATGGAAGAACAGGGCATGGAGGCAATGGTCATGGATGTCCGCCAGAATCCGGGCGGTCTATTGACCACGGCCCTTGATATCTCCAGCTTGTTCATCGATGAAGGCGAAGAGTTGTTCGAAGTGCAATCAAAAGGCGAAGAACCCGAAATCTACATGTCTTCTCCTGGCACAAAAGTAAAAGTGCCTGTCACGTTATTGATTGACGGCGGGAGTGCTTCCGCTTCCGAAATCCTGGCAGGGGCTATGAATGAGTCCGGAGACGTCAAACTTGTCGGTGAAAAAACTTTCGGCAAAGGGACTGTCCAGACAGCGAATGATATGGAAGACGGCTCGAACCTGAAATTCACGACAGCCAAATGGCTAACGCCGGACGGCAATTGGATCCACGAAAAAGGCATCGAACCGGATGTCAAAGTGGCATATCCGGAATATGCATCTTTGCCGGTGCTAGATACCTCAGTGGAATTGAAAGACGGTTCTACTTCGGAGCAAGTCAAGACAGCTGAACAAATGCTTGATGCTCTCGGATACGAAGTCGGCAAAGTGGACGGCGTATTCGAAGAAACGATGACTGAAGCAGTGGAGAAGTTCCAGGAAGACAAAAAACTGGAACCGACCGGCACTGTCAAAGAAGAAACGGCATTTGCCATCATGGATGCTCTTCGCGTGAAAATTGAAGAAGATGATCCACAGCTTCTCGAAGCGAAGAAAATCGTCATGGAAGAAGCCGGCATTGCAGCTGAGCCTGCAAAAGAAGAGGCTGCAGAAACTAAAGAATAACAGGAGGAGCCCGCGGAAGCGGGCTTTTTCTTTCGAATGGAGAAAAGGAGGGGTTTGTATGATTGATGTATATTTGTTCAGCGGATTTTTGGGAAGCGGCAAAACCACGCTTCTGAAGCATATGATCCAGCAAGCAAAAGAGGCCGGCTTGAAACCAGCCGTTTTCATGAATGAACTGGGCGAGATGAATTTCGATTCGGAAGAAGTCGAAGACGGCGTCCCTTTGAAAGAGCTGCTCGACGGCTGCATCTGCTGTACCGGTTCGGAAAAATCCGAAGCTCAGATCCAGACGCTGCTGGCAGAAGAAGAATTTGATGTTTTGATGATCGAAACCACAGGAGCCGCCCATCCGGTTGAAGCACTGGATGCCATCTTTTCGCCGCTTTTCGCCGACCGCCTCCATTTCAAGGGCATCGTCACGGTAGCAGACAGCAAACGCTGGCTCGGCCGCAGCCAGCTGTCGCCCCAGGTCCGTTCGCTTTACCTGGAACAGATCCGGCATGCCGACCTGATCCTTGCCAATAAGATGGATTTGCTGACGGAGTCCGAACAAGGGACAGTCTCCTATGAAATCCAGTCCTTTAATCCTTCCGCACAGATTATCCAGACGGTCAAAGCGAAAGTGCCATTTGCCGCATTGCAGAAAATGGCCGCCAAAGAAAAAGGGGAAATTGAAAAAGCCCCGGTTTCCAAATTGAATCTGAACGCTGTCGTCCTTCGGTTCAGTGAACCCGTCAAACGGGAACGGTTCGAGGATTGGCTGCGGGAACTTCCGGAGAGCGTCTATCGCATCAAAGGCTACGTGCCGCTCGAAGGCGACAAATATCCGCATGCTTTCCAATATGCGTACGGCATGGCACAATGGCTGCCCGAATACATGAAGCTCGAGCCGCAGATCGTAGTCATCGGAGAGAATCTTCAAGGGGTGGAATTGCCATGATTGAAGCTTACCGGAAACTATGGCCGAACCGATCCGGGGCCGGAAAGATCAGCAGCCAGGAAGAACTGGAGAAAAAGATCCAGATCGAATTGGATGATGAACTGACGCATCCGCGGGTCCGGAAACCAAAAGCGGAGAAGCTGAAGCTCGCCCTCCGGCGTATCCGCGAGTCGGAGCTGCCGGAAGAGGACAAGGCAAGCTTATCAGCCCTTTACAAAAAAATTGCGGAACGCTGAAAAATGGAAGCCAGAATTGAAAAAGGAAAGTCCGAGGCAGAAGCCCGGACTTTCCTTTTTATGTTGTCGGAGGTATTCTCCATAATTCATTGCATTGCCATCTTCTTTTGGATTGCCAGCAGCCGGATCGACAGTGTAGCTGCTCCTGCAGTGAGTCCGGCAATCAGGCCGATCCAATAGCCGAACGCTTCAAAACCGGTGAACGAAGCAAGCAGGTAGCCGACCGGCAGGCCGATGACCCAATAGGAAATCAATGCCATGACGAATGTGATATTTACGTCCTTATAGCCGCGCAGAGCGCCTTGTACCGGGGCCTGTATGGCATCCGACAGCTGGAACAAGGCAGCGAAGACCAGAAACTGGACGGCAAGCGCAATGACCTGTGGATCAGACGTGTAGAGCCGCGCGATGGGTTCTCTCATAAAGAACAGAATGCAGGCAGATACAAAGCTGAAGCCGACGGCGGCCGCCACGCTGAGCCAGCTGTATTGCCGGGCGTCGCCGAAGCGGCGTGCGCCGACTTCGAATCCGACAAGTATCGTTGCACCCATCGAGATGCTGAGCGGCAACATATACAAGAGCGAAGTGAAGTTGATCGCAATTTGATGCGCCGCTATTGTAATGGTTCCATATGTACTCATCATCAGTGTGACAGCGGAGAAAATGCTCGTTTCGGCAAACAGCGAAATGCCGATTGGAATGCCGATCAGACAAATCTCCTTGAACCGGGCAAAAGAGACGCGTGCCCAGTTTTTGAATATCCCGAACTCCTTGAAGGGCTGCAGTGAATGGATGATCCATGCCGCGATGAACAAGACAATCCAATAGGTGATGGCAGAAGCGTAGCCTGCCCCAGCTCCACCGAGTTCAGGGAAGCCCCAGTTTCCGAAAATCAGCAAGTAATTGAAAAAGACGTTGATCGGTGCGGACAAGAGCGAGATGATCATGGAAATCCGCGTCGAACCCAGTGCGTCGATATACGAGCGAAGTGCGTTATAGACGAACAAAGGCACGGCTCCAAGACTTAGGGCAAAGATGTATTCTTTGGCGACACCTGCGACTGCCGGTTCCAGATCCATGATGCCAATCAAGGAATCGATGGCAGTCAGGAAAAAGAAGAAAACAAGGAGTCCGAGGAAGATGGCCAGGTAAATCCCTTGCTGCACGGCGTCTTTTACTTCATTTTTTCTTTTGGCACCCATCAATTGTGCTACAATTGGAGTAATGGACATCAAGATTCCGGCCAGCCCGATATATACCGGGAACCAGAATGATGAGCCGATCGAGACACCGGCCAGATCTTCGGTGCCATACCGCGAAGTCATATAAATATCAAAGAATGTGACCAGGTACATCGCGATCTGCGTTACGAGAATCGGAGAAGTGATTTTCAGAAGCATCTTGAATTTCTCTGGTCTGGTTTTTGTTTCGAACATATTCAATTCCTCCATTAATGCCATGCAATGTAAACAAATATAACCAATTATAGCATAGAAGAAGGCGCATAGAACGCCGCGCCGGAAAGAAGCTGGCGTAATATCCATAGAAGAGAGTAGGATTTAAGTGATGAAAAAACGTACGATTTTATTGACAGGCGGGGGAACTGCCGGACATGTCTCCTTGAACCAGGCTTTGATTCCGGAATTATTGAAAATGGATTTTAATGTCGAATATATCGGATCCAAAGATGGAATTGAAAGCGAACTGATTCCCGATTCGTTCCCGGAAGTGCCGTACCATCCGATTTCAAGCGGCAAATTGCGCCGTTATTTTTCAGTTAAAAATTTTACGGATCCATTCCGTGTGGGAGTCGGCCTGTTGCAGGCGATGCAAGTCATCCGAAAGACAAAACCGGCTGCGATTTTCTCGAAAGGCGGATTCGTGTCGGTTCCGGTCGCGATGGCCGGGAAGCTCCTATCCATTCCGGTCATTATCCATGAGTCGGATGTCACGCCCGGCCTTGCCAACCGGATCGCTATGCCGTTTGCCAACCATATTTTCACTGTCTTTACGGAAACGCTCAAGCATGTGCCGAAAGAAAAGTCGACTTGTACCGGTTCGGTAATCCGCAGTGAACTGATGGACGGTTCAGCGGCAAAGGGGCGGGAAATCTGCCATTTCGAAAACGACCTGCCGGTATTGATGGTTATGGGTGGGAGCCAGGGATCGGCTATGATCAATGATGCGATCCGGACCAATCTATCGGAACTCCAGAAACAATATAACGTTATCCACCTTTGCGGCAAAGGCAATATCGACGAGTCACTTGTCGATTTGCCGAATTATTGCCAATTCGAATACGTCACACATGAACTTTCCCATTTGCTGCATATGACCGATTTTGTGGTGTCACGGGCCGGTTCCAATTCAATCTTCGAATTCCTGGCGTTGAAAAAGCCGATGCTGCTTATTCCGCTTTCCCGTCAGAAAAGCCGAGGCGACCAGTTGCTGAATGCCCGGCTGTTCCTGCAGCAAGGATTTGCGCATGTTGTGGAGGAAGAAGAGTTGACGCCGGAGCGCTTCCTTGCGGAAATGCAGAAATTGCACATGGATGAAGACCTGCTTATCGAAAATATGACGCGTGCAGAGCCGCCGAAAACCGCTTATGAAATGGCGAAATTAGTGGCGGCGCATACTAAGAAAAATTAGAGGTGAAGGGCAATGGAACTGGAATTATTAAAAGTCCACGGATCGATGAACACGTTTTACCTGCTTGAAGCAGAAGAACATGAAAGCCACAGCCGGCTTGCGGTTGAGCTTTGCAGGCAGGATGGATCAGCCGATGGCCTGCTGCTGGTTGCTCCTTCCCAGAGGGCTGCAGCCAAGATGCGGGTCTTTAACCGGGACGGCTCCGAAGCTTCGATGTGCGGCAACGGGCTTCGCTGTGTCGCCCGATACGTCTGTGAACGGGACGGCATTGAAGAAGCGGTAATTGAAACGATGAAAGCGGATCTTCACGTAAAAAAGGAACCGGTTCTGGAAGATGGCATCGAAATGTATGCGGTCGAGATATCCCCGGTTTCATTCCGTCTGGAAGACTTGCCGATGGCCTATGGAAACCATAGTGAATGGATCTTAAAGCCCTTGCCGTTCATATCAGCGGAAATCCCTTTTACAGCGGTAGCAGTTCCAAATCCGCACCTCATCGGCATCGTGCCGGCTGTCATGCAAAAGGACAGCAGCCACCAAAAAGAGTGGGCAGAACTTTTTAATGGACCAAACGAGTATTTCGCAGATGGTGTCAATGTCAGTTATGCCAGCAAAGCAGGAGAGGGCATATTCGTCAGAACGTTCGAACGCGGCGTCGGATTTACGAACGCCTGCGGCACTGCGATGACTGCGTCAGCATTAGTGAGCTGCCTCGCGGGCATCGTGCCTTACGGCGAAGTGGCGGTCTACAATCCGGGCGGCATGGTCAAATGTTCGGTCCTGCAAAAGGGCGGAAGCTTCGAGCTCCGTTTGACCGGCAATGCGACGTATGTGTCCAGGCACCGCTTCCTCTGGGAAGAAGGTACAGGGGAAGGCCGATTGGCCGCTTCCGATGAACTCGGCGAGCAGGCGCTCTATGAAAAATTCATCGAACAGGTTTCAGCAATCACCCATCAATTCGTTTAAATAGAAAAGAGAGATGTGTATGTTAGGGCCATTTACGAAGATGCAATTGGATATGCTGTACGGCAAGTCTGACAGTTTAGTCTATTACATGAGGCGTGACGGGGAGACCTATATTTATGAATACATCAACCCGGCGTGCATCGCTGTATTCGGGAAGGACCTGACCGGCGAAACGCTCGATGCCATCATGCCGCCCCATCTGGCAACGGACATCAAAGAACAGTACTGCATTGCCCTGGACACCGATGCGCCGCATGTTTACCGAGACTACAATCTGTTCAGCGAAAATAACGAGACCAATGAAACCCTTTTGACGCCGATCCGCAGCGGAGAGGAAATATTCATGCTCGCGATTTCAAAAAATGTGGCCAAACAGAAGAAAGTGGAAGAGGAATACTTGTTCTACCAGTCACTAGTCCAGAACTCGGTCGATCCGATGCTGATGATCACTTCCGATCTGGTGATCTTTGATATGAACCTCACCTATTCGAACAGCTTCGGTGCCGCCAAAGAAGAATGGGTCGGCAAGCATTACGGTTCACTCCCGTATGTCGATTCGCGGACTTTCCGCCAGGTCAAAGAGGAACTCGACAGTTTCAAATCCGGCAATGCTGCCAAATCGATGGTTATCAAGCGGAACAAGAGGGATGGCACAGCAGCGACGTTTTCCGTGAACTACTCTCCGATCAAAGAACAGGGAGAAGTGCGGGCGTTCCACATCGTGCTGCGCGAATTGACCAATGAAGTGCAGTTGAAACGGGAGCTTGAAAAAACCGAGCACATCCTTGAAAGCTATAAAGATGCGCTGAATTACGCTGCCCTCGTAGCCATCTGGGATCCGGCCGGGACCATCCAGTTTGTCAACGACAATTTCAAAGGGACGACCGGCTATGAACGGCAAGACCTGTTGGGTGAACATATTTCGAAGATTGGCAAAGCGGTCATCTCGGGAGAACAGTACAATGCTATCAGACAGACGGTGTCATCCGGACAGATTTGGCGTGGTGAATTAAAAAGCTTGAAAAAAACCGGGGAATTTTTCTGGATTGACACGACAATCATCCCATTGTCTGAAAGAGGCGTCGGTGCGGAACAAATGCTTGCGATCATGTTCGACATCACCGACCGCAAGAAACTGGAGGAGAAGCTCCACTTCATGGCCTACCATGACAGCCTCACGAAACTTCCGAACCGCCTGTCGATCGTCAAGAAATTTTTCGAAATGAAAAAAGAGGCGGATGCAAAAGGGCAGCAAATGGCTGTTATCTACATGGACGGAGACAATTTTAAGCAGGTGAACGACCAATATGGCCACGACGTCGGAGATGAATTCATCTACCGGTTCGCGCAATCCATCCAGGACAGCATCCGCAAACAGGACATTGTTGCCCGGGTCGGCGGCGATGAGTTCATCATCGCCTTGGCCGGGCTTGACCCTGCCGGAGCAGAGGAACAGATCGGCCACATCGTCCAGCGCATCCGGAACGGTCTGGCGGCAGGCTGGGAAATCGGCGGTGTCCATTTTGCGCCGACGGCTACAATGGGCGCTTCGACATATCCGAAGCAAGGGCAGACCTTGGATGAGTTGGTAACAAAGGCCGACCAAGCACTTTATCTGGCCAAACGCAGCGGCAAGAATTCCCTGCTTTTTTATTCAGACGACCTTATAGAAAACGTGTAACGGCGCATTTTCAGGAACGTTTTGGCAATGAAAGCGCTTTAATGCAATCCGAACGAATCTTTTCGCTCAAAAGCATTGTTTTTTTTACTGGAAGTAGTAAGATTGATATGGAAATTTGTTCTCCAAACCTTGAGCCCCTTCCGCTTTATGTCTAGTGGGAGGCGTGATAAAATATGGAAGATACACATATAACAAAAGTGACTGCCGTAAGGCAATAAGTTGGAGGTTATTAAATGTCTACCAATTATTCAGAAGAAAAATCACCTTGGAGTTCGATTACAGGGCCGAACCTTGGCTATGTGATGGAAATGTACGAACTGTTCCAAGAATCGCCGGAATTGCTGGATCCGGAATTTGCTGAGCTTTTCAGACAATACGGTCCGCCGGTCGATGCAATGCAGCAGCCGTCAGCAGCTGCTGGACCCTCGGCAGCACCAGCTGTGGACTCGAATAAATTCGGAAAAGTCCTCGCAGCCATCCAATTGGCGGAAGCGATCCGTGCCCATGGGCATCTTGCTTCAGATATCTACCCGCTGAACGACCGTCCGAAGGACACGTCGCGCTTGGAGCCGTCGGCATACGGATTGACAGACCAGGATTTGAAGGAAGTGCCGGTATCGCTGCTTCTATCCGATGCTCCGAAAGGCATCACCAACGGCCTTGAAGCGATTTCTTATCTGAAATCCCTTTATACCGATAAAGTCGCTTTTGAATTCTCGCACATCGTGCAGCCCCAGGAACGGAATTGGCTGCAGGCCAAAATCGAAGCGGGTGAAGTAAAGCCTTCATTAGCTGCTGATGAGAAAAAGGAAATCTTGAACCTTCTGACACACGTGGAAGGGTTCGAAAAGTTTGTCCACCGTACGTTCGTGGGGCAAAAACGCTTCTCCATTGAAGGCGTGGATTCCCTTGTGGTCCTCATCGATGAATTGGTGCGGCAGTCCGAAACAAAAGGTACAGAAAAAATCATGATCGGGATGGCTCATCGCGGTCGTTTAAATGTGCTTACGCATATTCTGCGCAAGCCGTATGAAATGATGTTTGCCGGATTCGCCCATGTCGGCGACGAAGCCTTCCTGCCGGAAGACGGTTCGGTAAAAATCACTAAAGGCTGGTTCGGCGATGTGAAATACCATATGGGTGCAGCTTACACTTCGCCTAAAGGGACGAACATCAAATTGGCCTACAACCCTTCGCATTTGGAAATTGTCAGCCCGGTCGTTGCCGGCCAGACCCGTGCAGCGCAGGAATTGACAGCCAAAGCAGGCATTCCTGAAATCGATGCAAAGAAAGCGTATGCCATCCTTGTGCACGGCGATGCTGCTTTCCCGGGACAGGGGGTCGTTACGGAAACCTTGAACTTCAGCCGGATCCGCGGCTACCAGACCGGCGGATCGATCCACATCATTGCCAACAACTTGATCGGCTTTACGACTGAACAATATGACTCGAGATCCACACATTATTCTTCTGATCCGGCCAAAGGATTTGAAGTGCCTGTGATCCACGTCAACGCCGACCACCCGGAAGAAGTGGTGGCTGTTGCCCGCCTGGCATTCGAATACCGCGAGAAGTTCGGCAAGGACATTCTCATTGACCTGATCGGCTACCGCCGCTATGGCCATAACGAGATGGACGAGCCGCTCGTCACGAATCCGATGATGTACCACGGAGTCCATAACCACGGAACAGTGCGTGAACTCTACGGCAAGCAATTGGCTTCTGAGAACGTCTTGACGGAAGAAGAAGTGAAAGCGCTCGATGCAGCTACCCAAAAAGAAATGCAAGCTGCATATGACCGGGTAAAAGAAAACAAAACAGACGATGACCTGAAACTTGAGATTCCGGAAGCGGTTTTGAACGGCTTCCCGGAAATCCAGACAGGCGTCGGCCGCGACGCGCTGGTTAAAATGAACGAAGAACTTCTTTCATGGCCATCCGGTTTCTCTGCATTCGGCAAA
This sequence comes from Planococcus chinensis, assembly GCF_042681545.1. Taxonomy (NCBI): domain Bacteria; kingdom Bacillati; phylum Bacillota; class Bacilli; order Caryophanales; family Caryophanaceae; genus Planococcus; species Planococcus chinensis. The sequence continues at coordinate 987,217 of NZ_JBHUFW010000004.1, forward strand.
TTGGCGCGTATTCTAAAGCGCCGTGAGGATCCGTTCAACGGCAAAGGCAAAATCGACTGGGCGCATGCCGAAACATTGGCATTCGGAGCCATCCTGCAGGAAGGTACGCCAGTCCGCCTGACTGGCCAGGATGCACAGCGCGGAACATTCGCGCATCGCCACCTGGTGCTCCACGATGAAAAGACCGGCGAACAGCTGGTGCCTCTTCACCATATCTCAGGAGCGAACGCTTCATTTGTTGTCTACAACAGCCCGCTCAGCGAATCATCTGTACTTGGGTTCGAATACGGCTACAACGTTGAAAACGACAAAGCGCTTGTTCTTTGGGAAGCACAGTACGGCGATTTCGCCAATATGGCCCAAATGATGTTCGACCAGTTCATTTCTGCCAGCCGTTCGAAATGGGGACAGAAATCCGGACTCGTCATGCTTTTGCCGCACGGCTACGAAGGGCAAGGGCCGGAGCACTCCAGCGCCCGCCTGGAACGCTACCTGCAAATGGCAGGCGAAAACAACTGGACCGTCGCCAACCTTTCAAGCGCGGCCAACTATTTCCATATTCTCCGCCGCCAAGCGAAAATGCTTGGGGAGGAAGCTATTCGTCCGCTGATCATTGTAACGCCGAAATCGCTCCTTCGCCATCCGCTTGTCGGAGCCGAAGTGGATGATTTGGCTGAAGGCCAGTTCCAGACTGTCATCGAGCAGCCGGGAATGGGCACGAAAGACAAGAAAGTGGAACGCATCCTTTTCGCCAGCGGCAAAATGGCTATTGATCTGGCTGAGCGGGTAAAAGACGGCAAAGGCTTCGATTGGGCGCACATTGTCCGCGTCGAGCAATTGTATCCGTTCCCTGCTGAAAAAATCCAGGCGATCGTAGACCGCTATCCGAATGCAAAAGAATTGGCTTGGGTACAGGAAGAACCGCAAAACATGGGTTCTTGGACTTTTGCAGAACCGTATCTGCGTGAAATTGCAGCCGGCAAAGATGTGGCTTATTATGGCCGCGTCAAGCGCTCGAGCCCTGCAGAAGGCGACGGAGAAGCGCATAAAGTGGAACAGGCGCGCATTTTGGATGAGGCGCTTACCAATAAAAAATGAAAACATGACGACAGCCAGGCTTTCAGGCTTGGCTTGAGATAGACCAATCAGGAAGAAGCGGGGCTGTGGAAATCTCTTCAGTGATGAGTTTCCACAGCGCACGCGCCTGATATTCTAAGGAGGAATTTTTTGTGGCAGAGATCAAAGTACCGGAATTAGCAGAATCGATTACTGAAGGAACGATTGCCCAGTGGCTCAAACAGCCAGGCGACACAGTAGAAAAGGGAGAATTCATCGTTGAACTGGAAACAGACAAGGTCAACGTTGAAGTAATTTCCGAAGAAGCCGGCGTTGTGCAGGAACTATTGGCGCAAGAAGGCGACACAGTGGAAGTCGGCCAAGTGATTGCCATCGTTGGCGAAGGGTCAGGCGAAGCGGCAGCACCGGCTCCGAAAGCGGAAGAAGCAGCACCGGCTGCAGAACCTGCGAAAACAGAAGCTCCTGCAACAATGGAAGCCGTTGAAGAAGCACCGGCTGCTGAAGAGCAGTCTGCTACTGACCGCACCATCGCCAGCCCGGCTGCACGCAAATTGGCGCGCGAAAAAGGCATCGACTTGGCAGCTATCTCGCCAGTAGACCCAATGGGCCGTGTACGCGTCCAGGACGTTGAAGCACATGCGTCTAAGCCGGCTGCAAGCGCACCGCAAGCAGCTGCACCTTCAGCACCTAAAGCAGCGGCAGCGCCGTCTTCAGACGAAGAAAGCGGCCGCATTGTGCGTGAGAAAATGTCACGCCGCCGCCAGACAATCGCGAAGCGTCTGCTTGAAGTGAAACAATCGACTGCCATGTTGACGACATTCAACGAAATCGACATGACGAACGTAATGGCACTTAGAAGCCGCAAAAAAGACAAGTTCCAGGAAGACCATAACGGAACGCGCCTTGGTTTCATGTCATTCTTCACAAAAGCTGTTACAGCTGCCTTGAAAAAATATCCATACGTCAATGCTGAACTTGACGGCACTGACGTCTTGCTGAAGCAATTCTTTGATGTAGGGATTGCCGTATCGACTGAGGAAGGCCTTGTTGTTCCGATCGTCCGCGATACAGACAAAAAGAACTTTGCAGAAATCGAAGCGAGCATCGCTGACCTTGCGAAAAAAGCACGCGACAAAAAGCTTTCGATTGCCGACATGACAGGCGGTTCATTCACCATCACTAACGGCGGTGTATTCGGTTCATTGATGTCGACGCCGATCTTGAACGGTACGCAAGTCGGGATCCTTGGCATGCACACAATCCAGAAACGTCCGGTAGCAATCGGCGATTCAATCGAAATCCGTCCGATGATGTACGTGGCTCTTTCTTACGACCACCGCGTAATCGACGGCAGCGATTCTGTTGGATTCCTGAAAATGGTCAAAGACTTGATCGAAAACCCAGAAGACCTTTTGCTTGAAAGCTAATCCATATTTATCAAAAAAACAGCCCTGCTCAGCAGGGCTGTTTTTTTGATAAATCGTTTCGCGATTTGTGAATTATTAAAGAGAAGATGATATGCCGCTTTGGCGCTTTGGGCGTGGCTCCCGCAATGAGCCGAGAAGACCACTCGTCTCATTGCTTCGCCCAGCCCTTGGGCGCGCCGGCGCTAGTTTCAATCATCAAAAGCTGGTAACTTTACCCGTTTTAGTAGTGCTGTCTGAGATATGAAGCAAAACAGCGGAGACGCCCGCGGGGCAGGGTAGCGACGAGACAGCCGAGACCCCGCAAGCCGCAGCGCGGCTGAGGAGGCTTGGCGCTCGCCCGCAGGCAAGCGCAGCGGTTTTGCGGAATACCGGGAATAAAAAATTCCTGCTTCACCGTATACAGAAACGAAGAATGACCGATAAGCTCAATTTTCGGCTTCTTTAAAAGGGGAATTCGTTCAACTATTGTTCCAAAGGTTTCCAGCGTTGCAGGCGGTGGCCATTTTTGTCATGATAGAAGAAAGACAAGAAGGCGGTCGACGGCGATGGATTTATCCTTTTTCATGGATCTGGTAAAGGAATACGGCTATGTCAGCATGTTCATCTTCAACTGGCTGCTGCTTTTCGGCATGCCGATTCCGAACGAAGTGGCGGCCGCCTTTTCAGGGGTCCTGACAGAAATCAGCTATTTCAAGCCGGTCTACGCTTTCTTGTCCGCTTACCTAGGCTTGATCAGCAGCAATACATTCGCTTATTTCATCGGCCGTGTACTTGGCGAGCGGCTGCTGCACCGTCTGGAGAAGACCCGGCTGAAAGGGGCGATCGACCGGTTTTCCCTGTTCTTGGAGAAGCACGGGAAATGGGCGATTGCATTCAGTTTTTTCTTTCCGGGGGTCCGCTGGGCGATGCCCTATGTCGTGGGAGCGAACCGCTACCCGTTTATGCAATACGCCCTGTTCGCTTATTCCGCCGGATTTGTCTGGATGTTCATCTATTTCAATATCGGCCGGATGTTTCCATATGCCTATGAGACAATTCTCAGCCACCTTCAAGGCTTCCTGCTAACGCTGTCAGCTGCCATCGTATTGTTGGTGGCCGGCCGCATCTTTTATAAAACGAAGCATCAAAAGCGCTAGGCGGGTTTGAAATTTACGCTTGTTTTCCTTATACTAAAAGGTATAGACATATTTGAAAAGGATGAGGACTGTGATTCACAACGAATGGCTCACGAAAGAAACAATCCGGACGGTAACATGCAAGCATACCGAAGCGGCGAAATTCCTGGTGTCGAACGTGCTGACGGCCGGAAAAACCTACGAAGTGAAAAATGAAACCGAAGAATTCATCTTTGTCGTGGATAACACTGGCAAAGTCGGCGGATTCTATAAGACTTATTTCGAATAAGGCCCGTATGTGCGGCCGCAACAACAGGGATACAAAAGAAAGGACCGATGCGCATTCATCGGTTTTTTATTTTTCCATGGAAAGAGGGAAGCCAAATGGCATTTATTGAAGAAGACATCCAAAGCAGAAAATCCCGCAGCCACGGCGGATTTGAAAAACTGATTGCAACTGGCGGCTATATTCCGCCGGATGAAACGCTTTGGGAGGACATCCTGTCGGCGGTGGTGCTCCGCAAACCCGTTCTGCTGAAAGGGCCGACGGGTGCGGGCAAGACCAAATTGGCAGAAAGCATTTCGGCCCTTTGCCGCCAGCCGCTTCAAAGCATCAATTGTTCGGTCGACCTGGATGCCGAAGCGCTGCTGGGATTCAAGACATTGGTCCAGCAGGGAGGGGAAAGCCGGATCGAGTTTATCGAAGGCCCGGTCGTGACAGCGATGAAGCAGGGGCATCTCCTCTACATTGATGAAATCAATATGGCCAAGCCGGAAACCTTGCCGATTCTCCATAGCGCCTTGGACCATCGCCGCATGATGACCAACCCGTTCACAGGGGAAGTGATCCTGGCGCACGAGGATTTCGGTGTTATTGCGGCCATCAACGAAGGCTATATCGGGACAGCACCGATGAATGAAGCTTTAAAAAACCGATTTATCGCGTATCCGGTCCCCTATTTGACTGGCAGGCAGCTGCAGGAATTATGGGAGCGCGAGTACCCCGGCGCTTCTCCAGAATTGAAAACTTTCATGCTGAATCTGGCAGCCGATCTGATGAAACAAGTGGAAAACGGCTTGCTGTCGGAAGAAGCGGCATCAATCCGCAGTTTGCTGGACGCCACAGCATTGGCGCAGCATATGGATCCGATGCGCGCAGTCCGCTATGCGATTGCCGAAAAATTGGAAGATGAAAGCGAACGGGAACTATTCATGGACTTAGCTGAAACTTGGAAAAAGTAGGTGGGGCAGATGGCTTCAGTCAACCGTTTTATCCAGTTCAATAACGAATCGATCGATACGAATTTGCTCCATAGCATGGAGATGCTGGCCGGAGCACTGTCGGATGCGCCGTATCTTAAGGTGACCACGCGGAAATTGGTGGAGTTCCGGCCATCTGAGGCCGCTATTTCCATCAGCGTGTTCTGGCGCCACCGTCCAAGGGAAATTGAACGCGCGGGGTATAAATCCGATATCTTCCTGATGGCAGCCGGCTACTGGCGGGATTTCAGTCTGCAGGCTTGGCGCCGCATCAAGAGCACGCAGAGCAGTCTGCCCGAATTAAAGCAGCAGCTGCTCCTTTGTGCGGAGGAATTCCGCCTCAGCGAAAAAGTCAGCACCGAGCGGCCGGGAACTAAACATGCGTTTTCCATCAGGGAAAAGGTCTACACTGGCTATCACAAAGACCAATTCCGGCAGAACCGCCAAAAAGGTTTCCAGGCGGACGCATTCCTAAATGCTGCCTATCTCCGCCTGCAGGGAACCGAGCTTGCCGGGACGGAAGCATGGGAGCCGCTTTTTCTTCTGTGGTCACGGATGTATGACGCCCGTTCAACCGAAGATTCGGCATATGTAGTAGAAAGCATGATGGGCCGGCTCGAGTTCCTCATGGATGAAGATATGGTGCACAGCTATTATACATTTGGTGAAGAGCAGGAGGAGGCAGCGCCGTTTCGCTACCATGAGGGTATGGAAGCGGAAGACAGCGGTTCAGAAGAGAAGATGGACACGATTGAAGAATGGTTCCAATCCTGGCACCGGGAAACCGAAACGTCGGAATCGGCTGCTATGGAATTTGAACTCGAGCGCGGCGATTCGGGCTACGCCGAAGGCGGCCGGGAAGCGCAAGGCGCGGGCGAAGTGGAATATACCGCCCAAGGGGATTCCGACGGAGAGCACAGGGAAGGCAACGACGCCGAAGACGAACAGCGGGAAGGTACACCGAAACAGGCGGGGAAAAAATTCGGCTCAGCGAACAGCCACGTCGTCTATACCGAGAGCCGGATCGTAGCTTCAGGGGATTCGAAGGCGCTTATCGATGCTTGGCGCAGAAAACAGGCCCCGCATGTCCGTGCGCTGCTTCAGGAGCTGAAAAAGCGGATGTCGCTCCGCAGGACCGGTGTCCGCACCAACCTGAACGCCGGACGCTTGTCCCGCAATCTGCTGCCGCTGGTACTCGAAGAGCGGCCCAAGCCGTTCTACCGGAAAACGGCGCCATCCAAAGAGCTTGACGCGGTTTTTTGCCTGTTGATCGACGGATCGGCCTCGATGATCGACAAACTCGATGAGACAAAACAGGCGGTCTTGCTATTCCATGACGTGCTGCGCGGGCTTGGCGTTCCACATGAAATCGTGCTGTTCTATGAAGATGCCTACGAAGCAAGCGATGCCATGCAGCCGAATTATTTCCAGTGGATGCACAAACTCGAAGACGGGAGCCGCGACCACTCAGCCCAAATTGTGGCGATGGAAGCGCATGAAGACAACCGGGACGGCTTTGCCATCCGGTGGATGAGCGACAGGCTGCATAAGCGGCCGGAGAAGCACCGCTTTTTGCTTGTGTTCTCTGACGGCGAGCCTTCAGCATACAATTATGCAGAGAACGGCGTCGTCGATACAGCGGATGCCGTAGCAGAAGCGAGAAGAGGCAATATCGAAGTGCTGCATCTATTCCTCAGCAGCCACCCGATCACCGATGAGCAGGCTTCTTTCTACCGCATGATGTATGGCAATAAATCGGTCAGTGCGGATTCCCTTGAGCAATTTGTCGAGCAGACGCTGCGGCTTTTGAAACGGACGCTTCATCTGGTGATTCAGACGGGGTAGTCCGAACGGAGAGAAAACTTGATACGGACTCCATGATCGCCTTTCATGGAGTTGGGGACTGCCAAGCGCCCTTTGCTTAAGCAAAGGGCGCTTCTAGTGGATGTTTGAGAGGCTCGAATTTCCAGGAAACGGATTTACTTTCCTTGCCGCCCCGAATACTTTCCTTCCTAAGCGAAATACTTTCCAGGTGCTGATAAAACATAAAAATCCCCGCAAGCTCGGATGAGCTTGCGGGGATTTCATTTTAATATCTGTGCCCTTCACGGTCATCCTGGATCGACAACAGGCGCTGCTTCAAGTCTTCTTCCATGCGGCCGATTTCAATTTCGGCCGCTTTGCGGTTTTTGCGACCTTCCGCTTGGATGCGGAGGGTCTCTTCGATGGTATTCAGCAAGTTCTCCTGCGTCTGCTTCAAGGTTTCAATTTCGACAATGCCGCGTTCATTCTCCTTGGCAGTCTCGATCGAATTCACTTTCAGCATTTCCGAATTTTTGAGCAGCAGTTCATTGGTTGTTGCGGTCACTTGTTTCTGCGCTTCAACTGCTTTCATTTGGCGGTTCAACGTCAATGCGATGGCAATCTGATTTTTCCAGAGCGGAATCGATGTCATGATCGAAGATTGGATCTTCTCTGCAAGCGTCTGGTTCGTCTGTTGGATCATGCGGATTTGCGGTGCGCTTTGGATGGTAATCTGGCGCGATAGCTGCAAATCGTATAGGCGTTTTTCCAGGCGGTCGAGGAATTGTGCCATATCATTGACTTCCTGATAGGCCATCTGGTCATTCGATTGTTCCGCTTTCTTCCGGAGCGCCGGGATTGTTTCCTGAAGGATTTCGTCCCGCTTCAGTTCTGCTGCAGCGATATAGACATTTAGCGCCTGGAAATAGGTCTTGTTCTGATCATAAAGCTGTTCGAGCATTTGGACATCCTCCAGCAAACCGCGCTTGGAATGGTCCAGCTGGATGCTGATGCGGTCCACCTGTGTGCTGAGCTTCTGATATTTCGTCATCATTTCCTGGACCGACGATTTCGCTTTGGCGAAAATCTTGCGGAGGCCGCGTTTTTGCTGGGACAGTTCTTCCGGATTCAATTCCTTCAATTTCTTCATCAGGTCGTTCAAGACATCGCCGACCGGGCCGATATCCTTCGATTGCACATGATCGAGCATTTTATGGGAAAACTGGCTCAATTGGTTCTGTGCATTGGCGCCGTAGGTGAGGATGGCTTCGTAATTGCCGGCAGGAATTTGGCTCGCCAGTTCCCGCGCTTTTTCCTGTTCTTCTTTTGTCAGCCGTTCCATCAGGGCGACAGGGCGTCCGTCCTCCTGCTTGGCTAAAGGTGCTTCTTTTGCAATCGGCTCAATGCCGAAAGGGTTTCCGAGCAAATCATCCAGTTCACTTTGATTCGAGCGATTTTGTGTCATGGTCCACGTCTCCTTCATAATCGGTAGGGGTTTCTTCAAGCAAAACCTGTTGTTCGTTCTGGCCGACGGTCATGCGGGCATAATCGAGTTCCATCCGCAGCTTTTCGACATCGGCCGACAGCACTTTCTTCAAGTCCCGTTCCATTACATCGTTCATGGAATTCAGCATTTCCCGGGTTTCCTGAAGGGCAATCTTCAATTCGATGTCCTTTACCGGCTGGCCGATCAAGAGTGTATACTTTTCGGTCAGCTCCAGGGCGGACTCCAGGTGGGAATAGAAAAATGGCTCAGCGGAATAAAACTTCCGGGGATAGAGCTGAACGAGCGAAACGATTTTATTGGCAAGGCGCACCATGTTCAATAATTGCTTGAACGAAGCGATGGAACGCACCCGGTAATAATAGCTTTGCAGCAATTTGATTTTTTTCTTGGCTTCTTTCACTTGAGCGCGGATATGCTTGAGTTCGCTCCGCGTCATGCCGAGTTTTTTGGAATCGGAAGAAAATTGGAATTGTTTCATGGTCGAATTGCTGGCGATATAAGTACCTGCGGCGACTGCGCCGGATGCCACGATGCCAATTTCCGCACCCAAATAAAGAATGGGGAACATTGCAGTCATGATAGGCAAGCTGACGGTCTGCCGTTTGATGAATTTTTCAACAGGCTTCATGGAAAGACCTCCTTAACTCCTCTTACGTTATACGTTCCAAGTGGGGAAAAGTTTCATCTTCTCTCCCGTCTAGCTCCATTTTACAGGGTAGGGGAAGCCTTTACAAACTTTGGGCCCGGCGAAAAATATGCCAAAACCGCTGGACAGAATCCAAAAGATTTGGCACAATGCTAAATAGGAAGAAAAATGGGAGTTGATTGTGCTGCATGAGATTTTTTATATAAGAAGCTTTGATGAACCTTGGTGGATGCTTGAAGGATGGCAGGAAAACATCGTCAGCCGCAAAAGCTTTTCAAATGCCGGACAAGCACAGAAATATTTTGACAGGGAAGTACAAGCACTGTCCTTACGGTTCACAGAACAAAAAAGGCAAGGCCGCTCTATCGCTTTCTGGAACCCCGGGGATCTGGCATATTGCAGCAATTGCGAAGAAGACCTGCAAGTGTATCACGGACTTCTTTGGCTTGTGAATAATAAATTGGTAAATTGAACTGAATTATCAGATTTCTCAATGGCTTATCAGTTGAAGAGAGGGATATAATCCTATTTTACCTAGGTATGACTAATTTTAAAAAAGTATTTAGATTTATTTGACTTCTCATTTAGAATTGGTATAATAGACGAAAGAACTAAAGAATCCACCAGATACCGCTATTCACCTATTCAAAAAAGTGATCAGCTCGTGTTGGTACTTTTTTGAATATGTGAATTTTTTTTATGGAATTCCATATTGCAAATTTTTTATTTACAGGAGGTATACACATGCAAGGTACAGTAAAATGGTTCAACTCAGAAAAAGGTTTCGGTTTTATCGAAGTTGAAGGTGGAGACGACGTTTTTGTACACTTCTCAGCGATCCAAGGCGAAGGCTTCAAGACGCTTGACGAAGGGCAAAAAGTTGAATTTGAAGTAGAGGAAGGCAACCGCGGACCTCAAGCTACAAATGTAGTCAAAATCTAATTTCCAAGAGCTGCTCATCGCGAGCAGCTCTTTTTTTATTAACTAAATTTTTATCACGTCAAAAAAATACTACATATCAGGTGTAAAGACGCGTTTAATCACAAAATAGTTTGAAAACTCTTTTTATTGTATGTAAATTTACTTCTTAAGAGGAAAATAAAAACAGATACAGTAGCCTATTTATTCTGAAAACTCGTACAGGTATTCTTTAGATACCCGTCACACAAGGACGGCAATTTAAAGGAGTGAACCTAAACATGAAAAAGAACAAATTGTTAACGTTAAGCTTGGCAGCTGCACTTGCGCTATCCGCAGCAACTGCGACTGTGTCCGCCTCTCCAAATGATGCCGTGCAAGAAAAGGTCCACATAAACCAGAAAACCAAATCAGCCGACTTCATCTTTGGCAAATTGACAAACCCATCCCAAAAGGCTGCTAAAGAGATCGTCTTTACATACCTGGAGGACAAACAGGAGCTGTACAAAATTTCCGGCGGCGCAGCTGCCAATTTTAAAGTGCTTGAGCAATCGACTGATGAGCTAGGCATGGTCAACATCAAACTTCAGCAGACGTTCAAAGGAGTACCGGTCTTCGGCCACATCCTGACTGCTCATGTTGATAAGAATGGTGTTTTGACAGCGCTTTCAGGATCGCTTGCTCCTGAATTGTTTAAGAAGAATTCCTTGAAAAAAGGTGCTACAGTAAAACCTTCTGAAGCATCTGCAATCGCTTTGGCCGATTTGAAAGCGCAGATCAGTAAGGACGTTGAGATAGATAAACAAGTCGGGCCACAGCTGACTGTTTATGTAAAAGACGGCGAAGCGAAGTATGCCTACAGCACGGAGTTCCAATTCCTGCACCCGGAACCGGGCAACTATCAATACTTCATTGATGCTAAAACAGGGGAAGTCCTGGATTCCTTCAACCAGATGCATGAAGCGAAGCCTACAAACGGCGTGACGGCTCCTACCGGTACGACTTCCACGGCTTCAGGCAAAGGCGTATTGGGCGATACGAAATCGTTCAACACAGTGATCAACAGCAACGGCTCGTACCTGGTCGACAAAACGCGCGGCGGCGGGATCTTCACATATGATGCGAGCAACCGCACACGCATACCGGGCACATTATGGCTCGATGCAGACAATGTTTATAACGCAGCCTATGATGCAGCAGCGGTCGATGCGCATGCTTATGCCGCAGAAACTTACGACTATTACAAAGAAGTCCATAACCGCAACAGCTATGACGGCAATGGCGCGCAATTGATTTCGACGGTCCATTACGGCCGCAGCTATAACAATGCGTTCTGGAACGGTTCACAAATGGTTTACGGCGACGGGGACGGCGTCCAGTTCACTTCGCTTTCCGGCGGACTTGACGTTATCGCGCACGAATTGACGCATGCTGTGACGGATACGACAGCGGATCTGATCTACCAGAACGAATCGGGAGCGATCAACGAATCGATGTCGGATATTTTCGGGACAATTGTGGAGTATCATGCCAACAACAACCCGGATTGGCAGATCGGGGAAGACATCTATACACCAGGTACAGCGGGTGATGCCCTCCGTTCGATGGCGGATCCGACATTGAACGGCGACCCGGACCATTACTCGAAACGCTATACAGGCACCGGCGATAACGGCGGCGTCCACATCAACTCCGGCATCAGCAACAAAGCGGCATACTTGCTGGCGAACGGTGGAACGCATTACGGCGTATCGGTAACGGGCATCGGCAATGCCAAAACGGCAGATATCTTCTACCGTACATTGACGCAGTATTTGACGCCAAGCTCGAACTATAGCCATTACCGCATCTCGACAATCCAGGCTGCAACAGACCTCTACGGTGCAGCAAGCAGCGAAGTAGCCAGCGTTAAAGCGGCATTCACAGCTGTTGGCGTTAACTAATTTGATAAATTAATGGAATGGACTGTCCAAAATTTCAAAACTGAAGACCAAAGTCTTTTTATGTTGAATAGAGAAGTATAAACCCGACCGCGCTGGCCACTTCGCTTTCCGTGGGCTCGGCTTCAGCCGCTTCGCTTGCTCCTGCGATTACTCGTCGCAAATTGAAAAACATTCGCTTCGCTCAGTCCAGGGTCTTCAGCTCGAGTCGCTTCGCTGCTCCCACAGGAGTCTCGTGGCCAACACGGTCGGGACCGTCACCTGTATCTAATAGATAAGATAAGGATGCTTATCCCGCTTTAATCTTCCGGGAACAAGCCGCTGGCTTCAGGATCCGCAATGGAAGGCGAAGACTCCTGGGGGATTTCGGCGCAAGTCATCCGCCTGTAGTGGAGGATTCGGTATAGCTTATACTAAATGTATATTAATTCTTTAAGTGAAATAAATATTCTTTTGTCTACAAGCTCGACCAAAGGAGAAAAAGCTATGCTTTTTCTCCTTTGGTCTTTTCCATATTCTATAAAGGGCTGTTGGGAATAGAGGCAGCGACTCCAGCGGGATAGCGAAGTGCCGAAATCCACTCGGACGCTAGTCAATGCTTGACCGAAGCTTGCGAGGGCAAGCATTGACTAGCTTGCGCAGGAGCACAGGTTCTTAGTTAGTTCAACGCGAGCCCGCGGAAAGCGTCCGCCACAATGGACATCAGCCCTTTTAGGACAGCCTCAATTATGATGCATTAGTATAGTTGTTTAATCTACCTATTAAAAAGGGTATAAATCAGAAACCGCTAATTTCATTTAGCAGGATTTTTACATGATTAATTTTGACGCGGTCTGCATCAACTATAAAAGAGTCAGGGGGAAGTTAAATGACTGAAGCTAATGAGTATTTGAAAAAACCGCTTCCAAGCCAGAAGGAGCAGGAAGATTTTTACCAGAAACTGCGCGGAAAAATTCAGGACTGGCTGGACAAACGGCCGAACGGCGTCGGTAAAGTCAGTCAATATGTCTTGTTCGCCCCGGATTTCTTCCATTTGCTGACCCGCTTGATGCTCGACGGTCGAATCGATGGGAAGAGCAAGAGTTCGATCGGTGCCGGGATTCTTTACTTTATCGCCCCAATCGACTTTCTGCCGGAGATTCTGGTAGGGCCAGGAGGATTCCTGGATGACGTGGTGGTGGCTGTCTTTATTATCAACACGCTGTTGAACAAATTCCCGGCTGAGGTCATCGAAGAGCATTGGGCAGGGGATAAGGAGTTGTTGTCGGTTGTCCGGAACATTTCAAATTCGGGCAATAAGTTCGTTTCCAAACTGCCGGCAGGACGCCTCGTGAAACGTTTTATGAAATAAAAAAGCAGCCCGTTTCTCAATTTTTTGAGAAGCGGGTTATTTTTATGGAAGGAACCGGAATAAAGCCGCAAAAAAACCGCAGCTCTGTATTGAGCTGCGGCGGAAATCCGGTCTTTTAGTTCAAGATGCCTTGGGCTTCTTTCCACTCAAGGAATTCATCGTAGGTTAATTGCTTGTCCAGGATGCTGCCGTCTTCACGGATTTCAATCACGCGGTTGGCAACTGTCTGGATAAACTGATGGTCATGTGAAGTGAAGACCATGGCGCCTTTGAATGCGATCATGCCATTGTTCAGAGCCTGGATCGATTCCAAGTCCAAGTGGTTGGTCGGTTCATCCAAAAGCAGGACGTTGGCGTGCGATAACATCATTTTTGACAACATGCAGCGCACTTTTTCGCCTCCGGAAAGGACAGAAGGTTTCTTTTTCACTTCTTCGCCGGAGAACAGCATTCTGCCGAGGAAGCCGCGCAGGAATGTTTCGCTTTCATCTTCAGGCGAATACTGGCGCAGCCAATCCACTAAGGATTGCTCGCTGCCTTCGAAATAAGCCGAGTTGTCGATCGGCAAGTAAGCGCGTGATGTAGTAACACCCCAACGAATCATGCCTTCAGCCGGCTCGTCTTCTTCCGCCAGGATGCGGAGAAGAGCCGATTTTGCAAGCGGATCGCCGATCAGGACGATTTTGTCTTCTTTGTTCATATTGAAGTTGATGTTGTTCAATAATTTATTGCCATCAACGGTCTGGCTAAGGTCTTTCACCGTCAGCACGTCGTTGCCGATTTCGCGGCCGATCGTGAAGTTGACGAACGGATATTTACGGGAAGAAGGGCGGATATCGTCCAACTCGATCTTATCGAGCATTTTCTTCCGGGATGTCGCTTGCTTCGATTTGGAAGCATTCGCGGAGAACCGGGCGATGAATGCTTGAAGCTCTTTGATCTTCTCTTCTTTTTTCGCATTCTGGTCGCTCGCCAGGCGAGTCGCCAATTGGCTTGATTCGTACCAGAAGTCATAGTTCCCTACATACAGCTGGATTTTCCCGAAGTCAAGGTCGGCAATATGCGTACATACTTTGTTCAAGAAGTGGCGGTCATGCGAAACGACGATGACTGTGTTGTCGAAATTGATCAGGAATTCTTCCAGCCACTGGATGGCTTTCAAGTCCAAGTGGTTGGTCGGCTCATCCAGAAGAAGGACATCCGGTTTGCCGAACAGGGCTTGTGCGAGGAGCACTTTCACTTTGTCGGAACCCGAGAGTTCTGCCATTTTCTTGTCATGCAGGTCTTCGGAAATTCCAAGGCCCTGCAGCAAAATAGCCGCTTCGGATTCCGCTTCCCATCCGTTCAGCTCGGCAAATTCGCCTTCGAGTTCAGCAGCGCGCATGCCGTCTTCATCTGAGAAATCTTCTTTCATATAGATGGCATTCTTTTCGGACATGATTTCGTACAATTTTTTATGGCCCATGATCACGGTTTCTAGCACCGCGTATTCTTCGTATTCGAAGTGGTCCTGTTTCAGGACGGCCAGCCGCTCGCCGGATCCCATGTAAACATTGCCGGATTGCGCTTCAAGTTCACCTGAAAGGATCTTGATGAACGTCGATTTGCCGGCACCGTTCGCGCCGATGAGTCCGTAGCAATTGCCGGGGTTGAATTGGATATTGACGTCTTCAAATAGTTTGCGGTCCCCAAAGCGAAGACTTACATCATTTACTGCTATCATTTTCTTCGTACCTCCCAAATTTCACAATAAGATGAGTATACCATGAAACGCACCCAAATCGATAGCATTCAAACGCAGTCTAAGATAAACTTAATGCATTGATGCGTTTTGCTTATGTTTTCGTTCCTTGTAAGCTTCAAGAAGTCCAAGATCTTTATTAAGAAGGTATTCCATGCGAACATAATCCCGCCTTGTGGGAATGTGGTCTTTCGTCAGCCCTTTCATCGAAAAGATGAAATAATAGCCGCCGATTTGCCGGAACAGCACAACCACATGCGGGAATTCATCAAAAATCGCTTTGATGTTATAGCGTTTCGCATAGCTCCAGTTTACGAGTTTCATAGAGTCAGCCCGCCTTTCATTTCCATTTTAATGAATCGGGGCGGGGAACACAAGTTTGTGTACATAGCAGAAAAAGGGGAATGAAATATGGGATCCAAAGGCAAGAAATCCGCACTCGGAGTGATGGTGATCGCCATCCTGTTCGTATCGCTGAATCTGCGGCCGGCCATATCGTCGGTCGGTCCGTTATTGGAGACGATCCGCAGCGATCTTTCGCTGAGCAATAGCGAAATCAGTCTCCTGACATCGATTCCGGTGTTCTGCATGGGGCTTTTCGCTCCGCTGGCGATTGTGTTCAACCGGAAGATCGGCATGAAGCGGAGCATCACGGTCTTGATCGCGGCAATCGGCCTTTTGACAGCCCTGCGCGGCGTTTTGCCGGTATACCCGGTGCTGTTGGCCAGTTCGTTTTTCATCGGCTTGGCGATTGCCGTGATCAGTCCGCTTTTATCCGCGCTGATCAAGCGAAACTTCCCGACCCGCACCGCTTCGCTGATCGGTGTCTATTCTTTCGGCATGGGCGCGGGGGCCACGCTTGCCTCCGGCTTGACCGGCGTCTTTTATGCCGCTTTTGGCTGGCCGCTTGCGCTCGCAAGCTGGAGCGTCCTCGCGCTTTTTGCAATCGTGCTGTGGCAGCGGATCGAACAGCCTGCGGAAGAAGAGGCAGACCTAGAGAAAACCGCCGTCGTATCGCCATGGCGCAACCGCCGGGCGTGGCTGATGCTGCTGTTTTTCGGTTTTCAGTCCGCGCTATTTTTCTCGCTGATTACGTGGCTTGCCCCGATTGCCATTGAAAGAGGCATGGATGTGCTGACTGCCGGAGCGGTTTTGACCGTCATGACTGCCGTCCAACTGGTCGGGAATTTATCGATTCCGGCATTGCTCTCCAAATTTCCGAGCCGTTTGCTATGGACGCTGGTGTCGCTTGCATCCGGTGCATCTGGGCTCATTTTGCTCATTGCCGGAGGGTCAGGGACGATCTGGCTTTCTGCAGTCTTTCTTGGCATCATGCTTGGCGGGCTTTTCCCGATCGCGCTATTGATGCCGCTTGATGAAAACAAGCGGGCGGACGATGTCAACAGCTGGACGGCAATGATCCAGTCGGGGGGCTATATCATATCAAGCGCCATGCCATTATTCATTGGTTTCTTATACGATAGGTATGGCAGCCACGACATCACGCTGCTGCTTTTACTGGGCTATATCGGCATACTCGCCGTACTGGCCGTTATACTAAATAAAAAACAACCTGCAAGGAGCCTTTCATGATACGGATACAAGCTGTGAACCAACAAAACGAAGTTGTCATCGATCCGCCTTTAGAAGAGCTGGCGGGCATGAAATGGCAATGGGTCGACTTCAATATTCCGACGCCGGATGAAATCAGCCTTCTCGGCAGCCATTTCCGGTTCCATCCGCTGGCCATCGAAGACTGCATCCATTCGCTCCAGCGCCCGAAACTGGAATACTACGACAATACGACATTCATGGTCATGCACTCCCTGACAGCGGAGGACCTTGAAGCGAATGAAGTCGACTTTTTCCTCGGAGAGAATTTCATCGTGACGTTCCATTTCGAAGATCTTGATGAGGTCAATTATGCATGGGATTATTTCCTGCATCTGGACAAAACAGACCATCTGAAACCGCTGGAAGTGGCTTATAAGATCATGGATGAAATGGTCGATGCATTTTTCCCGCTGGTGGAGACACTTGAAGACCGGCTTGCTTCCATCGAAGGTTCCGAACGGATTAAAAAAGCCGACAAGTCAATCATGGAAGACACATTCGAAGTGCGCCGCCGGCTCTTGAAGCTGCGCCAGATCGTGGTGCCGACACGGGATCTGGTTTACCGGATCCTGGAATCGAAACGGTTCATTTTCCAGGAGCAGAAACGGGCCTATTTCCAGGATGTCCATGACCACCTCATCAAACTCAGCAACATGATCGATTCCAACCGGGAACTGGCGACTGATATCCGCGACAACTACATATCGCTGAACTCCTACCGCATGAACAACATCATGAAGACGCTGACGGTCATCACCGTCATCTTCATGCCGCTGACGTTCATTGCCGGCGTTTACGGCATGAATTTCGTTAATATGCCGGAACTGAGGGCCGAAAACGGCTATTTCATCGTCCTTGCCATCATGCTCATACTCGGTATCGGCATGACGGCTTGGTTCAAATGGAAAGGCTGGTTCGACAACGATTAATCTATGGAAAGAAGGCATATGTACACATGAACAATTACCATACCATCCTTTTTGATATCGATGACACCTTGATGGATTTCAAGCTATCCGAAAAAGCGGCCCTACACAATGCTTTTTCCGACCACGGGATGCCGACGGGTTTTTCCGATTATCATGCCAGCTACCGGAAAATCAGCTCTGTGCTATGGAATGACTTGGAGCAGGGCAGGATTGCCCTGCGGGAACTGGGCGTCGAACGCTTCAAACGGCTATTCCGCGAGCACAAGCTCGATATCAGTGCAGAGGCCTTCAGCAAAGCCTATCTTGATTATCTTGGAAAAGAAACGCATCTCATGCCGGGAGCAGAAGAGCTGATCACCAGCTTGTCGCATTGCCGGCTTGCCGTCATTACAAACGGATTCGGCAGCGTGCAAAAAGAGCGGATTCTCAATTCGCCGATGGAAGGGCGGTTCGAGCACGTCATCATCTCGGAAGAAACAGGTTTCCAGAAACCGGACGCTGGCATCTTCGACCATGCCTTCAAGAAACTCGGCCTTTCGGAAAAAGATTCGGTGCTGATTGTCGGCGATTCGCTGACATCCGATATCCAAGGCGGAGCGGATTACGGCATCGACACCTGCTGGTTCAATCCGTTCGGAAAAGAGAACCACGCCGGGGTCCAACCGACATATGAAATCAGGGATCTGATCGACTTGGTGCCGATCGTCAATGGACACCGTTAAGCACAACTCAGAAGGGGCTGTCCTAGAAGGACTGCAGGTCATTGCGGCGGACGCTTTCCGCTGGCTCACTGGCAAAACTGATGCTCCTGTCTCTGCGTCGCTTCGCTGCTTCGCTGCAAACAAATTTTCCGAAGTGCTTTCGTCCACCTTGCTCGCCGCCTCGATGATCATCAGCCGTTTATAGAATATGGAAAAACCAAAGGAGAAAAAGCGCGGCTTTTTCTCCTTTGGTTTTCAGTATTGTTTTTTTTGGACAGCTGCTTTTTCTTTGGCAGGAGAGGCCGCCTGCATCAGCCCAATGGATCCGAATGAAAAAGCCGAGCAGGATCCTTTTAAGGGAAGCTGTTCGGCTGGAGTGATTTAATTTTTCACGCTGTTTTTGTCCCATACGGAATCCAGGAATTCATCACGGCCTGATGCCGCACGGTCTTCCTTGTAATGGTCCGGGTTTTTCTTATAATAGTCCTGGTGGTACTCTTCGGCCGGATAAAACGGTCCGGCGTCGAGGATTTCCGTGTTGACCGGCTTGTTGTAGCGGCCGCTTGCATCGAGGTCCCGCTTGGACTGTTCCGCCAGTTCGCGCTGCGTTTCGTTATGGACGAAGATGGCAGGGCGGTATGAAGGGCCGCGGTCCTGGAACTGGCCTTCGTTGTCGGTCGGATCAATCTGCTGCCAGAAGATATCAAGCAGCTGCTCATAAGGAAATACCTCCGGCTGGAAAGTGATTTCGACCACTTCCAAATGTCCGGTCGTACCGGATTTTACTTGTTCATATGTGGGGTTTTCGACGTGGCCGCCGCTGTAGCCGGACATGACGCTGTCGATGCCGTCAAACTGGTCGAACGGTTTGACCATGCACCAGAAGCAGCCGCCTGCAAATGTCGCTTTTTGGGTCATAGGTGGGTTTGCTCCTCTCGAGTGGAATAGAAAAATCTTACCACTCCCCCTGTTTCCAGACAATAAATATGATTATAATGGGATTGCAGAAACTTCTTCTAGTGAAATAGCGTCCAATGTAAAGCAAGATGCAGAAAGGAATGTGTATAGTATGGAAGAAGAACTACAGCCAGCCAGAAGGGAACGGCGCAAAAAAAAGCGGTTCCGTTTCCGGGGCATCTTACTGCTGCTGCTCTTAGCAGTAATAGCAGTGGGAATTTACGTATTTTTGCAATTTCAAAGCGGATATAAGCTAGCTGAAAATACAGAGCAACCAACTTTGGAGTTCGACGGAGACCCAGAAAACGGGGATTTCCAGAACATCCTGATCATCGGTGTGGATTCACGTGGGGAAGAACAGTCCCGTTCGGATACCATGATGCTGATGTCGCATGATAAAAACACGGACGAAATCAAATTAACGTCGTTCATGCGCGACATTTACGCCGACATCCCGGGCTATCAATCGTATAAACTGAATACGGCTTATTACTTGGGCGGCGCGAACTTGCTGGCGGACACGCTGCGGGAAATGTTCGGCCTGGAGATCCATCATGTTGCCATGATCGATTTTGCGAATTTTGAACACATGGTTGATATAGCCGCACCGGACGGCGTGGAAATTGACGTTGAAAAAGACATGTCCGAAAAAATCGGCGTTTCATTGAAACAAGGCGTCCATACGCTAAACGGCAAGGAACTTCTCGGTTATGCGCGGTTCCGTGCTGACAGCGAAGGCGATTTCGGGCGCGTACGCCGCCAGCAGCAAGTAGTTGCTGCGCTGAAAGACGAGCTGATCAATGTTTCGGCAATCCCGAAATATCCGAAACTGGCAGGGGCGGTCCAAGGCTATGTCCAAACAGACTTGCCGGCAACAGAAGGCGCGAAACTGGCCATCGAACTCGCTAAAGGCGGAAAAAGCGACATCGGCCGTCTGACGGTCCCTGTTGAAGGAAGCTACTGGGATGCACGATATCCGGATGCCGGTGCTGTCCTCGAAATCGATATCGAAGAGAACCGCCAAGCGCTGGCTGAATTTTTGTCACAACCACTCCATTAAGCAGACCTGAACTTATGCTACTATAGAAGTAGTTCATATTTTTCTGAAAGTGGGAGATTTGGTGGAACCCGAAAAACAATCGCTTTTCTCGACAAATTTTATCCGTTTCCTAGGCGGAACGAACACCTTGTTCACACTGACGGCGCTTGTATTGCTTGGGCTCGTCATTTTCATCTTCCGGGAAGTGTCATTCATCTTCAATCCGCTCAGCGTCTTCATGAAAACGGTGGTGCTGCCGGTCGTCCTTGCGCTCATTTTCTATTATCTGCTGCGGCCTGTTCTGCGGCTGCTTGAAGAAGCGAAAATCCCCCGGCTTTGGGGAATCCTGCTGATTTTCCTAGGGGTCATCGGCTTGATCACGTTGCTGATTGTCCTGGTGCTGCCATTTCTCCGGGAGCAGTTCCAAAAGCTGATCATGGAGTTCCCGGATTACTTCATGCAATTGCTGACCAACTTGGACGCTTTTCTCCGGACGTCCATTGTCGGCGACTATTACCGGGGATCAAGCTTTGATATTGAGCAATTGATCGCCACCTTGCCGGCGAATGTCGCTGATACACTCCAGGCGACAATTGCCAGCATCATCACAGGAATCACCGGTTTCATTTCGACGATCACAAGTGTCATCCTGTCGATTGTCATCGTGCCGTTCATCCTCTTTTATTTGCTGAAGGACGGCGAGAAGCTGCCGGAGTATTTTGTGAAGCTCCTGCCGCCAAGATTCCGTGACGACACGAGGGAAGTGCTCGGCGAAGCGGACCGGCAACTGGGTGCCTATATCCAGGGCCAGATCATCGTGGCGTTTTGCATCGGCGTCATGGTCTATATCGGCTTTTTGATTATCGGAATGGATTACGCGCTCCTGCTCGGCGTCCTGGCGATGGTCACTAGCGTAGTGCCGTATCTCGGGCCAGCGATTGCCATAACGCCGGCAGCGATTATCGCCCTCGTGACTTCGCCGTTCATGCTTGTGAAGCTGGCGGTCGTCTGGACGGTGGTCCAACTTGTTGAAGGGAATCTCATCTCCCCGCAGGTGATGGGGAAGACGCTGTTCATCCATCCGGTCACGATCATTTTCGTATTGCTGACAGCGGGGTCGCTGTTCGGCATTGCCGGCGTCATCCTCGGGATTCCGATGTATGCACTCGCCCGTGTATTGATTTCGCATCTCTACAAATTGTTCAAACGGCGCTATAATAAACATGAGAACAACCTTGAGAACCAATATGACTACACAGAGCTGCTTTGAGGGTTTAACAAGAAATCTATGGTGGTATAGGAAGATTACTATGATCTGGGGGTTTCCATTTTATGAATTTCAAAAAGTTTCTAAGTTCAATTGGAATCGGTTCGCTGACCGTTGAAACAGTGGTGGAGAGGCCGAACTTAAACGAAGGCGAGACGCTGAACGGCACGATTTACATCACCGGCGGCGACACCGACCAGAAGATCGAATACGTCGAATTGCATGTCGTCAAGCAAATTGATGAAGTACGGGACGACAGCGATTTCCAGCTGATCGAGAATGTCGTGGCAAAACAGTCACTGGATTTTGTCAGCACGCTGAAATCGAAAGGGACGCTCATGCAGCAATTCGAAATCGTGCCTGATGAGCGCTGGATCGTTGAAAACGCGAAAACGAAACTGCTGCTCCGCACGATTGTCCATGTGGACAATGGAGTAGACGCCATGGACGAAGACGAGTTCACTTATAGCGTTTCTGCAATGTAGAGGGAGAAAAGCGACAGCCGGATTGGTTCCAATCCGGCTGTCGCTTTTTATTTATGGGTCATGAAGCGTCCTCTATCTGTACCACAGGAAGTCGTAGAGCAGCTTTGTGCACAATACTTTGAACTCACGTTCCGGATACGTGTTTGCCATTAAATTCAATAAACGGGCACCGGTTTCTGCGGCGGATTCAAACGAACTGTAAAATCCGGACTTGAGCCCTTTAGCATACATGAACGGGGAAGAAGGTGAGTTCTTTGAAAATAAAAATATTATGTATACTTCTTTTTTCGGAGCTCCAGCATAGACAGACGGTTCAATGAGCAGTTCGTTGTCAGGGAAATAACAGATTTTATTTGGCAAAATGACCCCGACCCGCTTCATTGCCCAAAGGTGGGTATAGCCTTCATAGATTTCCTTGAAAGCACGGTCCATCATTTGGCCGAAATCCCGTTCAAACATCACAAAGGGATCTTGGCGGTTGGTCATATACGCCAGATAGACCCGGTCATCTTTTTCGTCAAGCAAGTCCCATTCAATCATGCCAATGCCTCCTTGCTAATAGAAAAAAGTGCTTGCTTGATGTATACCCATTACGGTAGAAGCGAAATCATTTAGGAAAACTGCCGTCTCGCTGCGGGCAATCAATAAAAAAAGATATAAATGTACATAATTACATAAGGTTAAATTTCTGAAAAACAAAAACCGTAACAAAAAAAGTGAAACAAAAAACCGCGTTCCCGAAAAATGGATGCCGGGAAGCGGCTGAAATCTTATGAGAAAATCAAACTGGATACATTCAAATTGCACTCATCCATCAATATAAATTCCGCCTAAGCAACTGCCGGCCAGTACGAAGAGAAACAGAAGGGCCAGCCAGAAATCGATCCGCCCTACATGAACAGGGCGGTAATAAGCTTTGCGACGCTCTCCGGTAAAACCTCTGGCTTCCATGGCAAAAGCGGCACGCTCTGCCTTCCTTACTGCGCCGGCAAGCATCGGGATGAGCAGGCGGCGGAAGGCAGGCAACCGGTTTATCCAATGGGGTTTGATTTGAGCGCCTCGGAGCCGCTGGGCTTCACGGAGCTGGGTGAATTCCTCTTTCAATAGCGGCAAAAATTGATAGGCAACCATGACACTGTAAGCCAGTTTTGGCGAAAGCTTCATTTGCTGCATCAGGCTCATGATAAATTTTACCGGATCGGTCGTAAAAGCGAATAACAGCGACAAGCTGGAGAAAGCCAGGACGCGAACGGACAGCGACAAAGCCGTCTCCCATTGCTCTTTGGCCACCTCAAACCCGGCAACAGAGAAGTACACTTCATCTTGAGTTCCTACACCGAAAACGACAGCAGTCCAAAGATAGCCGAATGCAGCAAAAGCGAAAGGGAGCATGAAGAGCGTCCATTTTTTCCATGGAATCCGGCTCAAGAGAACCTGCAAAAGAAGGATGCCGATAAAGAACAGGAATGGCGTCCATGGATTGAAAAAGAAGGCAATAACCAGCATCGATGCTGTCACAACGACAAACTTCACCGACGGATTCATTTCATGCAAAAGATTTTTCACGCTGCACCATTCCTTTCGGCTGTAGCAGCTGGTGCGCCTGCATGAGTGATTCATCCGCCCAGACCCGCTCGGCAGAGAATTTCCCGGTCAGCATTCCGTCTTTGATGAGCAAAACCGAATCTGCAATCCCCGCTGCAAATTCCATGTCATGAGTCACGATCAAAATCGTGGCACCCTCCTGGACGCGTTCACGGATCAAAGTAAAGAGTTCCATAAGCGCGGCAAAGTCTTGCCCGGAAGTCGGCTCGTCCATTAAAAGCACGTCCCGCTTGTCAGCGAGCATCGCGCCAATGGCGACCCGCCGCTTTTGTCCGTGGCTTACTGAGAACGGATGACTTTCCTTGATATCCGTCAAATGGAGCCGTTCCATCAGCTCTTCCACTTCTGCCTGGGTGGAGGCTCCGGAAAAAGCGAGCTCAGCCTCTACGGAAGATTCGATGAATAAAAACTCGGGTGACTGGGGCACGTAACCCACTTTCTGTGCGATGATCCGGCCGCCCGTTAAAGGAATGATTCCGCATAGCGCTTTTAAGAGAGTGGTTTTTCCGCTGCCATTCGGGCCGGCAATGACCACCACTTCGCCGCGTGCTGCTTTAAAGGAAAGGGGAGCTAAAAGCAGCCGGCCTTCTTTTTTTACTGAAATCGCTTCGGCCTGTAGCGCCGGCAAATCTTCATAAACAGAGGGACGCACAGGAAAGGAATAAATTGATCTCGGACGGAAAGGAACGTCTGCAATGAGAGCACCATCTCTGTCCAAAACGATTTCCCGGCTAAAAAAAGTTTCCCACAATTCCAGCCGGTGTTCGACAGCTACGACAGTCAGCCCGTGTCTTTTCTGAAGGACGGAAAGCCAGTCGACAAATTGCTTGGCGGTGAAGGGATCGAGATGGGCCAACGGTTCGTCGAGAAGCAGGACTTCAGGTTCCATAATCAGCGCGCAAGCTGTAGCCACCCGCTGTTTCATGCCGCCAGACAGCGTTTGGATCACTGCATGGCGTAGTTCCATAAGGCCGGTCAGTTCCAACACCCCTGCAATCCGCGCGTCCATGGCTTCAGCAACAGCGGACAGATTCTCAAGAGTGAATGCCAGTTCCTCCTCGACCGTACGCATGCAAAATTGGGAATCGGGATCCTGGAAAACCGTTGCAATCCGGCGGTTGATTTCCCCTGGTGCGTAGTTTTCAGATGGCTTGTTGAAGAGTTTGATGGAACCGCTTAGAATTCCGTCGCAATTCAAAGGATAGAGGCGGTTCAGCAAGTACAGAAGTGTACTTTTGCCGGCACCGCTCGGACCTGTTATGACAACCCGCTCGCCTCGGAAGATTTCATATGAAATCCCGTCGAGCGTCCGCTGGCCTGAATCGGGAAACCGGAAGTGGACATTGTCGAGTGAAAAGACGGCATCATGCATTGGCATCACTCTTTTCTATACGGGCAATGGCATAGCCGCGAAGGGAACCGGTCGCCAGCAGGGCATCCGAAAGGTATTTTCCGCCGATTCCCGCTATGATCATGCCGCTCAACACACGCAGCGTGAACATCCAGGCGACGAACGTCGGATCGAGCGCTGCATAACCCGAAACAAAGAAGCCATAAACAAAGCTGAAGACGGCAGAACCTGCCCCTGCAAGCATCAGGACGGCCAGATTAAAATGCTTGTAGCCGGTCACAGCAAAGGCCGCCTCCGCGCCAAGCCCTTGAATCACACCGGATAAAATCAGGCGGGGGCCCATGGCGTTGCCGAGCAGCACTTCAATTGCCGCTGCCATGGTTTCTGACATCAAAGCGGCACCCGGCTTGCGGATGATGTACATGCAGATAATGGAGACGATAAACCAGATGCCGAACATCCATTCATACGCAATCGGGCCGATCAATCCGGCCCAGATATTTCCGACGTGGACAAACACCAAATAGACGATGCCGAAGACGATGGCAAAGAGCGACATCAAGACGATCTCTTTTAACTTCCAGTTTTTAAGCATGCGCATTCCCTCCGTGCGACGGGCTGTTGATGCTCATCGAGAGCGTCATCACAAGGTGGCGGTACTCTTCTGAGCGCGCATGGGTGAACGACTCTTCATAGAAAGCGAAGACATCGTGGATGTCGCCATGGATGCCGCTTGCGTAATGCATCGATTCGTTGAAGACGCCATGCGCTTTGGCACGATCGATTTCCCGGTAGATGACTTCCATATACGCCGGGTTGTTCATCGGGTATAAGGCGAACTGGGAAGAAACATATTGAGGAGTGGCGTCCTGATTAGGCAGCTCGTCGCTTTTTTCCAGATAGGCATCTCCTTCCGAGTCCCCCGGGCAGCCGATCGAGAACGTTCCGGAAAGGGCGACGTGTTCGCCGGTTTTTGCCGCATGGAGCGCGATCGCTTTGGCCACGTTGAAAACCTGGTTCTGTTTGCCGCGGATGACGGTTGAAACGTCGTCCGTATGCATCCAGACATTCGAGGTGTCCGTCCTATTTAACGCCCCTTTGATGATCTTGATAAAGTTTCCCGACATCGGGTGCAAAGAAAAACGAAATCCGACAATCGGGCTTGTGCCGCAGTACAATGGTTCCATGAATAGATTCCTCCTTAAAAAAGTCCACAAAAAAGGCCGCATCCGCGAAGATGCAGCCATAATCTATAAGCGTCCCAAAAAAGGAGTTTTCCAGAAATGTGCCGCACTTCCTCACGCAGGTCCTAACCTGATCGAGTTATAAGGGATCGAAGCTTGCGCTTGCATCTCAGCTAAAATAAGCACCCCTAGTGCAGAAAACGGTATGCAGTTTTTTGTGTCCGGGGTTTGCCCCGATGGCTCTAGTTTAGCGGAAGGGCTGGGGGATGTAAAGGGGGACAACACATAACTTGGGAGCAAGTGAGTGCTTGACTGGCACGTGGACAACCGGGGAAGCCGAATCAAGACCAATTAGTTGGAATTTTTAATTAATAGGCGTTATGCTTGTTAATAATGATGAAAATAGGAGATTATCATGGTCCAATTCAACTGGTTTGAAAGAATAGCACAGACGATCGAAGCGTATCAAAAAAACAACAACAGCGATCCGCATCGGCTTCAATTCCACTTGATGCCGGCGGTCGGTTTGTTGAACGATCCAAATGGGTTGATCCAATACAAAGGCATGTATCATGTGTTTTTTCAATGGAATCCGTTTGGTACGGCGCACGGCTCTAAATGTTGGGGCCATTCGACCTCCCAGGATCTTGTTTATTGGCAAGAACACAAGCCGGCGCTTGTCCCAAGTGAATGGTATGAAAAGGACGGCTGTTTTTCTGGGAGTGCGGTTGAAGTTGATGGGAAGATGATCTTGTTTTACACGGGGCATGTGGAACGCGGAAATGGCAAATTTGAGACTTATCAATGCATGGCCGTTTCCAGCAATGGATTTGATTTTGAAAAGAAAGGGCCTGTTGTATTGCTGCCGGAAGGATACACGGCTCATTTCCGGGATCCGAAAGTTTGGAAAAGGGATGGCACTTGGTACATGGTTGTAGGGGCGCAAACATTTTATGAAGAAGGGGCCGTTGTGCTTTTTGCTTCGACAGATTTACAGCAATGGGATCTTAAAGGGATTTTAGCTGGAAACCGCTTCAATGGATTGATGGACTTCGGCTATATGTGGGAGTGTCCGGATTTTTTTGAGCTCGGTGGAAAAGACATCCTCATCGTTTCCCCTCAAGGGTTGAAAGCGAAAAATTCCTTTTACCATAATGCGCATCAGTCTGGCTATTTTGTCGGCAGATGGAACGTTGGAACAACTGAGTTCCCGCATGGTGAATTTACAGAGTTGGATCGGGGTTTTGATTTTTATGCCCCGCAGACGTTTCAGGATAAGCAAGGAAGGCGGATCATGCTTGGCTGGATGGGCATCACAGGGGAACAGGAATCCCACCTGCCCACAATCGAAAAAGGATGGGTCCATGCTTTGACGATGCCGCGTGAATTAGAGCTGAGAAAAGACAGGATCATTCAGAAGCCAGTGCCGGAACTGAAACAGTTGCGGGAAGCACAAGGGCTTTCATTCCATTCAAGCTTAAAGAATGAAACAAAGACGTGGCCAGAACTTTCGGGGAATGTAGAGGAACTGAAGATCCATTTCCTGCAGAACCTGGCCGGGCATATAAAAATTGAAATCCGCAAAAATATAATCATTTCTTACGATCAACAGACCAAGCGGTTGACGTTGGTGCGCAAACGATTTCTAGACGGCATGGTAGAAAACCGAAGCTGTTTTTTGGAAACACTTGAGGAATTGCATATATTCCTGGATACGAGTGCCATTGAAGTTTTTGTCAATGGAGGGGAGGAAGTGTTCACGGCCCGTTTTTTTGCGCTCGCAACGGATCTTGATGTTTTCTTTACGGCCGACGGGCATGTGGAGTTATTGCTTGAAAAGTGGAATCTGCGAAATCCTAAGCATTTCATGAATCATTCTGTTTAAAACTGACGCCTTCGTTTTCCGTTAAAGAAATGTATCTGGCAAAACAAAGCATTGGATTCTACAAACCAATTCATCTAAACATTTTGTTCTTCATTTTTAATTACACAAAATGTACGGCAAGGAGAAGCGGAAGTCGGATGAAATGATTTTTTCATTGCTGCAGACTAGCGGTTATATATATTCTTTAAATCAAATCGCATAATTAAATGTCCTAAAGCATAGAAACCGGCAGTTTATGGCATTGTGTCCAAACCTCTGCCGGTTTTATAGATTTTATTTGAACAAGCACGCATGCCTTGTTTTGCCAGTAGAACGGTCCTTAGACAATTCAATGAAGGTCGACAAGAAACTGAAATTCAAAAAATAAATTCCTTTTACAAAAAATTAATAAAACGCATATTGTGTATCGAATTAAGGATTGGTATCATGAAAATGATATAACTTTGTTAGAAATGTAAAATATATCTTAATAATAGTATTTGTACCGCAATTATATTATCCCACCATAACATTTAGCAAAGTTATACAGCGGTCTTTTTTTATTTAGGGGGAAGAACATGCGATATCATGACATAAGTTTGGATGAACTAGAAGAATTGGAGCAGGAGATTCACTTTCAAGCTGAAAATACCCAAGGGGATTTGGATTATTCCAAGATTGAACTTTATGATGCAATGCACAACCATCTTAAGCTATTAGCGGCGGAAGATGCGGATTATGCCCATTACTATACATACATCCAGCAGAAACTGATCAATTATCTGCTGTGCTACTGCGGCCAGGCGGCATCCAACGATGCCAATAAGCGCTATGCAGCCGAACAGGCTATGAAAAAAGTGCTGCAATACGACCCGGTGAATCCGCTAGCGGCATACCGCCTGGGCGGGCTGTTCCACCAGCAGCATATGCACGCCGAAGCTCTTTGCCAGCTGCAGCAAGCGCTGGATAACCAATCCCGTTACCCGGAGAACGCCTATCAACTGAATGCCGATCAGGTCAAGCGTGCATTGCAGCACATGTCGAGCAGCTCGTTGCATATCGGCAGCCGGGCGTTTGCGGCAAGTTCCGTTTCTTCAACTGCACTTGATAGCGCAGACTTTTCGGAAATGTTCACAGAACTCTGCCGCTGCACGGATGAACTCCGGAATTCCGCTTACCGTATCCTTTCGGCGGATGAACATGTTCAATGCGGGCATGCGCAGGTTGTTGCAGCTATTGAAAAGGATCCGAAAGACACCATTATCCTTTTTTTCAACACGGACGGCCCGGAATTGATCTATAATGGCATCCGCGAAAAATTGCCAGCTGCCCATGCGTTCCTGCTCAAGCATTTATTGCTGCATAGCTGTGCGGAAAAACCAATGAAGCCACTTGATGCCAAAGCGTATTTTTTGGATACGCATGTGATGACAGGCGTGACGGGTCCGACATTCACCAAAGCCGTTGAGGGAATGATGCAGGCATTGCGGGAAATTGAAATTCCATCAGCGATTTGCCGGGCCGATGCCGGAAATCAGCCGGCCTATTATTTCAACGGGACATCGGCGTATATGGTCATTGGCAGAGTGGACGAGGAATTGAATTTCGGTTGAATAAAAAATAAAAATTTTAAAAAAGCTTTGACAGCGGGCTGAATGTTCTTTACTATTGGGTACAAGCTAAAAACAATTACATATGGAACATTATCAAGAGAGACCGAGGGACAGGCCCTATGACGTCCAGCAACCTCCAGAGCGATCTGGGAAGGTGCTAATTCCTGCAGAATGAATCTATTCTGAGAGATAAGCCTAATCCAATTCGGTGCCTCTTTCTTAATGGAAGAGGCGTTTTTTATTGGCCTAAAAAGGAGGGAGCACCGCCATGATCAGCATCACGAATCTTTCGAAAGAGTACCAGACGAAAAAAGGCACCGTCACGGGTGTGGACAATGTCTCCCTAACGGTGGAGGCAGGCGAAGTATTCGGTATTGTCGGCTACTCGGGAGCGGGGAAGAGCTCTTTGCTCCGCTGCATGAACCTGCTCGAGCGCCCAACAAGCGGCGAAATCAAAATCGACGGCGTGGACCTTACCCAATTGAAAGGCGAAGGACTGCGGCAGTCGCGTTTGAAAATCGGCATGATCTTCCAGCATTTCTATTTGATCAGCCAGAAGACGGTCACTGAAAACATCGCTTTTGCCTTGAAGGCGGCAAAACTGCCGAAAGCGCAAGCGGCCGAACGGGTTGATGAACTGCTTGAGATGGTGGGCCTATCCGACAAGAAGGATGTCTACCCTTCGCAGCTAAGCGGCGGGCAAAAGCAGCGCGTCGGCATTGCCCGGGCACTTGCCAACAATCCTTCAGTGCTCCTATGCGACGAAGCGACATCGGCGCTTGATCCGAATACGACATTGTCCATCCTGCGGCTGTTGAAGAAAATCAACCGGGAATTGAACATCACGATCGTTCTGATTACGCACGAGATGAATGTTGTCAAAGAAATCTGCGACCGGATGGCTGTGATGCAAGGCGGAAGGGTGATTGAAGAAGGTGAAGTTTACGACCTGTTTTCCTCGCCCCAGACGGCATTGACGAAGGAATTCATCTCATCGGTCGTGTCTTTTGATGTACCGGCCCCGATACTAGCGGCCTGCACCGGGAGCGTCATCAAAGTACAGTTCAAAGGCGCAGTCGCCGGCGAAGGCGTCATTACGGACACAGTTCAGCATTTCGATGTCAAAGGCAACTTTCTTCATGGATCCATCGAATATATCCAGGAAAAACCGCTTGGCCTGTTCCTGATGGAAATCCAGGGCAGACCGGAAAATATCAGCCGGGCCATCACTTATATGGAAGGCCGGGGCGCAACTGTGGAGGTGATTGGAAATGGGCTTTGATTTTCAGCATATGATGGAATTATGGCCGGACATTTCAAAAGCGTTCGGCGAAACTTTGTATATGATCGGCATCTCCTTGGCAATCGCCATCATCATCGGCTTGCCGCTCGGCATCGTTCTTTTTGTTACCGACCGCGGCCTGTTTCTCGAGAACCGGTTCGTCAAATCGGTCTTGGGGTTCATTGTCAATATGGTGCGTTCCATCCCATTCATCATCCTGCTGGTCGCGCTGATTCCGCTGACAAAGCTGCTGGTAGACTCTACAATCGGCCCTGCTGCAGCCAGCGTCTCGCTATCGGTTGCCGCAATTCCATTTTTTGCCCGCATCGTCGAGACCTCTTTGCGGGAAATCGATAAAGGCGTCATCGAAGCGGCTGTCGCGGTCGGCGCCACGCCGTGGATGATCATCAAGGATGTGCTGCTGCCGGAAGCGAAGACAGGCCTTGTCCAGGGCGTCACCATTACGATCATCTCGCTGGTCGCTTATTCAGCCATGGCAGGCGTCGTCGGAGGAGGCGGCATCGGCGATTTGGCAATCCGCTTCGGCTATTACCGCTACGACAACACGATCATGATCGTCACGGTCGTCATTTTGATTGTTCTCGTCCAAATCCTTCAGCAACTCGGGGATTGGACGTCAAAAGCAATAGACAAACGATAGAAAAGGGAGAGAAACTTATATGAAAAAGATTGCCTTACTAGCTGCACTATTCGTACTGCTCACACTGCTTGCTGCTTGCAGCGGGGAAGAATCCAGCGCCGATTCCAAATCCATCAAACTGGGCGGCACTGCCGGGCCATACAGCGATATGCTAAACGAAGCGTTCAAACCGGCGCTTGAAGAAAAAGGCTATAAAGTGGAAATCGTTGAATTCAGCGATTACATCCAGCCGAACAATGCTTTGGATAACGGCGACCTCGATGCCAACTTGTTCCAGCATTCCGTTTATCTTGAAAACTTCTCAAAGGAAAACGGCATGGACTTGACGGGGCTGATTACGGTGCCAACTGCACCGATGGGCATCTACTCGAATGTGTTCGGTTCGCTTGAAGACATCAAAGACGGGGCGACCATTGCGATCCCGAATGATCCGGTGAATGCAGCCCGTACGTTCCTGGTCTTGCAAGACAACGGCTTGATCACACTGGATCCGGCAGCTGAAGAACTGACCGTATCCGAGAAGGACATCCAGACGAATACGAAAAACCTGGTGTTCCAGCCAATCGAAGCGGGCGGCTTGCCGCGGGCAGTGGAAAGCTCCGATTTGTCAGCGGTTCCGGGCAACTTTGCACTTGCCGCTGATATGGATCTGCTGGATGCACTTGTGCTTGAAGATATGCCTGACCGCTACCGCAACCTGGTGGCAGTGAAAACCGAAAACAAAGACACCGAGCTCGCCAAAGATTTAGTGGAAATTGTGGAATCATCGGAATTCGAAGCGTTGATCGATTCGGATTTCAAAGGCTTCGGCAAACCGGAATGGATGGCAACGCGCTAAGGGAGGAGATCTTTTGTGGAAGACATCATTGTAAAAGGCGCACCGGCTGAATATGTCTGTCGAGCACGCGTCCTTGATAGCTTGGAAGAGAAACTGCTCGCAAGAAACATCAATAAGGCGTTGATTTTGACCGGGACTAAATCATGGGAAGCGCTCCGTCCGTTTTTCCCAGCGCTGGAAAAAGTCGAAACCGCTTTTGAACTGTATCAGGGGGAATGCTCTCTGGCAGAAATTGCGCGGGTCAGCGATATCGTGAGAGCTTTAGGAGCGGAGGCCATTATCGGAGCAGGTGGCGGAAAAGTGCTCGATATTGCGAAAGCTGTCGCTCACGAAACCGGAACCGCTTTGGTCCTCGTTCCGACACTCGCTTCGAACTGCGCTCCATGGACGCCGCTCAGCGTCATCTATACGGAAGAAGGGACGATGACGCATTATACGGTCTTCCCGGAAAGCGTCGACCTGCTGTTAGTGGAACCGAAGGTATTGCTCGGTGCACCGGTTCCGCTGCTGGTTGCGGGCATCGGCGACACTATCGCAAAATGGTACGAAGCCGATGTGCAAATCATCCGGTTCAAGAATCCGCAAATTGCCTTGAAAATTGCCCATTACACCGCAAAGCTTTGCGCCGATGAAATGTTCGAATATGCAGAAGCAGCCATTGGAGATGCAAAAAAGGGCCGTCTGTCAGAGGCATTCGTCAGAGTGGCGGAAACCATCATAATGGTCGGCGGCATGGTCGGCGGTTTTGGCGACAAATTCGGCCGTACAGCTGGCGCGCACTCCATCCACAATGGCATGACCATCGCGCCGGAATCCCATACAGCGCTCCATGGCGACAAAGTGGCATACGGCACATTAGTGCAATTGCTGCTTGAAGGCAAAGGGGCTGAAGCGGAAAAACTGAAAGAGTTTTATAAAAAAGTCGGATTGCCGGCCTCATTAAAAGAACTCGGGATTCCCGGAAAATGGATTGAGGAGATTGCGAATCATGCTACGCGTGACGAAGAAACAATCCATGTGCTGCGCACTGAACCGATTGAAGCTGCTGAAGTCGCCGCAGTCATGCAGGGGATCGAAGATAGCTTGATCGCCCGATAAAAAGGGATATTAGGCTGCATTCGACAACGAATAGAGCCATAGAAAGAACGCCCGCAAAAGTGCCGGACACTTTTCGCGGGCGTTCTTTCTATGATAAAGGAACAATTTCAGGAACCAGGCGTCAGCTTTAGCACATAAGGCTGTGATCCAAGGAGGTGGATTTATTTCTTTTTAGGAAGTCCATTGATTGACTGTGGTATGGTGAATTTATGAATTCGGGTTGACCCGCATCGATTCAACCGGAAAGGGTGTAACCGTTGCGAAAATATTTAGGGTTCGTTTCTATTTTGATCCTATTAGTTACTTTCCTGATCCTGCAGTCGCTTGTCGGAAAGTACATTGGGCAATGGTGGATTTTCTTGATAGTTGCCGGGTATTTATCGGCCGCCATTGTTTCTTTCATGAGTTCCAGCGGGTTTTGGAAAAAAGCGTCAACGCTTGTCCTGATTCTGCTGCCGGTGGCGTATTTGCTATATCTGGGGATTTTTATGCTTGGCCTGCACGGTTTATAAGCAGTTTTTTCAAACGGCAAACGGGAATACCGGAAGGGAAATTTGGCTTTCAACGGAAATATGTGAGATGGTAATGCTAGCTTCATAAGGTAAATCATTATTGCTGCAATAAAAGGTTATTTACTGCTTCCTATCGAAATTTTGTAATAGGAGGTGGAGGCAATGGAAAAAGAGGCATATTATTTTTTGCAGTTAAGCACATCCGGCCAGCGGGAATCGTGGAAGTTCAATCAGAAAGAGGATGCCCTGCATGCATACCGGGCGATTGTAGAAGAGTTCGGCCATTATGAGCACGAAAACAAAAGCGGCAAAAAGCGGGACGAAGACCGAGTGCACTTGAAAGTGGCCCGCGCCCGTGAAGAAAAAGCGCAAGGCGAAACCGATACTTTCGCTCCGGAAGCGTGGTTCAAGGCAGACGCCTATCCGCGGATTTTGGATTGGGCCAACAGGCATATCGGAGAAGAAGAGCAATAGCAAACGTTCAACGGGCGGCAGCTTCGTGGAAAAATCCATCCGGCTGATTGTCTTTTCCACTTTTAAAATCACTTGTTATTAATCTTTGAATGAGGCAATTCAAAACTTCACTAAAGGTTTCTTAAGCCTGCAGCAAAGGAGTTTCCATATGACAGAAACCAAACTGCTTGTGCAGTTCCAGAAAGATCTTTGCCGTTATTCAGATGAACAGCTGAAATTCATTTCTTCACCAGGGGTCTGGTCTGTCGGGCAAATGTATGACCATCTGATTGTTGTCGCCCACGAATACCTGGATAACCTGGAAACTTGCTCCCGGTCAGCTGAAGATCAGCCGCTCGGAAAAACGGAATATGGCGAGAGATTATTCAAAAACGGTGGTTTTCCGCCTGTTAAAATCAGATTGCCGGATGAACTGAATGCGCCTCCGGACAATTCGGGCAGCAGGACAGACTTGAACGAGCGGATGGAAGAATTGATTCGGCGGATGGCCCGTTGGGAAACGGAGCTCGATGCCATCGATCCGCACACCAAAGCACGGCATGGCGGATTCGGCTGGCTGAATGCGGAGGAATGGCTGAAGTTGGTGGAAATGCATTTCCGCCATCACTTGCGGCAAAAAAACGAGCTGGATAGCTATATCTTTTGACATAAAAATATCTTTACAGTAAAGAAAGCGAGAGATTGGATGAAATTTTGGCAATGGATTGAACTGGATAACGAAATACAGCACGGTAAAACAGCAGACGGGCTGAGCTACTGGAAAAAAGATATCCATGGATGGAACGATAACAAGACCTTGTTGGATGCAACTTCATTGGTTAGTGTGACCACGGTTGAAACTGATGGAACAGAAGACATTGAATTTAACATTAATTATAGCCGTCCTGAATTGCATGGAGATTTAATGATTGGAAAACTTGTCGACCAGGCTAAAAAGGATTTGGCTGAGGCTGTCCGTTTAAGCTGTTTGTGACTAAAGACGATGCATGAAAAACACATAACGTTATCACTTTACCGCTAAAGCAGCCGAACAGGCTGCTTTTTTATTTCTACTTAATAAAAGCTTATGGCCACCTTAAAAGAGCAAAGCATAGGCCAAAAGATTTCAAAACCGATCCGTATCTCCTGTTTAAAAAAACCTGCATAAAAAGACTGAATAATTAGATTTTATGTGATATCATAAGGCTATTATTTATTAAAAAGATCATTTTTTTATCAATTAAAATAAAAGTGAATAACCTATATTAAACCGGGCAAATCCGGATATGAAGCTTCTGCATTTTGGAAAAGCTGTACCGCCAAAAAATGGGGGCGAAAGATATGGGAATTATGAACAGGCGCAAAAAGAAGAAATGGTTAATATGGGGAATCTCTGTCATTCTGGCGGGAGCGGTTGCGGGAGCGTTTATTTTTATGCCGAAAGGGACGGTGGCTTTCCAATCAGAGCTTGCGGAAACAAGAGATATTATGACGTTCCATAACTTTCCAGGCATTATTGACGCAAAAAACAGGGAAACGGTCTTAAGCGATAAACCCATGCAAATCTGTGACATAAACGTGAACGTTGGAGACCAAGTCCGAAAAGGCGACGTTCTAATGGTCACGGCTTTCGGTGAAGAAATTAAAGCGTCTATAAACGGCGAAGTTGCCCAACTCGGGGTCAAAGAAAATATGCCCATGGCAGCCGGCACCGAAATGGTAAAGTTGGTAGATTATGAAAACCTTGAAACCAACGTCAAAGTCGATGAAATGAGCATTCAATTTCTGGAAACCGGCCAGAAGATAAAAGTGACGATCAATGCATTCGCCAAAGAACTAAGCGGAACCATTGCTGCTATTTCCAACGAAGCGGTCAATGAAAACGGCGTTGCTTATTTTTCCGTCGCGGTTGATCTTGAGGAAGATGAAGACTTGCGCATCGGCATGAGCACAGAAGTCAAAATCATCAAAGAAGAAGCCAAAGCCGCGACTGTGCTGCCGATGGACGTGATTTTCTTTGATAATGCCAACAAGCCATATGTGCTGCAGCCGTCCAAGGACGGGGAACCGGTGAAAAAAGGCATTTCGACGGGCATTAATGACGGGATGGTGGTGGAAGTCAAAAGCGGTGTTAGAGCCGGAGAAAGCGTCATGCATGAGCCGAACGAGGAAGGGCTGTTGGAACAGCTTTTCTGGAGGTGAGGAGACCATGAAAGAGGAAATTTTAAAAATGACCGGCATTTGCAAATCCTACTTTCTTGGTGGAGAAGAGCAACCGATTTTGAGCGAGGTTGATTTGACGGTATACAAAGGGGACTTTGTAGCAATACTTGGGCCATCGGGCTCCGGAAAATCCACCTTGATGAACTTGATCGGCTGCCTGGATACGCCGACCCGCGGCGAATACATTTTATCCCGCCAAAACGTGAAGGAGTTGGGTGAAAAAGAGCTGGCCACTATCCGGAATACGGAAATCGGCTTTGTGTTCCAGCAATTTCATTTGCTGCCGCGGCTGAGTGCAAAGGACAATGTGGAATTGCCGCTCGTGTATGCAGGCATCCATGGGAAAGAACGGAAACAACTGGCAGAAGACATCCTGGCTAGGGTCGGCCTTGAAGGGAAAATGGAGCACCGGCCGAATCAGCTTTCGGGCGGCCAACAGCAGCGTGTGGCAATAGCACGTGCGATGGTGACCCAGCCGACAATTCTGCTTGCAGACGAACCGACTGGCGCGCTCGATCAAAAGACGGGACAGCAAATCATGGATCTTTTTCATCAGATAAACGAAGAAGGAAAGTCGATCATCATGATTACGCATGACCCTGAAACAGCAAAAAGCGCTAAGCGGATCTTCCGCCTTCTCGACGGCGTGCTGCGGGAGGAGATGGCCAGATGCTGATTGAAAATCTGCGAATGAGCTGGAAGAATGTCGTCCACAACAAAATCCGTTCGGCATTGACAATCCTGGGCATTGTTATCGGCGTAGGTTCCATCATTGCGTTGATTACAATAGTCAAGGGGGTTACCGTTGACATGACCAACGATTTCGCCTCTTTTAAAGCGGACCGGATTGTCGTGACAGCCATCGGGACGCCTTCCAAAATGGGTCTGGTGCATCAGGATATAGAAAGCATTG
The DNA here is from genome assembly GCF_042681545.1 of Planococcus chinensis. Lineage (NCBI taxonomy): Bacteria > Bacillati > Bacillota > Bacilli > Caryophanales > Caryophanaceae > Planococcus > Planococcus chinensis. Next base: position 1,024,591 of record NZ_JBHUFW010000004.1, read on the forward strand.
AAGAAATCAGGAACGTGGACAGCGTATCCCCGACTGTATCAGGTTTCACTTCGATAGCGGCCAATGGCACCGTCAAAAAAGAAGTCGGTGTGAACGGAAAAAATGATGTCTACTTTTCTAAAAACCAAGACCTGATCCAAACGGGAAGAGGGATTAATCCTTTAGATATCCAAAGTGAAAATAAAGTCACTTTGATCGGGTCGTCGATTGCCAGGGAATTGTTCTATGGACAAGACCCGATTGGGAAAGACCTGTTAATCGGCGGCATGAATTTCATAGTCATCGGCACACTTCAACAATCGCACGCTTTCTCGTCCAGTTCGATCAATGAGGCGGTAATCATTCCTTATACGACATCCATGCAGTTGCTCGGAACCAATTATATAATGGCAGCCGACGTTTATATGGTAGATTCTGCGCAATCGGAAAAAACGACACTCGCCATCGAAACAGTGCTTCGTGAAGCATTCAAGAACCAGGAGGAAGGGTTTTTACTGAGGAATACGCAAGAGATGCTGTCGACCATCAATGGGATGATCACCACGCTGTCTTTGCTGATCGCGGGCATCGCTTCTATTTCACTTGTAGTCGGCGGAATTGGCATTATGAATATGATGCTTGTGTCCGTGACAGAACGGACTGCAGAAATCGGTCTCCGTAAAGCGCTTGGAGCACAGCCGAAGCGAATCCAGCAGCAATTCCTCCTTGAAGCGGCTTTTTTATCGCTGATCGGCGGATTTATCGGTGTTGTATGCGGCGTCCTTGCCGCATTTGCCATCTGTGCATTTATGGGCACCAGCTTCTTGCTTTCCCCTTCCACTGTTCTATTGGCACTCGGATTCTCAATGACAATCGGAATCGTCTTTGGTTACGCCCCTGCAAGGAAAGCCTCGAGGCTTAGCCCGATCGAAGCTTTGAGAAGCATTTAAGAGTTCCAGGAAATTGGGTTTCCAATGGAAGCGGGACACAATTGCTAAGGGAATAAAAAAGGGATGCAGAAAAATTTTTTTCTGCATCCCGCCATTCTTCGCATTCAGTCTGTATCACTGCGTACCTTTGATGCCATCACATCAGCCATTCTTTCCGAATCCGGATTTTCTTCGTTGTGCAATTGCTCGATGATGTTTACATAATCTTTGTCGTTTCGATTCTGGCTTAGTTTATAGGCAGCCTGGATTTCCTGGATCTCTATCTGAAATCCGACAATCCCTTTGAGTTCCTTTTCCAGCATGGAAGAAGACAATTTATCCCAGAGCACGGGTTCTTCCCGATGCTTTTCGTATTTTTCCAGCAGCATGGACAAATCCTGCTTTAATTCTTCGCCGCTTAATAGGCGGGCTGGACCATAAAGATGGACGGCTTGGTAATTCCATGTCGGGACATTTTCCTGCTCATACCACGAAGATGAAATGTAGGCATGGGGGCCTTGGAAAGTTGCCAAAACAGTTTCAGCTTCTTCGAAAGTCCGCCATTGCGGATTGCCGTAAGCCATGTGCCCGGTTACATAATAGGCATCCTCTTTCTTCACCAATTGCAACGGCAGATGCGTGGCGATCGGTTTGCCTTTCCGAGTCGTGATGAGCGTTCCAAATGAATTATGCTGGATGAAATCCCGGATTTCTTCGATGTCGCTGACCTTGAAGTGTTTTGGAATGTACATGCTGCGCCTCCTAGGGGGTTATTGTTTTGACCATAATCAAATCAACTTGTTCGTCGTCGCCCATATAGAAGGAGTGTGATCCTTGTTGGACAAAGCCTTTTTTATCATAAAACGCTATGGCGTTCTCATTATTTTCCCAAACGCCAAGCCAGATTTTTGTTTTCATTCCGCGTGCCGCGATGTCGAATGCTTCTTCCATTAGCCGTTTGCCTAAGCCGTGTTTATGGTATTTATTCTTCACATATATGCGTTCGATTTCAAGCGCTTCTTTGCCCATCGGTTCGGTTTGGGCATCGCCGGTATTGATCTTCAGGTAGCCAGCGGTTTCCTCGTTATAGCAAACAAAATAGAACTCGGAGGAGGGGTTTGCCAGTTCACTCGCCAATTGGCCGGAGTTGTATGCCTTCTCCAGATAGGCGTTTAGGTGTTCGGGCGCATTATGTTCCTCGAAAGTCTCTGTAAATGTCACCTTACTGATTTTTTGCAGTTCACTAAGATCTTCTATTGTACATTTCTTTACCGTAATTGCCATTCGGAAAACCGCTCCTTTTCTTGGTTAATAAATTCGCTTGTTGCCTTTCTTGACCCATTCCCAATCCTTTTCCACGTTCTTCCGGATCCGTTGCAAAAGGTCGAAAGCCAGTTCGGCTTCAGCAGCTGAGAATCCTTCGAGCGCCACAAGGTTGGAATGGTCGTTTTCCCTTTTGATAAAAGGGTAGGCGGCTTTTCCTTTCGCTGTCGGGAAGATCCGTTTGATCTTTTTATTGTGCGGATCTTCTTTTTTTTCAACAAATCCATTGCTTTGGAGTTTTTGGATGGAGCGGGTGGCCGTAGAACGGTCAACTTTGATCAAGTCGATCAATTGTTCCTGGATAATGCCAGGATTTTCGCAGATCCGCACCAAATACAGATACTGCCCCCGGGTCAGGTCGATTTCCTGGAACTCGATATTGCTGATGGAATCCAGGGCCCGGGCAATCATCCCGATTTCGCGCAAAATCTCTGTCATAAGGAGCTCCTTTGTAATTTACTTGATGAGCATTTTTTTAGCTTCAATATAAATATAAAACAATTATGTTGCAATTGCAACAAAAAATCAATGAGTCAATTTTAGTTGTATCAAATTTTATTGAATTTCATTTTAGATGATTTTTCTTAAAAGTTCATTTTAAACTGTAAATATAAAGGATAAGATGTACAAAGAGATGCACCATATTTTTCTTGCCGATAAGGCACCTTAGTATGAGTAAATCAGAAGCTTCATCCATAAAGTTGATTAAAATTAGATGAATTCTAAAGGAGGGATAGTATGAAAAGAGAAAAATGCCCATGTTGTGGAATTCCAACTTTGCAAAATAGAGGGCAGGATGAAATTTGCAGACTTTGCGATTGGGAAGACGGTAACCAGGATGAGTCTTTTTCAACGGAGATTTTAGGGGGACCGAATGGGGATTACTCTTTGCAAGAAGCAAGAAGCAATTTTAAAAAGAATTTACAGATGTATCATGGCACAAGCAAACATGCATCGATTGCTACAAATGAAGCGAAAGAAAGATTAATACTAGCATATGATAGATTAGAAAAAAACAACTAGGAAAGTGAAGATTGGAGTGAAATTCTTAAGCTTGAAAAAAAATTGGAGAGGTCCCATTCGATTAAGGAAATGGTTAATCAAGCCGTTAATCTTGTTGGAACAGGACACAAGATTTAATTCGGTCGTTCTAGGCCGAATGAGTTCATTCTCCTTAAATGGTGTGTAGTGCTTGATATTTAATGAGATGGGAAGTGCCAGAATGGAAGCGGAACTGCGAGCGTTGGTAGATGGATATGTAAAAGGAGCAATAAAAAGAGAATATCTAATCGGTAATGTAGACCCGAAATTTATTCGCAAACCTTATCATGAGGATTCCATATTCTATAATCTGTTGGAGATAATATTTGATGACCCCGAGGATAACGATTTGAAAATCACTAGATCGGCCATCTTTAAAGTTTTAACAAATTATATCAACAATACGATCAGCATAGAAGAAGTGGAATTATGGTTTTGGGATGTCCTGAATCTCAATATTTCTGGAGACAATGCGGAGGGAGAACTCATTGCTTTTCTGCTTTATTTATTCGACAATCTGGAAATCAATCGCTTAACAGACAGGGAAATCTTGGATATAACCGTCGTATTAGAAAATGAACCGCATCCAGGAGAGGCATTAGAAAAAATAAAAAAGCACCTAAAAATCAGTTAACTCCCCCACAATAACAACTCGGATCTATAAATACGTTCAGAGGAATTACAGCAATTGCTGGTGTTCAGTTGTTTGCCATTCCGCAAGTGTTCGTTTTTATTAATTAGCTCTAATTTTGCATTCGAATAATAGGAGGATCATAAAATACATAGTTAGTTTTGAAGTTGCTCCAATTAAGGTTCTTATGCTGCTCATAAATAAATTCCTAAATAAGGAGGAGGTTAACAAATGGCTTTAGATGCTTATTTATATGACCGGAATAACAAGGAAATTTCCCGTTTTTCATGGGATGAAAAAATGCACTCTTCGATGTTTGAAGAGATTGATAAAGTGTATATCCAGTTAAAGTACCTAAGAAAACTCGAGGATTATTATAGTGATAGCACGTGGAAAGGAAAAGACATCCAAAGCTTGGCAGATGAATTCGTCCGGTACAAGCCATATATGGCCGAAGACTATCATACTGCCATTGATTCCATTGCAACTAAACTTTCAGCCCCTTCTATCTATAAAGTCACATTTGTGGCTGACTAGCTCTTAAGAGCGCGGCAATGTTTCATTTAAACGCATCGCTGCAAGAATTCCAGTGCTCAACGGCAGGAAAGCCACCACTCCGATTGCCCAGTTGACATTCAGCATATCTGTCAGCAGCCCCGAAAGCAAAGCCGCTATCTCTCCAGAAACGATAGACTCCCATAGAAGAAGCTCTCCAAGCAGGCTCAGCTATATCACTGACGGCAGCTTGCAGCGTCGGATAGACCATGGCTGTCCCTAATCCTAAAAGGATTGCGCCCAAAACCCACCAGCCATAACTCCCGACAACCAGGATCATCCAAAGTGATAGGGCTTGAAGCCACATGCCGCCGACAATCAGCCATTTCCGGCCGATGCTGTCGCTGAGCATGCCGGTGAAAAGTTGGAAAAGCCCCCATGAAGCAGGGTAGAGGGCGACCAGCATCCCGATTTGCGAGACGGTCAAGCCGGCGCCAGCAAAAAACAGCGGAAACAGACCCCAAGCCATCCCGTCTTTAAGATTGGTGCTAAGCCCCGAGAACGTCAGGATGGATAGGTTCCGGTTTTTGAAAGTCGTATCTTTGAAAACGTCGATTGCAGAGACGGCTTTGGTTTTATTCGCCGAGCTTGCCTGCATTTTCATATGGGACGCTGTGTCTTTAATGCTAAGTGATAATAGGAATCCGATGATGACAATAACTATGCCTATATAGAAGGGCTCCGGCCGGTTCGAATAGGCCGAAGCGGCAAAACCGGACAGGGCTGCCATTACGGCGACGCCGGTGTAACCGGCAAACTCGTTAAAGCCGACGGCAAATCCGCGCTGTGCCGGTTTGGAAAGGTCAATTTTCATGTTGACGGTCATGGACCAGGCGAGCCCTTGGTTGATGCCCAAAAAGACGTTTGCTGCGACAATCATCCACCAGAAACTGGCGAAAATGACCAGCAACGGAACAAACAGCCCGATTGCCCAGCCGATCAGCAGGACTTTTTTTCTGCCTAACCGGTCGGCAATGGCTCCCGCGAAATAGTTCACCACAGCTTTTGAGAAGCCGAAACTGATGATGAACGACAACGCGGCACTGGTGGAAGCCAAGCCGAAATCTTCCTCGCCGATGATCGGGAGGAGCGTCCGCTCCAAACCGACCATGGAACCGACGAAGAAATTGGCGATGACCAGCAAGATGAAGTTGAGGATGTTTTCCTTGATGCCAATTTGGATGGCTTTCATTGCATTCACCTTCGAAAAGGAAACGGAAAAGGTCTCGTATCCTTTGGATTTTCATTTATATGCAGCTAAGGGAACGGATAGCATGACCCGTACTTTTTAGTCCAGTCCAGCAGATGGTTAATGGACGCACGATTCATTCCACTCGTGGATGCCTTCTTCTATGCGGAACGCTTCATAGCCTAATGAATTCAATGTCTCGACCGCTTGTGTGGCAAACAGGCAGTACGGCCCGCGGCAATAAGCGATGATTTTCTTATCGCGCGGAAGGGAAGCGAGATGGTCTTCCAAGCTCTTAAGCGGCATGGACGATGCGCCCGGAATATGCTGCGCTTCATACTCTTCCTGCGGCCGGACGTCGATCAGAATGGCGTCTCCGTTCTTGAGGTCCTGCAGCATTTCTTCAAGGTGGACCACTCTCACATTGTCATCCCGCTCAATATAGTCTTTGCGCTGCTGGCCGATATCTGAAAAACGGGTTTCCGCCAGCTGGCGGATTGCGTGGAGAGCTTCCACCACTTCGGCATCCGCCAACGAATAAAAGACGAAGTTTTTATCTTTACTGAATTTCACCAATTTCGCTTCGAGCAGAGATTGAAGATGCTGGGACGTATTGGCGACAGACATGCCCGTTTCTTTTGATAAACCTTCCACCGTTTTCGGTCCCTGGGACAAATAGTCAAGGATCTCAAACCGGCGTGGGCTGGAAAGGGCTTTAGTGATCCGGGCAAATTGTCCGTAGACGAAATCTTTGAATTCGCGTGGTTCCATGATATTCTCCCCTATCTATTAAAGTAATCAATTGAATAGTTGAATTTTATAATGTAAAATGAAATTTGTAAAGTTATTCATTGCGCATTACATAAAACTAAAGTTTCGTTGGCACAACGGAGTCAAGCGAACTGGAAAAAGCGTTTTTGAGAAATAGGTATGGAAGCGATTCCACAGAGAGGAAAGAATATACCATGAGAATTAGTGATGAAACGGTGCGCAGTTATCTGAACGATCCGGAGAAATTGAAAAAGCTCTATCGCAAGGTGCTGCTGGTTATCAGTTTCTCCCAGATATTCGGCGGAGCCGGCCTGGCAGCCGGAATCACAGTAGGGGCGCTTCTGGCTGAAGAAATGCTTGGAACCAATGCATTCGCTGGACTGCCTGTCGCTCTTTTCACGTTAGGTTCAGCAGGAGCAGCTTTCCTGGTTGGAAGGCTTTCCCAACGGCTCGGCCGGCGTTCCGGATTGACTGCCGGCTTTTTGGTCGGCGGTTTCGGCGGACTGGGTGTCGTACTTGCTGCGATACTCAACAGCATTCCGCTTTTGTTCATCGCTTTGACTGTCTACGGTGCCGGAACGGCGACCAACCTGCAAGCCCGCTACGCCGGAACGGACTTGGCCGGCAAGAACCAGCGGGCCAAAGCTGTCAGCATCACGATGGTGGCGACTACAATCGGAGCGTTTGCCGGTCCGAATATGGTGGGAGTCATGGGTGAGTTGGCTTCAGCCATCGGCATTCCGGTGCTGTCCGGTCCTTTCCTGTTATCGGGTTCTGCCTTTCTTATGGCAGGCGCAGTCGTTTTTCTTTTGCTCCGGCCTGATCCGTTCCTGATCGCAAAAGCACTTGAAGCCTACCGGAAAGAACACGATGAAGCATCCGTAGCCGATTCGCAACTCCACAATCCAAAAGGCATCGCGGCAGGGGCAACCCTGATGGTACTGACACAAATGATCATGATTGCGATCATGACAATGACGCCGGTGCATATGCGGCAACATGGCCATGATTTGGCCGATATCGGACTCGTTATCGGCATCCATATTGGAGCGATGTACCTTCCGTCCCTGTTTACCGGAATACTCGTCGACCGGTTCGGCTCGAATAGTATGGCGGCAGTGTCCGGAGCGACGTTGGTCCTGGCAAGCGCAATCGCTGCGTTTGCGCCGGGGGATTCGCTGTTCTTCCTGATTGTGGCATTGGCATTGCTCGGAATCGGCTGGAACATCGGTTTGATCAGCGGCACCACAAAAGTGGTTGACTCCACTGATCCATTGAAACGGGCGAAAACCCAGGGGACCGTGGATGTATTTATTGCCCTTTCGGGTGCGACCGGCGGGGTCTTGTCAGGAATGGTGGTGGCAGGCTCCAGCTACACGACGCTTTCGCTCCTTGGCGGTTTGCTGTCCTTGATCTTGATCCCGTTGATGCTGCTGGCTCGCAGAAGCGACCAGGCAGGCGCGGTGAAGTTCTAACCGTCAGTCCTGAGAGGCAGTCTTAGGCAGCACGCTTGCACAGCTAATAGGAAAAGAAAATCAGATCAAAAGTTTGAAACGCCTTGATAAGGCGTTTCAGACTGTAGACAAAGTCTGATTTGAATAAATAGGGATTTATAAGCCCGACCGGGCTGGCCACTTCGCTTTACGTGGGCTCGGCTTCAGCCGCTTCCCTCGCTACGCTCAGTCCAGGGTCTTCAGCTCGAGCTGGTTCCAAAGGAGTCTCGTGGCCAGCAAGGTCGGGAGCGTCACCTGTATCTAATAGATAAGATAAGATAAGATAAGAACGCTGATCCTGCTTTAATCTACCAGGAACAAGCCGCAGGCTTCAGGATCCGCAACGGAAGGCGGCGACTCCAGCGGGATAGCGAAGTGCCGAAATCCACTCGGACGCTAGTCCGAGTTAGTTCGGCGCGAGCTCGCGGAAAGCGTCCGCCTGGAGTGGAGGATCCAACACAGCTTTCGTTAGTTTTATTCATCTACTTGAAAAATTATTCTTTTGTCTACAAGCTCAAACTCCTTAATAAGGCGTTTTTTTTATATCCTGAAAGCTGGACTGAATGAAAAATTGAAATCCGAAAAGGCAGCTGGGATTGGTTCGGAAAACGGTTTATTGAAGACGGAACGAGCAAACGGTAAAAGAGGTTTCAGTGTAGGTGGAAGGAGTTGCGAATTTGACATGCAACCTATTGGTTGCTTATAATGAAGTTATGAAAAATGATGATGCAGTATTCAAAGCGCTCAGCGACCCGACTCGGCGGCTGATATTGGATGAACTTACGGAACGCAACGGATTGACATTGTATGAATTGACGGTGCGCCTCATCACTAAGCATGCATTGTCTATTTCAAGGCAGGCGATTGCCAAACACCTTGCTGTGTTGGATGAAGCCGGCTTGGTGAAATCAGAACGGAAAGGGAAGTACCGCGTATTGATGTTCACTGGCGAACCGCTCAAAGATTTGCTGAAGAGATGGTTAGAGTAGCCCTTGATAAATCAGTTTTAAAAATAGGAAGGGGAGAATTTGAATGAAAATCATCGTTACAAGCTTATTCGTTGAAGATCAGGACAAGGCATTGCAGTTTTACACTGAAAAATTGGGATTTGCTAAAAAACATGATGTGCCGATGGGGGAATTCAGATGGATCACGGTGGTTTCTCCCGAGCAGAAAGGGGGAACCGAACTTGTGCTGGAACCGAACAACCATCCGGCTGCCAAGGAATACCAGGAAAAGATATTTGCCGAAGGAATTCCGGCTACGATGTTCGGCGTGGATAACATTGAGACGGAGTATGAACGCCTCAAAGAACTCGGAGTACAGTTTACAATTGAACCGACGGAGATGGGGGAAGTTACCATTGCGGTCTTCGATGACACATGCGGCAACTTTATCCAGTTGGCCCAGCAAAAATAGTGGACATTTTTATTAATAAAAGGAGAAAACCCCGAATGCGCCGCAGCGCATTCGGGGTTTTCTGTTAAAGGCCATGTCAGACTTTGAGAGGAGCAGTTTCGATGAATTGGATAGCGAGTTGGACGGTTGAAAATGTAACAAGGGAACCGTTCAAATCCTGCAATCCTGCAATTTCGATTGCGGCTTTCGGCGTAAGGCCGGTGACATACAGATTGCAGCCCATCAGCCGCATCACATCCTGGATCATCTTCAATTTGATGACCAAGGGATGGTCTTCCCAGATGACGCCGGAAATATCGATGATGACATGCTGTGTCGCATTTTTTTGGACAAATTCACTCAGTTTGCTGATTAAGATCGTAAAACGCTCATCGTTCATCTTGCCGATCAACGAAACGGCCGCCAGTCCGTCCCGGATCGGCAGTATCGGCAGCAGCAGCCGGTTGATTTCTTCCTCCTGCTCTGAGAGAAGGACCCGCTGTTGCTCTTCGGTCGAAACATTGGTCTGGGTACCGATAAAATAGGGCCGGCCTTCAATCGTCACGGGTTCAATGTTCAGCCGGTTCCAAAACGGAGTCCCGTCTTTCCGGTAATTCAGGAGCGTGACTGTGGTTTTTTCATTGGTCGCGATCGCTTCCTTAAGCTGGCGGATGGCTGCTGGATTGGTTTCCTCGCCTTGCAAAAAACGGCAATTCAATCCGATAACATCTTCGCGGGCATAACCGGTTAAGGTTTCGAAGGTTTGATTGGTGTAGATGATTGGGTTGTCATTTTGTTGGGGATCGGTCACTACGGTCGCTACGCGGCTCCCGTTTAACATCGCTTCAAGAATGGCAAGCCGGCTTTCAATGCTTAAATGGTTCATGTAATATACTCCAGTCTTTGTGTGTTTTTAATAGCAGTTCATTGTCCAGATACAGCTTTCTGAAACTAGTAGAGTTTGAATCCATTCTCTTTAGCTGGCGCTGTTCAACGCAGTCCTAATATTCATTAATAATAGCCTATACTGATTCGTTAGGCATTCAATATCCATTTTAGCAGTGTTGGACAAAGCTGCCAAACGTTCTTCCGAAGCGGAGTGTTTCTTCACTGCCAGGAAAAAGTGCTTCCGGGCTAGCAAAAAAATTGATGTATTCGGAAGCAGAAAACCGTGCAGTCAGCTTACCAGAGAGGGGCTGCCTGCACGGTTCTTTCATAATTAATTAGAATTTAGGTTTATTCGGCGACTGAGGTGTAACGTATGGTTCTTTTGGGATTACGGAAATTTGTTCTGTTTCGGCATTTTGGACGGTGGTTGTGCTTTGGCCATCCTTTGGGCTTGAAACTTTTTCTTTCACTTGATTAGTAGCATCCGTTGCTTTTTCTTTTGCCTGGCTTGCCAAGGCTGCAGCTTTTTCTTTGACTTGGTCCAGCTTTCCGCTCTTCTCACTGCTTGAGCCTGAATCACTGCTCGCTAATTTTTCCTTGACGGTAATCTGCATTTCTTTGCCGCTCTTTGGAGCCATGAGGAGGGCCGCTGCCGAACCGATTACCGCCCCGCTGATAAAGCCTGTGAAAAATCCGCTTCCGGATCTGCTCTTTTCTGCATCCGCCCGCCCTTGGATTTTGCCAGCGCGCATCAGGCGCTCTTCAACCTCATCTACGATTTCGTTGATTGTCCGCCCGCTCACTTCAATGATCGAACCGTTAAAACGAAGATCATCATAGCTTTCCAAATTCCGTACGACCAGGATATCGTACGTTAAGCCTTTCTCACGCTGGTCAATCATGTCCGCCTGGTAGCCACTTTTGCGCAAGGCTTGCTGAATGTCAGTAAACGGTTGTTCCACTGCAATTTTCGACATAAAATCATCCCTTCTTTTGAGAATGTAATTGTTACTGTGTTTTCCCGTTTGGCCCACTCGTTCAAACCTTTTACAGCCTCAGCCGACAAATACTTTCTGCTCGCAAAGTGCGGTTCTTCTTTCGGGTATTCTAGAAAAATACCTAGCCAAAGAAGCCTTTGAATCGTATATTAAGGAAAAGAAGGCTGAAGTTATTAGTAGGGACTAACTTCTTATGCGAAGATCCACATTAAGCCTAATATCATCCCAAGAAACATATGCCAAACGGACTTCGAAGTCTAATCTTTTAAAGGAGAGATGGAAATGGGGAAAGTTTATTTCGGCATGATCCAGTCGCTTGACGGTTTCATTGCCGATTCCAACAGGGATTTGAAGAAACTGTATGCCAGCTATACACCCCACGTAGGAATTCCAGCAGCAATGGAAAACACAGGCGCCGTGGTCATGGGACGCCATACATTCGATATGGCAGAAAATGCCGACGCTTATGCGGACCACTATGAGTACCAGGTGCCGTTGTTCATTTTGACCCATCGTCCGCCGGCTAAGCACCCTAAAGAGAACGAGCGGCTTACCATCACGTTTGTAGAAGACGGCATTGAAAGCGCCATCAGCCAAGCAACAGAAGCCGCAAACGGCAAAGATGTCCTGGTGCTAGGAGCGAGCACGGGCCAGCAGCTGCTTGCAGCGGAATTGGCGGATGAACTGCAAATCGCGATCGCTCCGATTCTTCTGGGCAAAGGAATCCGTCTGTTTGATGGCCTTGAAGAGCATGAAATCCACCTGGAAAAGTTGAAGACATTCGAAACTGCGCAGCAAGTAGAAGTTTGGTACAAAATCATAAAATAATGGAATGCTGCATCCGAAAGGATAGCAAGCAGAAGAAGGGGTGATGGATTGACACAGCTTGAAGGGAAAATAGCTTTAGTGACCGGTGCCAGCAGACTTGATGGAATAGGAGCTGCAGTTTGCCGGGAGTTTGCCATGAACGGTTGCCATGTCTTTTTCACTTATTGGGGGCCCTATGACGAGAGGATGCCATGGGGTTCGGACGCGTCTGAACCTGATCGGCTAAAAGAAGAACTTCTGCAATATGGGGTGAAGGCGGCCGGTGTGGAGATGGACTTGACCCGTTTTGATGGGCTGGATGGATTGCTGGAGCAGGTAACACAGGAAATCGGACCTCCGGACATTTTGGTGAACAACGCTGCTTATTCCACGAACAACGATTATATGAACCTGACAGCAGAAGATCTGGACCGGCATTTCAAAGTGAATGTCGGTGCAACCGCGTTGCTCAGCAGTCAGTTTGCCAAGCGCTTCAAGAAGAAAACTGGAGGCCGCATCATCAACCTAACGTCAGGCCAGTCCCAGGGACCGATGCCTGGTGAATTGGCCTATGCCACCACAAAAGGGGCGGTAGATGCGCTGACTGTCACATTGGCGGCAGAAATTGCCCCGCTTGGCATTACGGTGAATGCCGTCAACCCGGGGCCGACTGACACCGGATGGATGACGCCGGAGATCTCGCAAAGTTTGCAGCCGATGTTTCCATTTGGCAGGATAGGCAAGCCAAGTGATGCCGCAAAGGTCATCAAGTTTTTGGCCAGCGACGAGGCTGGCTGGATTACAGGGCAGGTCATCCATTCTGAAGGCGGCTTTATGAGATGATTTAAAAATGAAAAGACATGACCAATAGCAATTCAGATCGGTATAAAGATTAGTTTAGATTCTAAAGTGGATTGCACTTGGAGGGATCAGGAGTGGGAAGCTTAATTAAAAAACAAATAGAACTTCTCAACCTCAAAGGCATCCCTTCTCAGGTCGTGCAAGGAAAGAGAGATGAATTTCTCGCGAGGTGGGAAGGCATATTCGCTCAATCTTTGAGCGACTCCCAAAAGAGAAAAATTCGTTTTCATCAGAGCATGTGGAATGTGTTCAGCTTAGATAAAGCAGCTAGCACTAGAGGGGGAAAAGCGATATCTGCCTTTAACGGGCTGAATAAAAAAGAATGCTTCATCTTTTATGCCGGAGAAGAAAATGCTCTTTATCTTCAAAATGCAAAAGAGTTAAAAGGTGGAGATTTGGTAGCCCATTTCGATGTTTTTATTGAAGATATTTATGTAGTAGATAGGGAATTTGCGTGGACCTTCGTGATTCCGCATGAGTTGGATTGCGGGCCTTATTTTACTGTAAAACAATCAGAATGACTCGTCGGGGTTATTCCCTTGGTTTTCTATCCGGAAAAGAAAATGAAGATAGGCATTTCAGGAAATTCGTAATCCTGCCGGGTGGCCATTTTCCAACTTTATCCTTTTAAAATATATGGGAAACCGAGCGGTTCCGATAGTTAGTTTTCAGCTCAAATGATCAGAGGAGAAAAGATCAATTGAATTTATTATCGTTAGCAATCGGAATCAGTTTTTTAGGAGTAATCATTTTTGGGACATTATCATTCATTGAACTTTATAAAATATGTAAATTTGTGTGGAAAATGAAGAAGAATGAAAAGGTGCTCCAGGAGGAATGGTTCCGTCTATCACAAAAAGCCGTTTTTTATAATTTATTATTTTTTATAGTCGGAGCTGTTTTTAGAATTCTAAAGGGGATATAGAAACATTCAAAACCTAAGGAGAAGTTTTACCACCCTTTAAAGAAAAAAGTATTCATTGGGTGCCGCACAGGAAGGAAGGATCTTGCCGAAATGTATCAGAAACTTAAGCTTTTCTCTGTATCCATCATCATTAATTCATTGATTGGATATATCTTTTTAGGCTTAAAGCAGGAAATCATTTGGATTGAAGGGATTTGGCGGGCAATTGTACTGCTCTTTCTATTTTCGCTGCTGCGAAATCAGCATGAACAGCAGGAAAGGATCACGGAAGTTCAGAAGCAGGTTATCTTTTTTCTAAGCCTCGTGATTGTTATTGCTGGAGGAATCGCTTATTCCGAAATTTATGCTAAATAAAGATCTTGCGGCATCGGATTACTCAGTTGGAAGTATAAAAGGGGGGATTCGATTGCAGAAAAATGGAGGTGATGGCTTTGACTTTGCTATACATAGCAATAGGGGGAATATTGCTATATAACTTTTGGAGCAGCCGGTGCGCTTTTCGGCATCGGATTAGGCGTGGCATATAGTGTTTCTCCAGCCGCTCAAAATAAAACGGCAGAACTAGAGAGGAAAGTTGAGCGTCTGGAGTTGAAACTGAACGATGAAATTGCAGCAATTAATGAATGGGTAAAAGAAAAAACCTGAAAGGAGGTACAAATGTTAAAGAGGATATTCTTTGGGTTTCTTGTTTTCCTACTTTTCATTGCGGCATTCTGGTATGTCTTTCAACGAGTTGATCGAGGCTATGTAGCAGATATGCGCGAATTGGAAGGAGGAGAGCGGCTCTTAATAATTGAGCTAAAGGAGCATGAGACGGCAAACAAAACAAAAAATGAAATACAGCGGTTGTTGGAAGAGAAAGCGGCTCAAGCACAGGGGACTTATTTTTCCATCCCGTGGGTCAATGAACAATTAAACACGGAGTTTGAAAAAGGAGATCAAGTGAAGGTGTTCTGGCGGGGAACAGTAATGGAATCCGCCCCTGTCCAGATCGACGGGACCAATTTGATCATTAAATTTGATAACTAAGTATAATTAAATTAAAAGAAGCAAAGGAGCAGCGGATCACTGTCCGCTGCTCCTTTTAATGGATCCCTAAAGTGCCGGTTCAACGGACGCTGTCTAATGAACGGCGTCGCCTAAGCGAGGCGAACTTCTCCAATACCGTCCCTAATTGGAACAATAATACCCCTCCGCTAATCAACAAGACACCAAACATGGTTTGCCATGTGAATGGTACTTTTTCGAGGCCAAGCCAGCCAAGCGTATCCCAAGCGAGACCGAAAAGAATCTGGGATACCATGACGAGTGATATGGCGCGGCTCGGACCTAATAGTTGCACGCCTTGTGTGACACAAGTGACAACTCCGATACCGACAATTCCGCTGAACCAGAACCATGGTTCCGCTTCAAATTGGAATAATCCGGCGCCTTCTACTGCGATGCCGATGGCAAACGATGCAGCAAAGCCAAGTCCGAGGACCAAAGCAGTGGTCGACCAGACGCTGACCTGTTTTTTTACATTTGCATTAAACGTATTCTGCAGACAGACAAGTGTGCCGCCGAACAACGCTAAAAGAATGCCAAGGGCCATGTGAGCTCCTCCTATTCGTAAATATTCTGTCCGGCTTGGCGAAGCAGCGCTTTGCGGTCAAGCAAAGTTATGGTTCCGCGTTTTTTCATTATCCAGCCGTTCCGTTCGAATTGTTGCAGTACCCGGTTCAGATGCCGATAGCTCGTGCCGATCAAATCCGCCATATCAACGAGCGATGTCGAATCGATCACCGGCTTTTCCGGCGTCATGGAAAGCAGGTAGCTGGCCACGCGCACATCAACGGAATAAAGCAGGTTAAAGTTCATGGCACGCGATTTCATTTCGAATTTATGCGTGATGGTTTCAAGCAGGAATTGCAGCCAGGCCGTGTTATCGGCCATTTCAGCCCGTACCAATTCATTAGGGATGCGGATTACCACCGTATCCATTACTGCCTCTACCGTATTGATGAATGGACAATGCCGCACATATTCAATATCGCCGACAATATCGAACGGCGATTTAAATGCGAGGATCAACCGTTTTCCTTCGGGGGAAAGCATCGAGACTTTCAGTTTTCCTTGGACCAGAAAACAAATCGTGTCGGCTGTATCGCCTTGGGTGAACAGCCGTTTTCCTGCTGCGTAGGATTCCAGCCGCATCGCTCGCTGCAACCGTTGCGGAAACATATCGGCCAAACCGAAGCCTTCCAAATGATCAGCTATTTGTTTCTCCATCCTTTGCCTCCTTACCACTTCAACACAACAACTCCGGCAATCATCAATAATACGCCTGCGGCCTGTGTCCGGCCGATTTTCTTTTTGCTCATCTCAAACCATCCTTCTTGGTCGATAAGCACTGCGGCAACCAATTGGGCAATCAAAAAAACGCCGATGGTCAGGGTAACCCCCATCCGATGTACGGCAGTCATATTGCTGAACAATACCAAGGCGGCTAGAAGGCCGCCGGAAGCATATAGCGGCGAGACGCCTCTGATCTGCTTGTATGATTTATCCCGAAGAAGAAGGACAATCAGAACCGCCAGCACAAAGCCGGTCATCTGCGTCATCGCTGCAGCTTGCCAAGTTCCGATCTGCCCGCTGATCGTGGCATTAGCCACGCTTTGGAAAGTCAAAAAGAAGCCGCCTGCAAGTGCAAATAAGATTCCTTTCATCAATGCCACGCACCTTTCTTCCGTTTACTTTATATGGATTGTGCGGAGCGGGAAAGGACATATGTCCCATTATATACTTGCAATCAAGGCGAGGTCCTTATTTAAAAAACAGAGACTGTTTCATGACATTTGTGCATCAAATTCCATATTAAAAACCAGCTGGCAATGGTCAGCCTGCTGGTTTCTTTGATTCTTTCATTTCAAAGGAGTGAATCGGCCGGATTTCTATTTCCCAACCGAGCTGTTCCCCTATGGCTACTTGGACTGTCGGGTGCATAGAGGCTATGTGAATCGCTTCTTCGAAATTGCTCGCTTCAATAATAAAAACACTGCCCAATACCCTTTTGTGTTCCGCGAAGAGATTTTCAAAAATCTGGATTTTCCCGTCAACCCGCTGCAAGATCTTCACTTCTTTCTCAACACCTGCATCCACCAGCAATGAGCCGCTATTACGGAGTTTTTCGAGGGGAGGCTGGCATTCCTGCATGATAGCATCTATTTCGTCTTGAGGAAGAGCATCCATTTTATCCTGATTGAAAAAGCCCATACAAAGATATTGCATAAGAAAACCTCCATGTTGGCCTGGGCATCCCCAAGCGAGAAATTTTTGCGCATAACAGATTTCAAACCCTAAACAGAAACCATGTTAAAAATAAAGCTGATTAAATAAATTCTCTAAATATCCTCATAGTCCTTCTCAAAACAATAATTACTTTTAAAAGGCATCATTGGAAACTGAATAGCTAAGAAACAATTGATTTTATTTAAAGTCTCTTTCTTGAAAATAATGCCCATGTAGTGAAGCATTGCTTTTCCTGCTTTTCAGACGCCTTCAGGCTGTATTGAAAGGGTAAGGGCTTTAAAAACTATTTCATTTCCATCTTTTTTATTAAAATTTGAAGATGATTTGCAACGTCAATTCAAATTTCTTATAGCAAGTTTTACTTTTTAGGAGAATGAAAGTGTTTCTTCGCGCTCGCCGCCCTGTGGGAGAGTTGGATTTTGTTATAGAAACTGCAATAGCGGTGGTCCTTCTTGTTGGAGGGAATATGTTTCGTATAGACATTTCGTATGAACTTTCAAATATAGGCATATCTATTCTGTTAATGGTTCTATTGGATTGGGTAATATTAAGTGTAAACCTATATTTACATATATTACTATTAGTATCACTAAATTAGTAAATATAGGAATTACTATTTCAAGGAGGAGGATTTACTGAATGCCATTCAAATCAAGAAATTACAAGCAATTTATCGCAGCGGGTGCTGCTGTCGCTATGGTTGCGACAGCTACCGTGCCAATGGTGTCAGCTAATGAAGTAACAACGGCGGCGTTTACAGACGTGCCTGACCGTTACGATTTGGCGATCGACTATTTGGTAAACCAGAATTTGTCCAAAGGTTTGACTGCAACAACTTACGGAATCAACGAATCGATCAAGCGCGGAGATGCAGCTATCATTTTGGCGCAAGCATTGAATGTCATGGATCCTGATGCACCTTCTGCCGGTTTCACAGATGTTCCGACACGCGGAGCACTCGCGATCAATTCATTGAAAGCGGCTGGAATCATCAACGGGAAAACAGCCACGCGTTTCGGCTTTAATGACACCATCACACGCGGCGAAGTCGCTTTGATGATGAGTGATGCAGATGCTTACAACCTGAAAGGCGACGTATCATCCATGACGTTCACGGACGTAAACAGCCGCTACGCTGAGGCAGTTGCCGGATTATTGGCAAACGGCGTAACTGAAGGCGTATCCGCAACAACTTTCGGAACAAACAACTCCATCAAGCGCGGCGATTTTGCAATTTTTGTTTTCAGAGCAGAAATGCTTCAAGTTGAAGCGGCAAGCGACGCTTTCATTGAAGCGATGAACGGCTTTGCAGCTCTTGGTGCAGAATTCGGCTATGAAGTGGTAGTTGATGAAAACGAACTTTATACATTCAATATCACAGGTTCTGGTGATCTTCCTATCCCGGAAAACGGAACAGGCTTCTTCGAAACTTTGGTTGACCAGAACATCGACACAATTGAAGTGAATGGCGAAGTCTTTGTCATTGCGGATGAGGCTGGCAAACCGACTGAAGACGTCCAGGCAGCAAAAGAAGCGATCCTTCTTTCGTTGTTCAGCGAAGAATCAGTTGATTTGACGTTCCACTTCCCGTACAACAACGAGGTTACACCGGTAACATACACATTCAACTTCTTCCCGGAGTGAAAATAGCATCAAGGGCGTCCACAGCTGTGGACGCTTTTTTTTATTGACCATATTTTCAATGAATTCCGAAAACTGAATTTACATTCTTGCATAATTCATTTACACTTACTGTATACAGGATACACTGTAAATTATAATTATGTAGAAAGGAGGTACTATGGAGAAGCTGGCGAAAAAAGCGACATTGGCTGAACAAGCATATGAGTACATTAAAAAACTGATTGTCACCGGGGAATTGAAGCCGGGCGAAGAATTGCCGGAAGAGAAGCTGGCGATGGAACTGGGGATCAGCAGAACGCCCTTAAGGGAAGCTCTAAGAAGACTGGCTGTTGATACGCTTATCGAATTAAGAAAACCAAAACCGGCGGTTGTCGCCGCGTTTACTGGCCAAGATGTCAAAGAAATCATGGAACTTCGAAGGATATTGGAAACTCACGGACTTGTAGAGTTATCGAAAGCAGATCAATGGCGTGTCATAGAGGAAATGAAACTGAATGCAGAACAGCAATTGCAGGCGATCAAGGCCATGGATTTTGTCGAATTCATGGATCTGGACCAGGAATTCCACTCGCTCCTCTGTTATGGCCACGAAAACAGGCGGTTGAAGGACCTCATCAGAGGCATCAATACAGGCGGCAGCCGGGCATTCCTGCTGCTGTCGGATGTAGTCGGTGACAGCGCAGAAAAGGCACATGCAGAACATTTGGCCATCATCAAGGCGATCGAAGAGGAAAATGTAAGCAAAGCGAAACAGCAATTGGCGGTGCATTTGAACAATATCGAAAGCCGCCTGCTGAAATACATTTCTTAGGAGGTACTATGAAAAAATTACTTGGACTTTTACTCATCGGATTATTCATTTTGTCAGCTTGTGGCCGACCGGACAGTGGAGGGAACACTTCAGAGAACGGGGAAGCGGACGGTGAAACATTCACTATCAGATTGGCGCATTTGGTGCCGGAGGAACAATCGTCCCATGTGGCGGCGGAAGCTTTCAAGGAAAAGCTGGAATCCGAATCGGATGGCCGTCTGAAAATCGAACTTTATCCGAACGGCCAGCTTTACGGATCGGACCGGGAAGCGATTGAAGCTGTCCAATTGGGGAATGTGGAAATGACGATTCCGGCTGTTGCTGCCATGGCGTCATTCAACGACAAATTCCAGGTATTCGATTTGCCGTTCCTGTTCAATAATAACGAAGCCGCTTACCGCGCGTTGGATGGTGAACTGGGCCAGGAATTGATGGCTGACCTCGAAAACAATGGCATCAAGGGCCTGGTCTTCGGTGAGAACGGATTCCGCCACGTTTCGAACAACGAAGGGCCGATTGAAACGCCTGAAGATATGCAGGGGCTGAAAATGCGCACATTGGAAAGTCCGCTGCATACCGATACATTCAACGCTTTTGGCGCGAATGCATCGCCCTTTGCCTTCGGCGAGCTTTATACCGCGCTCCAGCAAGGGACGTATGATGCGATGGACTGTCCGATTTCGTTGTACTACACCAATAAATTCTATGAAGTGCAGGACTATTTGACGTTGACCGGACATGTATATGCCGCAACGGCCCTTCTGGTAAACGACGATTTCTACAATAGCTTGCCGGAAGATCTTCAGGAGCTTCTGATGGAAGCGTCGGAAGAATTCCGTACCGAACAGCGTGAACTTGCGCAACAGCAAGATACAGAATTTTTGGATCTGTTGAAAGAAGAAGGCATGCAAGTAAACGATCTGACTACTGAACAGCGCAATGCGTTCCGTGAAGCTGCAGAGCCTGTCTATGCAAAATATGAAGGGCAGATCGGCAAAGAGTTGATCGATCAGGCGCTTGCTGCCAACGAAGAATAAGGCGACTAGACAGGTGAAGAATCAAGGAAGAAATTCCTTGATTTTTCGTTTTTTGAAAGGAAGTGCAGAAATGATTAAGAAATTCGAAAAAGCAGAAGAAGCCTTTCTAGTTTTTACGCTTGTGGTGATGGTGGCATTGATTTTCGGCCAGGTGGTTGGCCGCTATGTTTTTTCCAACGCGCCAAGCTGGACAGAGGAAATGGCCCGGTATATACATATTTTTCAAGTATGGATCGGGGCGAGCTATGCGGTGAAACTGCGTGAACATATCCGCGTAGAAGCATTTATAACACGGTTCAAGGGATTGCCGAGAAAAATCTTAGAAACGGTCTCGTTGCTGATTTGGTTCGGGATGGCATTGTTCCTTGCATATTTCGGCACGGATCTGGTGTTGAGCAGTTTTGCCAATGGCCAAGTGACCCCGGCCATGCAATTGCCGATGTGGATTCCGTTTTTGGCGATTCCGATCGGCGGAATCGGTATGTGCATCCGGCTGATCCAGCAGCTGGTCAAAATTTGGCAAGGCGATTATGAGATGCACAAGGGAGGCGACCTTCCAGCATGACAATAGCCCTCTTATTCGGAACATTATTCGTCTGCTTATTGATCGGCGTTCCGATTGCGGTGGCACTAGGAGTGTCCGCCCTGACCGCCATATACTTCGGGACCACATTGCCTTTGAGCATCATTACGCAGAAGGCCTTTACATCGCTCGATTCATTTCCATTGCTGGCGATTCCGTTCTTTATGCTGGCCGGCATATTGATGGGCAAAGGCGGCGTTTCCAAGCGTCTTCTCGCACTTGCCTCAGCATTGGTCGGCTGGATGACCGGGGGCCTAAGTATGGTAACGATTGTCGCGTGTATGTTCTTTGCGGCTATCTCCGGGTCCGGCCCGGCGACGGTCGCGGCAATCGGCAGCTTCATGATTCCGGCGATGATTGCCCGCAAATACGAAGGCGGCTTCGCTTCCGCAATTGCAGCATCCGCTGGTTCGATCGGTGTTATGATACCGCCGAGCATTCCGTTTGTCCTTTACGGTGTCATCGGCGGCGTTTCCGTCGGCAGCATGTTCCTTGCAGGCATCATCCCGGGCGTCCTGATCGGAGTAGGCTTGCTGATTACCGGTTACCTGATTTCCAGGAAGCGTGGATACAAGCCTGAACCGGGGGAAGTAGCCAGCTTTCAATTCAAGGACGTTGCCCGCACTTTCTGGGACGCAAAATGGGCGCTGCTGATTCCCGTGATCATCCTCGGCGGCATCTACGGCGGCATCTTCTCGCCAACAGAAGCTGCAGTAGTGGCAGTAGTCTACGCAGTCATTATAGGGAAATTCGTCTATAAGGAGCTTTCCTGGAAAGACTTGTATGAGAGTTTCCGGCAAGCAATTGTCATCAATGCCACAACGATGATCATCATCGGGCTGTCCGTTTCATTCGCGTATTTTATGACCATCGAACAAATACCGGGTGAAATTTCCGATTACCTGACGGCACTTTCGACCAATCCGCTGATCATCCTCCTTGCCATCAACTTGTTGCTGCTGGTCGTTGGGATGTTTATCGATACCATTTCGGCGCTTGTCATCCTGACGCCGATCCTACTGCCGATTGTAGTGGAGGTGGGTGTCGACCCAATCCATTTCGGTGTCATCCTTGTCGCCAACTTGGCGATCGGTTTTGTCACACCTCCGCTTGGCGTCAACTTGTTCGTCGCATCGAGCGTTGGGGGCGTCCGATTTGAACGAATCGCGGTTGCAGTCGTACCGTTCTTGATTTCTATGATCGTCTGCTTGCTTATCATTACATTCGTACCGGCATTGTCCACTTGGCTGCCGAGTTTATATGAATAAGGGAAAGCTTGCAGGAAGCAACCACAAGATTTCCATCATCAGTGACTGAAAGCAAATCATGAAATAATAAGAAACCCAGAATTTTTGCAATTACTCGTGAGAATTCATGGGTTTCTTTATTAAGTCATGAGTTAAAAATAGAAATATCTCCGCTTGAAGCCAAGTGGATTTTTGTCCATGGCCTTTCGACTCGTTTGACCGCGCATTCAAAGTTTGATTCTTTTTCTGTTCTTCCTGGAATTAAACAGGCTCGACTGACTTGGCGATTTCAAGCGCTTTGTCCGGGTGCGGCACATAAGAAGCCCAAAACAGTGGAGATAAAGTAGTTCCTTATAACTTTGAAACAGATAGGTCAATTTTGACCCGCATTTATCACGTGGCCATTATGGCAGAAAGCTTGACCATATTGGATTCCGGAAGGAGACGATTGCCAAGGAGCTACTTTGAAAAGGATAAATATAGGAAACCTTAGATGTAAAAATATTTTTAATATATTGAATTATGCAAACATTGGTCTATAATTATAATGAAGAAAGGATAGATACCAATGAAAAAGTGGAATCATACTGTAGTTTGCCCTTCGAGTCATATAATATTGTGATGTTCTGAAAGCCGAATTCCATGGCCTATTGATAAGGACTGCATGTACTTAAAGCAAATTTCTTAACGCCATATACATAAATATGGTTTATCGGTTAATACAGGAACACAAGTACAAGGTTGAAGGAAAGGTTATAGATATTGAGCAGGAACAATCTTTCATTGTAAATAAACTGGTTTCAAAATTCATTTAACGAGAGGCAATACAGGCATTAAAAGATAAGTGGATTTGACAAAAAGGGGGATATAAAATGAAGAAAAAATTAGGTTTATTTTCGGTAACATTATCTGCGGTAATGGTGCTAACGGCATGCGGCGGCTCTGAAGGCGGGTCAACTGGCGATTCGGATGAAGTTTACACGTTGCAGGCAGGACATTCGCTGCCGGATGACCATCCTTACCACCTAGGTTTCTTGGAAATGGCAGAAAATGTAGAGGAACGTACGGATGGGCGAGTGAAAATTGAAGTATTCGCCAATAGCGAAATCGGGGCAGAGCGTGAATTAACAGAAGGCATGGGATTGGGTACTGTGGATTTAGTTGTTTCTTCAACGGCTCCCGTTACCAACTTTGTGCCTGAGTTAGGTGTACTCGATGTTCCGTTCCTATTTAAAGACCGTGAATCCGCAGTGGAAATTTTAGAAGGTGATATTGG
This sequence comes from Planococcus chinensis, assembly GCF_042681545.1. Taxonomy (NCBI): domain Bacteria; kingdom Bacillati; phylum Bacillota; class Bacilli; order Caryophanales; family Caryophanaceae; genus Planococcus; species Planococcus chinensis. The sequence goes on from NZ_JBHUFW010000004.1 coordinate 1,048,268, forward strand.
AGATGAATTGTTTGCGAAGATGGAAGAAAACGGAATTATCGGTTTGTCTTGGGGAGAAAACGGATATCGGCATATTACAAACGCGATACGCCCAATCAATACCCCAGCAGATCTGAAAGGCCTTAAAATCAGAACGCAGGAAAATGAAATCCATCTTGCGGCTTTCGAAGCATTAGGTGCACAGCCGACGCCAATGGCATGGACAGAAGCCATTACAGCTCTTCAGCAAGGAGTCGTTGATGCCCAAGAAAACCCGGCAATTGTTGCCGATCAGTTTAGTTTATATGAAGCCAACCAAAAATACATGACATTGACAGGCCATGTGTATTCTGTAGCTGTGTACATGATGAGCAAGCAAACATACGATGAATTGCCTGAGGATTTGCGTGACATCGTAGTAGAAGAAGGGCAAAAAGCAGGTGCAGCTGAACGTGATTTGATCGTTGAAATGGAAAAAGAGTCTTTACAAACATTGAAAGATAACGGCGTAGAAATTATCGAAGAAGTTGATCTGGCACCTTTTCAGGAAGCAGTTAAGCCGGTATATGAGCAAATTGAACATCAGGATTTGCTAAATCAGATTCTAGATGCGCAATAAACACACTGGATAAGGCTAAAAAATTAAAGAGAGAGACAGCTCTCTCTTTTTTATATCGGAGGAAAATCATGGGCAAAGTTATTGACTATATGAATATTGGAATCAAGCACTTTCTAAATATTATTTTAGCCGTGTTGGTGACTGTCGTTTTCCTGCAAGTCATTTTCCGGTTTGTTTTAGGATCCCCGCTTGCCTGGACCGAAGAACTAGCTCGGTACAGCTTGATTTGGATCACTTTTTTAGGAGCCGCTTATGCAATGTCTTTGAAAGCACATATTGGAATGGAACTCTTTGTTAATCTATTCGGCATTCCAATACGGAAGGCGCTTTATATCCTCTCGACAATAGCCACTCTTGCTTTTTTCCTAATGATGGTGATTCAAGGAACCGATTTAGCGATGCAATCCATGTCTCAATTGTCGCCGGTATTAAGAATACCGATGGGAATAATTTACGCTGTCATTCCGTTAAGCGGCCTCATTTTGATTGTGAATATGGCATCCCAGTTCCGTAAAGACTTTAAAAGCGGGGGTGTTTAAAAATGGCCATCATATTATTTGTGCTGCTAATCATTTTATTTTTGATTAACGTGCCGATAGCTGTTGCTTTAGGATTGGCATCAGCGCTTGTCTTTTTTATCGATGGCAATGTATCCCTTATTGTCATTATGCAGCGGATGTTCAATTCCGTTGACTCTTTTCCGCTTATGGCCATTCCGTTCTTCATCTTAGCCGGCAAACTGATGGAAAGCGGAGGGATTTCCCAACGTTTGATTCATCTGGCGAATGTTATTTTTGGGCGTGTCAAAGGCGGCCTCGCCATTGTATCCATTGTAGCTTGTGCGTTTTTTGCAGCGATTTCCGGGTCTGCCGCGGCCACTACAGCGGCAGTCGGTGCTTTGTTGATTCCCGCCATGGTCAATAAAGGCTATGATAAAAGTTTTTCAACTGCTGTCCAAGCAGCAGGAGGAACCATCGGCATTATGATACCGCCCAGCGTACCGTTAGTGTTATATGGAGTGGCAGCAGGCGTTTCGGTCAGTGAATTGTTTATAGCGGGAGTCATTCCTGGGCTGCTTGTAATGGTTTCATTAATTATTTTGGTTTATATTATATCGCTAATCAAAGGATATGGAGGCGGCGAAAAATTCGGCTTTGTCGATTTTGTAAAGGCATTTGCAGATGCGTTTTTAGCATTGATGATGCCGGTGATCATTCTGGGCGGCATATATGGCGGCATTTTCACACCGACTGAAGCGGCGGTTGTGGCAGTGGTTTACGGCTTGATCGTGGGTCTTTTTATCTACCGGGAAATCAAAATAAAAGATTTGGTCACTATTTTTTCATCTTCAGTAGTGGTCACAGCGGTCATTATGTTCATCATCGCAGGGGCTTCCGTTTTCGGCTATTACTTAACACGGCAGCGGATTCCTGCAGAATTGACAGAGTTGACACTGGGAATTACGGAAAACTGGATCATCGCTTTATTGATTATTAATGCCATTTTGCTGATTTGCGGGATGTTCCTGGAAACTTCCGCGGCCATCATTATCCTGACGCCGATTCTTGTGCCGATTGTCAGCGCTCTAGAAATCGATTTGGTTCATTTCGGCATCATAATGATTGTTAATTTGGGGATCGGTTTTATTACGCCTCCTGTAGGGGTCAACTTGTTTGTGGCGGCGAATATAGCAGGTACCAAATTTGAAAGCTTATTGAAAGCCATTATTCCTTTCATTTTGGTCATGCTGATTGATGTGCTTCTTGTTTCATTCATACCGAGCATCAGCTTGTTCTTGACTGGTTTCTTGGAATAACTATGCAAGATGAACAAAAGAATCACTTGTTAAAACCGCGTCGGCCGCTCTGGGTATGGCTCCCGCAAGAAGCCAGGCAAAGAACGCCTGTCTTCTTACTTCGCCTAACCCTTAGACGCACCGGCGCTTAGTATCATAATTTAAATCTAATATTTCAACTTAACTAATCTGGGGGCGGATGCATGGATACATATCAAATAGCGGTCATTCCGGGAGACGGGATTGGCCCGGATGTAACAAATGAAGCGATGAAAGTTTTGGAAGCTTTGCAGGAACTGGATGATGCCTTTGAGGTGAACTTCAAGCTTTTCGATTGGAGGAGCGAATATTATTTGCAACACGGTCAAATGATGCCTGATAACGGTTTGGATCAATTACGAGAATTCGATGCGATTTTATTTGGCGCAGTGGGTGATGCCCGGGTACCGGATGAAATTTCGATCTGGCAATTGATTATGCCGATACGAAAACAATTCCAGCAATACATCAATATGCGCCCCATCAAAAAATTGGCCGGCATCGATTCGCCTTTGAAAAATGGCAGTCCGATTGATTTTATGGTGTTTCGGGAAAATGCGGAAGGCGAATATTCCAATATCGGCGGGCGGCTGTACCAGGAGCAGCCGCAGGAAATGGCGATTCAAAATACGGTTATCACGAGGCAAGGCGTTGAAAGGATTGCGAAGTATGCCTTTGAATACGCCAAAAAGAACAACAAAACAAAAGTGACAAGCGCGACGAAATCAAATGCCATCATTCATTCAATGAAATTGTGGGATGAAGCCATTGAAAAAGTAGCCGTTGATTATGAGGAGATTGCGCTTGAAAGTTACTTTATCGATGCGTTGGCGGCGTATTTCGTTATGCGGCCGGAATCTTTTGAAGTAGTGGTCGCTTCGAATTTGTTCGGGGATATCTTGACGGATTTGGGAGCGGCATTAGTGGGGGGGCTTGGCGTTTCTCCTTCAGGCAATATCAACCCCGAACGGAACTTCCCTTCGATGTTTGAAGCCATTCATGGTTCAGCACCGGATATCGCTGGAAAAGGAATCGCCAACCCGATTGCGCAAATCTGGTCAGCTGCTTTGATGCTGGAGCATTTAGGGCGCCCCGACCTGGCAGCTGCAATAGTGTCTTCTATAGAAAATGTGCTGCAAGAAGGTGAAGTGTTAACTCCGGACCTTGGAGGGAACTCGACCACTTCGGAAGTCGGAGACCGAATCGTTGAAGAAGTGAAGAAACAGCTGATTACCCATTAAAAGAGGAGGAACGATATGGATTTATCAAATAAAGTAGCGATTATCACCGGTGCAGGCGGCGGGATGGGGCAAGTGGTCATCCAAAAGTTTCTTGAAATGGGCGCAAAAGTCTCCGCTGTGGACATCAATGTGGATGCAATCGGTGAGCTAGCGGAAAAATATCCGGATCAATTATTAGTTACTACAGCGAATTTGACTGATGAAGACAGTGTGAACGGGCTTGTCCAAAAAACAGTGGATACATATAAACAAGTGGATATATTGTTGAATGTCGCTGGAGTGGCTCAAGCAGCTAAAAACATTGAAGATGTTTCTTTGGCAGAATGGGAACGGATTATGGCCATCAATTCAACCGCTGTTTTTCTGACTTCAAAAGCAGTCGTTCCATTTATGAAGCAAAAGAACAGGGGCTCGATCATCAACGTCGCTTCCGTTTCAGTTGACAGGCCGCGACCTGGCCTGAATGCTTATGTCGCTTCAAAAGGAGCGGCGATTTCACTGACAAAAGCATTGGCAATTGAATTGGCACCTTATAATATCAGGGTGAACGCGATCAATCCAGGGCCCGCTGATACCAAAATGCTGGCGGAATTTGTTCCGGCGGGAGGCGATCAAAGTGAAGCAAAAGAAAATACCTTCCGGAGCAGCGTACCTTTAGGACGCTTGATCACTCCTGAAGACATTGCCAATTGTGCGGTCTATTTAAGCTCGGACTTAGCCCAAATGATGACCGGCAGTGTTGTCAATGTCGACGGCGGACGCGGAATCTGAGAATAAGGAAGTGGCAGAATGGAAACTGAAAATCGGTTGAACTATATAAATGGCGAATGGGTTGAAAGCGTTGGACGAGAAGTATTCGAGACGAAAAATCCTGCAAACGGGGAAACTTTGGCAAAAGTCCAGAGAGGCAAGGCGGAAGATATCGACGCCGCAGTAAAAGCGGCCCGCAATGCCTTTGAATCGGAAGGATGGCAGACATTTCCGCCAATCGACAGAGGGCGCATTCTGTATAAAATCGCCGAAGAACTGCGGAACGATGCAGAAGAAATTGCCATGCTGGAAACGTTGGATACAGGAAAACCGCTGTCCCAAGGGCGAAAAGACGTAGAAGCGGCTGCCTTGTATTTTGAATACTACGCAGGCATGGCAGACAAGATTTTCGGGGAGACGATACCGGTTCAGCCGGGTATTCTCGATTATACGCTTCGCGAACCGATTGGCGTGACCGCGCATATCGTCCCTTGGAATTACCCGCTTCAAATCCTTGCCCGATCGACGGCGGCGGCTCTTGCCACTGGCAATACCGTAGTGGCGAAACCAGCAGAAGACACGCCCCTTACTGCAATAAAACTGGCAGAACTGATTGACAAGTCCGCTTTGCCAAAAGGCGTGTTCAATTTGGTAACCGGGTATGGCAGCGAAGCCGGAGCGGCATTGTCAAACCACCGCGATGTCGACCATATTACGTTTACCGGCTCAGTCCAGACCGGTTCTGCTGTCATGATGGGAGCTGCTAAAAACGTGAAGCCCGTGACACTGGAACTGGGCGGCAAGTCACCGAACATTATCTTTGAAGATTGCGACCAAACAGAAGCAGTGGATTGGGTGGTCCGCTCCATCATCCAAAATGCAGGGCAAACCTGTTCTGCCGGATCCCGGCTTTTGGTACAACATTCCATCAAAGAGGAATTCCTTCGTAAAGTGGTCGAAAAAATGAAAGCAATCTCAATCGGAAAGGGCGTCGATGATCCAGATCTTGGCCCGATTTTAAACGAAAAACAATTTTTACGTATTATGGAGTTTATGGAAGTGGCCCAAAACGAAGGGGCGAATTTCTTAACGGGCGGCAAGCGTGAACAAAGGGCAGGTTTGGAAAACGGCTTTTTCTTCCAGCCGACAGTCATTGATAATTTGGATCCAAAAAGTTATGTAGCCCAGGAAGAAATATTCGCACCGGTCGTCGCTGCGTTTTCGTTTGAAACCGAAGAACAAGCCATCGAGTTGGCAAATGGAACCGATTATGGCCTGGTAACAGGCATTTGGACAAAAGATGCTGCAAGAGCCCATAGAGTGGCGAACAGAATACGAGCTGGGCAAGTGTTTATTAACAATTACGGTGCAGGCGGCGGCGTGCAAATGCCATTCGGAGGCTATAAGAAAAGCGGATTCGGGCGGGAAAAAGGGTTGGAGGCATTGCGCAATTATACGATTCTTAAAAATGTCGCTTTGAAGTACTGAATGCGTATGGTGAAGTGGATGTGGTTCTTTACAAGCATGTAGATCCTAAGAGGATTTATGTGCTTTTTTGATGGACAAAATAGTGTAGCGCCACTTATTCTTATACGTGTGCTTAGCATTTTTTAGTCGTTCTTAGGCTCTAAGAACTTGAATTTAAACCTGGCAAACGGTCCTGCGCGCATCATTCATCACCATTTCAACCTACGTGATGGTGTGGTTTGTCCAAAGAGGGTTTTAAAGTTACTGGACCTTTTCAAAGCAAGGTTTAAAATGAAAATCAAGAAAAAGAAGAATCGGGGAATAAAGTTGGAAAAATCACTCGTTTGCATAACTGCCACTTCCAATAAATTTTGGAAAATCAAAGTACAAGGCAATATGTTCATCGTTTCATATGGGAAAATCGGGACACAAGGTTCGATTAATACCAAAGAGTTCGCTTCAAGAGAACTTTGTTGGAAAGAAGCCAACAGGCTGATCGGATCAAAACTGAAAAAAGGCTACCGGGAAAGCGGGGAACAAGAGGGTCAAGTGGGCGTCATGACGGAAAACCAATTCTGGGATCTTGTGGAGACGGCCCATCAAAAAGGCGGCGACGTGGAAGAACAGCTCGAGTGGCTCGTTAGAAAGCTTGCGAAAAAATCGGTGATCGACATTACCAAGTTCGACACTCATTTTAACCGGAATTACATAAAATCATATACATCGGATTTATGGGCTGCGGCTTGGATCATCATGGGCGGCTGCTCCGACGACTCCTTCGATTATTTCCGGGCATGGCTTCTTTTCCTTGGAAAAGGGGCATATGAGGAAGCCATCCGGAATCCTGAAAGTATCATTCCCAATCTGGAAAAATTGGACGGTGACGTTCCTGAATTCGAAGCTTTTCTTTATGCTGCCTGCGAGGCATTTGAAGAAAAGACAGGCCAAGACATGGAAAATTACTTGGAAATGTACAGCCAGCTCTCGGGTGATGAACAGGAACAGCCGGATTTGGAGCTGGAATGGGACGAAGGAGATGAAAAGGGTCTTCAAAAAATGTTTCCGCGGTTATGGGAACTGTATGGAGAAGATCCGTTGGGATAGAAAACGGATCTTATATGAGCGAACAGGCAGCAGCAGGAAAGGTTATTCACTTTCTGCTGCTGCCTGTTTTTGCGGATAATTGTATTGGTACGTGAAATCAGGCAACAAAAAAACGCCCCGAAGGACGTTTTAATCATCGGCTCCGCAGTTTAGAAAGCAGGCGCAGAATTTCCAGGTATAGCCAGATCAATGTCACCAAAAGCCCGAAAGCGCCGTACCATTCGTAGTATTTCGGTACGCCTTTTTCCGATGCGTTTTCGATAAAATCAAAATCCAGCACCAGGTTCAGAGCCGCAATAATGACAATGACAACGCTGATGGCAATGCCGAGCGGTGTCGCTTCGTGCAGATGCGGAATTTGAAAACCGAAAAAGCTGCCGATAAAAGAAATCAGGTAGACGATGAAAATGGCGCCAGTCGCGGCTACAACACCCAGCCTAAAGTTCTGTGTCACTTTGATAAAGCCGGATTTATAAGCGAGCAAAAGGCTCAACAGCACGCCTATCGTCAACAAAACGGCCTGAAAGACGATGCCGCCGTATTGCACTTCGTACTGGGCGGATACCGCCCCTACGAACAATCCTTCAAGCAGTGCATAAAGGGGCGCAGTGAAGGGTGAAACTTTCGGGATGAAGATTGTCACCAATGCGACAAGAAGGCCGCCGATTGCACCCACGAGAATCAGCGGCATGGCACTGTCCGGGTTGCTAAGGAATTGATTCCAGGAATAGACGAAAGTCGCCAAAACCAACAGCAATAGTATGAAGGTTTTATTGACCGTTCCTTGAATGGTCATCTTCCGGCCTGTGCCGGCATCAGTGGATTTTTCAAATGCTTCTGGTTTCAAGCTGGGATTTCCGCTTCTCAAAATATCACCTCAATTAATAATTCGTACAACTCCATTATAGCCGTAATAGTTCTTCTGGACAAAATTGTAACGGAACCAGCATTCATTTCTCCGGATCCCTTTCATGTAAAATGCTCCAGTGCAGTGAGAACTGAGGTCAGTCATTTGCAAATGAAGATTTTCTACAGAAGGAAGAAGCTCATCGTGAAGCGGCAGCTGCTATTCGCCCACAAAAAAACTTCATGAAAAATGTTATTGCACAATGCTTTTAATTAAGATGAATGATAAGAATTTACTAGACTCCTTATACACATTCCTCAAAAAATGACTTAGTTTCTTAAAAATATAAAGGAATACCTTGAAGTAAAAGTATAGAAGAAAAGCAACCAAGATATCTGAATTAAAAGAATATTCTATATCACTTTACATTTTTTAGACGATGGAATAGTCTAATGGTACAGGAAAAACCATATTAAATGGTAAAAATAAATGATTTTAAGCAAAGAGTCCCGCTTTCGGGATGCGTCTTGTTGAATTTGTTTATTGATTTTTCTGAATAATAGTTTTTAACTGCTCAGCTTCAATCTCTATCAAGCCGAGCGCATTGCTTCAATAAAAAACGGAAGGAATGATCGCAGTGGTTGGTACGGAAGCACGGGAATCAATGGAAGAAAGCATCTGCAAGCTGATGGACGCAGAACTTGAATTCCATTCAGGAACATGGCGTTTTCAGAAAAAGCGTCAAATGCCATCGGTGAAAAGCCCCAGCATTCACTTGGACACAGTGCTGGATCTTTTAGTATCCTTCGGGCCGTTCAAACAAGATGGGGAAGCAGTGAACCAAGCGGAAATTTTTCTTCTGCCGGAAGAACTGCCGATTTTTACCTCGGCATTGTTGCGGCACCCGGTTTTATTTCCATCAAGCTATTCACAGCAGGTGTCCATGGAACGGGGCTTGTATTGCCTGCGAATGAAGTCAGTAGAAGCTCCAGAAGGATTTGCACGGAGGCTTTCTGAGTCTCTTCGTATGCTGGAAGATTGCATTAAGCCATAAGATGCGCAGTTCGTAAGTTGTGGGAACAGTCGAGGTAAGTTATTAGTCGGTTTGCCTGTGTTTGGTTGACTATCAAGCGGAACGATACTAAGGAGGATGTTGACATGAATGCTCTTATCAAAGAAGAACAAAAAATGGATCACCTTGCGAAATCTTATCTGCAGCTATACACGGAATTTATCAGCGGCTATAAACAATATAAATTGGAAAAGGAAAATTCCGCTTATACAGTTTCTGAAGAAACTGAAAGCACCCAGCATTGATGAGTTGAACAATTCTTTTACTATGCCGATCCAACCCGCCGAAAGGATTCGGCTTGCTTCAATACTGGTATCTCATCGCTAAAAAGCTCCCTTAGTTGTTGCACAACAATGAACTGAGCCCCATTTTCTAGACAGTTTAATAAAAGCCCCCTGCAGCTTACGCTGCGATCAGATGACTCCGGTATTGTGCCGGGGTCATCTTTTTTAAATTCCATTGCTTGCGCGTGCCAT